>JBGAPU010000019.1:0-68037 GCA_044221035.1 Chthoniobacteraceae bacterium | reverse complement strand
GGTCGTTCCTCCGCATGACTTCCCCGCACTGGACCCGCCGCAATTTCCTCCTCGCCTCCGCCGCTGCCGCCGCATCCGTCGCCAGCGCCGCGCCCGCTGCACCGCGGAAAAAGATCGCCCTCATCGGCACCGTCTGCGGCAAGCACTCGCACACCCAGCATTTCCTCGACCGCCTCGCGCTCGGCTACACGTGGGCCGGGCAGTGGCAGAAGCCCCGCACCGACCTCGCCGCGCTCTACATCGACCAGTTCCCCGACAAGGACCTCGCCCGCGCCCGCGCGAAAAAATACGGCATCCCGATTTTCCCCACCATCGCCGACGCCCTCACGCTCGGCACCGGCAAGCTCGCCGTGGATGGCGTCGTCATCATCGGCGAGCACGGCGACTATCCGAAAAACGAACTCGGCCAGACGCTCTACCCGCGCCACGAATTCCTCCAGCAGGTCGTGAAAGTCTTCGAGGCCAGCGGCCGCAGCGTCCCCGTCTTCAACGACAAGCACCTCTCCACCGACTGGGACAAATGCACCGCCATGGTCGCCCACTCGAAGCGCCTCGGCTTCCCATTCCTCGCCGGCTCCTCGCTCCCCGTCACGCGCCGCCTCCCCGCCGTGGACCTCCCGTGGGGCACGCCCCTCGCCGAGAGCGTCGCCGTCGGCTACGGCGGCGTGGACAGCTACGACTTTCACGGGCTCGAGACCGCGCAGTGCATGTCCGAGCGACGGCGGGGTGGGGAAGTCGGCATCAAAAGCGTGCAGGCCCTGCGCGGGGAGAAAATGTGGGACCTTGTCGCCACGCGCGAGCGCACCCGGCGGCTCCTCCTCGCCGCCCTCTGCCGCAGCCACCATCTCCCCGTCGAGGACGGCTACGAGACCGACCCCGTCAGCTTCGAATGGGCGCGCCGCAATTTCCCCGCCGGCTTCGCCTACTTCATCGAGCACCGCGACGGCTTCCGCACCACGCTCTTCATGCTCGGCGTGCAGGACTTCACCTACGCCGGCCTCCACGCAGACACCGGCGAAATCACCTCCTGCCAGATGTTCCTCCCCATGCCCGGCGGCGTCGCCACCACCGCTGATTTCTTCAATCCCCTCGCGCACCACATCGAGACCATGGTCCTCGAAAACCGCGCGCCTTATCCCGTCGAGCGCACCCTCCTCACCTCCGGCATGCTCATCGCCGCCGTCCAGTCCCTCCACCGCGAGGGCGCCCTCATCGAGACCCCGCAGATGGAAGTCCGCTACACCGCCCCCCGCGAGTCGCTCTTCTGGAAGGACTGAGCGTAGTTTTGTAGATTTCACTACGAAGGGCACGAAGGGCACTAAGAACGCGGGGAACACCCAAGGAATGATATTCACTGGCGCGGACGCACCTTCGTGTCCTTCGCGCCCTTCGTAGTTTCAAATGCGCGGCAACTTCCCTTTTGACGCCGCCCCTCCGTCTGGAATCATCCACCCATGCCCCTCGTTGACCTCTCCGCCGACGCACTCGCCCGACTCGAAGCCCAGCTCCAGGCCGACCTCGACGCCGTCCGCCGCACACGCGCACTCCTAGCTTCCCAGAAAGGCCAGGCTCCCGCCGCACCCTCGGCACCTGCACCCGCAGTCACAGCCCCGGTTCCGGTCGTGGTCCCCGCATCCGCCGCTCCCTCCACCGCACCCTCTCCCGCACAGCCCGCCGCGCCCGTCTTCCACTATGTGCCGCGCCCGAGCGCCGCTGAGATGGTGCCAAAGGCCGTCGTCCTCATGGAAGGCGTCTTCGGAATGGATCAAATCAAGGAAGTCATGATCCGCGAGCGCCTCGGCTCCTACCCCGAGACCGACATCCGCGCGGTCCTCAAGGGCCTGGTGAAGAAAGGCGAACTCCTCATCGCCGAGACCAACCGCGGACGCGGCGGCAGCACCTATCGGCGAGCCTAGCAGAGCAAAGTCCGCATCGGCGGCGATGGAGCCCGCGCCACCTCCGGATGCGGCGCGCCCGGTTGCAGTGGGGGAAGGCATTCCGGGACACTGAAGTCCCGCATCCTCTGCTGGAACTGCCGTTCCCTGCATCGCCGAAGCCCCAACCTCGGCAAGGCCCGCCGTTTCCGCATCCGGCATCGGCGAATTTCCTTGAGTCGCAGCCATTTCTTCACCAGCAAACGCGCCCCATCCAGAAGCCAATGCCATTTTCGTGGAAGCCAATGGCGCAGTTTTAGGCGAAAATGGCATTTCAATGACAAAGGCCGGCATTTCGATGATTGAAAATGCCATTTCCATCACAGCAAACGGCATTCTCTTTATCATGAACGCCATTCCCTCCCCTGCAGATGCCATATATTCTACTCCATCCGTCATTTATTCGATTCAAAATGCCATTTCCTCGACTGAAAATATGATTTCTTGAATCGAATAAATCATTTCTTCGATTCAAAAAATGATTTATTCAATCGAAAATGCCCCACATTCGACAAATTATATGATTTATTCGATTCAAAATATCATTTTTCCGATTCAATAAATGATATTTTGAATGGAGTATATGATATATTCTATCGAAAAAATGGCATTTTGAATCGAATAAATGACGAATTGAACAAACAAAATGCCGCTTTGAATCGAGGGAATGACATACTCACTGGTGGAAATAGCGTTTTCAGCAAAAGGAATGACGTTTTGTCCCATTGAAACAGGATTTTCCCCAACAGAAATTCCATTTCCAATCAAAAGCTGGGCGGAAATTGAAAACGAAATCGCATTTCCGCATGCATCCATTCCATTTCCGAAATGAGCAACGCCATTGTCTGCAAAGGTCGTCGCATCGGTGTGCGGGAATACCGCATCGGCAGTCCACTAAGCCCCATCCACCCGAGCTTCCGCGCCCAATCCAGTCATGGAAGGAACGCCCCCGATCGCATCTGGGGAAAACCCATTCGGAAAACGCCGCCCCGCACGCCACTTCCCGCTCGCCCTTGCCGCGGCCGCCCGCTAGTCTGCCGTGCGCATGACTGCTCGCTCCAAGAGACTGCTCGCTGTGACTGCTGGAGTGATTTTGATTTATGCAGTCGCTCCCATGGTCGCCGGAATGATTGGCACTTCGGATCGCCGCGGCCCGAAAATCTACGCGGAGAGTCACCACGACGTCCTTTATAGGATCGGCTATGCGATGATGCGTGATGGGAAACCCAGAGTCCCATTCCAGCGGGAGCGTCCGTGGTTTTACGGCATGGCTGGTGCATCATTGCCTCCATGAGAAGCGCGGGAATGGCCATGACGGCTAGGCTGAGAGGGAGGCGTCGTCTTTGAACCTCCTCGGCGCCCTTGCCATCGCGCTGAGTCTTGTCGCGTTTGCGATCACGCACGCACGGCTTCGAGTGCTTCCGGTGAAGGCATGCATCGTGTGGCTTGCGGGATTGGCGCTGTTGTCGGTGCCGTCGCTGCTGTTTGCGGCTTACTACCTACACGTGCTGCCGGAATGGGCGTGGTTTTATTCGCTGCGGTCGTGGGTGGGTTCCGAGTTTCTGGCGGTGTTCCTCGGCGGTGCGGCCGGGGCGCTGGCCGCGCTGCTGCCGCGGCGCTGGCTGATGCTGCCGCTGTTTGTGGTGATGGCGCTGGCCACGGTGCCTTACATCAAGCCGCTCATCGGGCCGCTGCCGGACAGTGTTTTTCAGGAGAGGACGGCGGGCGACATGTGCCTGCAGAGCACGGCATCCACCTGCGGGCCGGCGAGCGTGGCGACGATCCTCCGGCGGCTCGGGCGCTCCGGGGATGAGAGGAAGATCGCGCGGGAGGCATTCAGCTACGAGGGAGGGACCGAGGCATGGTATCTCGCTCGCTATGCCCGCGCGCGGGGGCTGTCGGTCCGCTTCGATTTCCGTGACACGTTTTCTCCCGAAGCCGGGCTGCCCGCGCTCGTCGGTGTGCGACTCGGCGGTGCGGGGCACTTCATCGCCGTGCTCGAATTCCGCGGAGGCCAGATCACATTCGCCGACCCGCTCCGAGGCGAGGAGCGACTCCCGCTCGCGGAGATCCTGCGCCGGTATCAGTTCACCGGATTCCACATGGTCATCACGGCTCCCTAGCCGCCGCCTTTCAAAAATGCGATGAGGTCGGCCATGTCCTGCGGGGGGATGGCTTGTTCGAGGCCTTCGGGCATGAGGGACTGCGGGGTGCCGTGGAGGGACTGGATGTCGGAGCGGAGGATGGTCTCGCGGGTGCCGCCGGGCTGGCTGAGGACGAGGGAGGTGGAGGTCTCGCTGCTGATGACGCCGAGCAGGGTGCGGCCGTCCTTCAACTGCACGGTGTAGGCGGTGAAGCGGGGCTCGACGACAGCGTTGGGGTCGAGGATGGCGACGAGGAAATCCTGCACGGCCTTGGTGCGGTAGGTGCCGACGCTGGGGCCGACTTCGCTGCCCTGGCCGAGGTAGGCGTGGCAGGTGGAGCAGATGGCTTTGAAGACGGCGGCGCCTTTCGCGCCATCGCCGCGGAGGGTCTCGACGACTTTGTATTTCGCGACGACTGCGGCGCGGTCGGCCGAGCGCGAGGCGGGGAGAAGCTTCGCGGCGCGTGCGCGGATGTCGGCGCTGGCGTGGGCGGTGAGGCGCTCGCGGCTCGCTGCGGGGATGTCGGCAGGGCCGACGCCGCCTTTCTCCACGGCGGAGAGGAGGGCGAGCGTCCACTCGTCGCGGGCGAGGAGGGCATTGATGATGGAGGCGCGCATGGCGGGGCCGTGCTGTGCCCATGCGGCGAGGAGGATGCCGGGCACTTCCGCGCTGCGGCTGCGGGTGAGTGTGTCGAGTGCGGCCTTCTGCACGGCGGCGTCGGCGTCGGGCGCGATGAAGCGGGCGAGCAGCGGGAGGTCCTTCGCGGGGTCATTGAGGCCGCGGGCGAAAAGGCGGATGCCGGCGAGCTGCGCGGTGGTGTCGGTGCTGTCGGCGGCGAACTGGTGCGCGGCGTCGTAGAGCGGGCGGAGCGTGTCCGCGCCGCGGAGGGAGGTGACGGGGGCCTTGCGCCGGTCGAGCGCGTCCTGCAGGTGCAGCAGGCCGGAGATTTGCCAGCCCTCGGGCTTCGCGCCCTGCGCGGCGGTGAGGACTTTCACGAGCGGGGAGAGGTCCTCGGCAGTCGCGGCGGCGGTGGCGATGAGGCCGCCGACGAGTTCGCCGCGGCCCGGTGCGTCGCCGAGCACGGCGAGGACATCGAGCGGATGGCGGACTGCGGAGCTGAGCACGGCGGCGCGCATCCAGGGGTCGGCGGGTGCGGTCTTCGCGACGGTGCCGAGTGCGACGGCCGCGCGCGGGTCGTCCCATTCGCCGAGGCTGAGCGCGAGCTGGTAGCGCACGGTGAAGTCGGGGTCGTTCGCGAGCGCGGTGCACGCGGTGAGGTTCGGCTCGCTGAGGCGGATCGCGTGGCGGCGGACGGCGGGGTGCGCGTCGGTGAGCGCGCGGCGGACCACTTCGGGAGTGAGCACGCGGAGTCCGTCGAGCGCGCAGAGCGCCTGGAGGCGCGCGGCGGGCTGCTTGCCAAACTCGGCGAGGGCGGCGAGCGCGGCAGCGGCGGTCTTGTCGCCGCGATGAAGCAGCTCCGCCTGCACGAGGTCGCGCACGGTGCCGTTCGGTGTGTCGAGCGCGGCGACGAGCTGCGGCGTGTCGAGCTTGGTGAAGTTTTGGATGGGCCGCGGCTTGGAGTTCGCGGGATAGACGCGGTAGATGCGGCCCTTCTCCGCGCCGGCGCGGACGTCGAGCTTCGCGAGTGTGTCGCCGGGAATCCAGCGCGGGTGCTCGATGACGCCGCGATACATGTCCACGACCCACAATGCGCCGTCCGGCCCGGTGCGCGCCTGCACGGGGCGGAACCAGTTGTCCGTGGATGCGAGGAACTCGCCGGCCTGCTCGTCGGCCGCGCGCTTCGCATCGAACGTCGCGCTGCGCGGCGTGAGCTTCAGCCGGTGGACGAGATTGTGCACGGGCTCGCATGTGAAGATGTCGCCCGCGGCATCGGCGATCAGATTGTCGCGGTAGATGCCGAGGCCGCACGCGGAGGTGGTCTGGTTTGCAGAGCCGGGGCTGTTGAAGCGCTCGAGCGTGCGGCTCGCGGGGTGGAGGAGGTTCGGCTCGGCGTCCGCGGGAATGTGCGACTGCGCGGCGGGCGCGGGCACGTGCGGGTTGCGTCGCAGGTATCGCTCGGGCAGCGGGAAGTGGAATGCGAGGCGGCTGTTGCTGCAGCCGAACCAGTCGCCCCAGTCGTCGCGCGCGCGGCCCTGCTGCGTGACGCCGCTCACGGTCTCGAACGCGCCGGTGTCGGGCCGCATGCGGAAGTCGCGCCCGCGGATGTCCACCGCCGCGCCGCCTGCGGAGCTTTGAATCGCGCCGCCGAGCAGGCCGTTCGCGCCGTGGATCCAGTTGTCGAGCCCGAGCGCGAGGCCGTTCACGCGCGCCTGGTAGTTGTCGGTTGCGAAGCCGGTGAAGAGCTTCTTCACCACCGTCGCGCGTCCGCCGCCGCTGGTGTCCTCGGCATAGATGATGTCCGGCGCCGCGCAGATGAGCACGCCTTTGCCCCACGCCATGACGGCCGTGGGAAATGGCAGGTCTTCGAGGAAGACGGTGGCCTTGTCGTAGCGGCCGTCGTTGTCGGTGTCCTCGAGCACCTTGACCACGCCGCCGGGCTTGAACTTGCCGTCCATGCCGTTCGGGTAGTCGCGCATCTCGGCGACCCACAGGCGGCCGTCCGCGCCCCAGTCGATCGCGACGGGGCTCTCCACGAGCGGCTCCGCGGCGGCGAGGCTCACGGCGAGGCCGTCCTTCACTTGGATCGCAGCCCACGAGTCCGACGGCGACTTTGGCGGCGGAAGCGCGGCGCTGGTCTTCGCGTCGAACTCCTTCGGCAAAAGCTCACGCGCCGTGCTGATGATGCGGTCCTCGACCCCCGGCGCGAATTTCGTCGGGCGGTCGTAATAGACCATCGCGCCCGCGCCCTCGTAGCCGCCCTCGGCGAGCACACGGCGCGAGGGGATGTAGCAGGTCGCGTCGTTCGAGTAGCCGTTCACCCAGAGGCGCGCGGCGTCGCACTCGGTCTTCAGGCGCAGGCCGTAGTCCACGACGACCTCGCCGGGCAGGAAGACCATCGCGAGGTCGCTGCCGAAGCTCCACGTCTGCACGAGATACGGTGTGCCCGTCGGCAGTTTCTCGCCGCGGTCGAGGCGCGCGAGGTTTCGCCGCGCGTGGTAGGCGATGCTCGCGGTCTTTGACTGCGCGAGCGCGAGCCAGCCCTCGCGGGTGGGGAGGGGATCGAAGGGCAGATCGATCTGCTTCGCGCGGCACTCGGGCGCCGAGTGAATGGGCGTGGTCCTCGCGAGCACGCGCGTGACTTCCGCGCCGACGGATTCGCCGTGCTGCTTCGCGAGATCCACCGTGCCGCGCGGGTGCGGATTTGCATCCGCGCCGCAGCCGAGCGCGACGAGCGCGATGGCGCCGGGATGATCGCGCTCAATGGCCTCCATCGCGTAGCCGGGCCAGTCGCCGTTGATTAAGTTGTATTGCAGCGTCGTCGCGTGACACGCGTAGCTCGTGAAGACGGCGCGCAGCTTTCCATCCGGCGAAGTGACGGCGAGCACGGGCAGCGCCCAGTCCACCGGGCCGCCCCATCCTGCGCGGCGGTTGCGCGCAAACTCCACGCGGCCCTGCGCCCACGAGAGGCGTGCGGGTTTCCGGTCCGCGAGCGCGGCGAGCGCGGCCTGCTCGATTTTGTCCGTGAGCTCGCGCGAGTAGCGGTCGATGCGCTCCTGGTGCTCTGGCGGGATGTCGGTGCTGAAGATGTTCGGCAGCGCGCCGCTGAGGCACGGCGCGCAGTGCGTGTGCGAGAAGCAGAGCGCGAAGCGCTCGGGCGCGAGCTTCGTCTTCTTCGCGAGCCGCGCGATGACCTCGTCGCGCATCGAGGCGGGCACGCCGCAGTTGTCCACGGTCACGAGCACCGCCGCGTCGTCACCGCCGATGGCGAGCGCCTTTGCCCAGATGCGCTGTCCCACGCCCTCGGACTCCGCGCGGCGGCTGCCGTAGCCGCTGAGCCGGATCGGATACTCGGGAGTGATGTCCACCTTCGCGACGCCGACAGGCAACAGGGTGTCATCGGCGGAATGCGCCGGCAGGCTTGCGCAGAAAAGGACGGCGGCGAGGCACGCGAGGGTTTTTGCCGCGCGGCGGAGGAGCGAATTCATGGGGCACATGCAACACGTTCAACCGCGGCGCGGCCCCGGGCATTGCCGCCACGTGCGGGATTTTTTCACGGCTGCGCGGAACCGACTCCGCCTTTACGTCGCGTCGTTGCTTCATAACATCCCGCGCATGACCGCCCCTCGCTCATTCTTCGTCCGTGTCGCACGTCGTGTGGTCGCGCATTCGGTTACAGCCGCGGTCGTCGGTTTTGCGCTCGCAGAGCGGGACGCTTACGCTGCGCCGCTCGCGGAAGCGGACGTGCAGCTCGTCGCATCGCCGGAGCCGGGCTGGCCGCAGTTCCGCGGGCCGCGACGCGACGGCGTGAGCGACGAGCGCGGGCTGCTTCAGTCGTGGCCGGAAGGCGGGCCGGCGCGGCTGTGGTCCGCTGAGAACCTCGGCCAGGGCTACTCTTCGCCTGTCATCGTTCGCGACCGCATCTACCTCACCGGCGATGTCGGCGACGAACTTCGTGTCTTCGCGCTCGACCTCGGAGGGCGCGTCCTTTGGTCCGCGAAAAACGGTGCGGCGTGGAAGCGCGAGTTTCCGGGATCACGCGCGTCGGTGACGTTCAGCGCCGGGCGGCTTTTCCACGTGAACGCGCACGGACGCGTCGCGTGCCTCGACGCCGACAGCGGGCGCGAGCGCTGGGCGGTGGATGTGCTGGAGCGTTTCCGCGGAAAGAACATCACGTGGGGCATCAGCGAGAATCTCCTCGTGGACGGTCGCACGGTGTTCGTCACCGCGGGCGGGAGTGAGGCGCTGCTCGCCGCGCTCGACAGCGACACCGGGGAGGTGATTTGGAAAAGCGCGCCTCTGCCGGACACTGAGGGTGACGGTTCGCCGGACACCGCGGGCTACGTCTCGCCGATTCTCCTCCGCGCGGGTTCGCGCCGCCTGCTCGTCGGCAGCTCGGCACAGCACCTCTACTGCGCGGACGCCGACACCGGCGCGCTGCAGTGGACGCGCCGTTTTCCCACGACCTACAAGGTCATCTCGATGATGCCCGTGCTTTCGCGCGGCGGCATTTTCATGAGCGCGCCGCTGGGAAAAGGCGGACGGTTCTTCCCGCTCGAAGCGCCGCCCGAGGCCGGCGGCAAGTTTGGCGCGGGCGACGGATGGAGCACAAAGCTCGACACGCTGCAGGGTTGCGTCGTCCCGTTCGGCGGGAAGCTCGTCGGCTGCTTCTACCGCGCGCGCAATGCGTGGGCCGCGCTCGACCCCGGCACCGGCGAGCTGCTCTACGACAGCGCGGACTTTGTGAAAGGCGCGCCGCTGGTCGCGGACGGGCGCATCCACGCGCTGTGCGAGGACGGCCACGTGGCGCTGCTGGAGGCTGGCGGGAAGTCGTTCACGGTGCATGGGCGCTTCCGTTTTGCCGAAGCCGCGCGTCGCGATGCATGGGCGCATCCCGTCATCCACCAGGGCCGCATGTATCTCCGCTATCACGGCACGCTCGCGTGCTTCGACGTGCGGGCCGCGCGCTGACTCGGCACCACTTTCCGTTTGAATGCTCCCCGCGGGAGCCTACTCTCGCGGCCGAACCTCCACCTCCACAACCACACCACAAGAAAGGAAACGCAACATGGGACTCATGGACTTCATCAAAGGGCAGGTGCTCGAAATCATCGAGTGGACCGACGATTCACGCGACACGCTGAGCTTCCGCTGGCCGGACGACGACAAGGAAATCAAGAACGGCGCGCAGCTCATCGTCCGCGAGTCGCAGCAGGTGCAGTTCATGTATCTCGGCCAGTTCGCCGACACCTTCGGCCCCGGCAAGCACACGCTGAAGACCGACAACATCCCGGTGCTCAGCCGCATCGCGGGGTGGAAATACGGGTTCAGTTCGCCGTTCAAGGCGGACGTCTATTATCTCAATACGCGCCTCTTCACCGGGAACAAGTGGGGGACGAGCAACCCGATCATGATGCGCGACAACGATTTTGGAATCGTCCGCGTGCGCGCGTTCGGCACGTTCGATTTCCACATCGTGGACCCGAAGGTGTTCCTCAAGGAAGTCGCGGGCAGCGACCATCACTTCCGCCTCGACGAGTTTGCCGACACCATGCGGTCGCGCATCGTGTCGCTCTTCAGCGAGGCGCTCGCGAAGGCGAAGATTCCCGTGCTCGATGTGGCCGCGCGCTACAGCGAGGTGGGCGACGCGATCCTCCCGGTGCTGAACGCCGCGACGGTCCCGAAATACGGCCTCGAATTTTCCAGCTTCATCCTCGAGAACGTGAGCGTCCCGCCGGAAGTGGAGCAGGCGATCGACAAGCGCAGCTCGATGGCGGCGGTCGGCAACCTGAACGACTACGTGAAATTCCAGATGGCCGAGGGCATGGGCAAGGGTGGAGGCCCCGGTGTGGGCGGCTCGGCGGCGGAGCTCGCGATGGGCTTCGCGATGGCAAACCAGATGATGAACCAGCCCGGCGGCATCGCCGGCAGCCAGGGCACTCCGGGCATCCCGGGACCGGGAGCCACTGCTCCAGCCGCAGCCCCGGTCGCGGCCGCCCCGGCGGTGCCCGAGCTTCTCACGCCCGCGCAGGTCGCGGAGCAGCTCGGCGTGACCGAGGCCGACGTGCTTGCCTCGCTCGACGCGGGCGATCTGAAGGGCAAGAAGATCGGCTCCGCATGGCGCATCACGAAAGTGGCGCTGAACGACTTCCTCTCGAAATAAGCGCAGCGACGCTGCATGGCTTCCGCCACAGTGCCCGCCGCAGCGAAAACGGGAGCGCCCGCCGATACCGGAGAGGGGTTTGATTCCTCCATGCTCGCGGAGGTTGGTCGGCTCGCGCTTGAGGACGCGCGCGAGGGAATATTCCTCTGCGAGGGCGACTGCCTCGCGGTGCTCGATGCGGTCAACGCGCGGCATCCGGACGGGGTGTTCGACGCGATCTTTGCGGACCCGCCGTATTTTCTCAGCAACGGCGGCGTGACGTGCAAGTCGGGCCGCATGGTGAGGGTGAACAAGGGTGGGTGGGACAAGTCGCGCGGCGCGGAGAGCAACCATGAGTTCAACCACGCGTGGCTCTCACGCTGCCAGCGCGCGCTGAAGCCGGACGGCACGATGTGGATCAGCGGCACGCAGCATGTGATCTTCAGCGTCGGCTACGCGCTGCAGCAGCTCGGCTTCCGGCTGCTGAATGACATCACATGGGAGAAGCCGAATCCGCCGCCGAATCTCGCCTGCCGATGCTTCACGCACTCGACCGAGACGATCCTCTGGGCTGCGAAGAGCGACCGCAGCCGATATACGTTCAACTACTCCGCGATGCGCGAGGCGAATGGCGGGCGGCAGATGAAATCCGTGTGGCGCATGAGCGCGCCCTCCGGCACTGAGAAGCGCCACGGCCGCCATCCGACGCAGAAGCCGCTCAATCTGATCGAGCGCTGCCTGCTTGCCTCGACCAAGCTCGGCGATCTCGTTCTCGATCCGTTCCTCGGCAGCGGCACGACGGGCGTCGCCGCGGCTCGGCTCGGGCGGCGGTTTGTCGGCATCGAGAAAAGCGTCACCTTCATGGCGACGGCGCGCAAACGCGTGGTGGACGCCATCAACGAAACCGGCTTTCGATTTTCAAAACCATGAGCGACGAGATCAAAGCGAAGAGCAAATTCAGCTGTCCGAGCTGCGGCGCGGAGGCGCAGTGGAACCCTGGCAAGCAGGCGCTGGTGTGCGGGTATTGCGGCACGGTGTCGCCGGCGAAGATGGACGCTGCCGGCAACATCGATGAGCAGGATCTCGCCGAGGCGCTGCGCGCGCTCGGCCCCGACGACCGCGGCTGGGCGACGGAGAGGAAGTCCGTGAAGTGCCAGAGCTGCCAGGCGATCACCGTCTTTGACCCGAGCCGCGCTGCGCAGCGGTGCGACTTCTGCGGCTCCGCGGCGATCATCCCGGTCGAGGATCAGGCGCGCCCCATCCGGCCGGCGAGCCTGCTGGAGTTCAAGCTGCCGGAGACCCAGATCCGCGAGGCCATCCGCCAGTGGTATGGCGCTCGGTGGTTCGCGCCGAACAACCTCGGCACACGCGCGCTCACGGACACGGTGCACGGCATCTACATCCCGTATTGGACATTCGACGCGCAGGTGAGCGCCGACTGGACCGCGATGTCCGGCAACTACTACAACGAGACCGAATACTACACGGACTCCGAGGGGAAACAGCAGTCGCGCAGCGTGCGGAAGATCCGCTGGTATCCGTCGAGCGGCCATCTGGATCATTTCTTCGACGACGAACTCGTGCCCGCGACGAAGGGTGTGGATGTGTCGCTCCTGCGCCGCGTGGAGCCGTTCCCCACGACCACGGAGCTGAAGCCCTATGATCCCGGTTTTCTCAGCGGCTGGGTAGTCGAGCAGTATCAGATCGACCTCATCGCGGCCGCGCAGCACGCGCAGCAGATCATGGAGGAAAAGACGCGCCGGCTCTGCGCGCAGCAGGTTCCCGGCGACACGCACAAGGATCTCGACGTGAGCGCGGATTTCTCCGGGCAGACCTTCAAGCACATCCTCGTGCCCGTGTGGCTGCTCGCCTACACATATGGCAGCCGGAATTTTCAAGTCGTGATCAACGGCTACACCGGCGCCATCTCGGGGCGCTACCCGAAGAGCCCCATCAAAATCATCCTGCTCGTGCTCGCGATCCTCGCGATCATCGGCGGCATCATCTGGGCCACGCACCGGCGCTAGCGCGGCGGCGAGAGAGGACAAACGCGCACGATGGATTCACTCACGGCACAGCTCCGCAAAGGAGGCGAACTCACGGCCGCGCAGTCGCGCGAGGCGGTTGCGCTGCTTGTGTCGGAGCAGGTTGCGCCAGCGGAGAAGAAGGAGTTCCTCAAGGCTCTCCGCGCGAAGGGTGAGACCGCGGGCGAAATCGCCGCATTTGCCGAGGCCCTGCTCTCGCACGCGGTGGATCCGCAGCTCGACGCCGCGAGCCTGCTGGGTCCGATGCTCGACGTGTGCGGCACCGGCGGCGACCAGCGCGGCTATTTCAATGTGTCCACAGCGGTGATGTTCGTCGCCGCGGCTGCCGGCGCGTGCGTCGTGAAGCACGGCAACCGCTCCATCACCTCCAAGACCGGCGCTGCGGACGTGCTTGAGGAACTCGGCGTGAAGCTGGAGCTCGATCCCATCCGCCTCGGCGAGTGCATCGAGAGGAACGGCGTCGCATTTGTCTTCGCGCCCGCGTGGCATCCGGCGTTCAAGGCCATCGGCCCCGTGCGCCGCGAGCTGGCCGCCGAGGGCATTCCGACGATTTTCAACCTGCTCGGTCCGCTGCTGAACCCCGCGCGCCCGCTGCACCAGCTCGTCGGACTATTCAGTTCCGCCGTGCTGCCCAAATACGCCGAGGCGCTGCGCATCCTCGGCCGGCGCTGCGCGTGGGCCGTGCATGGTGACGGCACGGACGAGCTCGCACTCACCGGCACGAGCGATGTGCGTGCGGTGAAAGGCGGGGAAGTCTCCGCATTCACCGTCACACCCGAGGCCGTCGGTCTGCGTCGCTGCGAGTCTGCTGCGCTCGTCGGCGGTGACCGCGCTGAGAATGCGCGCATCCTGCTCGCGATTCTCGACGGCACCGAGCGCGGGCCGAAGCTCGACATGGTGCTGCTCAATTCCGCCGCCGCACTCGTCGTCGCTGGCATCGCCCCGAATCTTCCCGCCGGGGTCGAACTCGCGCGCGCCGAAATCGAAGGAGGCGCCGCCCTGGCGAAGCTCCGCGCGCTGCAGACGTTCAGGTAGCGTAGCTCTCCAGAGCTGCGCCGCACTTCCTGCGGGACTGCTGGGTTGACTTCCCGGCTCGGTTGCCCGCACGCTCGCCGCGCACGCTCCGAAATCCAGCATGGCTCAGAAAATCCTCGTCATTGACGACCCGCAGAACGCCGCAGACATCGCCGAAAATGTCTTTGCGCGCCATTTTCCCGGGTGCGACGTGCTGGTCGCTTCGCGCGGACGCGACGCCATCGAGCGGCTGAACGTCGCGTGCCCCGACCTCGTGCTGCTGAACGAGACAATGCCCGGCGCGGAAGCCGGTGCGGTGCTCACGCGGCTCTCGGTGGATGCGTTCGCGGCGAACACGCCGGTTGTGCTGCTCTCGGATGCATCGCGCAACGGCGAATCCATCGAGAAATTCCCGAACATCGCGCGTGTCATCATCAAGCCCGTGACGATGGACATCCTCACCGAGGCGGTGAGCGAGATGCTCGGCGGGAAGGCGGGCAGCCACCGCATGCTCGCGTCGCGCGCGGGCGGCATCATTTTCAGCGGACACACGGGTGTCATCTCACTGCGGCAGGTGCTGCACATGGCGCAGGGTGACCGGCTCACCGGCGTGCTGCGCTTCAAACTCGGTCGCCAGCCCGTCGAGCTGTGGATGAGCGGCGGACGCTTCCTTTTCGCGACCACGCGGAACTCGCAGCTCTACTGCGCGGACAGCCCGACGGTTCTCTCCGCGACGAGCCTCGGCCTCATTGCCGAGGCGCAGATGAACCAGCAACTCACCGGCTGCCCGATTTTCCTCTTCCTCAGCGAGCGCAACACGCTGCCGCACGACGACGTGGTGCAAATCACGCGCGAGCACGGGCACCGGCTCTTCAGCCAGCTCCATACCGCGGGGCGCATCGCGTTTGAGTTCGATGAAGTCGTGACGCTGCCGGGCTACGTGGAAAAATTTCCCGCCGGCACCGAGGACGCCGACAACTGGAACCTCGCGTCGCTGCGGCACGTGAAATTCGAGCAGCTCGCGCCGTCGCAGCGCCCCGACCCGAACGGCTCGCCCGCCTATACGCGGCGCGGTTACGACCTCGTGCAGCGGCTGAAGCTCAACGACGTCGAGGCGCGCTTCGCCACCGCCATCAACGGCTCAGACCCGCTGCACGTGCTCGCGCAGAAGGTCGGCATCCCGCTCGGTGACGCCGCGCTCGTGGTGTTCCGCTTCCTCGCACTCGACCTGATCGATTTCTGGAATGCCGGCGCGCTCTCGCTCACCGCGGGTGTGTAGCGCACGAACGGCTTGCCCGCGCATTCCGCCGCTGGCACATCGGGCGGCATGAAACACCTCCGGATTTTCCTCCCCGTCCTCGCCGCCTCTACCGCCATCGCCGCAACCGGCGACATCCCTCAGTGGCGCGGGCCGAATCGCGACGGAATTTTCCCCGGCACCGGGCTGCTTAAGCAGTGGCCTGCGGAAGGCCCCGCGCTCGCTTGGAAAATTACGGGCCTTGGTCGCGGCATGTCGTCCGTGTCTGTCGCGGGCGGAAAGATTTTCACGACGAGCGGACGCAAGGGCGGCGGACAGTTCATCGTCGCCCTCGATGTTGCGACGCAGAAGGAGCTGTGGTCCGCGAAGCTTTGCGACAAGGGCGGCGAGCCGCGCTGCACGCCGACGATTGATGGCGACCTCGTCTTCGCGCTCAGCTCCGAGGGTGACCTCGTGTGTGTCGGCGCGAGCGACGGGCGCGAAGTGTGGCGGAAAAGCTACACCGCGGATTTTGGCAACGCACCGAAGCCTGGCTGGCAGTTCTGCGAGTCGCCGCTCGTGGATGGCGACAAGCTCATCGTCGTGCCCGGCAGCCACGAGGCCGTCGTCGCCGCGCTGAACAAGAAGACCGGCGACGTTTTGTGGAAGACCGCCGTCGCGCTTCCCGGCAAGGGCCACGACACCGCGGGCTACACGGGCGTGGTCGTTTCGAACGCCGCGGGCATCCGTCAATACGTCACGCTCGTCGGCAAGGGCGCCATCGGCGTGGATGCGCAGAGCGGAAAGCTGCTCTGGCACTACAATCGCGTCGCGAACGGCACCGCCGTCATCCCCACGCCGCTCGTGTGGGACGACTACGTGTTCGTCTCCAGCGGCTACGGCACGGGAGCCGCGCTGCTGAAGATCGCGAAGGGCGCCGGCGACAACGGCTCGCCCATCGTCGCGGAGGAGCAGTATTTCCTGAACGCATCCACTTTCCAGAACCACCACGGCGGCATGGTGCGCATCGGCGACCACATCTACGCCGGCAAGGGCCACAATAACGGTTTCCCCATCTGCCTCGAATGGAAGACCGGCAAGGTCGTGTGGGAAAAGGAGCGCGGCCCTGGCAAGGAAAGCGCCGCGGTGATTGCCGCTGATGGAAACCTCTATTTCCGCTATCAAGACGGCATCATGGCGCTCATCGAGGCCTCGCCCGCGGGCTACAGCGAAAAGGGCACGTTCAAGCTCGCAACCGTGAACGGCCCGAGCTGGCCGCATCCCGCCATCCACGACGGCAAGCTCTACATCCGCGACCAGGACGTGCTGATGTGCTACTCGCTGCGGAAATAATCCGGCGAGAATGGCATGGCGCTTAGTCCTGCGAGTTAGGCACTTGCGCGGCTCCGGAGGGTTTTGTCCGGGGTTTACAATTTAGTCTGCTTGTCGCCGATGCCGCGCATCGGATGATTTTCGCAGTTCTTTGCCAGCTTAATGCCTCGGCCGGGTGGCCTTGGCAGCGGGGGAACCAACTCTTGCCGCGTGCGTTTTTCAAAGCGTGCGCGGCTCGGGGCGAACGGCGCGCCTGCAGCGCCGGGGGCACTCAGTGGCTCCAGCCCGACAGCTAACCTCGTCAGCCTGCTCTGAGGGGCAGGGAATGTCTCCGACGTTCTCCATGCTCCCGCCGCGTTCGCGTGCGCACATGCGGATTTTTTCCTCATGCGCCTGCGCGTGGACCGGCGGCTCGAACCTCCCGCGCGTCGCAGGATGCGCGGGCCTCATCCTAGAAAGAGAACAACTATGAACGGCGTTCAACTCGCCATCACCATCGGTGCGTGGGTGCTTAAAACTGCGCTCGCGCTTGTCATCATCCAGGGCCTCGTCGGCTTCCGGTTCATTCCGCACCGGCGCGTCGGCATCATCGAAAAACTGTGGTCGCTCCGCGGCTCGCTCGAAGGAGGGCGCATCATTGCGTTTTCCGGCGAGGCGGGCTTCCAGGCGCGCGTGCTGCGCGGCGGTCTGCACTTCGGGTATCCGTTTTGGATGTTCCGCGTGCACACCGTGCCGCTCGTCACGATCGCCGAGGGTCGCATCGGCTACGTTTATGCGCGGGACGGGCAGCCGCTTGAGCCCGCGCAGACACTCGGCCGGGTCGTGGAATGCAACGGCTTCCAGGAACCCGTGGCATTTCTGAAGAACAGCGGCCAGCGCGGACGGCAGCGCGGCATCTTGCGTGAAGGCGTGTATGCGGTGAACACGGCCCTCTTCGTCGTCATCACAGAGACTGCCGTGCATGCGGGGCCGATCCCGCGCGACGAAACACAGCAGTGCGCCTCGTGGCAGCTTGAGCTGGCAAATTCCCACGGCTTCGCGCCGGTGCTCATCGGCTCGGCGTATTACGTCCAGAAAAATGGCGACGAGGCCTTGAAGGCCGACGCCAGCAAGCTCTCGCCGCATGACCTGCTCGGTGTCGTCACGATTCACGACGGCCCGACGCTGGAGCCGGGCGAATTCATCGCGCCGCAGGTCGGCACTCCGAATGACGGAGGCCACAACTACTTCCAGGATCCCGAGTCATTCCTCGTGCTCGGCGGCCGCCGCGGCAAGCAGCTCCAGGTGCTCACGGACGGCACCTACTTCATCAACCGCTGGTTCGCGAGCATCGAGCTCCAGCCGAAGACGCTCATTCCGATCGGCTACGTCGGTGTCGTCATCAGCTACCACGGTGCGACCGGCCACGATGTGAGCGGCACCGCATTCCGCTACGGCCAGCAGGTCGAGGCAGGGCGCCGCGGCGTGTGGCGCGAGGCCCTCGCGCCGGGAAAATACGCGCTGAATCCGTATGCGCTCAAAGTCGAGCTCGTGCCCACGGTGAACTTCGTGCTGCGCTGGATCAGCGGCCAGACCGAGGCGCACCGCTACGACGAGCACCTCACCAGCATCGCCATCATCACCGCCGACGGCTACGAGCCGCTGCTCCCGCTGTCGCTCGTGCTGCACATCGACTACGAAAAGGCGCCGCGCGTCGTGCAGCGTTTCGGCGACGTGCGCCGGCTCATCACGCAGACGCTAGACCCGATCCTCACCGCGTATTTCCGTGATGTCGCGCAGGCTTCGTGCATGCTCGACCTGCTCACGCACCGCGAGGAAATCCAGCGCCGCGCGACCGAGCAGCTCGGTCTGCGTTTTCAGGAGTTCGACATCAATTGCGTCGCCGTCCTCATCGGCCGTCCCGAGAGCGCGGTGAAAAACGGCGCGGAAGATCCGATTGACCGCCTCTTCGACCAGTTGCGCCAGCGCCGCCTCGCCGAGGAGCAAAAGGAGACTTTTGCGAAGCAGCAGGAAGCCGCCGCGCAGCTCAAGGCGCTCAACCACGCGAAGGCGCAGGCCGACAACCAGACGCACCTCACCGACACGAGCATCGAGGTGGAAATCGCAGCCAACCGTGGTGCCGCGCAGCTCGCCGAAGCCGAGCGCCTCGCGAAACGCGAAGTTGCGCTCGCGGAGGGCCGTGCCCGCGCCATCGAGCTCGAGGGCCAGGGCGAGGCCGCAAGGGTAGCGCAGGTCGGCCGCGCGGAAGCCGACGTGAGCCGCCAGAAAATCGAGGCCTTCACCGACCCGCGCCTCTACGCGCTCAACCTCGTCGCGCAGCAGCTCGCCCACAGCGAGCAGCCACTCGTGCCCGAGCGCGTCGTCACGCTCGGCGGCGACGGCAAACAAACCGGCGCGGAGAGCGGCCTGTTCCAGAGCATCATGCAGGTGCTCATGACGTGGCAGAACATCGGCGATACCCCGCCGCCGACACCGATGCCGCCGCAGGAGAAGAAGGCGGCCTGACGCCTCGCATCAGATGCGAATCAACGTGGCCGGCTCACTCGTGGGCCGGCCACTGTTGCGTTCCTACTTTCCCGCCACCGCACGCACGGCGTTCTCGATCCAGTTGTCGAGGCCGGTCGTCTGCTCTGGATGGGGGCTGCATGCGATCACGCGGCCGGAGCCGAACTGCCCGCGCACGATTGCCGGGGAGTTCACCATGATTCCCTCGGGCGCGCCGTTCTTCGCGACCTCAGTGCGGAAAAAGGTGAGCGGCTCGAAGCTCGGAATCTTTGGGTTGCCCGCGGGGACGAGCAGCGGGCCGTTGTGGTAGATCACCGTCGCCTCCTTGGGCAGGCCGAGGAGCTTCTGTCCCTCGTCCGTCGTCTCGATTTTCAAGTCGCCGCGGCCACGCTCCCACTTCGGCGACGGCGTCTTCGCATTCAGCACCTTCACGCCCCACGCGAAGCCATCGCACGCGAGATACGCGCCCGCGCAGATGCCGATGTAGCCGCCGCCCGCCTCGACGAAGCGCCGCACCTGCTCACGTCCGAGCAGGCCGATGGTGTTCGCCTGCCGCCCACCGCTGCCCCCGGTGAAAATCACCACATCGTAGCCATTGAGCCCGGCGCGGATGCCGTCGCTGCTGAGCTTGGTCAGTTCGATGTCCTTGCAGCGTCCGAGCTGCTCCGTGACGCGCGGGATGCCGGCCCCCGCGCTGCCGCCATCGTCGTAGAGCGCGACGCGGATAGCGATGCCCGGCGGTCGCTCGGTCGGTCGCGAGGGTTTCGCGATTTCACGCCAATCGAGCTTCGCCGCCTCGTTGCCGCGAATGACCGACCAGCCGTCGGTATGCTTCACGACCTTCTCGATGACGGTCGGCAGCAAGGTGACAAAGTGATGCGCGTCGCCGTAGCTGCCGGAGATGCCGAAATTCTGCGGGTCGGTGCTGTGATACACGCAAGTCGTCGCGCGCCCGCCTCCCGTCTGCGTGCGGAAAAGATACCAATGCCCCGGCTCCACTTCGACGACCTGCGGATGGCCCGCGCTCTCCGCGTCGTCGCCCGACGCCCCGCCCCACGCGACGGTCTTCGGCTCGCTCCATGTTTTCAAATCCGACGACGTGCGCACGAAGACCGCACCGACCGTCTTCGTCTGCGTCTTGCCCTTCGTCGTCGTGCTCACCTGCTTCACGCCGCTGTAATAGCAGTGCCAAGCATCGCCGATGCGGACCGTGAACGGGTCGCGCGCCTGGGTCTCGGGCGCAGGTGTGAAATGCCACGCACGATCCTGTGCTTCGGCACCAGTGCGCAACGCGTCGAAATTCGTCAGCGGGACCCATCTGTCGGAGACAGCAGGAACGAGGACCGACTCCGCGCTGGCGAGCGACACGAGGAGGAGAAGAAACAGTGTGGGGAGCAGGCGTTTCATGCGGCGCTAGATGCCGCACTGGATGACACCGCGCACGCCTGAATTTGACCGGGCGCTCATGCTCCTGCCGCATTGCGTTCACATCGCACTTCGTCCGATGCTCCGGCATGCACCCCGCATTCTCCCTCGTTCCACTCCTCGTCATGACCGCACTCGCCGCCGATTTTCCCGCACCGGAAAAGCTCCCCGTGTCCAAGGACCTGCCCGACGCACTCGTGGCGGGCGACGGCTCACGTGTGACGACGAAGGAACAGTGGCTCACGAAGCGTGTGCCGGAACTGCGCGCGCTTTTCCAGCACTACATGTATGGCGCGCGTCCCGAGCCGCGTGCCGTGAGTGGCAAAATCATCCGCGAGGACAAGGCGGCGCTCGGCGGCAAGGCGACGCTGCGCGAGGTGCTCGTGGATTGCGGCCTCGCCGCGCCGGTGCAGTTGCTCGTCGTCGTGCCGAACGGCCTCGCGAAGCCCGCGCCGTGTTTTCTCGGGATGAACTTCTACGGCAACTACCAGCTCCTCGATGACCCGAAGATTCAGCTCGTGCGCGGATGGATTCGCGAAAGTTTCCCCGGCGCCGAGCCGAACCGCGCCGCCGAGGCTGGCCGCGGCAAGCAGGTGGAGACGTGGGCCATCGAGCAGACCATCGCGCGCGGCTACGCGTTCGCGAGCTTCTACAGCGGCGACGTCGTGCCCGACGACAAGGCGCTCGCCGAGGAGGCGCTGAAAGCTTTCCGCAAACCGGGCACCGAGCGCGGCCCTGCGGACACGGCGACCATCATGGCGTGGTCGTGGGGATTTTCGCGGATGCTCGATTACCTGCTCATCGTTCCAGAAATCGATGGCAAGCGTGTCGCCGTCGTCGGCCACTCGCGCAACGGCAAGACCGCACTCGTTGCCGCCGCGTTCGACGAGCGCATCGCCCTCGCGATTCCGAGTCAGGCGGGATGCGGCGGCACCGCACCGAGCCGTCCCGCGCCGGAACTCGTCGTGCCGCAGGCCAACGGCCGGCCGACGGCCGAGACAGTCGAGGTGATCAACAAGGCGTTTCCACATTGGTTCAGCGGAAATTTCAAATCGTTCGACGCCGAGCCCGCGCGGCTGCCTTTCGACCAACACGAACTCATCGCGCTCTGTGCCCCACGTCCCGTGCTCCTTTCAAACGCCACCGAGGACAAATGGGCAAACCCCGCCGGCCAGTTCGATCTGCTGCGCGCCGCCGATCCTGTTTACCGCCTCGTCGCCGGCGACGGTGTCGGCGCAGGGAAGATGCCCGAGGTCGGCAAGCTGCTCGATTCGCGCCTCGGCTACTTCATCCGGGAAGGCAAGCACTCGATGACCACGCCCGACTGGAAAGTGTGGCTCGACTACGCGGACAAGTGGCTGAAGTAGTCCGTGGCGAGCGCTGACGCGCTCATCTGGCAGCGGTGGGCGGCGTGCTCTGCGCCGCCGCCGGTTTCGGTGCGGGTGTTTCCCGCTTTTTCTCAGCGTTGTGCCGGCTCCACATCACGATGGCGACGAGCACAATGTTCGCCGCCGCGATGCTGAAAAAAATCAGGCGCACGCGCTCGGCGGCGCGTTTTCCCTCGGGCGTGAGTAGCGGTGGATTTCTCTGCGTCATCAGTGCGTGGTGCGGAGGCCCTCATACAGCCCGGCATAGCGTGGCGCGAGTTTCGACCACTCGAAGTTCTCCCACGCCCACTCCGCGAGGGCCGTGCGCTCCGTGTCAGTTTGCTGCGGAAGTGAAAAGAACCGCGCGAGCTGTGCCCGGATGCTCGCAACCTCGGGCCGCGCGATGAAGCCGCGCCGGCATCCGAGTGACTCAGCCCACGGAGTCTCTGTCGTCGTGAGCGCAGGTGTGCCGACCTGACAGGCTTCGAGCACAGCGAGTCCGAAGTTTTCCGAATGCGTCGGCAGGCAGAAGAGGTCCGCGCCTTGGAAATACGGCCAGCGCTCGTCGCCCCAGACGGGGCCGACCCAGTCGATACGCGGCAGGCGTGCGGAGTTTTGCGCGATGAACTCCCGGCAGCGTGCGGCGTAATCCGGCTGCTCGTCGGGGCCGACAATCGCGAGGCGTGAATTCGTGGGCACGCTGCCGTGCAGTGCCGCCAGTGCACTCAGCAGCATGTCGAGGCCCTTCTTCTCGTGGATGCGCGACAAGTAGAGCAGCACGGTCTCGCCCGGGTTCCATTCGAGACGGGCGCGCGCCGCTGAGTAGTCCGGGCGCCGGTCGGCGGTGAGGCCGAGTGGTAGCGACTCCACATTGCTGCGCGGAAAAATGGCCCGGAGTCTCGCTGCCTCGGGGTCCGCTGTGGCGAGCACACGCGCGGCGTGCGCGATCCAGCGCTTTTCAACGAGGTGAAAATACGGCCACTTCTTCCACCACTTCTTCCGGCGCGCCCAAGGCTCGAGCATCCCGTGTGGGCTCACGACGAACGGAATTTGTTCCCGCGTGCACACCTTTGCGAGCGCGGGAAAACTCCGCTGCCACAGCCCGTGGAAATGCACCACGTCCGTGTCGCTGTGAGTCGGTGCGTCGCCATTGATGTGCACCTGATGCCCGAGCGATTCGAGTGCCCTGCGCAGCGAGATGATCGCAGCGTCTAGTCCGCCGACTTTCTGCTCCGCTGGCGGCTCGAAGAATCGGATCTTCACGATTTGTGCGCGGTGACCTCTTGGTAAACCGTCTCGTAATTTGCGGCCATTGCGCCGAAGGAAAATTTCTCTTCTGCCAATGCACGCGCGTTTCTTCCGAGTGCGGCGAGGCCTTCGCGTTCAGGAATGACGACGGTGTCTTCTTTCAGCGCGATGGAGACTTCGGGCGTGAGGAATGGCAGCTCCGCGAGGAGGTTTTCCGTGAGGAAAACCGGCAGGCCCGCGGCGAGCGCCTCGAGCAGCGCGAAGGACAGCCCCTCGAATTCCGCGGTGTGGAGGAATGCATCGGACGCGAGCAGGTAGCGCTGCACATCATTGGTCCACCCGATGCGGTGAACGCGTGAGGTGAGATTCCGCTCCCTCATCACGCGGTCGAAATCACCGGCGAGCACGCCGTCGCCGACCCAGACGAAGCGTGTGTCTGGCGAGGCGTTGCCGAGCATCTCCGCCCATTCGAGCCAGAGCAGCGGCCGCTTCTGCGCGGCGACGCGGCCCACTCCGACGATGATCCTTTCGCCTTCCTTCGCTCGGATTTCCGCGCGGACCGAAGCGCGCGCTTCGGAGCGCCCCGCAAGATCGGGGATTGGCACGCCATTGAGCACCGTGCGGATGCGCGTGGACGGGCTGGTGAATTCGCGGAGCTCCTGCTCGCGCTGTGCGAGCGTGGGCACAAGCACGCCGGGAAAGCGCCGGAGGCTGCGGGCTGCGACCCAGTCGCGAGCGGCGGCATGCTGCGCGCGGAGGTAGCGCGCGCATTGGGTGATGTGAATCGTGGCGATGCTCGGAAGGCCGCAGCGCCGAGCCGCGTCGAGGAGGTCGAGGCCGTCCTCAAGGTTCTGCTTGTTGATGTGGACGACGTCCGGAGCGAGTCCGCGCCACTGCGCGGCGACACGGCTGGCAGAGCGGCAGCCGAGGAGGTGCGCGAGCGAGCGGGCCTTGTAGTCGTAGGTGTTTGTGTATTCGGCGCGAATCACCGGGCCGATGGGCGCGAAGAGGGAGGCGAGTTCATCCATCCGCGGATGGGCCGACATCCACAGCGAGACTTCATGCCCGCGCTGCACTAGCGCGCGGCCGAGGTAGAGAAGGCAAAGCTCGCCTCCGCCGCGGGAGCCGCTGCTGGTGCTGGCGATGAGGACTTTCATGCGCAGACCGTCTGCAAAGCCCGTGCCCAGCGCTCCGCACCGCGGGCCGGTGTCCACTCCGACTGCGCCGAGAGCGACGCGCTGCCGTGTGTGCGGGCGAGGTCGGGGTTTGATGCGTAGCGGAGCATGGCGGCGGCGAGAGCGTTCGCATCCCCGGCTGGGAAGGTGAAGCCGTTTACGTCTTCGCGGACGAGATCGTGCGCGGCGCCGACGTGGTCGCTCGCGATGATCGGCAGTCCCGCCCCGAGCGCCTGGTTCACAACAACACCCCATCCGTCGTAGCGGCTCGGAAGCACGAAGACGTCGGCCTGTGCGAAGAACTTCGGCAGTGCATCCGGCGCCTGGAAGCCGGCGTAGTGGATTCGTTTGCGAACCGTGGGAGCGAGGGGCGCGAGCATCTGCGGCAGTTCCGCCTCGCGCCCGACGAGCAGCAGCCGCGCATTTTCCGGCAGTGTGCTGAACGCGGCGAGAAGCTGATCGACGCCCTTGCGTGCGATCATCTGGCCGCAGAGGAAAAAGGTGATGGTGCCGGGCTCGCGTGGCGGTCGTGTCTCCACGGTGAAAGGCGCGAGGTCGCAGTGATAGGGGATGTTGAAGACGCGCGTGCCCGGAAACCGCGCGGCGTAATCGCTCTCAGCCCAAGTGCCGATGGCCGCGATGCCTGCGGCGCGGCGGAGCGGCGATGTGAGGCGATCCTGTTTCCAGCTTCGGGTGCCGAGCCTTTCTCCCCAGAACATCCACCGGGACCGGCGCAGCTTCGCGCGCATGAGCCACTGCGCGGTGAATGACGGCAGGAGCGCGTTGCACACGATCACGTCGTGGTCGCGCGGCGAGGGCAGGCGCCAGTTCAGATGCACGCGAGCGCGGCCGAGTGAAAACCAGAAGCCCGGAAGGTAGCTTTCGTATTCCGCGAGCGGTCGCTCGGGCCACGGCGAGTCTGGCGCGGAGCGCTCCATGTAGAAAACGCGCAGCGCAACATCGTCGCGCGCCGCGAGCGCAGCGAACATGTCGCGCTGATACGGCGATGGCAGCACGCTGACAAAGGCGACTCTCATCCCGCTGCGGGCAGCCACTTGTGATACCACTTCCAGCGCCCGGTGCGGCGCAGGAAGCCCGCATTCACCTGCGAACGCACCGCGCGCCAGCGGTGGTAGTGCTCGCGGGAGATCGGGCTGCGATGGCGCAGGAACGAAGGAATCATCCCGAGTGCGGTGAAGAGGCCTTTCAGTGCGACGATGGGCCGGCGGCGTAGGGCGGCGACCTGCAGGAAGTAGAAAAGCAGCATCGTGGGATACCAGAAGAGCACGCCGGGGAAGGGGAACTTCAGCAGCGCGGCGCCGGCGACCATCACGATGTCGCAGATGTGGTAGCGGGCGCCGGGGTCCTTCGCGCGGCCGGTGCTCTCCGGGAGATGGACGACGGAGACCGATGGGAGGAAGTGGATTTCCTTTCCGATGCCGTAGAAGCCGAGGCTGATCACGCGCTCCTCGCCGTAGAGCCAGAACTCCTCAAAATACCAGCCCGCCGCGCTGAAGTCAGTGCGCCGGAACATCGTGGCGCACGCGACGAATGTGTAGTGCGGCCCGGCGCTCGGGGCGTCGAACTGCGGGTTCCAGTCGCCCTTTCCATCGCCCACCCGGAAGGCGAGGCACGCGGCCTCGGGATGCTCCTGCGCGTAGCCGACGGCGGTGCTCACGTCACGGGGCGAGGCGAAATAGCTGTCGTCGTCGTGGAAGAACACGAACTCACCGTGCGCGGTGGCGACGAGGATGTTCCTCGCCGCGGGAAGCGCGATCGGGTGCGCGGTCTTGATGCTCTTCACCTGCGGGTAGGCTTCGAGCAGCCAGCGGTGGATGTCGTCCTTCGGCGAGTTGTCGAGGACGAGCACCTCGATGGCCGGATAGTCCTGCTCCAGCGCGCTTTTGATGCCGCGCTCCAGCGCGTTGCGCCGCTGCCATCCGACGAATGTGACTGTGACGAGCGGAGTGTCCATGCGTCAGTCGTCCGAGCCTCCGCCGCGCTTGGAGCGGAACGCAAGGCTCTGCGCCTTCTGCACCAGCTTCCGCACGAGGAGCGTCGTGCCGACAATCGCGGCCACGGTCGGCAGCAGCGCCGTGGTGTAGGTGAAAAGACTTCGCATCGAGATCACGGCCGCGAAGAAGCCCGACGAGTAGATGAGGATGCCGAGCTCGGAATTGCGCGGGCTCATCAGGTGCGACCACCAGCCATTCACGGCGCCGAAAAAAACGGAGACGAGGAGCACGCCGAGAATCCCCCCCGCCATGTAGGACTCGCCGGCGTAGCTCGCCGAGATGGTGATGTTGCCTCCGAAATAGCCGAGCGCCGCCTCGATGCTGTTCGAGAGCCCCTCGGGTTTTCCTTTCCATAGGGCGCGCGGAATCGGACGGACGAGCGCAAGATAGGGGACCTCCCAGCCGAGGTAGGGCATCCGTTTCGGGAAGACCTCCGTCAGCTTCGAGATGTTGTAGAGGTTGTAGTCCACATACATCGTCTCGGACTGCGCGCGGGAGAATGCCACGTCGCCCGAGAGGATCTTTTTCAGGCCGACCGTGCGGATGCGGATCATCGTCACCGTGCCGAAGGCGAGCAGCATCATGGCTGCGGCACTGATGACGATGAGCTCCTTCTGCCTGCCCTTCGGTGACGCGAAGGCGAAGCCGATGATGAAGGTGACGAGGAATGTCGCGAGGATGCTCCGCGTTCCTCCGGCGAAGGCGAGGAACAGGACGAGGAGGTAGCCGGCGACGACAAATCCGAGCGCCGTCGCGCCGAAGCGCTGGCGTCGTGCGATGATGATTCCCGCGAGCGGCGGCACCAGGTTGATGAGCATGTTCAGCTCGTAGAGCATCGCGCGGAAGTCGCCGAATTTTCCACGCCCCCACGGCTGTTCGAAGCGCGGCGCGAGCGCGTAGTCGAACCACTTCACCGGATTCCAGTTCACCTGCGGCACGACCCACTGGTGCATGTAGCCGATGCAGAAGGCCGACCAGAACAGCAGGATGAGAATGCCGCCCGGAATCTCGTGGGTGAGCATTTTCTGAAAGGGCTGGCGCTGCGGATGCAGCAGGTGGCGCCCGATCAGCATGCCGCCGAAGCCTACGAGCACCACATTCACGGCGGCTGCGGCGCTCTGGTGCGACGCCATCGTGTCGAAATTCACCTGTCGGAACAGGAACTCGAAAAGCGTGAGAAAATAGAAGGCGAGGAGCGCGAGGACGTCCGCGCGCACGAGGTTGTTCAGCCCCTTTTGCAAGTCGAACGAGAAGCCCAGCAGCAGCGACGCGAGCGTGCCGATGGCCGCCGTGGATGCGATGTCCGACGGGCGGCTGTCCGGTCCGCCGGAGCTTGCCGCGAAGGCTGTGATGATCAGCCCGATGAGCGTGGCGACCGTCGAATTGACCTGCGGCCGCGGAGGCTCGTCTGCCGGCAGATCCTCCGTCGCCTCGCTGCGCAGAGGTGGGGCGGGGGCCTTTGCCGGACCCCGGACTGGTCGTGGAAAGAAATTCATGGGCTGAGTGCTGCCTTGCTCCGTGCAATTAGCGTGCGAGCCCCGTCCGTCCAAGTGAAGTTGTCCCGCGTGCGAGAGGGGTTCTGCTCCCACCATGCGAGTTCCGCTGCGAGCGCCTGAGCGTCGCCGACGGGGAAAACGCTGCCGTTGTCGCGGTGCCGCACGTAGTCGCGTCCGCCCACGCGGTCGCTGACGATGACCGGGCAGCCGCAGTTCAGCGCCTGCGGCACGACGAGGCCGAAGCCTTCTTCCAGAGATGGCAGCACGAGCACGCTGCTGTCGCGCATCGCGCGGGCGAGCTGCTCCTGCGGCAGGCTGCCGTGAAATTTCAGCGGCGTCGCGCCGCGGTAGTCGGCGATGTCCCTCGCCGTCTCGTGTGAACCGGAGCCGATGAATTCCATTTTCCAATGCGGCTTATCCGCCAGCGTGAGCGCGTCGAGCAGCGTGCGGATGCCTTTGCGCAGGCTGAGCTGCCCGGCGAAGAGGATGCGGAAGAACGGCGGCGACGACGGGTTCTCGGCACGCTGGAAAACGCGCGCATTCGTGTCCGCGCCATACGGGACCACCCAGATGCGTTCCTCGGGAATGCCGATGCCGGCGAGCTGGGCGCGCACGGCGGTGGAGGCTGCGCAGTGAAAATCGGCGAGTGCATATTCCTCGTCCTCGCGCGCGAACCATGTGGCGTCATACGGGCACTCCTTTTCGAGCCGCAGCCCGACGCGCTCGTATTCCGGCTGCATGATGCGCACCCATTCGCGAGTGGGACCTGTGGCGTGGTTGAGCACCGTGCGGATGCCGAGGCGCCTCGCCGCGCGGAAGGTGTGCAGCGCCTGCCCCGGCATTGCATGAATGAAATCGCACGGCTCGAGATGGGCGCCCACCCAGCGGTCAAAGCCGTGGTCCTGCCAGAGGAAAAGCCGCCGCGCGCTAGGGCGAAGCGCGGCGGGCGCGTATTTCAGCAGCGCATAGACGACGTTTGTTCGGAAGCTTGAGCATCGCAGCCGCGCGCGATCCGCATCCGCGATTTTCCAGGCAGGATAGCCGGAGTAATAGAGTCCCGCGACGCCCTCCCGCGCGACAGCCTGCGCGGTCGGCCACATGTGGCAGGGATTGGTTGCGGAAAAGGAAATCACCATGGTTTTTCGGCGCCGCGCTTCATTGGCTGGCGCGGACGTGGTTGAGGCGTATCGGTGCGGATGATGCGCAGCTTGGCTTCGTTGTCCGCATCATTCGCCATCAGTTCACGGAGAATGCGACGTCGGCGATGACCTCCACCTTGTCCGCTGGCGAAGCCGATGTTGCTGCGTCGGCACGGACTTTCGCGCGGATCAGCAGCGGACCCTTTACGTTTGAGCACTGGCCCTCGTGGATGGTGAGCCGGCCCGTCGCGGCGCGGTCGCAGATTCGATTCAGATCGCTCCGCATCTGCCGCGAGAGGGCCACGCTCCGCGCGAGGCTGTAGGAGAAAAGGGCGACGTTGATCGCGAGCAGGGTGACGACGGCGTGGCTGAGGATGAGGGTTCGCCGGGTGAGGTCCGCTTCCTTCCAGGCAGCGACGACAAAGACGAGTGGCACGAGGTAGAAATGCGGAACATACCGCGCCCACCAAGCCGCGGGATGGATGAAAGTCGCGGCGAGCAGCGCGGCCACCACGCCCGCAGGTGCGAGCGTCACCACTCCACCTCCTGCCTTTCGCATCACCAAGCCCGCTGCGGCGAGCAGCAGCGCGAGGCTGAACAGCGGGCCGAAACCGCCGAAGCGGGTGGCATCGCTGATTTCCTTGATTTCCTGGAGGCTCACTCTGCCGGGGACCTTGAAATTGATCTCCGTCGGCACTCGCTCGGTGCGGCCAAACACGGATGATGCGAACAGCAGAAAGCGGTTCTTCGGCATGAGGCTCTCGTGGAGCTGTTCAAATGGCTCTGCGCCGGGACCGAGGACGCCGTGGAAGGGGTTGCCGGAAATGATGACGCCTTGCGTGAAAGGGGAGAAGCCGACGACGAAGAACCCCACGGGCACGGCCAGCGCGGGCCATAGAAAATCGAGCACGCGCTGCCGGCTCATCCACGACCAAGCCAGCGCGCTGCCGACGAGGACGGTGACGAAGACCACGCCTGTCGTCTTGAGGTTCACGATCAGGAAAATCAGCAGGCACAGCGCGGTGCCGGATGTTTTCGACGGTGCGAGGCGGTGCTCGATGAGCAGGCAGACCATCGCGAGAATAAGCGAGGCCATCGGCCCGTCCTGCTGAAAGGCGAACAACTGGGCCACGGAGATCGGATTCAGCGCGATGAATCCGGAGAGCAGATACCTCTGGCTGCGCCCGAGCCCAAGCCGCGCTCCGAGCCGGAATGCGAACCCGAACGCGATGAGCATGCCGAGCCAGTTCACCAGCTTGCAGGCTTCGTATTGGCCGGTGGCTGCGTGGAAATTTGCGCCGAGCACCCAGAGCGCCTTCGGGTAAATCGCGAGCCACTTCGCGTAGCCGCGGCCCAGTTCGCTGTGAGGAATCCGGTCCGCGAAGAAATTCCATGAGTCCTGCACGGCGACGACTCCGGCGGCGTGGTAGCGAATGCCGTCGTAGGTGGTGTCGATGACCGCGATGGAGGCTGCGGTTCCGATTGCCAGCACACCGAGAAACACGAGGAGCGACTTGACGATGTGCGGATGCCCTCGCCGCAGTGCAAACGCCACGGCGATGGTGGTGCCGGCGAGCACCGGCGCGTTGAAACAAAACTGGTGGCAGCCGAGAAGAATCTCCGCGAGCGACAGCAGATAGACACCAGCGAGGAAGATCATCGCGATGAGCGCCGCCGTGGAAAACACATGCTCCTCCGAGCCGCGGTTTCCGGTGTCGGTGCTGTTCGTTGCCATCGGGCTGCTCATTTCACGGCGGGTTGGATTGCAGCGTGTTCGCCGGGTTCGATCGTCACCGGATTTCGCAGCAGCCGCATCCACGCGAGGTAAGCCGCCCATTTCAGCGTGCGGCGCGAGCGCAGGCACTGCGGGATGCCGCGGAGGCACTGCCACCACCACTTCGGCTCGCGCCACACCCACGACCAGCCGCGCCGGCAGGCATAGACAAGCTGCCGCCATGCGCGGAACGGTGCGACGGCGAGAAGCTGCGGCATGGGGCAGCGCATCAGCACGCTCCAGAGTTCGTTGCGCGCGTGGCGATGGTGGGTGCGGATTTCATTCCGCTGCAGAGACGTGAAGTGGTGCCGCACGGTGACGATGGGATCCAGCCGCACCTGCCAGCCCGCGCTCACGCAGCGCAATGCGAAGTCCGGCTCCTCGTAGGCGTGGAAGAAAAAATCCGGATAGCCGCCGAGTTCGCGGAAAGCGGCGGTGCGGATCGCGGCGCCGGAATTTGCGTAGCTGCCGATGAGCTGCGCGGGGCCGAAATCGGTCGTGGTGAGCGTCCCGGGGTATTCGTCGGTCCGCTGCGGAAATGCCGCGACGGCGAGACGCGCGTTGTTTTCAAACAGTGTGCGGATGCGCGCGATGGCGTCCGGTTCGATGGGGTAGCTGTCGTCGTCGAGGCTGAGGAAGATGTCGCACTTCGTCGCGGCGGCCATTTCGTTCCGCGATGGAATGGAGCCGCGGCCCGGCTCGTGAACGATGAGGTGCGCGGCGGGGTGCAGTGTCCGGACGAACTCCGCGGTGCCGTCGTTGCAGCCGTCCGCGACGATGATGATTTCGTCCGGCGGCGGCATGAGGCTGGCGATCTGCGTGAGGGTGCGTTCCACCTCCACGCGACGATTGTGCGTGGTGATGCAGATGGCGACGCTTGGGCTCATGCGGGCTGAAACCGCATGTTAAGCGGGCTGTGTGCCAAAGCGCGAGCTTATGGCTCTGCGGGCGGCGTGCCCGTCAGTTCACGTAGGCGGCCTCGTTTGAGAAGAGCAGCGCCTGCGCGTAGGTTTCCCAGCCGTTGAGCGGGCGCCGCGAGACGCGGAAGCCGTCGTTTTTAATCGCCGCGCGGCCATTCATCCGGTCACGGCCGCCGGTGTTGATCGTCTTTGCGGCAAAGGTGTTTGCCGAGCCGTCCTGCGCCTCGGCCTGCACGAAGTCGAGGCCCCACTTGTATTCCTCCTTCCGCGGCATGCGCTGGAAGATGATCCGGTAGAGCGCCGAGATGCGGCTGAGGTCGCGGTTGTAGGCGGCCTTGTCGCGCGCGTAGTCGGTGGACTCGCCCTTTTGCAGCGCGGGAAACTCGGGGCGGCTCACGATGCGGCGGACGACATCGACGGTGAACGGGCTGTTCATCAGGAAGAGCGCCTGCTGCGGCACGATTGTGGTGGCGCGCTTCGAGTTCGTCATCTCGGGCTTTGAGAAATCGAAGTGTGACATGAGCTCGGGGAGGTTGCCCCGGTCGATGTAGCCATAGACGGAGCGCCGGTAGCTGTAAGGCTCCTCGGTGACGTTCACGGGCTTGCCGCCGATGCCGCGGTCGAGCTGGCCGCTCATCACGAGCAGCGAGTCGCGGATGCCCTCGAAGTCCAGCCGGCGGACGTTCGCACGCCAGAGCAAGCGGTTGTAGGGATCCTTGTCCTGATATTCCGGAATGACGTGGCTGCTCTCCTGATAGACGCGCGACAGCATGATGAGGCGGTGCAGCTTCTTCAGGCTCCAGCCGCTCTCGATGAAGTAGTTTGAAAGGTAATCGAGCAGCTCCGGGTGCGACGGCGTTTCGGCCATTGTGCCGAGGTCGTCCGGCGTGCTCACGAAGCCCTCGCCGAAGTGATGCATCCAAACGCGGTTTACCATCACGCGGGCGGTGCGGGGGTTGGTCTTGTCGGCAATGCACTGCGCGAGTTCGAGGCGGCCGCTTCCTTTCGTGAAGCGCACGCCCTGGCCGGTCGGCGAGAGCACGTCGAGGAACCGGCGCGGCACCACCTCGCCGCGCGTGTTGGCCTGGCCGCGGATGAAGACGGGCGAGTCCTCAGCCTTGGGCTTGTCGGCGATGATCATCGCGCGCGCGGGAGCGCCGGGGTGGGTGAGCTGGAGTTCGTTCAGCTTCACGAGCGCGCCCTGTGCATCGCGGCGGCGGTTGTTCGGCAGGCGCTCGATGAGCTGGCGGAAGTCCGCAATCGAGAGCGTGCCGCCGGGCTTCACCTCGAAGGGAACCTGCAGCAGCTCCGCCATCGCGGCATCCACGCCGGGGACGACATCCGCGGAGGCAACAGCCATTCCATCGAGCCACACGGATGACTTGCCGGCGACCATCGCGAACGCATTGTCGTAGGTCTGCCACACGTCCTTGATGGATTTGATCGAGCCGGGTTTGGCGCTGCGCAGTGCGAGCGCGACGAGGCGGTTGAGCGGCTTCTTCGGGTTGCCGGGAACGATTCCCGACTGTGCCTGCGCGAGGATCGCGGGGGCTTTTGCGGCAAACTCGCCGGCCTTCAGCGCGGTGAGCTGCGCGAGCGGGCCAAAGACGGCGTCGTCCTTTCTCCTCACGCGCCCCTCGATGCGGCGGACGATCTCGTCGTCGAGCTTGTTCGTGTTGCGGAACTGCGCGTAGGGCGAGAGCTTCTCCTCCGGGCTCGCCGGATCGCGCGGGAGCGTGGTGGCTTCGAGGTAAAGCGGCGACTTCAGCCGGAAGGTCTGGTTGAAGTGCCCGATGGACTCGTAATACGCGGACGCGATTTCCTTTTTCACCTCGGCCTCCCGCTTCGCGTAGTCGTCGAGCTGGTCCTGCGGCGGCAGCGCGCCGATGAGCGGCTTCACATTCGGCTCCACCGTGCTCGCGAAGACGCCGTGCAGCGCGTAGTAGTCCTTCTGGGAGACGGGATCGAACATGTGGTCGTGGCAGCGCGCGCAGGCGACGGTCATCGCCAGCATCGCCTTGCTCACGGTGTCGATGCGCTCGTTGATGAGGTCGTTCGGATTTCCAAAGCGCTCGCCGACGGTGATGAATCCGAGCGCTGCGAGGTGCTCGCCGTTGCGTCCCTGCTGCTCCTTCGGCAGGAGGTCGGCCGCGAGCTGGTAGGTGAGGAACTTGTCGTATGGCATGTCCGCGTTGAGCGCGTTGATGACCCAGTCGCGATACGTCCACGCGTAGGCGAACCGGTAGTCGTCGCCGCGCACATTCTCGCCGGCGGTGTCGCTGTAGCGCGCAGTGTCCAGCCAGTGGCGGCCCCAGCGTTCGCCGTAGTGCGGCGAGGCGAGCAGCCGATCCACCGCCCGGGCCCAAGCCCCCGTCGCATCGCGCCGGTAGTCTGAGACGAATGCCTCGATTTCCGCCGGGTTCGGCGGCAGGCCGACGAGATCGTAAAACGCGCGCCGCAGCAGAATCTCGGGCGTCTCCTGCGCGGCGTCCGGCGACGGCAGCATGCCCGCGGCCTCCAGCTTCTGCAGGATGAAGCAGTCCACCGGCGTGCGGCACCACTGCTGGTTCTTGTTCACCGGCACCTTCGCCACTTTCAAAGGCTGATAGGACCAGTGGCCGCGTGCCTTGTCGGTGAGGCCGGTGAGCTTCGTTTTCACCGCCGTCGCGCCCGCCGGAAACGGCGCGCCCATCTTCACCCACTCCGTGAGATTTGCGATTTGTTCGTCGCTGAGCTTTCCGCCCGTGCTCGACGGCGGCATCTGCAAATCCGGATCTGCATAGGTGATTGCCTTGATGAGGAGCGACTTCGCCGGGTCCGCGGGAACGACGGCCGGGCCGGTGTCGCCACCCTTCAGCAGAGCATCGCGCGAATCGACGGTGAGGCCGCCCTTGCTCTTGCCCGCGTCGGCGCTGTGGCAGCGGTAGCAGGTGTCGGCGAGCACAGGCCGGACTTTCGATTCAAAAAACTCGGCCTGTTCCTTTGTGAGCTCCTGCGCCCGGGCCGTGCCGAGTCCGGCGAAGGCGAGCATCGTGAGTGGGAGAATCGTTCGTGCGGCAGCCATGTTTCCAATGGGGAGTGCGGAGGTTCTCATGGAGATGGGCGGAAGCTAGCAGCGCGGGAGTGGCCCTCCAGCATCAATTTTCGCGGTCCGCGTGAATAACCCCGCGGGTGTCTCGTCGAACCCAGCACTTATGAAAATGCTCATCGCAGCCGCAACCGTCGCACTCACCTTGGCCGCCGGCTTGCTCCCGGCGGGCGCGCAGGCGCCGTTCCCGCCCCCGGGCGGCCCGCCTCCCGGACCCGGACGCGAATTCGGCCCGCAGCCTCCGCCCCCAAACTTCGGCCCCGGTGCGCCGCACCGCCCGCCGCCTCCGCCTTCGGCCGTGCCCGTTGATCCCCGCACGCCTCCTCCGCCTCTCCCTCCGCCGCGGCACCGGCACCGCGATTTGGGTGCGTTCCTGCACTTCGTTTTCGAGCGCTGAGGGGCCGCGAACTTCCCCCCATCGACGAGAGCCGCGAGGAAGCATGGGTCCTCGCGGCTCTTCCTTTTCTGCCGCGCAAGTCGCTGGCAAAGCCCGGGCGTCCGTGCTTTGAATGAGTGGTCCGCAAGCATTCCCGAACCCCATGTCTGAAAACCTCAGCGCACTCTCCTTCCGCAAAAGCGCGGACAAGAATCTCTTCGAGCGAATGGTGGAGGCTGCGGAAAAAACGGGCTCGGCGGCGGATGCGCCGACGGTGCATGCGCTTGGCGAGGAGTCGCTGTTCGGTGATGCGATCACGCTCGGCGCGGTGTCGTTTTATGACTTCCTGAAAAAGGAGAACGCGGGGAAGAAGGTGTTCGTGTGCAACGGCAGCGCGTGCCTCACCGCGGGAACGCAGGAGAAATTGCACGACGCGCTCGGGCGGAGTTTCAAGCACCAGGAAATTGGCCACATCTGCTGCCTCGGGCGCTGCCATCAGGGTGGGGCGTTTCAATATGAGGGGCGTAATTTTTCCGGGCAGAGCGATGCGGCGCTCGATGCACTGTGCAAGACCGGCAAGGGCGACTCGGCGGATCGCTATGCGGTCGTGTCGCACTTGCAGCCTGCGCAGCTCACCGCGCCGTTTCCCGGCATCGAGAAATACTACGAGCCATTCCGCGCGCTGCTCGCGAAGGATCGCGATTGGTTCGCCGGTGAATTGAAGGACTCTGGTCTGCGCGGACGCGGCGGCGCGGGGTTTCCGCTGCATTTCAAATGGTCGTCGTGCCGCGCGAGCGCAGGTGCGGTGAAATACATCGTGTGCAACGCCGACGAGGGCGACCCCGGCGCTTACATTGACAAGTATCTCATGGAGCAGCGCCCGCACTCGGTGCTGCTCGGCATGATGGTCGCAGGCTGGTTCGCAGGCGCGGACGTCGGCATCCTCTACATCCGCGCGGAGTATCCCGACTCGATCCGCATTGTGAATGCAGCCATTGCTGAACTGCGCGCCGCAGGCCTGCTCGGAAAGAACGTCGCGGGCAGCGGATTCAATTTCGAACTGAAGACCGTGAAGGGCGCGGGCGCCTACATCTGCGGCGAGGAGACCGCGCTGCTCGCGAGCATCGAGGGCCAGCGTCCCGAAGTGCGCGTGCGCCCACCTTTCCCGACCGTCGAGGGCCTCTACCGCAAGCCGACGATCGTGAACAACGTCGAGACCTTCGCGAACCTCCACGCGATCCTCACGCTCGGCGGCGCGGGCTACGCAAAAATCGGCACCACGCAGAGCACCGGGCCGAAGCTGCTCTCACTCGACAGCCATTTCGCAAAGCCCGGCATCTACGAAGTCGCGATGGGAACGCCGCTCGCGGATGTCGTCGCGCTCGCGGGCGGATTCCGGTCGAAGGTGAAGGCGATCCAAGTCGGCGGCCCGCTCGGCGGCATCGTGCCCGTCGGAAAAATTGGCGAACTCACCGTGGATTTTGAGTCGTTCAAGAAGGCCGGCTTTCTCCTCGGTCACGCGGGCGTCGTGAGCATCCCGGAGTCGTTCCCGATGATCGAATACATCCAGCACCTCTTCCAATTCACCGCCGATGAGAGTTGCGGCAAATGCTTCCCCTGCCGCCTCGGCAGCACCCGCGGCGCAGAACTCGTTGCGAAGGCGCGCGGCGACAGCAGCTACAAGATCGACCGCACGCTCCTCGCCGACCTGCTCGAAACGATGGAGCAGACCTCGCTCTGCGCCCTCGGCGGCGGCGTGCCCTTGCCGATCAAGAATGCGCTGCAACATTTCGGCGGCGAGTTGAGCGCGTATTTCAACGCCCCATAACTGCGCTTGGCGAGAAGCGGAGTTCACCTTCGCTGGCCGTGGTTACCGATAACTTGCGGTCCAGCTTTCGCGAGAAAGTTCACTTTTCGTCAGAGTAACGGACCTCGACTTCGATGGAACCGGATGTGACTTCGCCCTTCCACTCGGACTCCTTTCGATCGACGACGAGGTTCGCCTTCATCTGGTATTTCCCGTCAGGCACAAGGTTCGAGCCGCCTGCTCGCTGCCAACTGGTCTTCCGACCTTTGCCGGGAACGAATTCCACCGGATAAGGAAAGTGCAGGGCCTGCCCGGGCTCGATCACGGTGGCGAAGTATTTCACATCATCGGCGTCCAACGGCTTCCGGTCGCTCACATGGTTCAAACCTTGGTAGGTGAAGGAAACCGGCTCACCTCTCTTGCTCGGCGTGAGGATGAACTTCGTCACCGGTATCGCTCCCCCGCACCCGAGCGCAGCACACCCAAAGGCGTTGGGAATGATCCGCACCGGCGTTTTGCCAGCGTTGCGCAACTGGACGTTGAATTGCAAAGTCCTGCCATCAAACAACGCCATCGGCGCTCCCTTGGCGTCGGCCCGCGGGGAAATCCCCATCTGCAGACCGTTGACGGCGTCCCCCCAGATGATGCTCGCGTCGTGCACAGGCTCGGCCTGCGCTTGGAAAACGCCGCGCGCCCGTGTCGCCAGCATTTCATAGAGCGCACCAAAGGCGCGGGCATCCGATTCCCGGTAGAGATGGAGAGTCGGACCGTTCGTTTCGATCAAAGCGAGGACTGTCACGCCTTTCCACACCACTTCGATGGAACGCGATCCAGCGTCGTAGCCGCTCCCCACGAACCCGACTTCCGGACCCTCTCCCTTCCTCGCCCGAATCTCGATCGCTTTCCCATCGAGGAGAAGCTTGCAGAGATCCTTCGAGTCAAAGGGACGCGATTCGGCGCGGCTGGCGTTGTCTTCCTCGACGGGCACGATGCGGCGGACTTGGTTCGCAGTGAACTCCCAATTTTCTCTCAGCTCATTCGGGGCACCATTTCCGGCAGCCTTCTCGTCCGGCCCACCTAGGCAAGCGCCGAAACGGATGACCATGCCCTCGGGCAAAGAACCAGAGGCAATCCCCTTCGCGAGAAGAGCCCGGACATCCACGGGCTCGCCTTTCTTGCTTTCCTTGGAGGGAATTTGCCCGGTTCCAGCTGGACCGGCCTTCGGATCGGCGATCGCGAGCGAGGCCACAAAAGTGCAAACGATCGCAGTGATGTGTCGGAGTGCTTTCATGATGAAAGTATCGGCGAATGCGCTGGTGAAGTTGTCACGAAGTTGTGCAGCCCTTGTCAGTGTTTCCTGCTCCCAAGAAGCGAAACAGCACCTCTGTTGTCGCCGCCCAAGTTCAAAAAGTTTTTTCAAAACTCGACCGCGCGCTTGCGAAGCGCTGATGGCTTGCTTGAGCAGTTCAGCGACCGACTCCCTTCGACCAAAAAGCAACAGTGCCGCGGATGCCTAGTTCTTGGAAAACTCCGCGGCTATCTTCTGCGCCTCGGCGCGTTCCGAGCCTTCGGGGATTTTTTCCAGCACCCTTGCCGCCTCCTCCTTACTATTCCGCGTGGCCACTGCCAGGATGCTTCCGTAGGCATACGCGCGATATCCGCCTGCCGGGATTGCGCTCGCGGCAGTCATCGCCGCGTCCGGATCGGTCGCCGCCCATTGACTGAGCGTTCTCGCGATTTCGAGGTTGCGGGTGCCGCTCTCCGGCACCTTTTGCAACATCTCGAGCGCGGCCTGCGGATCTTTCTCCGCCCATTTCCTCGTCACGGCGGCCAGCGCTTCCTGCCTGTCTTCGCCCATCGGCAGCGCGAGTGCCTGCTGCGAGGCGGAAAGCGGGTCGCGCACGCCCCAGTCTCGGAAAATATGCCCGTAAAGTTCCTTCCCCCTCGTCTCGGGGGACAGCGACTTCACCCACGCGAGCCCGGCAGCCGGATCGTTCCGCATTATATTGCCTGCCACTCCGGCGATCGCTGCCTGCTGCACTTTCCCCGTCGGTAATTCAAACGCCCACGCCTTTGCCGCTGCGGGATCCTTGCCCGCCCACACGCTCGCGATGCCGGTGATGACCACGTCACGAAACCAACCTTGCCCGTCCTTCACGAGTCCGAGCGCATACTGCGAAGCGGCCTTGGGATCGAGCTCCGCCCAGCGCGCCATGAGTTGCGGCACGATGGAGTCCCGGTCGGTGCGGTTCCCCTTCTTCAGGACGAACTCGAGCGCGGCCTCGATGTCTTCCGGTCCGATGTTTTCCGCTTCAAAATAATCCCCACGGATATGCCGCACCGCTTCCGGCTGCTGCATCGCCTCGAACAGTCTCTGGAGGACCCGCCCGCGGCGATCTCCCGCGCTCATCCCGACGCCACTCGCGTTCGCGTTCGTTGCGTGCGGGCCAGTGAGCATTTTCTCCCCGACCGATCCTGCACGCTCTGCGGATTTGGCTGCACTCTTTTCCTCCGCTCGCTCGCCGCCCGTGAAAAATCCCACGCCCCACGCGGCGATGGCAATGGTGACGAGGGCGAATGTCTTAGCGTCCGGCTTCATGGGATTTTTCACGGCCGTCGGCGTGTGACTTTGAGTTCGTGGGGTCGGACATTTGCAACGTGCGATGGGGAGCGATTCCGTGGCCCTCTTTCATTCTGCGCCGATGCGCTTCTTGGCTTCCTCGGAAAGCGCAGTTGTCGCACTGAGCCATTGCTTCGCCGCAGCCGCGTCATTCGCTTTCCACTGCCGATACACTGCGCCGAACGCATCCTCCCGCTTCCGGGCATCGGCCACCGTCGCCACCCAAGCCACGGCACTTTCCGGATCGCGCTTAGTGACTGATTCCGCGAAGGCCGCGACCGAGGCATCACGCTCCCCGCCCACGCGCAGCCGATCCAGCCATGCCGCGGTGCTCGCGATGTCGGTGTGCACCATCGCCTCGGTCACTCGGACCATCGCGGCTTCGCGCGATGCCCGATCGGGAATCTGCACCGCCCACTCGGCGGCACCCACCGGATCGTAGGGCGCCCACGCGCCCGCGATGCGCTTGGCAGCGTCGCGCTGGGCCTCGCCGGAGGGAATGGTCGCGAGAAGTTCCATGGCCCGCGGCAGGTCACGGGATGACAGCCCTTTGATCGCCCCGGAGAGGAGGGTCTGCTTCCTCTCGCCGTCGGGTTCCGCATTTGCCAAAGCCAGCGCAGCCTGTGGGTCATCCCCCGCCCAGCGATCGATCGCGAAGTTGAGGACTTCCATATTCACACCCGGCGACTTCATCATCCACATCAACGCCTCGTGCGGATTGCTCAACACCCATTTCTTCGATGCCACGTCCATCGCTTCCTGCCTCGCCGGGGTCTCAGGCAGATGGTCCCCGAGGAAAGTGAGCCCGTCCGCCGGAGACATCCGACTCGCCACATTGAGAATGCACTCATCCCGGCTTTTGCCCGCAGGCAGCATCAGCGCGAGTTTTTTTGCCGTCGCCGCATCCTTCCATGAGAGCATCTCGGCCGCCTTTTTCACCGCGTCCGTGCGGCCCGAACCATCGGGAAGTTTTTCCAGCAGGCGGGCCAATTCCGCATCACTCGTCTGCGCAGCTTTGGAGAGGATCGTCCCGAGTGCAAAGTTGCGCCCCGATCCCTCGGGCATCGAACTCGCGACTGTAAACGCATCGTCCGGATCCTTCGCCGCCAAACTGCCGAAGGCATTGATCACCGTGTCGAGGTAGCCGGAGAGGTTCCCCGACACCTGCTGGATCAGGCCCAGCGCCGCCTGAGGATCCTTCGCCGCCCAGCGCCGCGCCACGAGGGTCAAGGCACGGTCCCGGTCCTTCCCCGGCGGCATGGCCAGCGCCTGCTGCGAGGCGAACAGCGGATCGCTCTCCGCCCATTTTGAAAAAATATCGTAATACGCTCTCTCCGGACGGAGCTCGGCTGGCAGCGCATTCACCCACGCCAGCGTCGCGGCAGGATCGGCCTGCGCCATGCCGCCGACCACCCCTTCCATGGCCGCCGCCTGCTCCTCGCCCGCCGGCAACGCGAGTGCCCACGCCTTGGCCGCTGCGGGATCCTTCGCCGCCCACTGAGTCGTGAGGCAGGTGATGAGAATTTCACGATCCCTATGTTCGCCGCGTTTCAGCCCGAGCGCGTAGTCCGCCGCCGCCTTCGGATCAAACTCCGCCCAGCGCGCCACCAACTGCGGCACTAGCCGCCCCTGCTCGTCGGGGCTTTGCTGCAAGACGAGTTCGAGCGCCACCTGAATGTCCTTCGGCCCGATCTTCGCCACGACGGAAGCATCCCCACGCATACGCCGCATGTCGTGGGACTGCCGCATCGTCGCGAGCAGACTCGCCAGCACACGCTCGCGGCGTTCCGCAGGAGTCACCGCGTGATCACCTTCACCGGAGGCCTGCACACCCGCCGACACCGCCGTGGAAGGTGACGCCGCGTTCGGATCCCGGCCCTCGCGTGATTTTCCCCCGACCGACCCGCCTCCCATGAAAAATCCCACGCCCCACGGAATCGCCACCGCGAGGACGACTTTCACGGCAAGCCTCATCGGATTTCGGGGCGGCTGGGGTTTGGATGCAACGAGTTCATGCTGCGGAGGGGGATCGTGCGCTGTCGCAAGTTTTGCGGCAAAGGAGATTCAACATGGGAAACGTCCGCCGTGCCAATCATCCCCCGGGAATTTTGCTATCGGCGAATCGCGGATTCGCTCCAGCACAGTTCGATCTGCCGCGCTCGCGAAGGCAGTTCGCAAACCCCGCAAGCGAAGCTGCACGCGGTGCGCGGAATTGATTGAGCAATGCAGGCCGCCGAGTAGGGTTCGCCGCACGGACTGTTGCCACGCTGCAAATAGCATCCCAAAAAACCTTCTCAAATTTTCGTCCGAAACCAGTTCCCCAACACATGGTCCAAGACCTCTCCACGATCACCGCATTCATCGACGGTGAGCCGCACCAGTTCGAGGCAGGCGACACGCTGCTGAAATTCATCGATCGCCACCGCGGGCGCGGACATGTGCCGACGCTTTGCGACGCGCCGCAACTCAAGCCCTATGGCGCTTGCCGTGTGTGCTCGGTCGAGATCGCGCAGAGCGCCGACGGCCCGCGCCGCGTCGTCGCGTCATGCCACACGCCGCTCACGGCTGGGATGCACATTTTCACCGAGTCGCAGAAGGTGCGCGGACTGCGCCGGAACATCGTCGAACTCGTGCTCACCGATCATCCGCTCGATTGCCTCACGTGCGAAGTGAACGGCAACTGCGAGTTGCAGACCGTCGCCGCGAAGGTCGGCATCCGCAGCGTGCGCTACCCGGCGGGTGCGAACCATCTGGATCGCAAGAAGGACTTCTCTCACCCCTACATGACTTCGGACCTCTCGAAGTGCATCAACTGCTCGCGCTGCGTGCGCGCGTGCGACGAAGTGCAGGGGCAGTTTGTGCTCTCGATGCACGGGCGCGGGTTCGATGCGCGCATCATCAAGGGGCTCGACTCCACGTTCGAGGATTCGCCGTGCGTATCGTGCGGCGCGTGCTCGCAGGCGTGCCCGACTTCGGCGATTTCGGACACGTTCAAATCGAAAGCCATAGAGGCGACGAAGAAGACGCGCACGATCTGCACGTATTGCGGCGTCGGCTGCAACTTGGAGGTCGCCACGAAAGGCAACGAGATTTTGTCCATCCAGGCGCCGTTCGACGCCGAGGTGAATGCGGCGCACACCTGCCTCAAGGGCCGCTACGCGTTCAAATTTTACAACCATCCCGACCGCCTGCGGAAGCCGCTCATCCGCTACAACGGGCATTTCGTCGAGGCGACTTGGGACGAGGCGTATGATCACATCGCGGAGAATCTGAAGCGCATCAAGGCCGAGCACGGCGGCGACGCGGTCGCGGGCATTTCGTCGGCGCGCTGCACGAATGAGGAAAACTACCTCATGCAGAAATTCATCCGCGTGGCGTTCGGCACGAACAACATCGATGCCTGCGCGCGCGTCTGTCATTCGCCGACGGCGTGGGGCATGCAGAAGGCGTTCGGCACTGGCGCGGCGACAAACTCGGTGATCGATCTGCAATACACGAACTGCATCCTCGTCATCGGCGCGAACCCAACCGAGGGCCATCCCGTGACCGGCGCGAAGATCAAGCAACGCGCGATGAAAGGCGTGCCGCTCATCATCATCGATCCGCGCGAGATCGAGATCGTGAAGTTTGCGAAATATCACCTCCAGCTCCGCCCCGGCACGAACGTCGCGCTGCTCGACATGTTCGCCTATTACATCTGGGAGGCCGGACTCGTGGACCGCGACTTCATCGAGAAGCGCTGCGAAAACTGGGCCGAGTTCGAAGCCGGCCTCCGCTCGCTCGATCTCGACGAGCTGGAAAAAATCCACGGCGTGGATCGCAACCTCGTGCGCGCCGCCGCGCTTGAATACGCGAACGCAGAAAATGCGATGGCCTTCCACGGCCTCGGCGTCACCGAGCACACGCACGGCTCGAAGACGATCATGCTCATCGCCGACATCGCGATGATGACCGGCAACATCGGCCGCCGCGGCGTGGGCGTGAACCCGTTGCGCGGGCAGAACAACGTGCAGGGCACCGCCGACATGGGCTGCCAGCCGCACCAGGGCGCGGGCTATTTGCAGGTGAACGATCCCGCCGTTCACAAAATGTATGAGCAGTTCTACGGCGCGAAGATGTCCGACCAGATCGGCCTCAAGATCCCGCAGATGTATGACGCCGCGCTCGCGGGAAAATTGAAGGCGTTGTGGGTCATGGGCCAGGACCTCGTGCAGACCGACCCGAACACCGAGCACGTGAAGAAGGCGCTGAACTCGCTCGAGTTTCTCGTCGTCCAGGAAATCTTCATGTCAGAGACCGCGAAGTTCGCAAACGTCGTGCTGCCCGGCACGTCGTTCTTTGAAAAGAGCGGCACCTTCACCAATGGCGAGCGCCGCGTGCAGCGCGTGAACGAAGTCATCCCGCCCCTCGCCGGCACGAAGACCGACGGCCAGATCGTTGTGGACATCATGAACCGCATGGGCATCGCGCAGCCCGACTACACGCCCGACGGGGTCCTCGCTGAAATCGCGCGCGTCGTCCCATTCTTCAAAGGCGCCGTGTGGGAGAAGCTCGGCGACAACGGCAAGCAGTGGCCCATCGGCGACGGCTGCACGGGCACCGAAATCCTCCACACCGACACCTTCAAGCGCGGCCTCGGGAAGTTCCACTTCTTCCGCTTCCAGGAGTCGCGCGAGATCGTCCAGCACCACGGCGAATTCCCCTTCATCCTCACCACGGGCCGACTGCTCGAGCACTACAACTGCGGCACCATGACGCGCCGCACCGGCAACGCCCGCATCGTCACCGAGGACTTGCTCGCCATCCACCCCGCCGACGCCGCGAAGAAGAACATCGCCACCGGCGACCTCGTCCGCGTCTTCTCCGCGCGCGGCGAAGTGCGGATGCGCGCGAAGGTCTCCGACGAAGTGAAGCCCGGCATCCTCTACACCACGTTCCACTTTCCCGAGCACCTCGTGAACGTCGTCACCAGCAGCGAGTGCGACGAGGACACCATGTGCCCCGAATACAAGGTCGTCGCAGCCGACGTGGAGCGCGTGGGCGCCCCGGTGGAGAAGAAATCCGCGCAGCCCGAAGCCGTCGCGGCGAAGTAGCCGCGCGCGGCGCTCAGGACTTCCCGAGCTGCGCCCGGAAGAGCCACGTCAGCGCCTTCACGCCCAGCTCGCACAGGTTGAACGGCTTTCCCACGAAGTCGTTCCCGCCGCTCAGGCACGCCGTCGCCTTGTTCATGAAGCTCGCCATGCCCGTGATGAACACGATCGGCACCGTCTTCAGCTTCTCGATCGTCCGAATCTGCGTGCAGAGCTGGAAGCCGTCCGCCTCCGGCAGGCCGATGTCGAGGAAGATGAGGTTCCAGTCGCCGTCGTTCAGCTTGTCGAGGCAGATGGACGGCGCGTCGGCGGTGTCGCCCTTCAGCCCGGCGAGGTGGAGCGCCGCGGAGATGAACTGCAGCGCGCCCGGCTCGTCGTCCACCACGAGGATCCTCGCCGCGGTCGGCTCGCTCAGCCGCTCCATCACCTCCGGCGTCGAGATCACCGCCAGCAGGTCCACCGCCTGCCCGATGGTCCGCAGCGTGGACGGGTTCAGCTGATCCGGCGCCTCGCTCAGGTCGTGCATCAGCAGGTCCATCGCCTCGAGGAACTGCTGCAGCGGCTTGTTGGAAAGGAACAGCGTCTTCTGCGCGAAACTGTGCACCAGGTGCCACAGGTTCCGCAGCGCCAGCGGCGACGGCGGCTGCGACATCAGCCCCGGCAGGCAGTGCCGCATCTGGTTCACCGCCTTCAGCGCGCCGGAAAAAATCATCCCGCGCCACGAGTCGTCCTTCGTGTAAAACGACCCCACCTCCCCGTTCAGCGGCTGCACCAGCCCGAGGCTCTTCCGCAGCGCGCCGACGATCGACGCCCCCACGTTCGTCCCGCGCTCGATGAACGCCGTCGCCCCCACTGTCAGCACGCTGTTCGCCAGCTCCGGCAGGCCGCACGGCAGCAGCAGCACCGGGATCTGCGCCGTCGCCGCGTCCGCCCGCAGCAGCTTCACGAAATTCACCGCCCGCCCGGCCGGCGGCACGAGGTCCAGCAGGATCGCCGCCGGCATCTGCTCCGAGATCAGGAGCTGCGCCTCGTCCAGCGAATCCGCCGTGTCCACCTTGAACCCGTCATGTTCCACCGCCTCCTGGAAAAACTGCTGCAGGAGCCGGTCGCCGTGGATGAGGAGGATGCGTCTTTTCGTCATGGAATTGGAGCGGTGGAGGTGAAAATCAGGACTGAGAATGCGGCATGTCCCGTGCCCGACGCCCCGGCCATTCCCGAAATAACGCAGAGTAAATGTATCGCCCCCGATGCACCCGCTCCCCGCGCCATCGCCGCCGCCTGATTTCACTGCGAAGGGCACGAAGAGCGCGAAGTCCCGGAGGAGCAGGGGAGGCCATCATCGCCTCGCCACTCTGCCCGTCCCATTTCTCGCAGCTCCGCGGCTTCGCGGTGAAAAGGCGCGCCTCCCCTCATCCCCTTCGCGGCCTTCGTGCCCTTCGTAGTGAAAACCTTCCCCGCCGCGCCGCCCGCTTGCCGCGCCGCATCGCCGCGCTTACAAGGCACCCGCGCATGAAGATTCTCCGCCACACCCAGCCCGGTTTTGCAAAAGCCCTCGCCGCCCTCAAGCGCCACTCCGAGCCCGCGGAGGACGTCCGCACCACCGTCGCCCGCATCATCGCCGACATCCGCGAGCGCGGCGACACCGCCCTCCTCGCCCTCACCGAGAAATTCGGCGGCCCCCGGCTGAAGCCCGCCCAGCTCGCCGTCACCGAAGCCGCCACCGTCAGCCCCGACACCCGCAAGGCCATCGCCCTCGCCCACAAAAACGTCTTCACCTTCGCCAAACGCAGCCTCCGCAAGACCTGGACCGCCCGCAACGCCCAGGGCGCCCGCGTCGGCGAACGCTTCGACCCCTTCCAGCGCGTCGGCATCTACGTCCCCGGCGGCACCGCGCCGCTCGTCTCCACCGCCGTCATGACGGTCACCCTCGCCGCCGCCGCCGGCTGCCCCGAGATCGTCGCCGTCACCCCCTGCGGCAAGGACGGCTCGGTGAATCCCGCCCTCCTCTTCGCCCTCCGCCACGCCGGCGCCACCGAGATCTACCGCGTCGGCGGCGCCCAGGCCGTCGCCGCCCTCGCGTATGGCACCCGCACCATCCGCCCCGTGCAGAAAATCTTCGGCCCCGGCAGCCCCTGGGTCGTCGAGGCCAAGCGCCAGGTCTTCGGCCAGTGCGCCATCGACCTCCTCCCCGGCCCCAGCGAAATCCTCGTCCTCGCCGACGCCACCGCACACCCCGCCTGGGTCGCCGCCGACCTCCTCGCCCAGGCCGAGCACGGCCACGGCAGCAGCATCCTCCTCGTCACCGACAGCGCCCGCCTCCTCACCGCCGTCGAGCGCGAAATCCACCGCCAGGCCGCCACGCTCAGCCGCCGCGCCTACCTCACCGAAGTCCTCGATCAAAACGCCGCCCTCGTCCTCGTCCCCCGCATCGCCGACGGCGTCGCCATCGCCAACGACTTCGCCCCCGAGCACATCAGCATCGTCGCCAAAAACGACGAAAAGCTCGCCCGCGACATCCGCACCAGCGGCGCCATCTTCCTCGGCGGCTGGTCCCCCGTCGCCGCCGGCGATTTCGTCGCCGGCCCCAGCCACACCCTCCCCACCGGCGGCGCGGGGAAAAGCTTCCCCGGCCTCATGAGCGACATGTTCCAGCGCCGCACCAGCATCGTCCGCCTCGACCGCGCCTCGCTGGCAAAAAGCGTCGCCACCATCGAGCAATTCAGCCGCATCGAAGGCCTCGACGCCCACGGCCGCAGCGCCCGCATCCGCTTCGAGTAGCCACCGACCGCAGACTGCCCCCGCATCCTCCCATGAAATCCAAACGCCAGCCCCCGAAGAAAGCTGCCGATAAATGGATCGCCCTCGCCCGCGGCGAACGCGACCCCGGAAAAGCCCGGGTCCTTTATGAGGCCGGCCTCGCCCAGTGGCCGCAAAACGCCCGCCTGCTCGCCGCCGCCGCCGATCACCTGGCAAATAAGTGCCGCGACCGCGGCGCAGCCGAAGCCCTCTACCGCCGCGCCATCGAGGCTGATCCCGACAACGGCTTTTATCCCTACGAGTTCGCCGAATTTCTCTGCCGCCAGCCCGGCGGTTGGAAGAAGGCTGCCGAAATGCACCGCGCCCGCATCCGGTGCCGGCCCGACGACGCCGAAGCCCTCCAAAGCCTCGCGGACATCCTCACCGACTACCCCGCCGATTTCGACGGCGCCGAACGGCTCTACCGGCAGGCCGCCAGCCTCCGCCCGATCGACCCTCACAACCTGCGCTGCCTCGCCGGTTTCCTCCGCGGCATCCGCGGCGACCCCGCCGCCGCCGCCCGCCTCTACGCCCGCGCTGCGGCGATCGAGGGTGAGGGCAGCGGGCGCGACATGCTCGGCAAAAAATTCCTCCGCGAGGCCCGCCGCAATGCCGCCATCGAACGCCCCCTGCGCCTCGCCCTCGCCCGCGATCCGGAAAACCCCGCCTCGCGCCTCGCCCTCGGCCTCTTCCTCATCCGCGTCCGCCACCAGTTCGAGGAAGGGGAAAGTTTCCTGCGCGGCACCCTTCCGCCCGAGATGCGCACGCCCGCCGCCCTGCGCGCCGCCGCCCGCATCTTCGAGAGCAAGCCCGAGACCGGCCGCGAATGGGCATGCCAGATCGAATGGGCCGCCCAGCTCGCCCCCTACCACGCCGGCATTGCCCGCAAATACGCCAAGCTCAAGCGCCCCGCCGCCCGCTTCTTCGACGAAGGCACCGAATCACTCATGTGAGCGACATGTTCCAGCGCCGCACCAGCGTCGTCCGCCTCGACCGCGCCTCGCTCGCTAAAAGCGTCGCCACCATCGAGCAATTCAGCCGCATCGAAGGCCTCGACGCCCACGGCCGCAGCGCCCGCATCCGCTTCGAGTAAAGTCACACCACCTCTCTCCACCCCATGATCACCGGCGGACCCCACGATCGGACCCCGCGCTTGCCGCCGCAGACCGTCGCGCTCCTGCCCCTCCTTTTCGTCTTCCTTTTTGGCGCCTGGCTTTTCCGTCAGAGTCTCCTCGAACAGCCCGTGACTGAGGTGCTTATCGAATGTGAATTCCCCACGCATCCGGCACACGACCGCCTTGACTCGCCCGACACCCTCACCATCGAAATCCGCCTCGACGACACCATCTCCATCGCCGGCATCCTCACCGAACCCCTCGGAAACCACGACCTCCCCGCCCTCCGCCAACACCTCTCCGCCCGCCGTGAAGCCATCAACACACACGGCGGCCTCATCGTCAGCCCGCACCCCGAGATCCCCATGCAACGCCTCATCGACGTCATCAGTGCCGTCAAACGATCCGGCATTTCCTTCTACGCTCTCCACTGATCCCCACATCACCGCGCCAACCCCCAAGCCCGCATCCGCTTCGAGTAGGAGCGTGCATGCCGCCCGGCTCCGTGCTTTGACTGGCCGCATGGACAAAGCGTCTTTCACCGAGCAGCTCCGGGAAGCGTCCCTATGCGCCCGGGACTTTGCGGCGCGCCACGTCGTCAATTCGCTGCCGGAATCCGCCCGCTACCTCGTCCATCTCAACCGTTCGTGCGATGAGAATCCGCTCAGGCCGGGCGAGCACGTCTTTCCCGATGATGTCGCCCGCCACGGTGCCTGCGTCGGCCCTCTTGCGGCCGCTGAAGTCGTCGCACTCCTTTGCCGCGACAACCGGGTGCCCGAGTGGATCGACATCTCTGTCTGCCGCACCGACACGGAACACACCTATTTCGACCTCCTGTGCTGCGGACGGTTCACCGACGACCCGGCGCTCCTCTATTATCCCGAAGGCTTCGCCCCATTCGGCATCAAGAGTCCGATCTTCCCGCCCCGGTGGAAGGAGGCGGACGGAAAATTCGACCTCCGCATGCGCCGCGGGAACCACAGCGGACCGCCGCCCCCCGGCGCCGGAGGCGCCGAGGAAATTAGCCGGTGGTGAAGCGCGCCCCGCGCGCGGGAACCACCGGATCGCATCGCCAAAATGGCAAGCACCCCGGATGGGGTGCCGGAATGAGGGTGGCATGCATCCTTACGTAAGGACGCGGCGTTTCCCCGCGCCCCTGCCGGGGCGCATGGATTTTTTGGTGCGGTGATCCGGTGGTTCCCGCTCGCTGCGCTCGGTTGCCGGACGCCTCCGCGTCCGCCCTTCGGGCTGCCATTCGGCAGGCTTCTCGCTCCGCTCGAATCACCACCGGCTACAATCCGTGACGCCTCCGGCGTCGGGAGGCGCCCCGCGGAAATTCCGCGCTCGACCGCGCCTCATCTTTGGAAAGAATCCACGGCATGGAGCAGTTCCCCCGCACCGAGGGCCCCGGCGCCCGCGGCTGCGGTGTGTGGAGCCGCTCCGAGTGAGCAGTCGTCGAACAGCATCCATCTGCATCTCCCCATGAAACCGAAGAAGACCCCCAGTCCCGGCGACGAATCACCCCGGCGCAGGCGCGCAGAGGCGGAGGCCCCGCGGCGCACGCCCACGAAATCCGCGGAGGAGTGGATCGACGCGGCGCGCGCGGAGATAAACATCGAGCAGGCGGAGGCCGTCTTTGCGGAGGCTCTCGCGGAGTGGCCCCGCAGCGCCTATCTGCTCGTCCGCGCCGCCGGGCATCAGTGGATTCATGTCCGCGACAAGAAGGCCGCCGAGGCGCTCTTCCGCCGCGCCTTCGCCGCGCAGCCCCGCTCGCGCTTCGTCATCGAGTCTTTCACCGAATTTCTCTGCGAAAAGCGCGGCGGCTGGAAGGAGGCCGCCGAAATCTGCCGCGCGATGCTCCGGCGCAATCCCCGGGACCGGTTTGCTGTGTCGGAACTCGCCTCCATCCTCATGCGCCGCCCCGACGGCTTGGAGGAGGCCGAACGCCTCCTGCGCCGCGGCGTCCGCCTCGCTCCCGGAGAACCCCGCCCCCTGCACGAACTCGCCTGCTTCCTCCTCGAATTCCGCGGCGATGGCGATGGTGCCGACCGGATCCACCGCCGCATCATCCGCTTGAAGCGGGCCCGCGCCTACGACATCGCCGCCTACGGCGTATTCCTTGCAAAAACCCGCCGCGACTATGATGCTGCCGAGCGCCATTACCGGGAGGCGGCCGCTCATCCCCAAGCGCGTCCGGCGGAGCTGAGGGCATACGGCCTGTTCCTCATCGTCTTCCGCGGCCGGTATGAGGAGGGTGAGGAGGTGATTGCCAGAAGCGTGAGTGAGGAGATTGGCTCCTCCTTTGTTCCGACGCTGGACCTCCCGTTCGTTCACCGGCTGCCCGGAAATTTCAAGGAGTTCGTCGAGCTGATGGAGTGGTGCGCCGGACTCGCGCCATTCCTCCCCGCCGCGGCGAAGCAATACGCCGTGCTGAAGAAGATCCGCCCCGAATTCTTCCCGGAAGATTACTGAGGGGGAGACTGCGCCACCAGGAAGCGGCACCGCAGAAGCTGCATATGCGACTCGCATTGCTGATGGCTGGAAGGCATTCGCTATGGTGAGTTGAATCCATGCTTTTTGAGAACAGGTGGTGGCTCCTGAAAGATGAAGATTGGCTGATGCATGAAAAGTGGTCGCTATTCATACAAGGAGTGTGGCTTCAAGAATCATCGGCTCTGCTGCTGGCACTGATGCAATGGTTGCAGCACATCAAGAAGCAGCTTGCAAAAATCCAGAAGCAGAGACATGAATGATTCCAGCAAAACCATTCACACATGGAATACTGGGAACCAACTTTGAAGCGCTCACAGGCCACTTTGTCGCTATGGAGTCTTCATATTCCGACATTCAAGGTTGGAGCGCAGTCGGCGACAAATCTTGGAATGCTGATTCAGGCGTTTGAATCGCTGGCGCAGTCGCGCATCACGGCGGAGTTTACCTACGATGAGGCATACCGGGCGGTGCAGCGGGCGCTGGATACAATGAAGGTGCTGGGGACAAAGGTGCCGGTGCTCATTCAGGCGCATCTGGAGGAGAATGGGGCGCTGATGAAGGAGGTGCAGCTTCTTTTCCAGACGACTCCGCGCACGGAGGCGACCATCCTGAAGCGGGCGCGGGAGCTTTACCCCGTGTGGGTGCGGGCAAATGCGGCGATGGCGGCGCTCATTCCGCCGCAGCCGGAGATTCTGCGCGTGGTGGGGGGCGTGGCGTATTCGGCTGCGATGCTGAAGGGGCTGCTGGATGAGTATGCGGACCTGATCAAGGCGATGGAGGACAAGGCGGCGCTGGTGGAGGAGGCGAAGGAGGCGCAGCGGGAGAATGACCGGACGGCGGACCGGCTGAACAAGCGCTTTTACCAGATGGCGAAGGCGAGCCATGACGCCGGTTCGGCGGTTCACGAGGCGCTGCGGGAGATTCCCACGGAGCCGAGCACGCCGCCGCCAAAGCCGATCGAGATCGCGACGGTGCGGCAGGGCGGGGAATCGGGCACGGAGGTGGTGGTGTCGCTGGAGCCGGGCGGGGGCGCGCATGCGACGCGCCGGGAGGTGCAGTGGATGGTGGAGGGGGTGGATGAGGATTTCGCGCACAGCGCCGAGGTGGCGAAGCCGGACAAGGCAAAGGCGTGGCCGCCGCTGGTGCTGGGGCCGTTTGCGCCCGGGCAGTCGGTGAAAATCCGCACGCTGGCCGGAAACAGCGCCGCCCAGCGGACAGGCGCGCCCAGGACGCTGCGGATCGGGGATGCGGTGACGTAGCGGGGGGCGGGGAGGCCTTTTCCACGATGCACGGATTCATTCCCATCCTCGGGGAAGTCTCGGACAAGGAGCCGACGGTGCCGGAGCTTTGGTGCGTGGCTGCGGTGTTGTCAGTCGGGGGATTTTTGCTCTGCCGCTGGCGGAGGAGCGCGGGGTGGGCGGCGCTGGGGCTGGCGGTGATGGTCGCGTGGGGGAGATGGGAAGAGATTCACAGTCCGGATGTGGGACCGGCGATCTTGGAGGAACTGGGTCAGGGCTATGTGGCGACGACGTGGATTGCTTCGCTGATTCCGATGGGGATCATCCCGCTGGGATTTCTAAGGAGGAAGTGCCGGGCGGCGGGGAAGGGGTGACGTGTCCGCGGTGGAGCGCGGTGCGTTTCGGGCAGGGTGCGCTGCCTTTTGGGCCAACGGCCCAAGCCATGCCAGCCCAGGGCAGCGCCCTGGGTCTCCGAGGGAAATACGATCAAAGCCCTGAAGGGGCGGCGCAAAAGATGGGGCCGCCCTTTCAGGGCTTTGGCTTCCTTTCGACGGGCAAACCCAGGGCGGCGTCCGCGCGGGGCGCGTCCTTGCCCTGGGCTGGCATGTCGGCGGGCCTTTGGCCCTCGGGTTCGGTGGAATGCGCGCTCCGCGCGCGTTTCTTTCCTTTGAAAATGAGCAGAGGCGTCTGCTTTGAAAACGAGCAGAGGCGTGCGCGGAGCGCCCGCTCCACCTACGCGGCGGGGTGCTGGACGGCGCGGAGCTGGGTCTTGCCGACTTTGAGGCCGAGGGCGCTTTCGGCGACGCGGAGGAAGGCGCTGCTCTGGTCGGTGAGGGCGACGTGGAGGGTGCCGGTGCTGGCGCGGGGGGCGGCGAGCTTCTGCTGGCGGAGGAGCTTCTGGACGGCGAGGGCGGTGTTGTGGGCGGAATCGACGAGGGTGACGCCGGGGCCGGCGTGGCGCTGGATGGCGGCGCGGAGGAGGGGGTAGTGGGTGCAGCCGAGGACGAGGGTGTCCACGCCGGTGCCGAGGAGTTTGCCGAGGTAGCGGGCGATGACGGTGTCGGTGACGGGGTCGTGGAGCCAGCCTTCCTCGATGAGGGGGACGAGGAGGGGGCAGGGTTCGGTGAAGACGCGGATGGCGGGGTCGAGTGCGGCGATGGCGCGTTCGTAGGCGCGGCTGGCGATGGTGGCGCGGGTGCCGATGACGCCGACTTTGCCGGTGCGGGTGGCTTTGACGGCGGCCTGTGCGCCGGGCTCGATGACGCCGGTGACTGGGACGCGGAGGGTTTCCTGGAGGCGGGGGACGCCGAGGGCGCTGGCGGTGTTGCAGGCGACGACGATGAGCTTGGCGCGTTCGGCGAGGAGGAGGCCGGCGAGTTCGAGGCTGTAGCGTTCGATGGTGGCCTGGCTCTTGCCGCCGTAGGGGACGCGGGCGGTGTCGCCGATGTAGAAGATGCTTTCGGCGGGGAGGAGGCGGCGGAGTTCGGCGACGACGGTGAGGCCGCCGATGCCGGAGTCAAAGACGCCGATGGGTGCGGGCGGGGGCTGGCGTCGGGTGGCGGGTGGTGTTTGGCGTGGCAAGGGTGGTGAGGTGCTCGGTGCTCGGTGCTCAGTGCTCAGTGCTCAGTGCTCGGTCAATGGGCGCTCCGTTTGGTCTGAGCACTGAGGACTGAGCACTGAGAACTCAGTTTTCCACCGCGGGCTCGATGGGGGCGGGCTTGGAGCCGGTGCCGGCGCCGGGCTTGGGCTTCGGGGTCTCGCGCTTGACGGTCTGCTCGGGCTTGAGCTTTCCGTTTTCGTCGGTGTGGACGACGGTGGGGGCGGCTGGGAGGGGGTCGTTGCCGACGGCGCGGCGGTAGTTTTGGACGGCCTGGAGGATGGCTTGGGCGAGGAGCTGGCGGTAGCCGGCGGTGGCGATCATTTTGGCGTCGTAGGGGTGGGTCTGGAAGCCGCCTTCGATGAGGACGCCGGGGATGGTGATGTCGCGGATGACGACGAAGCGTGCGCGCTTGAGGCCGCGGTCGAACATGCGGGTCTTGACGACGAGTGCGGCGTGGGTGGCGGTGGCGAGGGCGATGTTTTCGGCGTCGCGGGCGTTGCCTTTGCAATCGACGAGGTCGGAGACGCTGGGGCCGTCGGCCATCATGGAGGGGACGCCGCGGGGGGCGAGGGTGTAGGCTTCGACGCCGGTGCCGTAGCCGCCGGCGTTGAAGTGGACGGCGATGAAGATGGCGCGCTTATACTGGCTGGCGATGCGGGCGCGGTCGCTGAGGGAGATGAAGGTGTCGTCGCCGCGGGTGAGGACGACTTTGAGGCCGAGTGCCTGGAGGAGGGCCTTGGCGCGGAGGACGGTGTCGAGGGCGAAGGCTTTCTCGGGGCCGTAGATGCTCATGGCGCCGTTGTCGTGGCCGCCGTGGCCGGCGTCGAGGACGACGGTGTCGATGGGCTCTGCGTTCTTGATTTTGCTGGGGCGCATGACGGGCTCGATGAGCTTCACGAGGTCCATGCGGGAGATGCAGACGCGGCCGTCGTGTTCGATGGCGGGGTAGCTGAGGATGAACTTGAGGTTGTTGATGAAGAAGTCGGGGGAGCCTGCGATGGCGCGGATGCTGCGGACGCCGGAGGTGGCGGAGGCTTCCTTCTCTTTGCGGCGGACGCCGCTGAGGCCGTAGAACTCGGCGATGTTGTCCATCGTGAGGTAGTCGCGGCCCTCGACTTTGACGACCTGCCAGTCCGCGCAGAGCCCGAGCGGCGCGAGGCCGAGGAGGAGTGCGAGCAGGATTAGGAAGCGGGGCATCGGGCTGGAATGTGACGGTAGGACTCTAGCACAAACCGTGGCCGGATGGGCCGTGGAGCCAGAAGCGGGATTCGAACCCGCGACCGTTCGATTACAAATCGAGTGCTCTACCAACTGAGCTATTCTGGCTTTATCTGCACGGTAGGCGTGGGCGCGGAAGCTACCCGGCGCGCCCTGCCAATCAAGCACGACATCTGCTTTTCAATCCTGAGAATGTCCACGCCCAATCCTCAAGTCATCCCACTGCCGGGAGCCGCGCAGGAGCGCACGGTGCGCTTTCCGTCGCAGCGCGGCCCGTCCGTCTCGCTGGCCGCCGGCGACGACAACGCCCAGGACCTCGAAATCATCAACATCCTGCTGCTCGATGACGACGTGGACCTCGCCGACACGCTGAAGCTGCTGCTGGAGTCGCGGAATTTCGTGGTGACGACGGCGCACAACGGGGTGGAGGGGCTGCGCGAGGCGATGGCGATGGATTTCGACGTGATCATCTGCGACATGATGATGCCGCGGATGCCGGGGGACATGTTCTACCTCGCGGTGCAGAAGGTGAAACCCTACCTGTGCTCGCGGTTCCTCTTCGTGACGGGCAACGGCGAGGATCCGCGCATCAATGACTTCCTGCAGCGCGCGGACGGGCTCGTGGTCTTCAAGCCCGTGCCGAGCGACGAGCTGCTGCAGATGATTTCGCTGGTGCTCCAGCGGAACGCGCGGAGAGCAAGGTGAAGCTTCGAGGAGACGGCGTCGCTCCGGATTCGGCAGCGGGAAAGCGACCCCGATTCCTGTTCGCCCGACTCGTCTACGTGCTCGCCGTCATGGCGCTTGTGATCGCCTGCTGTCTCGGCGCCGGATTCCTGTTCACAGCGCCGCCACAGGATTCGGGGCGTCCGCTGGGGGCATTTGTTCCGGTGATTGTCCTTGCTGGTCTCAGTTATTGCGCCCTATGCGGCCTGCGCCGTTGGACGAGGCTGGCTGTGCAACGACGTTCAGAATCTCATCCCGAGAAAGCAGCCGACCGTTCGTGAGCAGTCACTTGAAGGGCTATTCCGCGCCGTGGTCGGCGAGGAAGCGCTCGGCATCGAGTGCGGCGGCGCAGCCCTGGCCGGAGGCGGTGATGGCCTGGCGGTAGCGGTGGTCGGCGACGTCGCCCGCGGCGAAGACGCCGGGGACATTCGTCGCGGTGGTGCCGTTGTGCTGCAGCAGGTAGCCGTTTTCGTCCATGGAGAGGACGCCCTTGAACGGGGCGGTGTTCGGCGTGTGGCCGATGGCGACGAAGACGCACTTCACTTCGAGCTCGCGCTCGGCGTTCGTGTTCAGGTCGCGGAGCTTCACGGCGCGCATCTCGCCCTCGGCGTCGGTGAGGTATTCCGCGACGGCGCTGTTCCAGACCGGCTCGATCTTCGGGTTCGCGAGGGTGCGCTCGGCCATGATCTTCGAGGCGCGCAGCGTGTCGCGGCGGTGGATGAGATGGACCTTCGACGCGAAGCGCGTGAGGAAGGTGGCCTCCTCGCAGGCGCTGTCGCCGCCGCCGACGACGCAGACGGGGACGTTGCGGTAAAAGGCGCCGTCGCACGTGGCGCAGGAGGTGAGGCCGTGGCCGGTGAGTTCGCGCTCGCGCTCGATGCCGAGCCACTTCGCGCTCGCGCCGCTGGCGATGATGAGCGTGCGGGTGTCGATCCATTTGCCGTCCACCTTGATGCTCACATGGCGGCCCTCATTCTTCAGCCCGGTGCACTCCGCATACTGGAAGCGCGCGCCGAAGCGCTCGGCCTGCGCCTTCATGTTCATGATGAGCTCGGGGCCCATGATGCCCTCCTTGAAGCCGGGAAAATTCTCCACGAGCGTCGTGGTCGAGAGCTGGCCGCCGGGCTCGTGGCCTTCGAGCACGAGTGGAGAAAGGTTGGCGCGCGCCGAGTAAATCGCCGCCGTGAGTCCGGCGCAGCCGGTGCCGAGGATGATGACTTTTTCCATAAGGGGCGGAGAGCAAACAGGGCGGCGTGGCGGGGCGCAAGCGCGCACAGAGTTTGAGTTGAACCGCACGCCGCCGGCAGTGGATGGTGGCGCGATGCCTCTGCCCGCTCCCTCGCCGCTCGCCGCCCTGCCGACTGTCGCGCTCGGCTGCACCGCGCTGCATTTCCCCGCCGATGCGCTGCGCGCCGCGCGCGAGAAGGGGCGTGCCCCCATTTTCATGCACCGGCTCACGGGCGAGGAGGGCAGCAACCAGGACGGGCCGCGCGAGATGATCGCCGCCACCGCTGCGGCGCTGGAAAAAGCCGTTTGGGCCGACGCGTGGGGAGCGGGCTGCGTGGTGCTCACGGAGTCGGAGACGGCGATGTTCGCAGCATCGGGGTTCACGTGGTTTTCGGTCGCGCTCGGCGCGCACGTGGATTCGCGCGCCGCGGTGATGTCGCTCGATGAACTCGATGCGGCAATCGTCGCGCTGGAGGATGCAGGCTGCCTCGGGCCGGAGTGGCACACGCATTACACGGACCGCGAGTGGAGGACGGCTTCGGGCCGCACGCTCCGCTTCAGCGATGAGGCGCTCGCGCGGGCCGCGGTGAAATTCGCGCGTGCACTCGCGCATGCGGCGCAGCTCCAGCAGATCATCCGGACGCTGTGGAGCGGGCGCGGCGGCGCGCCGGACATCGAGCTGTGCCTTGCCGGAAACCGCGAGCGCTGGAGCGACGAGGAACTGCTCTTCCTCGCGATGGAGTCAGCGCGTTCGGGCATCTGCCCGGCGTGCATCGCGCCGCCGCTCGGTTCGTCGTGGCAGCCGGGTGCCGAGTTTTCCGGCGAACCGGCGGAACTGGATGCGATGCTGAGAAGCGCGGGTGAGATCGCGGAGCTGGCGGGTCCGGTGAAAATCGGAATCCACCACGCTGCTGGAAAATCCAACGTCGATGCCGCTGTCCAGCAGGCGCTCGGCGCCCGCGGGCATCTGGACTTTGAAGAGGACGCCTGGCTCGCGACGCTGGAGACGATCGCGACAGGTCAGCCGGAAGTCTTCCGCCGGTGGCTGAGCGCGGCGCAGGAGCAGTTCCCCTTTGCCGCGGGCGAACTTCCGCTCGCGGTCACGGAGGAGCAAATCCACGTGCTGCCGCAGGTGGACGACGCTTCGCTCGCGGCGACGTTCCTCGGCGACGTGCGTGGACGCCAGCTTCTGCTCGCGACTTTCCCGGACGTGCTGCGCAGCGACCGTGCGCTGCGCGAGGCGGTCAGCGCGGGATCAGTGCGGGATTGAGACTTCGATCAGGCCGAAGCCCCCGGCCTTGCGGCGCTGGAGGATGTTCACCTTGTCGGTCTTCGCGTTCACGAAGACGACGAACGGGCGGTTCGCGGCCATCTCGAGCTGGAGGATCGCCTCGTCCACGAAGAGCGTGCGCACTTCCATGCGCTCGGTCTCGACGTGCTTGGCCTCGGCCTCCTCGTGCAGTTCGAAATGCTCGTCGATGTGCAGCACGTGCTCCTCGAAGTGGCGCGCCGCGCTCTTCCGCGGGCGGTGGCTGCGGAGCATCTTCGTCTTATACTTGCGCATCTGGCGCGCGACCTTCGCGACCACGCCGTCGATGGCGGCATACATGTCGTCGCACTCCTCGTCGGCCTCGATGGTGATGTGGTTCGCGCAATGAAGGACGACTTCCGCACTCTGGCGGTGCTTGCTCACGTCGAGGATGACGTGCGCCTCGATGATGCGCGGGTAGTCGAGGTGGATGTGGTCGAGCTTCGTCTTCGCGTATTCGCGGATCGCGTCGGTGATGCTGATGTGGCGGCCAGTGACCTTGATGGGGACGTTTACGTTCGCAGTTTGCATGGTGTTAGTTTGTCGTTCGGGTTTGGTGAAAGTGCCATCCTTTCCTTGGCGATTGCGCGTTGCGAATTGCCGGGTGGGGAAGGGGACTGGCAAGGGGTGCTGTCACATTGAGAAATTTTCGCCGAGGTAGAGGCGGCGCGCCTCGGGGTTGTTGATGAGGAATTCCTTCGGCCCCTCCATGAGCACGCGGCCCTCGAAGATGAGGTATGCGCGGTCCACGATGCTGAGGGTCTCGCGCACATTGTGGTCGGTGATGAGGATGCCGAGGCCGAGGTCGCGCAGGCCGCCCACGATTTTCTGCACATCCTGCACGGCGATCGGATCCACGCCGCTGAAGGGCTCGTCGAGCATGATGAGGCTCGGGTTTGGCACGAGTGAGCGGGCGATGGTGAGGCGGCGCTTTTCACCGCCGGAAAGGGTGAGCGCGAGCTGCTTGCGGACGTGCGTGATGCCGAACTGATCGAGGAGCTGGTCGCAGCGCGCGCGCCGGGCCGCACGGTCGAGGCCGGTCGTCTCGAGGATGGCCATGATGTTCTGCTCGACGGTGAGCTTGCGGAAAATGCTCTCCTCCTGCGGGAGGTAGCCCATGCCCATGCGCGCCCGCTTGTGCATCGCCATGTCGGTCACGTCGCAGTCGTTGAACCACACGGTGCCGCCATTCGGCCGCACGAGGCCGACGATCATGTAGAAGCTCGTCGTCTTGCCCGCGCCGTTCGGGCCGAGAAGGCCGACGATCTCTCCCTTGCGGCAGTTGATGTCCACGCCGTTCACCACGCGGCGGCCGTCGTAAACCTTCACGAGCTTGTCCGTGCGGAGAATGGGCGCGGGCAGCGAGGCTGCCGGGGCTGGCTGCGGAGAGGGTGCTGCCACTGACATGTCTCAGCGCGGGTTCTGGTTCAGGTTGGCGGTGTCCTGGAGCGTGCTGGTGTGATAGCCCTTCACCTCGATCTTCCCGGCGCGGTCGAGGATGATCACGCAGCTCTCCTCTCGGGCGACGATCTGCTTGCTGATGTTTCCGCCGATGCTCTGCGAGATCTGCGGCCAGCCGTAGAGCTTCAGCGTGTCGGTCTTGCTCTCATAGACCGCGCGGGCCGCCTTGCCGGTGTAGCGCTGGGGCATTCCATTCCCGTCCAGCTTGTCCTGCGTCATGATCACGTGCCCCTCGGCGACGACTTTCTCCAGCGCACCCTCGTTGCTCTTCGGCTTCTCCGCGGGTGCCTTGTTCTTCTCCTCGGCGGGCTTCGCCTTTCCGTCGGGCTGATCCATGTTCTTCAGGAACGTGGACTTGATGGTCACGGTGAGGCGGTCGCTCGACAGGCCGAACTCGGGATGCTTCACGACGACTTCGTTCGAGAAAATGGCGATGTTCGTGCGGTTGTCGTAGGTCGCCTCGTGCGCGGTGATTTCGACCGGGCCTGTCGGGCGCTTCTCCGACTTCGCGCGGGGCGCGTTGCTGTCGGGGAGGGATTCGATGCCGCTGATGTCGAGGCCGGAGCGGGGTGGTGCGGGGTTTCTTGCCCCGCTCTGTGCCGGTGCCGCCGTGTCGAGCGCGAGCAGCGAGGCGGCCGCGCAGGTGAGAATGCTTTTCATCATTTTGGTTCCTCCTTGGGTTCCTCTTTTCGGGGTTTCACCTCGACGGTGGGGCCGCTGTGCTTTTCGTCGTCCTTGGAGAGGGCCGCGCCGACGTCGTGGATCACCATCTTCACGCCGTTGCCCAGCTTCCCGGTTTTCGTTCCGAAGTTGAACGTCAGGCTGTTGCCGGAGAGCTCGAATTCACGGCACTTGATGGTGACCTGCACGTTGGAGACCAAGTCGGACGTCTTCTGGTTGTAAACGGAGTCGGAGAGGTCGATGTCGAAGTCGTGGTCGCCGTTTTCCTTGAAGGACTCGACGTGGACGACACCCAGCTTCACGTGCTCGTCGTCCACCACTTCGGCGACTCCGATTTCAAAGCGGTAGAGCAGCCTGCCGTCGGGGGTGAAAAATGGGATGCGGAGCCCCTTCTGCGGCTGGCCCTTCGGCACCGGGATGTCGAGGCGCTTCTGTTCCTTCGCGGCCGCTTCGCCCTTCGCCGCCGCCGCGGTTGGGGCCGCACCTTTGACCGCCTCCGCATCGGCGGCGGACCCGGGGCCCAGGCCCAGTCCCGCGGCTAGCGCCATCATCACCGGTAGCTTACGAAACGAGGCCATGGATTGTGATCAGAGTCTTGAGCAGTGCCGGGATTTGCGCCAGCGGAATTTGATTCGGCCCGTCGCTCAGCGCCTTCGAGGGATCCTCGTGTGTCTCGATGAAAACGCCATCGCATCCGGCCGCCACCGCCGCTCGGGCCAGCACGGGCGCGAGCACGCCGTCGCCGCCGGTCTTGTCGCCCGCGCCGCCGGGGCGCTGGACGCTGTGGGTGGCGTCGAAAATCGCGAGGCAGCCGAGTTCGCGCATCCAGTAGAGCGAGCGCATGTCGGCCACGAGGTTGTTGTATCCGAAGGTCGTGCCGCGTTCGGTGAACATGAACCGCTCGCAGCCTGCCGCGCGCAGCTTTTCCGCGATGTTCCTGATGTCCCACGGGGCGAGGAACTGGCCTTTCTTCACGTTCACCGCGCGGCCCGTCTCGGCGGCGGCGACGATGAGATCCGTCTGCCGGCAGAGGAACGCGGGGATCTGCAGCAGATCGATCCACTCCGCCGCCGCGCGCGCCTCCTCGGGTGAATGCACGTCCGTGGTCACCGGCACGCCGAGTTCGCGGCCGATGTTTGCGAGGATGGTGCAGCCGTCCTTCAGGCCGATGCCGCGGTAGCTTTTCCCGCTCGTGCGGTTGGCCTTGTCGTAGCTCGCCTTGAAGATGAACTGAGCGCCGGCTTCCGTGCAGATTTGCTTCAGCGCGCGCGCCATTTTCCAAACGAACTCCTCCGACTCGATGACGCACGGCCCGAGCATGAAGACGGGCGCGGCGCCGCCGAAAGTGACGCTGCCGACTTGGAATGTCGGGCGGCTGCTCACTTCTGCGACTCCTTCATCGCCTCGACGAATGCATTCTGCAGGTGCGTGATCGCGTTGTTGATCGCGTTCTGCTCGTCGCCGCTCAGGTTGCCCTCCATTTTCATGCGCAGCATGATGAGGTGGTCCACGAATGCCTTGCCGAGCTGGAGGTTCGGTGGCGGTGCGCCGGCGGGCCGTGTCGGGTGCTTGCCGAGCGCCAGCAGCGCCTGCTGCGTATGCATCATGAGGAACTGCAGGAATGTCTCCGTGAGTTCACTCGTTTGCGCGGTGCGTTGGAATTCGGCCATGCGTGCAGCGTAAGTCGCGATGCGCTCGGGCGGGAAGGAAAACGTGCGGCTGCCGGGTGAGGAAGCTGTTAAAGAAAGCGCATCTGCCCGTGTTCCGGGTCGGGATGCACCTCGGAATCGGCGGGAAGTTTCAGCTCCATGCCGAGCCGCCGCGCGAGTTCGCGTGCCGTGTGCGGCGCGTAGCCCTCGAAGTGATTGCTCACCGAGACGAAGACGTCGCTGGCCTCCGCAGCGGTCTGCTGGATTTTCACAGCCCAGTTGTCGAGCGACTGCGCGCGCGGCCATTGGATTTTCCGGTAATGATGCACGCGCTTTCCGCCGGCGTCGTATTTTGTCTCGAGATCTCCCATGAGCCGCACGAGCGCGAAATCCGCCGTGGCTGGGAGAAAGCCGAACGCTGCGGCGTCCGCCTGCGCGAGTGGCGACAGGTCATTCCACACCCACGCGACGCGGTGCGATTCGAGCAGATGGACGAAGCGCGGCAGATGCCACTCGGCGTCGCGGAACTCCACCGCCCAGCGGAAGCCGCCGGGCAGGCCGTGGATGAACTCGCGCAGCGCGTGTTCGTCGTGCTTTGGATGAAACCACGGCGGCAGTTGCACGAGCAGGCAGCCGAGCTTTTCCCCGAGCCGCTCCACGGCGCGCAGGAAAGCGGCGAGCGGCTCTCCGGCGTCGCGCAGCTTGTGGTCGTGGGTGATCTCGCGCGGCACCTTGCACGTGAGGCGGAAGCCCGGCGGCGTCACTTCCGCCCAGTGCTCGCACACGTGCGGCGTCGGGATGTGGTAAAAGGTCGAGTCCACTTCCACGGCGGAGAAGCTGCGCGCGTAAAATGCCAGCCGGTCCGCGGCAGGCAGGTGCTCCGGGTAAAAGACGCCGCGCCAATCGTCATACGTCCACGCACAGGTGCCGATATGGATGTTCGCGGTTTTTGGCTCCTCCATGCCGCAGCGTCCGCCGCGCCCCCTCGTGAACGCAACAGGAATCCTCGGCGGGCTCCGGCCTTTCCCGTGCAGATCCACGCGCCCAAGAAAACGGTGGCCGCTCGGCTTGACGCTGCGCCGGTCAGCCTACACCTTCCCGGTTCTTATGCGAAAGCCAGTGCTCATCTCAGCCATCACCGTGACCGCGATCCTTTCCGCGGCCCCAATGGCAGGCGCGCTGGACATCCTGGGGTGGAAGCCGTTTGGCGACAAGAAGGCGGGCAAGGGCGTGGCGAACTCCGCCCAGGAATCCGCCGCAGCAGGGGAACTCCGCCGCGGCGAAGCGCTGGAAAACGAGGGTCGGCTGGATGCGGCGATGAAGGTCTTCGAGGGCATCGTGAAGGCCGACACCGTGAGCGCGGTGACGCCGAAGGCGCAGCTCCACATCGGCCACATCCTCGAGCGGAAGGGCGACTACCAGAAGGCGTTCAAGGCCTACTCGGAATACACGACGAAGTATCCGAACGGCTCCGATTTCGACTCGGTGATCCAGTCGCAGTTCGACATCGCGAAGATGTATCTCGGCGGCAAGAAGACGAAGGTGCTCGGCATCCCGGTCTCGCCGTCCTACAAGCGCGCCGAGGAGATGTTTGCCGACATCGTGAAGCGCGCGCCTTTCCACCGCCTCGCGCCGATGGCGCAGTTCAATGTCGGCCAGGCGCTCGAGAAGCAGAACAAGCCGCCGGAGGCCATCGCCGCCTACCGCGAGGTGATCACCCGGTATCCCGGCGACCCGGTCGCAAACGACGCGCAATACCAGCTCGGCTACGTGCAGTTCCGCGACATCCAGACGGGCAGCTACAACGACCAGACCCGCCAGCGCGCCGTGGAGTCGTTCGAGGAATACGTGAACCGCCAGCCGAAGAGCGAGAAGACGGCGCAGGCCCGCGAGAACATCAAGGTGCTCAGTGCGGTGGAGATCAAAAACACGCTGAACATCGCGAAATTCTACGACAAGTCGAAGAACTACAAGGCCGCAGCCGTTTACTACAACGAGGTGATCCGCAGTTCGCCCGCCGGTCCGGAGGGTGCCGAAGCGCGCAAGCGCCTCGACCAGCTCCGTGGACTCGTGGGTGCCGACGCGCTGCGCATCGGATCGGAGAAGGCGCTGACCGGTGACATGGCGCTCGCCCGCCGCCGCGCACAGGCCCGCGTGGATGTCGCGAGCCGCCCCGACTACAACGGCCCCTACATTCCTCTCCCGCCGCTCCCCGACGACGGCCGGCCGCGCCTCCGCATGCCCGGCCCCATCGGCCCGGTCACCGAGCCCGCGCTTCCCACCATGGACCCGCTGCAGGATCCCTCCGTGCCGAAGCTCCGCACGGGCGACCCGCTCATTCCGCTCGCACCGCTGCCTCCCGTCCCGGAGGAGGCGAAGCCTGAAAAGGCGCCACTGCCCGAACCTCCGAAGAAGGCGCAATGAGGTTTGCGCTGTCGTTGCTCGTCGCGCTGCTCTGCGTCTCGTGCGGCTACCAGCTCGGCCCGGTGAAGCCGAAGCGCATGCAGGGCGTGCAGCGCATCTGCGTGAAGAACTTCAAGAACTACACGCTCCAGCCGCGCATGGAGGCGCGCCTCGCCAGCGCCGTCATCAAGCAGATGCAGCTCGACGGCACCTACGAGGTCACCGATGAGTCGCGCGCCGATGCGGTCCTCTCGGGCGCGGTGCTCACCATTGAGAAGGCCCCGGCCCGTGTCGTGCGCGGCAACGTCCTTCAAAGCTCCGAATACCGCCTGCTGATCACCTGCCAATACACCATCGCATCCGCACGCACAGGTGCGATCCTCGAGCAGCGCAAGGTGGCGGGCTCGACGGATTTTTTCGTCACCGCCGGCTCCAGCGGCTCGGATTTGCTGACGGCCGATTCGGGCCACGATGAGCGGCAGGCGATTCCGCTCGCGGTCGAGGATGTCGCCACGCGCATCGCCAGCCTCATCAGCGAGGGCTGGTAGCGGGCCGCGCACGGGCACTGCCTGCAAAGCTCCATGCTCTTCCTTGTCCCGACGCCCATCGGCAATCTTGGCGACATGACGCTTCGCGCGGTCGAGGTGCTGAAGGAGGCCGACATCATCGCGTGCGAGGACACGCGGCACAGCATCCATCTGCTGCGCCATTTCGGAATCGAGAAGCCGCTCGTGAGCTACCACGAGCACAATGAGGCGAGGCGCACGGCGGAGTTCATCGAGCAGCTCGCCGCGGGGAGGAAAATCGCCGTCATCACGGATGCAGGCATGCCCGGCATCAGCGATCCCGGCCACCGCATCCTCCGCGCGTGCCGCGAGCGCGGCGTTCCCTTCACCGTGCTCCCCGGCCCGAGCGCCGTGCTCACCGCGCTCATCGGCTCCGGCTTCGACGCGGAGAAATTTTATTACGCCGGCTTCCTCCCGGTGAAGAGCGGCGGGCGCGAGCGCGACCTGCGCGCGGCGGGCGGGCGAGTGGAGACCACCGTCTTCTTTGAATCGCCGCACCGCCTCGTGAAGACGCTCGCCGCCGCGGTGGAACTGCTCGGAGCACGGCCGCTGTGCGTCGCCCGCGAATTGACAAAGACCTTCGAGGAATACCGCCGCGGAACCGCCGCGGAACTCCTCGCCCACTACACTGCGCATCCGCCGAAGGGCGAGATTGTGCTGCTCGTCGCCGGAGTGGAATAATCCCGCACGGTGAATACCCGCATCCGCCTGCTGCTCCTCTTCGCCGCGCTCGCGCTCCCCGCCTGCACGGATCCGCGCCGCATCTCGCTCTCGCGTCTGGAGGGGGTGAAGGCGGCGGACCTTCGCGCCGAAGTCGCACAACTGCACGCAAGCCTCCTCGCCGCGCCCGGCCCCGCGCTCGTGCCGGTGACTCCCGAGACGTGGCCGGCATCGCTGCTCAAGCTCCGCCCGCTGCGCATGAACCTCTACCGCGACGGCCTCGCCGTCTCGCTCCGCTCCGCCCCGGGCTACGAATACGGCCTGCACATCGTTCGCGCCGGGGCGAGCGAGGACTTGAAGTCCACCGAGCGCACGCAATACGAGAAGATTCAGGACGGCATCTACTACTTCACGCAGAAGCGGTGACGCCGTGCATCGTGCGCTGCAAATGCGGGCGCGAAAAAGCCCCGGCCGCTTTCACAGCCGGGGCTCTCGAAATCTTGTAGCGAAGTCGCGCGCTTAGTTCGCGGAGACGGGATCGGCGTCCACGTTCACGCGGCGGCCGTTCTTGTCGAAGCGCACCGTTCCGTCCACCAGCGCGAAGATTGTGTAGTCGCGTCCGAGACCCACGCCGCGGCCGGGCTGGAATTTCGTCCCGCGCTGACGCACGAGGATGTTGCCGGCGATCACGTGCTGGCTGCCAAATTTCTTCACGCCGAGCCGCTTGCTTGCGCTGTCGCGGCCGTTCTTGACGCTGCCTTGTCCTTTCTTGTGTGCCATATCGGTAGTTGAGAGATGAGGGTTGAGAGTTGAGAGATTCGCCTAGCCGTTGATGCCGGTCACCTTCACCTTCGTGAGGCGCTGGCGGTGGCCGACGGTGCGGTGGTAGCCCTTGCGGCGCTTGTAGCGGTAGGCGATCAGCTTCGGGCCCTTCTCCTGCGCGACGATCTCCGCGCTCACCGAGGCGCCCTTCACGCCGTCGCCGACCTTGATGTCCGCGCCCTCGCCGACGAGGAGCACTTCGTTGAAAGTGACGGACGCTCCGGCTTCACCGTCGAGCTTCTCGATGGAGAGCGTGTCGCCCTTGGCAACGCGATACTGTTTGCCGCCGGTTTTGATGACTGCGTAGGACATGGCTTTGTTTCTTTGGAAAATGGGCGCGGAAACTGGCACGGTCGCCAATCGCTGGCAAGGGCTAATTCTCACTGTCTGCCGTGGTCCTTTGGCCGCAGTGTCCCGGTGCTTGCGCGCGGCGCGGACGGGGTTCAGCTTCCGCGCATGAACACTCCCTCTTCCTCCTCCGCTGACCGCTGCCCCGACTGCGACACGCCGCGCATCGCCGTCGTCCACGAACCGCTGCCCTCCGGCTCCATCGAGCGCCGCGAGTTTTTGAAACGGACCGTCGGTGCCGTCGCCGCCGCCGCCCTCGCGCCGGTCGCGCATGCTGCGAAGAGCGGCAAAAGCGAGACGCTCGTGCAGCAGTTCGCCAAGACGCTCACCGAGGAGCAGCGCAAAAAAGTGTGGTTCCCCTTCGACGACCGCAAGCGCACGCTCGTGGACAACAACTGGCACATCGTGGACCAGACCGTCGGCGCGTTCTTCACGAAGGATCAGCAGGCGATGATCCGCGAGATTTTCCTCGGCCTCCACTCGCCCGAGTATGCGGAGAAAGTGATGCAGCAAGTCGTCCACGACAGCGGCAAGGCCGGCTTCGAGTCCTCATCCGTCGCGCTCTTCGGCGAGCCCGGCACGGGCAAGTTCGAGTTCGTCCTCACCGGCCGCCACTGCACGCGGCGCTGCGACGGCGACAGTGTCGAGGGCGCTGCCTTCGGCGGGCCGATTTTCTACGGGCATGCTGCGAAGAGCTTCAACGAGGAGGCCGACCACGCGGGCAACGCCTACTGGTTCCAGGCGAAGCGCGCGAACGCCGTCTTCCAGATGCTCGACGGCAAGCAGCGTGAGAAGGCCCTGCTCCCGCGCGGCCGCGAGGAGACCGGCAACGACACCGTGAAGCTCCAGGGCAGGAAGGCGAACATCGAGGGCCTCGCCGTCGCCGACATGACGAAGGATCAGCGGGAAGGCGTGCGCGGCGTGCTCCGCGACCTGCTCGCGCCCTTCCGCAAGGAGGACACCGACGAGGCGATGAAATACATCGAGGCCGCCGGCTTTGAGAACATCCGCATGGCCTTCTACAAGTCCGGCGACATCGGCAATGACGGCGTGTGGGACGTGTGGCAGCTCGAAGGCCCGAACATGGTCTGGTATTTCCGCGGCGCCCCGCACGTCCACGTGTGGGTGAACATCGCCGCCAGCGCGTAGCGTTGGGCGTTCGGAAAAAAATAGCGGTTCGGGCAGCAGGACGGTGTGCCTCGGGTAGCGCGGGCGTC
>JBGAPU010000146.1:0-11627 GCA_044221035.1 Chthoniobacteraceae bacterium | reverse complement strand
GAAGCCGGCTGCTCCGGCGATTGCGCCCACGATGGCGAACGTCCCCTATGGCTCCCACGAGCGGCAGGTGCTCGATTTTTACCAAGCGAAGTCCGCGCGGCCGACGCCGCGGGTTTTCTGCCTCCGCGGGGGAGGGTGGGTGGCGGGCGCTAAGGCCGGGCGCACAGGGGCGAGCGTGAAGCAGTGTCTCGCGGCGGGCAGGTGGGTCGGGGCGAGCCGTTCCCGCTCGGCGGGGCCGTAGCGGACGTCCGCGGCGGTCGGCTTCATCGCGCGGCGCGGCGGGCCCTTCAGGCTGGCGATGAGATACTCGTCCGCATTCTTGTGCTTCACGTCCGGCGCGCCGGGATACACGAGTTCGCACTCCACGCCGATGGCCTTGCACTTCTCCTGCAATTTCACGCCGTAGTTCGCAGTGTGAGTCGGGTCCTTTTGTTCCTGCCCGAGTGCGGGCGCGGACGAGTAGATGAGATACACCGGCGGATCGTCGGAGGTGACGTGCTCGATGGGCGAGTATTCCTTGATCCACGGCAGCACTTCCTCGCGGTGCTCGAGAAACTCCGCAAAGCGCGTGTCGCGCGTCTTGATGTCGTTCGGGTCCATGAAGCCAAACGCGTGTCCGCCGTAGCGGCTGTTCGGCGTCCATTCCTTCAGCTCCTTCGGGTCGAGCGAAGTCTGCGCGCCGACGACCGCTGCCGTCCACAGTCGCGTGGATTCGCGCGCGACCGGGTCGCTCGACTTCGGGTCCGCCATGTCTTTGTGGAATGCGAGCCACAGCGATGAACACGCGCCCGCGCTGCCGCCGCTCGCGCCGATGCGCTGTTTGTCGATGTTCCATTCCTTCGCCTTGCTGCGGACGAACTGCAGCGCGCGCGCAGCGTCCTCGAGCGGCGCCTTCACCGGCGGCTTCACGCCCGCGATTTGCGCCTGCCATGAGTAGCGGTAATTGATCGAGACGACCGAGATGCCCGCGTCGAGATACTGCTTCACGCTCGCGCCTGTGCGCCCGGCCTTATCGCCCGCCACCCACCCTCCACCGTGGATGAAGAAAAGCAGCGGCGTCGGCCGCGCGGACTTCGCTTGGTAAAAATCGAGCACCTGCCGCTCGTGGGAGCCATAGGGGACGTTCGCCATCGTGGGCGCAATCGCCGGAGCAGCCGGCTTCACCGCGGGCTTTGCGGGTTCGGCAGGCTTCGCAGCAGGCGCATCGGCGGCGAGGGATTTGCAGGCGAGAAGGCCGAGGCAGACGAAGAGGGGAGTCGTTTTTCGCATGGTGGGAAAGACCTGCCACCTCCGCGGAGCTTTGGTTTTTCTCGACCGGTAAAGCAGCGCCGAGCAGTGCTGCCGACCCGGAACTGGCCCGGACTCCGCCGTTCCAGCGGCAACTGCGCGGAAACCCACGATGCATCCTGCCACGCAACTCTTTCCCAAAACCGGTGTTCGAAAGCACCTCATGAAAACCCAATTCCTCCTTCCCGTGCTCGCCACGCTGGGCCTTGCGGTCGCCGCAAATTCCCAGCCTCCCGAACAGCCCCGCCGCGACCCCGAGCCGCGCCGTGATGCACCCGAAGCCCATCGTCCCCAGCCGAATGCCCCGAAACCCGAGGCGCGCCGCGGCGACAACCGGCGCTTCGCCCCGCGCAACCGCCAGCCGCAGCCCCCGCCGGAAATGCACCGCTCTCCCGGCGAACAACGGCCACCCGAGGCACGCCGCCAGCACCGCGGATTCCGCCCGGTTCCGCCGGAAATCCAGGAACTCCGGGACCAAGTCCGTCGCCTGACCCGTGAGGTGGAGGAGCTGCGCCGAATCGTCAGCGCACGCCACGACTCCCGCAGCTTCCAGAGCCGTCCCGAGCGCCATCGTCGCCCAGATTTCCGCCCGCCCTACCAGCGCGGCGGCCCCAGTGCCGATTCCCACGGCCCGCGTCCGCCGATGCCGCCAATGAGCTCCCCCCAACGCGGCGGACCGTCGTCTGGCGGCCACCATCACCCCCGTGGAGATGCGGGACCAACTCCGCAAGGGCCCGGAAAGCCGCATCCTCCCGGCCCGGGGACGGAAAATCGCCACGAGCCGCGCGGAAACCCGCCGCCACAATAGCTGACGCTTTCCAATCCTCTCCCGCACAGGCCGGTTGCACGATGCAGCCGGCCTGTTTGCTTTTCGGATGAAGGCCAAACCATCCTCGCTGCGCCATCCTCAACAACGGCCGCATCTCACAGAGCGTTTGCACTAGTGGTGGCTACAAATAAACAGTTCCTTCAGGGGTGACATCCCCCGCAATCATGACGAGCCAACGCCTACCGTTTCCCATGGCCTTTGCCGCCGCACCGTTCCTCTCGCTGGCAACGGGCGCATTCGCCGCGCCGCCGGACTTCCAGCGCGAGATCCGGCCGATTCTTTCGAACAACTGCTTCCACTGTCACGGGCCGGATGAAAAGGAGCGCAAGGGCGGCGAGCATGGCTACCGGCTTGATCAGGCAGAAGGGGCCGACGGCGCGTTCGCGGACCTCGGCGGCTACAAGGGAATCGTCCCGGGTAAGCCGGAGGAGAGTGAGTTGTTCAAGCGTGTCACGACCAAGGACGAAGACGATGCGATGCCTCCGCGCAAGAGCGGCAAGCAGCTCACCGAGCGCGAAGTCGCGCTGCTCCGCGAGTGGATCAAGAGCGGCGCGAAATACTCGAAGCACTGGTCCTACGAGAAGCCGGTGCGACCAGCGGCGCCGCAAATCCGAAATCTGCAATCCGCAATCCGCAATCCCGTTGACGCCTTCATTCTCGCGAGGCTCGAAAAGGAGAAGCTCTCGCCGCAGCCGGAAGCGGATCGCTACGCGCTCATCCGACGCGTTTCGCTCGACCTCACCGGCCTGCCGCCGACGCCGGAGGAGGCTGACGCTTTTGCCAACGACAAATCCCCCGACGCCTACGAGAAGCTCGTGGACCGGCTGCTCGCATCGAGCGCCTACGGCGAACATTGGGCGCGGCAGTGGCTCGATCTCGCGCGCTACGCCGACTCCGCAGGCTATGCCGATGATCCGCTGCGCACAATCTGGCCGTATCGCGACTGGGCCATCCGCGCGTTCAACCGCAATCTGCCGTTCGACCAGTTCACCATCGAGCAGTTCGCCGGCGACCTGCTGCCAAACGCGACGCAGGACCAGCTCGTCGCGACGGCCTTCCACCGCAACACGATGACGAACAGCGAGGGCGGCACGGACGACGAGGAGTTTCGCAATGCCGCCATCGTGGACCGCGCCAACACGACGATGGCGGTGTGGATGGGCACGTCGTTCACCTGCGCGCAGTGCCACTCGCACAAATACGATCCGATCACAAACGCCGAGTTCTTCCGCGTCTTCGCGTTCCTGAACAACACCGAGGACTCCGACAAAAAGGACGAGCGCCCGACGCTCAGCTTCTTCACGGATGAGCAGAAAAAGCAGCGCACCGAGTGGGAGGCACAGCTCGCGGCGCTGGATGTGAAATTCAAGTCGCCGCCGCAGCCCGTCATCGCGGGAGCTGAAAAATGGGCGCGCGATTTTCCCGCGAAGCTCGACTGGAAATCACCGCAGCCGCTCACGGCCAAAACGAAATCCGGCGCGAAGACCGAGACGCTGCCCGATGGCACGGTGGCGGTCCCGAAGAACGACGCGAAGACGGACAGCTACACCATCGAGCTGCCGCTGGCGGAGGCACAGAAAGTTTCCGCACTGCGCATCGAGTCGCTCCCAGCCGACACGCTTCCTGGAAAGGGAGCGGGACATGGGGGCGGCAATTTCGTCGTCACGCGCGTCCGCGCGAACGTCGTGCAGCCGACCGAGACAAAGGGGCCGGTCGCGCGCTTCGTGCGCATCGAGCTGCCGGGAAAAAACAAGATCCTCCAGCTCGCCGAGGTGCAGGTTTTCAGCGGCGGGAAGAATGTCGCGCTCGGCGGAGAGGCGACGCAGTCCGGCACGTATGCCGACGCGGTGGCGAAGCGCGCCATTGATGGAAACACCGCGGGTCAATACGACAAGGGCTCCGTGGCACACGCGGCCGAGGGCGACGACCGCTGGTGGGAGGTGGATTTGAAGTCGGACTTTCCGCTCGATCGCATCGCCGTGTGGAACCGCGCCGAGTTGCCGGAGCGGTTGAAAGGATTCCGCATCGTGGCGCTCGACGCGCAACGCAAGCCGGTGTGGGAAAGTGCGAACAACGACACGCCGAAGCCGAGCAGGGAATTCTCGCTCACCGGAGCACGGGAGATTCCGCTCAGCACGGCGGTCGCGGATTTTGTGCAGAGCGGATTCGACGAGCAGGCGCTGCTGAAAGATTCGCCCAAGGACGCGAAGCTGAAGCCCGGCCAAAAGCAGCCCGGCTGGGCCGTCGCCGGCTCCACCAACAAGCCGCACACGCTCACGCTTCTCACATCAAAGCCCGTCGAGGCTCCCGCGGGCTCGCGCATCGTCGTCACCATCGAGCACGACTCGAAGTTTGAAAAGACCACGCTCGGTCGCTTCCGCATCTCGACGACGCCCGATCCCCGAGTCGCAGCGCACGTCCGCACGCCGACTGATGTCCTGGGCATTCTTGCTGTCGCGGAAAATGAGCGCACACCGGTGCAGCGCACCCGATTGCAGGAATACTACGCCCGAGAACTCGCGCCGGAACTGAAGCCCGAGCGCGATCAGGTCGCGTCGCTGCGCAGGCAACTCGACGGCATGGCGCAGGCGACCGTGCCCGTAATGCGCGAACTCGCCGGCGACCAGCGCCGAAAAACGCGCATCCAGGTGCGCGGCAATTTCCAGGTGCTCGCGGACGAGGTGACCGAGGGCGTGCCTGCCGCATTTCATCCGCTGCCAAAGGACGCGCCGATGAACCGCCTCGCGCTCGCGCGCTGGCTCGTGGACGACGCCAACCCGCTCACCGCGCGCGTCATCGCGAACCGCTTTTGGGAATCCATTTTCGGCACCGGCATCGTGCGCACGAGCGAGGAGTTCGGCGCGCAGGGCGAGATGCCGTCGCACCCCGAGTTGCTCGACTGGCTGGCGTGCGAGTTGATGCACCCGACCGTCATCGCCGGCGCGAAGCCGTGGGACGTGAAGGCATTCCTCAAGCTGCTCGTGACATCCGCCACCTACCGCCAGTCGTCGCGCGTCACGCCCGAGGTCGCCGAGCGAGACCCCGATAACCGGCTGCTCGCCCACGGTCCGCGTTTCCGCATGGGCGCCGAGGTCGTGCGCGACCAGGCGCTCGCCGTCGGCGGTCTGCTCTCGCGGAAAATGTTCGGCCCCCCCGTGCGTCCGCCGCGCCCGAGCATGGGGCTGAATGCGGCATTCGGCGGCGGCCTCGACTGGCAGACGAGCACCGGCGAGGACATGCACCGCCGCGGCATCTACACAGAGTGGCGCCGCACCGCGCCGTATCCCTCGATGGTCACCTTCGACGCACCGAACCGCGAAGTCTGCACGCTGCGCCGCAACCGCTCGAACACGCCGCTGCAGGCGCTCGTGACGATGAACGATCCCGTTTACATCGAAGCCGCGCAGTCGCTCGCGCGCCGCATGATCGCCGCCGGCTCCACCGCGCAGGAAAAGGCGCGCGCCGGTTTCCGATTCACGCTCATCCGTCCGCCGAGCGCAAAAGAAGTGCAGCGGCTCGTAGCCCTGCACGATGCCGTGCTCCCGACGTATCAGCAGGACCAAAAGAAAGCGCTCGAGATGGCGACGAATCCAATCGGCGCTGCGCCGAAGGGCGGCGATATCGCCGACCTCGCCGCATGGACGACCGTCGCGAACACGCTCCTGAATCTCGACGAAACCGTGATGAAACGCTGACCGCCGACCAAAAAGTTCCACTCACTTCGCACTCCGCATGAATCCCGAACTCGATCTTCTCCAGGCGCAGACGCGCCGCCATTTCCTCCGCAGCGCCGGGCAGTTTTCCCTCGGCGCGATTGCGATGAACTCGCTCCTCGGCGACAGCGCCGCCGCGCCGTCCGCAGCGGTGAATCCGCTCGCGCCGCACAAGCCGCACTTCCCGGCGAAGGTGAAGCGCGTCGTGTATCTCCACATGTCCGGCGGGCCGCCGCACCTCGATATTTTCGACTACAAGCCCGAGCTGGTGAAGCACAACGACGAGGACGCGCCGGATGCGTTTATCAAGGGCAAGAAATTCGCGTTCACCACCGGCGTGCCAAAGCTCATGGGCACGCCGCACAAATTCACCCAGCACGGCAAAGGCGGCATCTGGATGTCCGATGCGGTGCCGAATTTCCAAGGCATCGCCGACGAGATGTGCGTGGTGAAATCGATGTTCACCGACCAGTTCAACCACGCGCCCGCCGAGCTGCTGCTCTTCACCGGGTCACCGCGGCAGGGCCGGCCCTCGATGGGCTCGTGGGTCACGTATGGCCTCGGCTCGGAAAATGAAAACCTGCCCGGCTTCGTCGTGCTCATCAGCAGCGGCGTGCAGCCGAGCGGCGGGCAGGGCTTGTGGGGCACGGGCTTCATCCCGTCGGTCTTCCAGGGCGTGCAGTGCCGGTCAAAGGGCGACCCCGTTTTGTATGTGAGCGATCCTCCCGGGATGGACCGCGAGCTTCGCCGCAAGACACTCGACGCGCTGCGCGACCTCAACGAGGAGCAGGCGCGCGAGCTTGGCCACCCCGAGACCGCCACGCGCATTGCGCAATACGAACTCGCCTTCCGCATGCAGACGAGTGTGCCCGACGTGATGGACATCTCGCGCGAGCCGCAGTCGGTTCTTGACGCCTACGGCGCAAAGCCGGGCGACTCGAGCTTTGCGAACAACTGCCTGCTCGCGCGCCGGCTGCTCGAACAGGGCGTGCGTTTCGTGCAGCTCTTCGACTGGGGCTGGGACTTCCACGGCACCGGTGCGGGAGAAGACATCCGTGATGGGCTCACGAACAAAATGGCGCGCACCGACAAGCCTGTCGCCGCGCTCATCCGCGATCTGAAACAGAGCGGCCTGCTCGACGACACGCTCATCGTGTGGGGCGGCGAATTCGGCCGCACGCCATTCCGCGAAGGCCGCACTGCGAAGGGCATGTTCCAGGGCCGCGATCATTTTCCCGACGCGTATTCGATCTTCCTCGCCGGCGGCGGGGTGAAGCACGGCGTCACCTACGGCGAGACCGACGAACTCGGCTTCTCCGTCGTCCAGGACAAGGTGCATGTGCACGACCTGCAGGCGACCATCATGCACCTGCTCGGCTTTGACCACGAGCGGCTCACGTTCCGCTTCCAGGGCCGCGACTACCGGCTCACGGATGTGCACGGGAAGGTCGTGAAAGGCATCCTCGCCTAGCTCCGCGCCAAGTTCGGAAAAATTTTCCCCGCTTGCGAACCACGTGTGTCTTCGTCGTGATGTGAGCGCATGAAGATCGACGCGCACCACCACTTCTGGAGCTACAGCGCGGCGGAATATCCGTGGATTGGTGACCCGATGGCGGCGCTGCGGCGTGACTTTCTGCCGGAGCATCTGAGAGCCGAAATCGCGGCGGCGGGGATTGATGGCGTCGTTTCCGTGCAGGCGCGGCAGAGTGTGCGGGAGACGGAGTGGCTGCTGTCGCTCGCGGATGGGAATGACTTCATCAAGGGCGTCGTCGGCTGGGTGCCGCTCGCGCAGGCGGACGTCGGTGACACGCTCTCGAAGTTCGCGGCGAACCCGAAGCTGCGCGCCGTGCGTCACGTCGTGCAGGACGAGCCGGACGACCGCTTCATTCTCGGCGCGGATTTCACCCGCGGCGTCGCGATGCTGCGCGAGTTCGACCTCGTGTATGACATCCTCATCTTCGAGCGACAGCTTGCGCCCTCGATTGAATTCGTGGACCGGCATCCGGAGCAGGTCTTCGTGCTCGACCACATCGCGAAGCCGCGCATCAAGGACGGCGCGCTCGAACCGTGGCGCGAAAACATCCGCGAACTCGCGCGGCGCGAAAATGTCTTCTGCAAAATCTCCGGCATGGCGACGGAGGCGGACTGGAAGACGTGGAACGAGGTGCAACTGCGCCCGTATCTCGATGTGGTCCTCGACGCATTCGGCCCGAAGCGGCTGATGTTCGGCACCGACTGGCCCGTGTGCCTTGCCGCGAGCAGCTACGCGCGCTGGGTGGAGGTGGTGCGGAACTTTTCCGCGAAGCTCTCCGCCGACGAGCAGGAGTGGCTGTGGGGGAAGACCGCGGTGCAGGCTTACGCGTTATAAGGCGCGTTCGGGAAGCGATTCATCCGCAGATTCATGGATCACAGCGCCGCGGCCTCGCGCACGAGCGTCTCGGTCATCGCCCAGTCGATGCACTGGTCGGTGATGGACTGGCCGTAAACGAGCTTGCCGCGGTCCGCACCGAGCGACTGCGCGCCGGCGACGAGGTTGCTCTCGAGCATCGCGCCGATGACTCCCTTGTTGCTCACCCGCTGCGCGAGAATCTCGCGGAAGGTCGCGGGCATCTTCTCGCACTCCTTCGCGCAATTCGCGTGGCTCGCATCCACCATCACGGTCTCGGGCAGGCCGTTCTTTTTCAAAGCAGCGAGCGCCTTGGCGACGGATGTCGCGTCGTGGTTCGGCGAGTCGTCTCCCCCGCGGAGGATCACGTGGCAGTCGGGATTGCCGGTTGTGTTCACCACGCTGGCGCGTCCGTTGTCGTCGATGCCGAGGAAAGTCTGCTTTTGCACAGCGGCTTTAATGGCGTTGATCGCCGGCTGCACGGCGCCGCTCGTCGTGTTCTTGAAGCCGACGGGCATCGAGAGGCCGCTCGCCATCTGGCGGTGCGTCTGGCTTTCCGTCGTGCGCGCGCCGATGGCCGTCCAGCACGTGAGGTCGGCGATGTATTGCGGCGTGATGGGGTCGAGCATCTCGGTCGCGGTCGGCAGGCCGAGATCGAGCACGTCCCGGAGAAATGTGCGCCCGAGCCGTAGGCCCTCGGGGATGTCGTGCGTGCCGTCGAGGTGGGGGTCCATGATGAGCCCCTTCCAGCCGATGGTCGTGCGGGGCTTCTCGAAATAGACGCGCATCACCACGAGCACGCGGTCGCGCACCTCGGCGGCCAGTTTCGCAAGCCGCTGCGCGTATTCGTGGCCGCCCTTCAGATCGTGGATCGAGCACGGGCCGACGATGAGCAGGAAACGTGGATCCCTCCCCGAGATCGTCGCCGCGATCTCCGCCCGGGCGGCACTCACGAACGCCACATGCGCGTCGCTGCGCGGAATCTCAGCGCTCATCTCCTTCGGCGAAGGGAGCGCAGTGTTGGCGATGACGTGCAGATCAGAGACTCGGGTCATTTTGGAAAAGGGGCGGATTGCTACCGTGCTTTGCCGTCCAGCGCCAGCGCTGAGATAAGGCCGCCTCCTCTCCGCGGCTCGCCAGTTCAGCGGCTGGAGGAACGAAGCCTCGGCCTCACCTTGCTTTGCGTTCGATCCACTTCCGCCCGTGCGCGAGTGCGGCGAGCGTCTCGCGCAGGCGGCGTGCACGCGTCTCGTCGCGCTTCGCGGTCGAGAGCCACACGAGCCATTCGCGCTGGCAGCTCGGCGAGAGCTTTGCGAAGCCCGCGGCGGCCCGGCTGTTTTTCCTCGCTGCGAGCGCCTTCGCAAAAAACTCCGGCACGGGCCATGGCTCGCGCCTCTGCTTCGGCGCGGGCGGGATGTCCGCCTCGGAGTCGAGCGCGACGGCGGCGTGGAGCAGCGCACGCAGGGCGTCCCGCGGTATCGCATCGGGAGACGCGATGCGCACGCTGCGGATGTTCGTGTTCGCCTCGCCGCCATGGAAGACGCCCGCGGGATCCTCCAGCTCCGTGCCGCGGAAAAACGCGATGCCCACATGCGCTTTGCACGCGCTGATGCCGCACACGAGCCTGCGCCCGGAAAAACAGAGCATGTTCCACTTCACCGCCTCGCTGAGGTCCGGCTCCCACCTGAGGAACCACTCGCGCAGCCGCAGCGAGATGGGCCGCGAAAAATCCGGCGCGAGATCCAGCCACTCGCCGGGATCGCGGGTCTTCGCGCCCGAGCAGTCCATCGCGACTCAGGGCACGAGCGTCACGCGGCCGGTGCCGAGGGCGTAGTGCGCGGCCGTGATCTTCAGGTTTCCCGCCTTCACGGCGTCGGCGACGATCTTGCTGCGCTTGGCCAGGCTCGCGGCGACGCGGCGCGCGTTTTCATCAATCGCAGCGTCGAGAGTGGGCGAGGCGGATTTTTTCACCGCGCGGACTGCGGGCAGGATGGGGCGGACGACCGAACCGATTTTGCCGGGCACACTGCCGCCCTTCATCGCGGCGTCCACCGCGCCGCAGCGCTCGTGGCCGAGCACGACGATGACGGATGCACCGAGGTGCGCGATCGCATACTCGATGCTGCCGAGCGCCGCGTCGTCCACGATACTCCCGGCGAGCCGCGTGACAAACACATCGCCGAGCCCCTGGTCGAACACCACTTCCGGAGACGTGCGCGAGTCCGCGCAGCCGGCGACAATCGCGAACGGCTTCTGCCCTTTCGCGACCTCCGAGCGCCGGCCGCTGTCCTGATGCGGGTGGGCCACATGGCCGGATGCGAAGCGCGCATTCCCCGCCATGAGCTTCTTCAGCGCGACATCGGGCGGGAGATTCGGACCGCCGTGACCGTGGTCGGCACCGAATGCGGAATGACAGGCGATGGTGAGCGCGCAGACGGCGCGGAGGATTCTTGCGGATGAGGACATGGTAGCCGGCGCTGGTAGCGTCTTTGACTCCGGTTGGCAACGCGGTTCGCCCGGCGCGCGGATCTCCCGCCGCAAATTCCGCCGGCGCTTTCACAAAGGTGCGCTTGCCGGCACTCGGGGTCTCTTCTAAGCCTGCGTCCATGAGCATTTCACCGAGCAATGTCGTTTCCATGGGTGCCGGAGCGCTGAAGAACATGCGCGCATTTGTCGGCCGCGGCGCAAAGGTGAGCGCTCCCATCACCGCCGTCTGCGGCGCGATCGCGGATCTGGCCTCCACGATCGCAAAATTCTCCGTCTATCTGCTCATCATCGCGATCTGCATGGCGCTGATTTCAGGAATGCTGTGGTTTTTCCGCTACCGGCGGCGCTTCTTCGCGGCGGCGGCGGACGGGGTGATGCAGCCGGAGGAGGTGATGGCGCTCGGCGAGCGCAATGTGTGGTCGGTCACGTTCGCGTTCTCCGTCGTCGCGTCGGTGGTGATGGGCGGCTTCGTCATTGCCGACAAAGTCGCCGGCGATGGAAACAAGGGCGTGCTCGCGAGTGTCGTGCCGGGAATGGACAAGGTGCAGGAGGCGCTCTTCCGCGTGGAGAAGAAGGTGGACGCCGTGAAGGAGGACACCGAGGCGATCCGGCAGGACACCGAAGCGCTCCGCAAGGACGCGGGCGAGATGCGCCAGGACACGGCGAAGATCGCAGCTTCCGTGGATGAAATCGCGAAGCGGTTCGACTCGCTCTCCGCTGCCGGCGGACTCATCGCAGCCGCGAAGACACCCGAGGAGCACTACCACAATGCACGCGTGCACGAACTGGGCGGCAACTTCACCGCGGCGCGCAAGGAATACTCCGAATATCTCGCATCGAACCTCGACGTGCTCGACCCATGGCAGAGCTACACGGCCATGCTCAAGGCTCAGGAAGGGCGCGCCGGAGCCATCGAGACCGTGCG
>JBGAPU010000018.1:0-68424 GCA_044221035.1 Chthoniobacteraceae bacterium | reverse complement strand
ACAGAGCGCGCGGTCGAAGACGAGATGCACGATCCTCCACCGGGTCGCATCGGCGAGCGCGCGGGCAAAGGCAACAGGGTCATTCATCGGCAATAGTCGTAACGACTTTTTCCGTTATGTCAACACCGCACCGGCTCCGGCTCATTCGCCGCCGGCCATCTCCGGTGCGGCGCCCGCCCGCGGCAGCGCCGCAGGAATGGGAACGCGGCAGCCGTGGAGCACCGGGACGCCCGTTTCCATGCCCCCGGCCCGCAGATGCCTCCACCCTGCCGCGCAGAATCGCATTCAGGAACGCACCACCGGAAAATGGTCGGGGCGACAGGATTTGAACCTGCGACCTCTTGGTCCCAAACCAAGCGCTCTACCAAGCTAAGCTACGCCCCGACGTCTTGGAACCGGCGCGGGCAAAGCAACCTTCCCGGCTCTGTTCACTGGGCGGCCACTATGCCCGGGGGCTTGAGTGCGGCAAGGACATTTCCCGGCGGGCGCTGTGGCATTTCCGCACGCGGCCCTACCTTGGCCGGCTGGAAACCTGCACCGGTTGCCTCGCGGCGAGCTTCGCCCGCTCCAGCAAGGATCTTTCCTCGGTGAACATCTCCCGCTCCTGGGCCACGGGGAGAAACTCCGCGGCCTTCGCCGCCTCACCGGCGGCGGTGAGGAAAATGGCGTGGTAAAGCGCAACCAGCGGCTTTTTCAAATCCTCCGGCGGCAGACCGCTCGTGATCTCCAGCGCATCGGCCACCTTGCCCTGCTGATACAGCGAAAGGCCGCGCGTCACCGCGACATCCGCGTCGTGCGGGTTCTCCTCGAACAGCCGCGCCGCCTCACGGTGCGGGTCGCCCTCGGAGGAGCGGATCAGCAGCGAGAAGAAGGCCGAGTTGTTGCGGAATGCCACGGATTTCGAGTCCGCCTGGGCGAGCATGGCGGCGACCTTCTGGAGCTGCGATGCGTCCGATCGCCCCACGGATTCCTTCCACAGCTTGTCGAGCACCCAGCGCGGGCACCCGGGCGAACTCGCGAGCGTCCACATCAGATCCTTCGCGCGCTGCTCCCAGCCCCACGTCACGGCGACCCGCGCCAGCCTCTCGAGCCGCTGCGCGGAATCCGGCCGGCTCCGCGATGACGACAGGCCGTTCTCCCACTCCTGCGCCCCGAGTTCCGCGTCGCCCAGTTTCTCGAGCGCGCGGGCGGTGAATGCGCGGCGCAGATAGTCGAAGTCACCCCACGAATACTCCGCCAGGTAGTCGCGCAGCCTCGTCCACTCCCCGTTCCGCGCGTAGGCATCCGCGAGCGCCACGCTGACGGGCGTGGTGCTGGTCAATTCCAGCGGAAGCGTGCGCGCCCAGTCCGCGACCATCATCGAGAGGCGGTTCTCATTCATCCACATCAAGAGCGTGTAGAGATCATCCGGCTTTGCGAGCGCGGCGTCGCGCAGCTCGACAAGATATGAGGGCGCCTCCTGCACGTTCATTCTGCGCAGAGCCGTGAGCCGGTCCAGCTTGTCCATGAATGTCGCCGCCGGATCCGCCGCGAGGATCCCGCAGAGTGCCTCCGCCTTCTTCCATTCCTCCATCCGAAGCGCCTCGGCGAGGAGGATGCGCACCGCCTTGAGATTCCTCGGTGTGTTCTCGCTGAGCGCGGTCAGCATCTGCACCGCTGCCTCCCGGACCCCCGCATCACCGGATCGGATCTGCATGGCCGCAAGCGCGAGCCGGTAGCGATCCTCCTTCGGGTCGAGGCGCGCAGCCTCCGCCCAGTGATTCTCCGCGGCCGCCCGGTCCTGCCGCGCGGCGGAAACCTGCGCCATGATCTCGTGAAAGCGCGCGGTCTTTGCGGCGCCCGGCGGCAGCATCTTGATCACGCGCTCAGTCGCGGGGAGATCCCCGGCCTTCATCGTGTCGGCCGCCCACGCGATGATGTTTTCAGCGTCACCCGGCAGCAGCACGTCCAGCCGGCTCCGCCAGTAGGCCGCCTCCGGCGAACCGACAGTTTCCAGCGCTCGGATGATGATCCGCGTGGCGGCGACACTGTTTGGATCGTTGTTCAGCACCCCGCGGGCGCTCATCGCCGCCCGCTTCAGGTCGCCCTCAGCCAGCATTGCCTCCGCACTGCGGAGCTGACGGTCGGCCGTCCACCGCCGCCAGCGGCCCTTGATCCATGGCGTGGCAAGCCCACCCCCGACAAGCATTGCCAGGAGAATGGACCACGTCAGCCAGTGGGAATACCAGCGCCGGGCTCTTGTTTTTTCCGATGGCATGTTCAGTTGGTAGTTATGCAGCGCGGCACCACCCGCCGGCATGCGAGCCCGTTTCGATGATTGTGAGACATGCGACCAGATTCGCATACAACTGTTACACGGCCGCGTCGGTTCCGTTACTTTCTGGCAGCCGCAGGATCCACCCGTCCACCACCGTTTCCGATGATTTCAAGGGGAGGGCGCTCCGAAGTGCATGAATCCGGTGTGACAATTAGAAGACATCTCCAACACCTTCGCAGGAGGGAACGAGGGCGGGAGGGCCGCCAGTTCCGACACGGTAACGTTACACTACATTAGTTGCCAGACAGGGCCGCGATTCGGAAAAGTCCGCGTTCGGAATTGGCGGAAGCACTCCCCCGGGTGCCGCCGCCCTTTCCCCACTGGTCGCACGCCAAATCCAACGAACGCTCACATGAAAACTCTCATCCGCAACACCATCGCCCGTAAGTTCGCCATCTTCGGCGCATCTCTGGGCGTCCTGGCCGCCACTCCCGCTGGCGCCCAAAACACCACCTATGCCCAGTCCAACACGGATCTGATCCTCTTTTTCCAGCAGTTCGGTGGCACGCAGTGCGTCATGGTAAACCTCGGTGCGGCTTGGGGATATCGGGATGCCGTCTCAAACATCCTCAACATCATCAACGTCAATGGAACGCTCACCGGCTCGACAGGCAGCGGCGGAGCGGGGTATTCCGCGACTTGGTATGACGACACCCGCATCGGCGCCGACACCAATGTGTATCCCGTCACTTACTGGGGCCTCGCAGCCGTCCGCACTTCCACCGATGCCAATCCCGCCGCGGTGAATGGCGACCCCAACCGGACGATTTACACCTCCCAAAGCCACCTGCTCAGCGTTCCGGATGGAACTGCAGGTTCCACGATGGCCAACGTCGGAACCAGCGGAGCAATGACCACCGGGGCAAACGCCGTCATCCAGATGACCAACCGCATGGAGACCGTCGCCACGGGCCTCCAGTTTGCTGAATCTACGACCGGCTCCTTCGTGGACAACAACAACCCCTTTCTCGGTGATAACCCCAGCACTGCGTTCAGCACCTTCCCCGGCGGCGTCATGGGTGGGTTCGGCAGCACATCCTACGGCACCATCGGCGGGGTCGCCGCCGAGGGTGCGCTGGATCTTTACCGTATCATGGGCAACACGGGCACGGGCACGGTGGAGCCCGGCACTGTCCGTGTCCCGCAGTATCAGGGCACGTTCGTCATCGGCCAGGACGGCTGGGTCTCCTTCATTGCGCCCGTGCCGGAGCCGGCGACGGTGAGTCTTCTCGCCGGCTCGGCGCTCCTCGGCCTCGTCCGCAGGCGTCGCGCGCAGCGGGCGTGATTGCGGCAGCCGCCACGTTGATGGGCGGCGTTGAAAACCGAACCTTCCAAGAACCGGCGCGGCATTTCCCGCGCCGGTTTTTCTTTTTCGGGAGCTAGCGTGTCTCGCAGAGGCTCTCCAAGTAAGTGCAACGGCGCGGGAGGCGGTGTGACGCGGCGCCCGAGTTTGTCGGCATTTTGTAACATTAAAAATCAGCCGCCCCGCCGTTAACGCACGCTCCGGCCCACGCCCCGGCACCCTGAAACACCGATGAACACAGCGTTTGCGCCGGATCCATCCGAAAAATCCCGCGTCCGGCACAATGCGCCACGCTTCCGTTTGCCACAGGTCACCCCGCTGTGGCGGCTGTAACCTTCGACACTAGAACGTTACGACACACTTCTTGTCCCGAGAGGCGATTGCGAGCCTAACTGCGCCCGTCTGAAATCAGAGACACCTCCGGGCTCCGGCGCCTCAAAATCGCAGGACCACGAAAGGCGGAAGCAATTCCACTGGCAGCGAACGAAGCCACCTTCACCTGTCCCCTGCGGATGGAGAGCGGCCCGTTCCAAATCCAGCAAAACCACAGCACAAAACATGACCAAGAACATCCTCACCAAAGCAATCCTCGCCGCAGCCGGCGTGGTGCTTTCAGTCGGTTCTGCCTCCGCGCAGAATGCGAACTACAACAAGGACGCCGGCGACATCACGCTGTTCGTCCAGCAATTCGGCGGGAGCAATACCATCCTGCTGAACATCGGCACGGGACAGACGTTCCGCGACACCACCACGAACCTGATCGACCTCAAGAACATCGGCACCGAGCTCGTCGCCAATTTCGGCGCGAGCTGGTATGAAGACGCCAACCTTTACTGGGGCGTCGCCGGTGTCCGCACGAACACCGACAGCAGCGCTGCCGCCGTGAACGGCGACCCGCACCGCACCATCTACACGACGAAGGAGCGCGCCACACTCGGCACCGAGGGCTCCGCAGGGTCCACCACCTGGTCCATCGGCACCAACGGTTCCATGACCACCGGCGCGGGCAACATCCTCGCTATGACGAACCGCCTCGAGACCGTCGGCACGACCGACCGCCTCGTGGAAGGCACCGGCTCCTCCAACGTGGACAACCAGAACCCGTTCCTCGGCTCCAATCCCGGGACCGCGTTCGGGATCTTCCCCGGTGGCGTTGAGGGCAACTTCGATACCGGCTCGTTCGGCACCTTCGGCGGCATCGCCGCGGAAGGCGCGCTGGACCTCTACCGCATCCTCGCGACGACATCCGCTTCGGGCACCGTGGAAAACGGCTCGCTCCGCACGGGCGTCTATCAGGGCAGCTTCGTCATCGAGCAGAACGGTGACATCTCCTACATCGTCACGCCCGTTCCGGAGCCCACCGCCATGGGCGCCGTGCTCCTGCTCGGCTGCGCGGCCGGCTCCATGCGCCGCCGCCGCCGTGTGACTGCCTGAACCGCATCCCAACCCGTCAACAACCCGACAAACACACACCAACAAATCCAAACATCGAAATGAACATCCGCAACATCCTCACGGGCACCATCGCCCTCGCAACACTCGCCACGACGGCCCAGGCCGACGTGGAAGTCCGCATCACCGGCGCCACCGCATTCCGCTCGGCCGCAATGACCGCCATCAAGGCGAAGTTCGACACCGGCGGCAGCTACACGTTCGCGCACAACGCCGCCGCAGGTGGCGTGACCGGCTGCGACCGCGCCACATTCAAGGGCGTGTTCCCCGGCATCGCCGGCACCACCACCGTCCGCGTCTCGTGGAACGGCTCGGTGGAAGGCATCCGCGCTGTCGCCCTCGGCGGCACGCACAACCCGAACTACATCACGGACGCCGCGCTGGCCGCCCCCGGCGGCGACGCCGGCGAAGCGGCGAACGAAAACGCCCTCGTCTCCGGCAGCGTCCTCGCGCAGAGCTCCAAGTTCTCGTTCTCGGACGTGCGCCAGACCTCAACACCTGTGCCTAGTCCCGTGCTGAATCCGCCCGATGCCTCGGTCGGCATCACGACGTTCGCGCTCCTAGCGAACGAAGGCGCGCCCGCGAACCTCACCAATGTGACCGCGCAGCAGTTCAAGGCCCTCTTCTCGCAGGGCAAGCTCCCGCTGAGCGTCTTCACGGGCGACCCGCTGGACACGAAGAACGTGTATGCCTCCGGCCGCAATGATGGCTCGGGCACCCGCACCACCTACATGGCGGAATCCGGCCTCGGCATCACCACGCTGGTCACCCAGTTCGTGGCGACCTCCTCGGGAAGCAACACCCTCAACGTGATCCGCAAGGCTCCCTCGACCGCCACGCTCGGCGCGGGCACCTATGCCTCGACCCTGTGGGGTCAGGATCTCGACGGCAACGGCGGCTACGTGTCCGGCAGCACCCTGCGCACGGACTTCGGCAAGACGTCGAGCAACATCGAAGTCCAGGACGCCGACGGCAGCACCCTCGAGGGTCCGGGCGCAGACATCCTGCTCGTCACCTTCCTGTCCACGCCCGACGCCCGCACCGCCGCGAGCAACGGTGGCAAGATCCTCGGCTGGAACGGCAGGGGCCTGACCTCCCTGCAGACCAGCAGCACCCTGAGCATCGCGGACCGCGATGCGATCGCCGAGGGCCAGTATACCGCGTGGAGCTTCCAGCAGCTCTACTACATCGGTTCGCTGACCACGGATGAGAACACCGTTTACAGCGCGCTGCTCACCGGCATCCCGACGAACCTCCTGCCGAGCCGCCTGAACGGGCTCCCGCTCACGGAGATGCACGTCGGCCGCGCAGACGACGGCTCGCCGGTCACCCCGTAACTGGGCGCACCCGACTCCGGCCACGGGCACTGCACGTGATCGGAACCGAAAAATCAGACTGGTGCCGGGTTCGCCCGGCACCAGTCCTTTTTCCGGGAGGGTCGAAAAGTCCTCCCCGTTTTCCCCGGAACTCCGCCATCTTCCACCAACCAAGCCGCCACCATGCGAATCCGCCTCGCCATTCTCGCCGCCGCGCTCGCGCTTCCCGCCATCGCCGTGATCGCGTGGATGCTCTCGCCCTCCCCTTCCCAGCCGGCCGGCGACGAGGCCGCACCCGTGCTCGCCGCGGACACGCGCCGGCACGACAGCTCCCCGGCGCACGCCGCGCCGCCACCCGTCCGCGCCGGGTCGGCCGCGGCTGAACATGCCCAGCCAGGCATCACCCGCCGCTCGGAGGATATTTTCCCCGACACCGCATCGGCAACCGCGCCGATCCCGCCCATCCCTCCCAATTCCCCCGCCCCTTCCGTCTCCCCCCGCTACACACTCAACACGCAGCCCAACGCGGCTGCGCTCGCACGCCAGATGGAAAACCAGCCGCCCCTGATGCCCGATGAGCGCATCCGCGTCGTCCCCGCCGAGACCGGATCCGACAGCATCGTGCTGAGGCTGGACACCAGCCTGCACGATCCGGTCGCGTGGTTCGACGACGGGAAGGCAACCGACGGCGCGCAGGCCGACGTGAAGGGGAGAATCGCGGACCGATTTGCCACCGAGGTCGCGGCTGCCGCCAGCCAGCCTGCGAAGGCATTTGACGGGAACTGGCAGGCGGCACGGGCAAAGGCGAACGCGGACTACGGGAAATTCTTCGGCACCGAGGCCTCCAACCGCGCGGGAATCAACGCAGGCCGCGCGGCGCTCGCGAAGTAGGCCGGCAGCGATGGCGCCGAGCAAGACGATGGACCGGTCCGCCTGATGGGAAATTCCGCAGCCGCAGCCTCGGAGGGAATGCCACAACCCCCGCCCTCCCGGCTGCATGCACTCTGCAGCGGCATCATGGAGGGATGCTGGCTGGCGATCGTCGTCCTCGTCCCGCTGGCCTACAGCCCTCATGCAGTCTCGGGATTCCAGCCCGTCAAGGCGGCGGTCTTCCGCACCCTCGCGCTCGTCCTCGGAGTGGCATGGCTTGTCCAGAAAGCCGAGGGGATGCGCCTCCCGCGCGCAATGCCGGCGGACGCGGCGCGGGGCGCGCCGAGGTCGCTGTGGATCGCGCTCGCCGCGCTGGCTCTGTCGCACGCGGTTTCGACGGCACTCTCCGTCGATCCCGCGCAGACCACCGCGGGATTTTTCGCGCATCGCGGCGGGCTTCTCACCTTCCTCTCCGGCGCGGTGCTGTGCGCGGCGCTGATGGTCCATCTCCGCACGCGCCGGCAGGTGGAGCGCCTCGTCAACGCCATCCTCCTCCCGGGAATCCCCCTCGCGCTCTACGCTGTCGCGCAGCGGGCCGGGCTGGATCCGCTCCCGCACTTCAAGACCAGCGACCGCGTCTTCTCGCTGGCGGGGCACCCGATATTTCTCGCGGCCTCCCTCGGAATGACCGCGCCCTTTGCGATCTGGCGCGCAGTGCAGTGCCTCAGCGGGCCGGGGAACCGGCGGTTCCTGGCCGCCGCCGCTGCGGCGATGTGGATCGGCATCGCGGCACTCCATGCGGTGGTGATCGTCTTGACCGAAAGCCGCGGCCCCCTTCTTGCCGCGATTGCGGCGATGGGATTCCTCGGCATCGCGCTCGGGGCCGTCCACCGGCGCCGCGCGCTCATCGCTGGGACCCTCGCGGCAGGCGCCGCCGCGGTCGGCCTGCTGGTGCTCGCCGCGCTGCCGAACGGGCCGTTCGGCTCCCTCTCCCGGACGCCGATCCTCCAGCGGCTCTCGGGGACGCTGCCGGTCGCGGGCCGCATGGACACCTTCCGGAAGGACATCTGGGTCCAGTGCCCGCAGATGATGCTCGCGCGGGAACCGTTCATCTTCCCCGATGGACACGCGGACCTGCCGAAGGCGCTGCGGGTGGCGTTCGGCTTCGGGACGGAGACGCTCACCAGCGTGCTGCCGCACTACTGGAGCTGGCGCGGGCCGATCGGGCGGACGGAGAATTCCTTCCACAACCTGCTCTGGGACGCATGGTATGGAACGGGCGTGCTCGGTGCGCTCGCGACACTCGGCGTGTTCCTCGCGGCGCTCGTGCTCGGGTGCCGCGCCGCGGGATTCCTCCGCGGAAAGGGAGCCTCCACAGCGGCGGGCCTGGGCATCGTCGTGGGCGCGGCGGGCGCGATCCTGCCTGCGACGATCTTCGGGCCGGGATTCATCGCGCCGGGAATCCAGGCCGGCGTGGCGGCGGGAATCGCGACCGCTCTCATCGCGTCGTTCTTCCTGCGGGGACGGGCCGCTGAAATCCCCGGCGAGGAGGACCGCGGGCGCAGCGGCCTCGTCATCGCGGCCATGGCGGCGATTCTCATGCATCTGGTCGAGACCGCCTCGGCATTTCCCGTGCACGGGAGCAGCGTCCTGTTCTGGGCATGTGCGGGCCTGATCGGATCACCGGCCATGCGATCGCAGCGCCGCGGGGCGGAGGAGGATGGCGAACCGGCACAGCGCGCCGAACCGTGGCTGACACCGCTTCTTTCCGCCACGATCATGGCGGCGCTCGCCTTCGCATTCGTGCAGAACCTCGGGATGGCTGCGGAGACCCCCTTCGAGGCGGCACGCACCTCCCTCTTCAGGCTCAGCGATTCGGAGAAGCCGAGCCACCTGCTCCTGGTGGTCATCCTCCCCTCGCTCGCGCTGCTAGCGATGTCCGCAGGCGCGGAGGCGCGTCTCCGCGGGCGCAGCGCCGCGGCGGCGATCCTGCGGACATCGGCCTGCGGCGCCGCGGCCTTCGCCGCAGCGGTCCTGCTGAAATCCCCACTTCGCCGCAGCGGTCCTGCTGAAATCCCCGACCGTCAGCGGACTCGGCCGCGCGGTTTCGGCGGATGGCACGGTGGCCGACGCCCTGGCGCTCGTGCCGAAGGCCGCATGGATGCTCGCCGCCGGTGCAGCGCTCTTCGGCGTGGCGACCGCGCTGCTCGCGGCGGCGTGCAGGCCCCGTTGCAACGGCACCGCGACGACCGCCACGCGGCGGGGCGCGGTGGCCGCGGTATTCGGAATCGCGGCGGTGACGTTCGCGGTGCGTCCCCTCGCCTGGGACTTCGTGCTGGCGGATGCGCTCGCGGATCGCGGGATGGCGCTGCGAAGCACCGGCAAATACGAGTCCGCGGTGCTCCTTCTCGAGAAGGCCGCGTCGCTGGACCCGGTGAACGACTTCCACCGGACCGACACGGCCGAGACCTGCGTTGCGTTTGCCCGAATGCAGAACAGCCCGGCGGAGTTTTCGAAATGGATGCGCCGGGCCGAGGCGGCGCTGCTCGCAGCCCGCGCGCGCTCCGTGTCCGGCCTGCCCGGCGGCGCGCTCGGACGGCTGCACTTGGACTGGGCGCTGCTCCCCGGCGATCCGGCAGCGCGGGAGGCCCATGCGGCGGAGGCCCGTCGCTTCTATGGGGAGGCGCTCCGCCACGACCCGACCGCCGTGCACCTGTGGGTCGAGAGCGGGTGGGTGGAGGAACTCCTTTTCCGATCGCCCGAGCGCGCCGCGCAGCAATACGCGAAGGCCGACGCGCTCTCGGAAATCAACGCGCCGGAGAACTGGGGCGCCTTCTTTGCGGAACGCTCCTTCGAACCCGTCCATCCCGCGCTCAAGCGCCTCGCCGCCCGCCGCGGAATCGCGCACTACGAAAGGGAGCTGCGATGGGCGGATGAGTTTGGGCGCGCGCAGTTCGCGCTCCGGATGGGGAAGGGCACGCTCCACCGCAACCTGCGCGAACTGGACGCCGCCCTGGAGGAATTCCGCCGGGCGCGCGAAACGGCGGCGGACAGCGAGCGGTGGAAAGCCGACATCATGCTCGCCTACACGAACGCCGACCGGGGCGACAAGGTGGCCGCGCAGCTCTCCGTCCTCGCCGCACTGGAGACCGCGCCCGCGTCGGAGCACGCGAACCTGGAAAAGCTGCGCGAAGAAGTCACCCGCTGATCCGCCGCCCCGGGTCGCCCGGCGAGCACGTTCATCCAGCCGGCGTCCTATTTGCCCGCAGGGGCGCCAGCCACGCGCCGGTCCTCCATGGAGGGACGGGGATTGAATTCGGCCATCTGTTTCCGCGCCTCGTTCACCACAGCGGGCGGGAGGTTGCGGAGCACTTCGCCCAGAATCTTGGCGGCCATGGGCTCGCCGGCGCGGTGCGCGAGGAGCAGCCACTTCGTGGCTTCGACGTGCTTCGTGGCGTCCGGGCCGTCGGGTCCGAGAATCTGCCCGAGGTTGCTCATTCCCTTCATGTCGCCCTGCTCGGCGGCCTTGCGGAACCAGTGCTCGGCCTTCGCAAAATCCACGGGCACACCGCTGCCGTTGCGATACAGGGCGCCGAGCATGTTCTGCGCGAGGGCGTTGTCGGCATCGGCGGCTTTCTGGAGATATTCGCGCGCCTTCCCGAAGTCCTGCGTGTGGCCGTAGCGGCCGTGGTAGTAAAATTCGCCGATGGTGAACTGGGCGCTGGGAAGATCCTGTTCAAGAGCCTTGTGAACCCACTTCAATCCCTCGGCCTCGTTCGCCGCCACACCGCGCCCGTGCAGCAGCGCGCGGCCATAGTTGAGCTGCGAACGCGGCCCGCCCGCCTCGGCACCCCGGCGGAAGCACTCTGCGGCGGCGGCGAGGTCCTTCTTCACCATGAGGCCGTTTGCGTGGAAGTAGCCGATCCCGCCGATCGCATCGGCATGGCCCTGCGCGGCGGCTTTCTGGATGTAGTCGTAGGCCTTGCGGACGTCCTTTTTCACGCCGGCACCGAGGATGTAGGCTTGGCAGAGGCGGTATTGGGCGGAGGCGTCGCCCTTGGCCGCGGCCGCTTCGAGCTGCCGGATGTCGTCGTCCTCCGCGCGCGCGGACAGGGCGGACGAGAATGCGAGGCACAAGGCGAGGGTGGCAGTGCGGCAAATGCGGAGTTTCATGGTCGGGACGATGTGGTTTCGAGTCAGCGAGTCGTGGCCAGAAGAGCCGGAGAGCGGAAGCCGGTGTCAGTCTTCGCCGCCGCCGTAGCCGAGCACCTCGATGGTGAAATCGGAGTTCGGCTCCTCCTTCGGGATCGTCTGGTCGGGGCGGGATTCGGGACGGGTGGCGTCGGCGACGGCTGAAGCGGTGGACGCCGTCGTGTTGCCCGCGTTGGTGAGCCCGGCGACATTCGGCGCCGCGACGGTGGGGCCGGAGGAAACGCCGCTGGTCGATCCGCCGACCTGGATGTTCGAGGCGTTCAGCACCGTGGTGGCGGCGATGTTCAAGTTGCCCGTGGAGCGGATGCCGGCGTCGCCCGCATCCACGACTCCCTTTGGCGCGATGAGGTCCACGTCGCCGGCCTTCACGCCCGCGACGGCGGCAAGCACGCCGATGCCGCCGCCGGTGGCGAGGCCGCCGAGGTCCGTCTTCACGTCGGCGCTCGTAACGTCGATGGTCACGCGGGTCGGCGGCGCGGTCACGACGGTCTTGGGCGCGGTGCCCGCGGCGATGTCTCCATTCGTGGACCAGATGACGATGTCGCCCCCGCGCAGGGTGAAGATACGGGCCTGGCCGATGTTCACGCTTTGATCGGTGAAGATGGAGACGCCGCCGCCGTATTCCGTGACGATGCCCGGCGGCGTGAGCGGGTTGCCGAAGATGTCCGAGGCCATCGTGACGCCGCCGCCGACGGTGCCGATCGTGATGGAGCCGTTGGTGCTCGTGCGGATGTCGCGGGTCCGCGTGAAGAGCGAGCCGCTGGCAGTGTTCTTCGCAAGGAGCGTGGCGACGGCGTTGACGCCGGCATCGTAGGTGCCGGTGGTGGTGTAATCGCGCCCGGCCGTGCGAAGGCGGCGGAAGAAAATCTCGAGTCCGACAATGGATTTCTGCTCGTCCGTGAGCCCGTCGAGGCTGGAAACGCCGAGCCGCTGGAGGTATGCGGACTGGAACGTGGGATCGGAGCCGAACGACTGGATGAACGGCGCGAGTTGCAGCGCACTGCCGGAGAGGCCGAGCGCGGGGCCCGTGCCGCCGGCGCCACCCAGCCCGGCGAAAACGATCACGTCCGCACCCTCGGTGGCGAGGAAGGGATTGCGCGAATTGCCGATGCTCGTGATGCCGAGGCCCGTGCCGTCCACCACGTTGGCCTCGGTGCCGAGGTCGATGTTTCGCCCGGCGAGGACTTCGAGGGTGCCGGGACCGTTGATCTGGATGTCGCCGGGCAGGGCGTTGGAGCTGGAGCCCGAGACCGTCGCGAAGGACTGGTCGCCGACGAGGTTCCCGAGCACGGCGTTGTTGGCCAGCGAACGAGTCGCCGCATTGGGGTTGTTCGGGATGATGTCGCGCCCCGCGGAGACGATGGAAATGTCGCCGGAACGGATGTTCTGGAGGTAGAGCGCGACGTCGGTGATGTCGTTTGCGGCCACGATCTCCGCGGCCTTCGGGGAGAAAAGCGTGAGGCCGGTGACATCGCCGCCGCCCGCATAGAGGCGGACCGGGCTCGTGTCGCCGGCGTGGAGCAGCCCCGCCGCGTGCAGTGCCTGCTGGGTGACGATGCTGGCCCCCTGCCATGCGCCGGTCTCCTCATACGAGGGATCGACGGTGACAAAAGGATCGAGCCTGCTGGAGCGGAGGTCGTTGAGGGTGCGGCCCGCGTAGTTCGCATAGGCGACGGGCGACGCGATCCCGGGCAGGCTTGCCGGATCCGCATCGGAGAGGTTCAGGCTGGCGCTCGTCCAGACGGTCACGTCCAAACTGTTCAAGCGGGATTTTCCAGAAACCTGCAGACCCAGGATGCTGTCGGATGCCGCAAGCTCGATGGTGCCCGTGGATGAGGGGAAGAGCGTCGTCGCGCCGACGATATTGATGTCCCCGGCGAACGCGGTGCTGATGAGGTTTGGCGCGGAAACCTCCGTCTGGGTGGCGAAGAAGCCCGTGCTCGTCTCCGCGAGCCGGATCCACGGCTGGCGGTTCGACGAGCGGCTGGCGGCACCGACGCCGTTGAAGAGATTCTGCGAATCCAGCCACGCAAGGAGCACCGACTGCGGCGTCGTCTGGCCGGGCATCGTGACCGAAAGGCGATGCGTGACGCTCCCGCCAAAGGACGCGACCGAGGCACCCGCGTCCGCGGAGAAGGTGTTGAAATAGGTCTTATACCAGAACTTGTTGTTGGCTCCCTGCGGCAGCAGGAAGGTGTTCGTCACCGGACCGAGGAGCACATCGCCGCGGGCGCTGACATCGAAGTGCGAATCGCCGACAAACAGCGTCGTGGGGAGCCACGTCGCCGGGTCATACACATCGGGGGTGACGCTCTGGATGATGGATGGCGGCTGGAGCGAGGAGCCGAGGTAAACAAGCGAGGGCGAGCGGGTGTAGTTCGTGGTGATCTGCCCGCCGGCGGAGAGGGTGCCGGAGCCTTTCTCGACGTAGAAGATGCCGCCATCGATGTTCGCGCCCGCCTTCACGAGGAGGTCGCCGCCGCCGAATTGCAGGAGCTTCGAGGCGTCGGGCGCGATGTTGAGGCCGGAAATGGGATCCACGCCCGGCATGCGCGCATTGGTCGGGATCACAGCGTCGGCATTGATGATGTCGGACCCTGCGATGAGGGACACATTGCCGCCGCCAAGCGCACCGATGCCCTCGAAGAAATTGCTGTAGTCGATCCACCAGGCGGTGGAAGCGGAGGCGTCGCTCACGTTGCCGGCGTTGTTCTGGCCGGAGATGCCGACACCGCCCTCGCCGAAGAGGCCCGTGGAGGGGTTCACATAGCCGCGACGGTAGAGCCAGTTGTTCGGGAGCTGCTTGGAGGAATCCGGCACGACGTCCGAGCCGAGGAGCGTGAAACGCCCGATGTCCTGCTGCGCGGAGACGGCCACGCTGCCGCCGGAGATGGCCCACTGCGCGGGGTAGTTCTGCTGCGGCGTGCCGAGGTCGCCCTGGTTGGGATGCGCGGCGGTGGATTTTTCCACGATGGGGAGGACGAAGTCTCCCTGTGCGAAGACGCGCGTGGCATCCGGGATGCGGATGCCGGCGGTGTAAATGGTGGCAAACTGGTTGCGGAGCTGCACGTCGCGGCCGGCCGTGATCGCGATGTCGCCCGTGCCGGTGCGGATGACCTCGAAGCGCGTGCGGTTTGCGGCGCCCGTGGTGATCTGAATCGTGTTTTCCGTGGTGCCGTTGCTGCCAATGCCGGGGCTGGCACCGGTGGAGGTGCTGTTGGGGATCGCGGGGTAAAACTCGCCCACGAGCACCGAGCCCTTGCCCGAGGCCAGCGAGGCTGCGGGGAGCACCGCCCGGAAGTCGGCGGACGAAAGATCCGCGCCGGCAGTGATGCGGTAGGACCACGACTGGGCGTTGACGGGTAGGCCATTCGCCGTGACGACCGTGGCCAACGGAGCCAGCCACATCGTCGAGTTGCCGTTGTTGATGCTCGCCACGACCGGCGTGAAGCTGTCGCTCAGGGTGTTGTTGAAGACGATGTCCCCCTTTGCGCGGAGCGTGAGGATGCCCGGCGCGAGCTTTGGCCCGTAGCGGAAGGTGGAAAGGTCCCAGTCCTCGCTGTTCAGCCCGCTCACCGCGGTGCCGAGCGTGAGATCGCCGGCGGCGCTGTAGATTTCCACGCCGGGTGCAATCACCAGCGCGGAGCCGAGTGCGGCGGCGTTCGGGCTCCCGGTCGTCAGGCGTGTGAACATCGTCGCGTAGCCCGCATTCATGTAGTTGGCCGCTTCGGTGTTGATGGTCGTGCGCAGCGCGTTGTTCAGCAGGCTGGCGGAGTAGAGCCTGTAGCCCTCGACGATGACGGAGGATGCGCCGGTGATGTCCCCGAGCAGTGCATCCACCTGCACATCGTTGCCGACACGCGGCGCGCGGAGGTGCAGCGTGCCGGTGAACTTCCCGGCAAACGCGCTCGAGCCGGGCGTGGTGATGTCGCCCGGGACGTAGGTGTCCACGCCGAGGTCGAGCTTCGGCCTCGGCAGCACATTCATGGGATCCGTGCTCATCGTCACGCGCGCCGTGGTGCTCGCGACGCCGTTGATCGCGGCGCCGGCCTCGATGCTGATTTCCCCGCCCTTGCCGGCGCTGCTGAAATCCTGCGCGTGGACCGTGAGCACCGAACCCGCCTGAAGTTCGACGCTGCCGCCCGCGGAGAGCGAGATTTTGCCGCCGGTGGCGCCATGGGCGTCGATGGTGCCCTGCACGGTGATGCCGCCGGTGTCGGCCGTGAGCGAGAAGGCGCGGGCCACATTGGCGAGCCCGAGCGGATTGGTGACGGTGACATCCCCGGTGCGGATCCGGAAGCTGCGCTCCTCGAAAAAGCCGCCGCCGTTCAGCGCGGTGGCAAGGGCTTCGAAGGACGGCAGCGTCCGCGCATCGAGGCGGAAGCTGCCGGTCGTGCCGCCGCCGGATGCCGTCCCGAGGAGCGCCGCACCGCCGACGCTGAACGCCCCCTGCGAGGCGCCCACCGTGACGAGGCCCGCCTTGCCTCCGCCCAGCGCTCCGGCGACGGAAACCGTGCTGCTGGAAAGCAGGTTCACGTCGCCAAAATCGGAAGTGAGCGTGATCGTGCCGGCATCGGGATACCGCGTGACGTCGTAGAATTCCTGCGCGAGGCCGCCGACGTCCAGCCGGGCGCCGACGGTGACGGGCTGCGCGGCACCCGTGGCATGGAGCGTGATCTGCCCGCTGGGGAGCACGATGTCCGTCCCCGCGGAGACACTCCTCCCGGTGAAAGTGAACCCGGCACCGAGCCCGCCGGCGACGGATGGCGTGCCGGAGAGCGGAAGCAGCACCACGTTCCCACCGGCGGTGACGGTCTGGCTGGAGCCGCGCGCGCCGGTGATGAGCGGGGTCGATACCGTGAGGTTTGCAGGCGTCGAGAACGAGCCCGTTCCGGTGCCGAGGACGCCGGCAGAGGCGTTGATGGCGACATTCTGCCACCCCGCTGTGGAGAATGCATTCACACCGAGCTGGAAGGTGTCCGAGTCGAACCGCAGCGTCCCCGACGAGGCGCCGGGAGCCGGGAGTGCCGCGGCGTTCGACGGATTGCCCAGCGCGATGCTCCCGGTGTCAAACTGGGCCGTGCCGCTGCCTTGATCGTAGCCGCGCATTCCCGCCGCAAAAAGCGTGAGCCGGCCGAGGCTGCCGCCAAACGTGCCGCTGCCATACACGTCGATGGTGCGGTAGCTGCGGAGCGTGAGCGACTCGACATGCTGGACTTCCTCGAGCAGCGCGCCCGAGAGCGTGAGGTGCTGCGGCACGACCGAGCCGGTGAGCGCGCCGGTGCCGCCGAGCATGATGCTGATTTGCCCGCTGCCGAAATCGAGGGAACCTGACTCCAGCAGCGCGGCGGGATCGATTGCCGAGCCGTAGGACGAATCAAGAGTGATCGACCTGCCCGCGATGCGCGCGCCCGCGCCGACGGAGAGAAGCGGCGCCGTCGAGGCCGTCGTGTTCGTCCGTGTGAATGCGGCACCGGCGGCGCTGCTCACGCGGACAAGGGTTCCGTCGCCCGGCACAGTGAGGGAATCCACCTTCAGCGTGTCGGCACCGTTGGCGGCGATGGACGATCCGGCCGCGATGGTGGTGCGGGTCTTTGCCACGAGCGCGATGTCATCCGCCGCCAGCGTCCCTCCCGGGTTGTTGAGGGTGATGTTGGCGGTGCCCACATCCACCCGGATCTCGTCGCCGACGCGGTAGCGCCGGCCGCCGATGAGGAGGCTCTCGGCACCCCACGCCGTGACGGCGGCGGAATTGAGCACCGCACCCGTGCCGCCGGAAGCGACGCCGGTGCCGCCGATAATCTCGATGTCTGCGGTGCTGCGGATATCCACCGAGCTGCCCCGGCCAGCGCCCTGCGGGGCCGTCAGCACGCTGCCTTCCATGCGCAGCGCGGTGCCGGCGAGGATCGCGAGGGAGCCGGAGTCCGTCGGCAGCCTCTGGACGCTAGCGAGGTTCAGGCGGTCCGCAGCGGCGGAGATGAAGGAGTCGCCGCGATACTCGTCATACGAGGCGCGCGAGCCCACGACACTCGCGGAGGCCACCTCGAACCTGCTGCGCAGTGTCTGCACCGTCTGCGCCTGGTTGAGGGCGTTCACACGGTATCCGGAGACGAGATACGAGCCGTCGGGAACGGCAATCGTGCCGTAGGCGGTGCCGCCCTTGGCGGTCACGAGGAACGCGCCTGGAAGGAGGGCGAACCGACGAGGCAGGAGGGTGTAAGTCCCGGGCGCGAGGCCCGGAATGCCTTCGAGGTAAACCTGATCGCCGATCTTCAGCGCGTCGCTGACATAGCCGGGATCGCCGCCGAGCTGCTGTGCGTTGGGGCCCGTGTTGTTGGGCGCATACGGTGCGTATTGCGCCGCATAGCCCGGGAGGATCGCGAAGGACTCCGCGACCTGCGACCAGTAGCGGCCGGCCACCGGTGTCTGCGCGCCGGTCGCCGCATCCCCGCTGCGGACGCGCGCAGTCCATGTTTTTCCACCGTAGGTCACCAAGTCGCCGGACTGGTATTCCGACGCGCTGCTCCATTCGCCCGAAGCGGTGCCGAGAATGTCCGCGCTGCCGCCGTTGCCGGCGGTCCACCGGTAGGCATAGAGATCGCCGCCGCCGCGAAGATCCAGAATGGATCCCGCCTCGGCGACGACCGACGTGCCGGAAACGGTGATGCGCTTCTCCGGCAGGCCGGTGATGGTCACGTTCACGCCCCTGGGATCGATCCAGGAATTGCCGTCGGTGCTCAGTCCAAACGGGATCAGCATCTGCGAGCCAGCGGTGCCCGTCCATGCGGCCACCGACGTGGTGCTGCCGGCCTGCAGCGTCACCTGAGTGGTGACGGGAGGCGCGATCGTGGTTCCGGCAATGGCGTTCACCGGGGTGTCGAGAGCGGAGGTGGAGGGATCCAAATCCGTCCCATCCCAGCCGAGTTGAATCGTGCCGAAGGGCGCCCGGAGCGTTCCTCCCTGGACAATCTTCGACGCGAAGATGCGGAGGGTTCCGCCAGCAGAATATGGCGTGCTGCGTGCGGACGAACCAGCGATCGTGACCGTCCCCGGGCGAGAGCCGTCGTCGTAGGCGAAGATGTCGAACGTTGACGCAGTGGGCGGATAAATCTGGCCCGCGCGGAACCGGAGATCGCCGGCGGCACTGAGAATTCCGTTGCCCCGGATGTCCCCGTTCTCCGCGGTGAACGCCGCGCTTCCAATGCCCTGCAGCGACAGTGAGCCGATGTCGATCAGCTCAGCGCGCACCGTGAGGCTTCCCGTTCCACCGGTGGGCGCAAACGTGTGGATGATCTCGGGGTTTGCCGGCGACTGCGTGAAGAGCTGAGGCTGATCGTCGGGGTGCAGCGGGGCGGTGAATATCTGGCCGAGCGCGACATATCGCCCGGTGAGCGACACCGCGGCATCCGCCTGAATCACGCCACCGGCGGCAACGCGAAGGTTGCCGCGGGCGGTGACGGAGACCGGCCCCCGGAATTCCACGTTTCCGCCGAAGGAGAGCGGGTTGGCGTTGACGAACTTCGCGCCCAAGTCCAGCGAATCGAAGCCGCCCGCCGCGAAGCGATCCGCGGCGAAATAGCCCTGGCCGGTGAGCGGAGTGCCGGTGCCGCCGAGCACGGCAACCCCCACCCGCGGGTTCGTGTTCGACGGCGCGATCGTCAGCCCGCCCTGCGTCACCAGCAAGTTCGTCTCCGCGCTGTGCTGGGCGGTGTTTGCCTGATGGAACTTGCCGGAGAAAATCGAAAGGGTTCCGCCCGTGGCCGTCGGTCCTCCCGCGCGCCCGAGCAGCGTCGCATCGGTGAAGAGCATCTGCGAACCCTGCAGATCAATCGTGCCGCCGCTGCTCTGGACGGTCACCGGCGTCCGGCGGAGCTTCCAGAGCGGCGAGGTGACGCCGCTGTTGAGCGGCACCTTCGCGGCACCCACGTTTCCGAGGGTGGCCGGGTGCGTGTCGAGTGTGCTGGATGCGCCGGAGACATCCAGCAGCACGCCGGCGCTGGCGACGATGTTGCCGGAAACCGAAATCGTGCCGCCCGAATGGACGGTCCCCACCCTCCGTCCGTAGGCATCCGGCGTGAGCACCGTGGTGCCCGCGGTGGACAAAACCGAGCCCGCGCCGATGACCACAGTCGGCAGCGCCACGGCGGCGCTGAGCGCGTCGTCCGGCGCGACCGGGAAGCTGCCCGCGCCGGCGATCGTGATCTTGCCACCGGGTGCCAGCACCGAGCCGTGCATGGTGACGGTCTGCCCCTTGAAGGAAATTTTCGCCCCCGCGTCCGCGCGGATCGAGGCGCCCGCACCGACGATGATGTCCCCGCGCACCTCCAGGACATCGGTCGTGAACGGATCATCCGCGCCCGACGCGGAAAAGCTAATCCCCACCGGCGTGCGGACCCCTTCGTCGCGCAGCACCGCGCCGAACCGGAGGCCCTGGGTTCGCTGGGCGACGGGCAGGAGCGCAAGATTCTCCGCGACGGCGCGGATGGAGGTGCCCGGCGCGATGAGGATCGCCGGTTCGTAAGTCTCGGGGTCGCCGGGGGCGGGCACCGCGCTGGAAGGGGCGCCGATCGCATCGAGCGTGTAGCTGGTGAACCCGCCGTGGCTGAAGAAATCGCCGGCCAGCACAAGCGCCCCGGCTGATGTTGCGGAACCTCCGATCTGAATCCTGCTGGCCTGGATGGCGAGGGTGCCGCCGGTTTTTCCCACTCCGGCAACGCCGGCGAGGGCGGAGCCGAGCGTGAGCGGGCCGCCCACCACATTGGCGAGCCCCGGATCCCTGCCGGTCCGAATCTCGATGCTTCCGGCATTGCCATAGGTCACCGCACCGCGCCTGCCGATGACCAGGCCGCTGGAGACATCGATGGCGCTGCCGGAGGCGAGGTTCGCACCGTAGGAGTTGATGGCGACGCTGCCGCCATCGAGCACGATCGCCTGCGTGAATGCAGCCGCGCTGCCGATGCGGTCATCCGTGACCAGCCCGCGCGTGCTGAGCGAGGCGCCGGACCCGAGCGTGACGAAGCCGCGCGTGCCATCCGGAACCGGAACCAGCGCGCCGCTGACATTCTCGAGCGGGAAGAGCGCCGCGGAGGAGGGCGAGAAGGCGTAGGCCTTCAAGCTGAGGCTGCCACCCGGCGAAACGATGGTGCCCTGGATGTTGACGTTGGCGCCGGTCAGCGAGACCGAGCCGAAAGGCGCGGTGGTGAGCGCGACTCCCGATGGCACGAGGATCGATCCCTCGTAATTCTCCACGGCAAGGTGCCCGAAGCCGCCGTCCGACAGCAGCGAGGGCGAAAGGACGACCGAACTCAGGCGCGCTGCCGGCAATGCCGCAGGAGTGTCGCCCGACTGCGTGAATCTGCCGACGGAAGGCAGCGCCTGGCCGCCAAAGGTGATTGCCGGCGGCGTCGGCGATTCAGTGATGATTTCGAACGTGCTCGCCCCGGTGTCGAATTTCCTCTGGGCGGCGAAGAAGAGTGAAAGGCTGCCCAGTTCCGGCTGGACGGCGACACCGCGAGGCTGGTCGATGGTTCGCCCGAGCAGCAGTCCGTCCACCGCCATGCCCGCCGCGCTCAGGCTGAGGATGCCGCCGTCTCCGCCCCCGATGTAGCCGGCTTGGTAATGCCTGCCGGTCATCCATGGCGTCGCAAAAGTCCGCGTAACACCCCACCGCGAGTGGTTCACGGTGAAAGTGCCCGTGTAAACGCCGTCGTAAACCTGGCCGGGATCCGCCTTCGAAATATCGATGAGATTGCCGCCGCGCAGCAGGCGCGTGGTCTGCACCATGCCCCCCTCGTATCGGTAATAGCCGCCGGAAACGTCGATGGTCGCGCCGCTCCGCACCACGGCGGAGCCGCCGGACTGGATGTCCACCGTCCCGCCGTTGACGGTGAGCTGGGCGACATTGCGCTCGATGATCCCCACAAGCCCCGTCGCGTCGCCGAGCGGCGTCCCGAGCCAGTAGCGCCCGTTCGTCACGCCGCTCCGGCGGACGTCGATCGTGAGATCGACACCCCGGATCGATCCCGTGCGCTGCAGCGGCGAGTCCGCAAATTCGGAACCGCGGAACTGCACCTCAAGGATGCTCTGCGACAGGGGGACGAAGACCTCCGTGCTGCCGGCCACATTGATGAGCGATCCCGTGTCGAGGTAAACCTGCCCGCCGGAAAGGAAGAACCGCTGCACGCTGCCGGAAAAATACTGGGTGAGCCCTGCCTCCTCCGTGCCGTCCGCGGCGAGGGTGGTGCCATTCCCGCCGGCGTCCACGTAGGGCCAGGCGCCGGCGCGCATCGCGACGTCCCCGCTCGGCGCGAGGATCACCGCATTTGACCCGAGGTGGATCGAAAGCCCCTCCACGTTGACCTGCGAGTTCTGCGGAAGCGTCGTGCCGGGCACGCTCTTGCTGCTCGCGTAGTCGGGCAGGACCTGGGTCGCGCTGCCCTCGCCAAAGGATACGGTGCCGGTGTTCTGATTCAGGAATTGCGGTCCCCCGAAGCCCGCAGTGCCCTGGTTGTCGTAATTCGGATTCGCGACCGCCCCGTAGCTCGCGTTGAGATCGATGCGCCCGTTCAGGTTCACCGTCGTGGTGCTTTCCACCGCGCCGGACTGCTCCACCCGGCGCCCCGTCATCGTCACGTTTCCCGTGGGCGCGGAGATGATGCCGGTGTTCGTGCTCGTGCCCGCGCCGTCGGCGACCTTGCCCACCCACACGTCGAGCCCGCGGAGGCTCGGGTCGTTGCTCGCGTGCGCGGCGATGGCGACCTGATTCCCCGCAGCGAGAATCGTCTGCCCGGCCGGCGTGGAAATCGTCCCCTCGTTCCGCACGTTCGGGCCCACGAGCATCACGCGCCCGCCGTCGCCGTCGCCGGTCTGCGTGCTGGTCAACTGCGCGCCCGCCTTCACCACGACATCGCCGATTTTCCCTCCCGGCGGCGGGTCCGGCGTGAATCCCGGCGTGCCGTCCGAGCCGCCCGGCACCGGCACGGATGAGAAGAGGAACTGCGCGTCGCGGTTGTTCAGCAGTCCGAGCTGGATGAGGTTGTCGTTGATCGGGAGCGACGATGCGACGAGCGCGCGCGCGTTCACCTGCGAGGAGCCGCCGAAGATGATGCCGTTCTGGTTGATGACATACACCTGCCCGTCCGCCTTGATCGACCCGAGGATCTGCGACGGCACGCCCGAGGGATCGCTCACCTTGTTGAATGCGACCCACTGGCTCCGGTTCGCGCCGCCCGCGCTCTGGTCGAAGTTCAGCGTCGTCTGCTTGCCGATGTTGAACGACTTCCAGTTCAGAATCGCCTGCTGCGATGTCTGCTTGATGTTCACCGTCGTGCTCCCGCCCGACGCGGTCTGCGTCGGAAGGTTCGCGCCCTGCCAGAGCTTCGAGCCCACAGTCGCGCCGGTGGCGACCTCGAGACCGCCGGGAACGAGCCCGTTCGGCACGTTTGGGAGCTGCTGCAGCGGGTTGTTCGGGTTCACGCCGAGGTTGTTCCGCCCGGCGACCGCCGCCGCGCGCGCCGCGGCCTGCATCGCTTGGACGGACTGGATCGCGCGCGAAGTCCTCGCCATCGCGTCGAGCGCATTGGCCCGGGCCTGCGCGGCCACGGCGTTGCTCGATCCTCCCGTCGAGACGGCATGCGGAGTCGGCACTCCGCCGCTGCCGGGGCGGAGAATGTCGCGGCCGTGGGCCGTGAGCGTCGCAGCGGCGGCGATGCATACGCCGAGCGCCGCGGAGAAGCGGAACGCGCAGCGCCGACTGCGCCGCCCGAGGCCCTGTGCGCTCAGACGGATCTTGGGATCGGGACGACGGGACGTTTTCAAAATCATAGGTGGACCATCACCCGCCGGGCACTCAGTCCCTCGGGCGGCCAGCATCGGACGCCGCGCCGGCGGCTTTCTTCGACGTTTCTTGTGAAGGTTTCGCGACAGGCGCGGGCCCCGCCTGCTTCAGCCGCTGCTCCGCGAGCTTGCCGCCATATTCCTCGACCAGCGTCTCCAGCCGCGCGCGGGTGATCCCCACAAAGGGCTCGCGCGCGGTGAGAGCCGTGCCGAGGCCGAACTTCTGGTAGCGCGTGAGGATCTCGTTCCCGAGCTCATACATTTTCCCGTTCTTCGCCCGCTGATCCGCCACGACCCGCTTGAGCTGCAGAGCCTCCGCCGCGAGCTTGTCGCGCTCGGCCCTGGTCTTCTCCGCGAGCTGGGCGGCCTTCGAGCCAAACTCAGTCGCCTTCTTGAGTTGGGCCTTTGTCTCATCGAGCTCCACATTCTTCGCGGTGATGTCCGCCCGCAGCTTCTCACCCTCCGCCTTCGCCTTGCTTTTCTCTGTTTCGAGATCCTTGCCGAGTGCGATGAGCTTCGTCTCCAGCGCCTTCGCCTTTTCATCCAGCGCCATCTTCTCCGCCTGCAGGGTGGCCCGCTCGTTCTCGGCGGTCCTGAGCTGCCCGGCCATCGTCTTGAGCTGATCGCGCAGGCGCGACTCGACGCTCGGCGCGTTCTGCGCATGGAGCGGCGCGGCGGTGAAAAGAAGGGTGGCGAACAGCGCTTTGGTCTTCGTGGTCATGGCTTAAAACTTCCCGGCGAAATCGAGCATGAAGATGTCCGACCGCAGCGGAGGCCCGGCAATTTCGCTCGCGCTCATCCAGCGCAGCGTGAGCGAGGTGCGCGCGGATGTGGCGTAGGTCCACCAGAGCACGTAGCCCTTCTGGTTCGTGCCGCCCTGGGCAAAGTCGGAGTCGTTGAAGCCGTCGATCACCGCGTCCGATTCGATGTAGCGGTAGTTCAGCCCCGCCTGCCAGTGGCCGCGCTTCTGCAGCACGGGATGTCCGGCGCGGACGCCGAGATACCATGCGGTGTCGCCGCCCACGAAGTTTCCGAGCGAATTGGTATCCGTCGTCGTGCCGCGGTTGTTCACCGCGATGGCGTCGATCTGCGAGTGGTTGAAGCCGAGGTTCCTGATGTATTCGCCGGTCAGCGAAACTTGAATCGGCTCGAAGCCGTTGTAATCGAGCCGCCCGGTGATCGCGACCGGGCGGAACTTCGAGGCGAGGCCGAAATACTGCCACTGGTTGATCGTGCCGTAGTCGTTCGACGCGTCCGCGATGATGTTGCGCAGCGCCATGTAGGTGTTTCCGGTCTGCGCAAACGTCGGGCGCAGGCTGTCCGTGTCGCCCGCGTCGCTCGACGTGAGCGGCGTGAAGGGCGTCGAGAGCCTGCCCGACACGTTGTCGAAATAGTAGTAGGCCGCAGCGAGTTTCAGATCCCAGTCCTTCGCGGGCTTCAAGTCCACGCCGAGCTGCGCGGCATAGAGATACTTGTCCGTGCTCTTGAATTTCGACGGCTGGTTCGAGGCGAAATTGTAATCCGTGTTGAACACCGGACACGCACCGCCTGCGAGGAACGGCACCACGCCGTCCCGGACGCGGTAGCGCGCGGTGAAGCCGATGCCGTCGAAGCCGACATCCTCGTCCCAGACGATGTCCGTGGAGAAGAAGGGGTTGTCGAAGCGCCCGGCGCTGATCGCAAAACGCCGGTCCGGATCGACCACGTGCTCGTATTTCAAGAATGCGCGGTCCAGCCACACGGCATACTTGCTGAAGTTCCCGCCCTGGCCCCCGCTCGCCTTCCCGAGCGACTGGTTCATCGAGACAGGCTGGTTGTCGTGGCCCGTGCCGATTCGCACTCCCGCGGTGAACCCCTCGCCGAGATCGATCTCGGCCGCGAGGCGGGCGCGGATGCGGGCGCGCGTGCGGTTCTGATCCACATTCAGCTGCGGCGAAAAGACCGTGCCCGCGATGTCAAACGGCGAGCCCGTGTTGATCGCATTGAAATCCGGGAACGAACCGGTGTTGTCGTTTCCGTCCGGGAAAAGATCGTTCTCATAGCGGATGCGGATGTCGCCCTTCACGCGGAAGCGCGTCACCCATTCCGGGATTCCCTTCGGCAGGCTCACTCCCCGGGTCCGCTCCTCGGCGGCGAGTTCCGCGCGCAGGTCGTCCTTGATCTGCTTCTTCACCGTGTCCGGGATGTAGGTGACCCGCACCGAGTCATCGAGCATCGGATCGAGATTCGGGACGATCTTCTGCGCGACCGCCTGCTGGATGGTCGTGAGCGTGGCGACCTCCGCGTCGGCGCGCACCTGGTTCCGCGCGTTCACGACATCCTGCTCCGACTGCGCGATCAGCTCCGCGGCCTCGTCATCCGTCAGCAGACCCTTCTTCACCATGCGCTTGATCAGATTGACCGTCACATTCGAGGAAGGCCTGTTCGATCCGAGCGCGCTCATCAGGTCCGGCTCCGCCTGTCCTGGCGCGGCCTGTGCGGGTGCCTGCGGAGCCTCCTTCGCTCCCGGGGCCGCGGGTTTCGGCGCTTCGGCGGGCGCGGCTTTCTCCGGTGCCGGCGGCAGCGGCGCGGGGGATTCCGGCGCCTGCGCGGCGGGCTTTTCCTGCGCCGGCTGCGCGGGCGCGGGAGGCTCCGGCGGCTTTGCGGGCACGTCCTGTGCGATGCCATGCGCGCAGAATGCGGATGCCGCCGCGAGGACGATGCGTGGGTTCAGCTTGTTCTTGTGGTGAGCCATTCGGTGTTCCGATGAAGTTGGTCAGTTGGATTGCCGCGCGGTCCCGGTGATGCGCATCACGATGGGGGTCGGCATTCCCTCGGGCGGGGCTTGGGAAATCTGGAGGCCGGTGAGAATTTCGTCGCGGATGACCGCGTCCAGCGCCGGGTCGCCGGTGGAGCCGGAAAGCTTTGCGCGCGCGATGCGGCCCGTCTCATCAGGCCAGACGCGGATCTCGATCGTCATCCTCGCTTTGCGCGTCTTCGCGTTGCCCTCGAGCGCCTGCTTGATGCGCGACTTCACCTGTCCGGCATAGGCGCTCCTGCGCATCGCATCGGCGTTCACCGTGTTGCGGTTCGTGAAAACGCCGCTGCCATTTCCGGACTTCAGCACCATGCCGGTGTTGCCCGCACCCTTCAGGGCGGTCTCCACCTGCGGCGTCGGCTCCGGCGGCGCCTCCTCCTGTTTTTCCTCGACGATCATCTCCTGCTTCTTCTCCTCGATCTGCGGTGGCGGCGGAGTCGGGGCAGGCGGCGGCGGCGTGGGCTGCGCGACGGTAGTGACCATCATCACCTCCTGCTTTGGCGGCGGCGCACCCGCTTTCCCGGAGAGCGACTTCGCTGCAAAGCCGATGCCCGTCGCGAGGAGGATCCCGGCGATCACCGGCACGCGGTATTTCTGAAATGCCGTCTTCTCCTCCTCCTCATCGTCCCACGCCCGAGCCGCGGGGGCGGCTTGCGGCTTGGAGGGGATGCCTGTCTCAGTGCGGAGATCCGCCTGCTTGGGTTCTTCGATTTCCGTGTTCATTTTGCGTTCTTGGTTGCGAGGCCTACCTGCGTGATGCCGAGCTGCCCGGCGACGTTCAGCACGTCCATGATGCCCTGGTAATTCGTCGTCGCGTCCCCCTTCACGATGACCTGCATCGTGGGGAACGCCGCCTTCGCCGAGCCGAGCCTGCTCTCGAGATCCGCGAGGCTCACCTGCTGCGTGTTCAGGAAAAATTTCCCCTCCTTGTTCACCGTGATCGCCTGGAGCTTCTGCCCAGCGAGGCTCCGCGCGGAGCTGCTGCCGTCCGGCAGCGCGACCTTCAGCCCCTGCACGGACGCCGTGCACATGAGGATGAAGATGACCAGCAGCACATAGGCGAGGTCCAACATCGGGGTGATGTTGATGTCGTCGTAGGGCTTGTCGTCCTGGACTTGCATGGCGTCAGCGCTTGGTTGCCTTGGTCGCGAGGCCGACCTGCGTGATGTTCAGGTCGGCGAGCATGTTGAGCACCTGGATCACGCTCGAATACGTCGTCGTGCTCTCGCCCTTCAGCACCACCTGCACCTGCGGGTTTGCGGCCTTCGCCTGCGCGAGCTGCCGCTGGAGTTCGTCGAGCGTGACGTCCTTGCCGTTCAACTGGAGCCGGTTCTCCGGCGTGACCTGGATGGACTGGATCTTGTTCTTCGACGGCGTGCTCGAGGAGGAGCCGCCACGGGGGAGGTTCGCCTTGATCCCCTGCACCGTGGCCGTGCACATGAGGATGAAGATGACCAGCAGCACGTAGGCGAGGTCCAACATCGGGGTGATGTTGATGTCGTCGTAGGGCTTGTCGTCCTGGACTTGCATGGTGTCGCAGCGCCCCCGCGCTAGTTGTTCTTCTCCTTGTAGAATTCCGCCATGCGCGTGACGAACTCGTCGATGAACACGTGCATGTCGTCCTTCGCGTCCTTCACGCGGGAGAGGATGTAGTTGTAGCCGAAGAGCGACGGAATCGCGACCGCGAGGCCGGCGACGGTCGCGAGCAGCGCGGCTGCGATGCCCGGCGCGATGGCGTTCACGTTCACCTCGCCCGCCGCGGCCACGGCGGCGAAGGTGATCATCACGCCGACGACCGTGCCGAGCAGCCCGAGGAACGGCCCGCCGGAGATGCAGATCGTGAGGAGCACGATCAGCTTGTTGATTTTCTGCGTTTCGCGCACGAGGCCGCCGTCGAGGCTCGCGCGGACGGACTGGATGGAGCGGCCCGAGAGGCCGCGCTCCACGCCGCGCTTCCGATCCTCCGCGATGCGGTGGCGCACTTCCTCCACGCCGATGTGGTAGATGCGATAGACGGACGACTTGCGCAGCTTTTTCGCCGCCTCCGGGCTCAGCTTTCCGCCGAGCGTGCGTGTTTTTTCCGGATCGCCATCGTCGAGGACCGTGAGATCCGAGACCACCTCGCGCCACTGCTTCATGAAGAGCTCGTTGCCCTTCGAAATCCCGTTGAGGTAGCGGGTCTTGGTGACCATCACATACCAGCTCATCACCGCCATGACCGCGAGGATGATGATGACCAGCCAGCCGTCGAACGTGAGGTTCGCGATGATGACGCCGAAGGTGCCGCCCTTGAGCCAGCTGAACCAGCTCTTCGGCTGCTCGGTCTCGCCGAAGGTGAGCGTCTTGGCGACTTTGTCACCCGACTGCGAAAACGCCGCGAACTGGACGAAGCCCGCCGGGCGCGCGGTCCGGTGGATCTGAAGTTCGTCAAAGTCGCCGGTGAAACCCGCGAAGTTCGCGCCACCGCCGATGATCAGGTTGCTGTTCAGCGCCGGCAGGCCCGCGGCGACCGCGGCGGCGAGTTCGCCATTCACGTAGAGCGTGGATTTCGCGCCCTCGCACACGAGCGCGACGTGCGCCCACTGACCCGCGGTGAGCGCCTGCGTGCCGGCTCCGCGCTGGCCGCCGACTTCCACAAAGGGAACGCCGGCATTCAGGCCGACGACGAGCGAGCGCCCGCCCTCGCTGCGGCTGAGGATGGCCGCGTTCGGCTGGAGCGCCGCCGGCTTCACCCACGCGGTGATCGTGAGCGGCGAATTCGCGCTCCACACGAGCGAGGGGGAGGCGGTGACGTTCAGCGGATTCTTGCCGTTGAAATTCACCCCGCTGCCAACCGCGCCCTCGGCGCGCGCGCCGCCATTCTCCGTGGTGTTCGTGTTCTTCGTGGCGTCAGTCGCCGGCGCGCCGCTTTCGGTGAAGTGAAACACGAGCATCGTGTCCGCGTCGTAGCAGGCGCGCGGGTCCTCGGCCTTCACCGCCTTCGGATCGCCGGAGCCGAAATACATCCAGAAGGAAGTCTTCGCGCCGGGCTTGATGTCCGGCACCTTCACCCACACGAGCGCCTCGCCCATGAGCGAGTCGATTTTCTCCACATGGTGCGGCAGCACGGTCTTGTCGTCCTCCGCGACGAAGCGCAGGTCGCCGAGATCCTCCTTCGCCGACGCGAAGGTGAAGTTCGCATCGTAGAGGCGCAGCAGCACGGTGGATGAGCCGATGGGTTCGGTGATGTTGCCCCCGCCCGCGGTGGCATCCACCGTGACCTTCTTCCGCAGCGTCCAAGCGGGATCCCACCACGAGCTGTCGGCGAGGGCGCTGGTGCAGAATGCGAGGAGCACCGCGGCTCCGAGGAGCAGGCGGGCGAGGTTCGACGTCTTGGTTCGTGCGATTTCCATGGTGAATTCCTAAAAGTCCGCCCAGAGGCGGAAGTTCACGCGCGGCTCGTAGGGGCGCGTCTCCGTGATCGAGGTGAGCGGCAGCGCCAGCTCGGCGATGGCGTGGAGGTGCTTGCGGAGCTGCAGCTCCGTCCCGATGCCGAAGCTCGCGAGCCGGTAGCTCGAGCGCTGCTCGGCGAGCGCCTTGTGCAGTGTGACCGTGCCCGCATCGAAGAAGCCGTAAAACCGCCACTCGTCGCCCGTGCGATCATCCGGGTTCTTCGGATCGCCGTCCCGCTTCACCTCGCGGAGCAGTGACGGCGTGCGGAGCTCGACGGTGGTGAAGATGGCGTTGTCGCCCACGGCCTCCGCCTCGATGTAGCCGCGCACGGTGCCCATGCCGCCGCCCGCGACCTGCTCGCTGTTGATGAGCGGCTGGTCGGCGCCCTGGCCGTGGACTTTCACATACGCCTCCCAGTCCTTCGGCAGCTTCCGCGTGTGCGCGAGTTCGCCGCGGAAGAAGAAGAAGTTGCCCTCCGAGCCGTAGCGGTTGCGGTCGAGGCTGGAAATCCGGCTGCCGATGCCGCGCAGGTTTGCCGTCACGGCCGCGCTCATCTCGGTCGTGCCGGTCACGGTGTCGGCCTTCTTGTGAACCCACGTGCCGTCCCACGAGAGGTTCACCGGGTAGTAGCTCACGGGCGTCACGTCGCTCGCGGTGCCGGTGTTCAGCGTCTGGTTGAAGTGCTTGTAGTCGATGCCGACGCTCAGCGAGTGAAAGAAGTTCTCCGCGCCGGGCAGCGTCGCGATGCCGCGCAGGCTGAAGACGTCGCCTTTCCCCAGCACCGTCGAGCCGCCGAGCGACGACACATTGCTGTCCTGCTTTGTGTAGCTGAAGAGCACGCTCAGCCAGTCGGGATCGCGCAGGCGCCAGAGGTAGAAGCCGGAGAAGACCTTCACCTCGCTCATGTCCTGCGGCGAGATCTGCATGCTGCCGCCGATCGAATGGCCGAGCTGCCAGAGGTTCGTGTAGGTCGCCGACGCGTTCAGGCGCAGGTCGGTGGTGTTGGTGCTGCGCCGGTTGTTCAGCTCCACGCGCCCGTGCAGCGGCAGCTTGTCCTTCACGTTCAGATCGATGTCGTAAACGCCCGGCTCGCCCGTGGGTGTGAGCTTTGGCTCGACACGGCGGTCGGCGAGCTGGTTCAGCGCGACCACATCGCGCTGGACGTCGTTGAAGTTGATCACCTTCCCCTCGGCCATCGAGCGGGCCATCTGCTTGATGCGGCTCGGCAGAAAATACTTCGCTCCCTTCACCCGCAGCGCGCCGACTTTCCCCTCGTAAGCCTGCAGCAGCACGAGCCCGCCACGGCCGCTCTGCTCGGGAATCACGACCTGCGTCGCCCTGTAGCCCTTGCTGTGATACGCCTTCTCCAGCGCGGCGCGGGCCTTCTCCACATCATCGAAAGTGCGCCCCGGCCCGAGGAACGGATACACGGCCTCCTCGACCTCGATGCGCGGCAGCACCTGCGTCCCGAGCACGCGGAACTCGCGGATGAACATCCGCTGCTGCACCGCGTCCGCCTGCGCCACCGGCTGGGCCAGCGCAATTGCCTCCCGCGTCTCCGCCGAACACAGCGCACCCCCGCAGAGGGCGGCCAGCAGCGGGATCACCCGCGCGGGTGGTGGCAGGGAAATCGTTGGCGGCCCGGTGCGGATCATCGTGTGAAAACGTGCGGCGCCCTATCGCACCCGCCTCCGAACGCGGGCAAGAAACGCACTGTTACCATTGAGTGTCGATTGTGCGACTCCCCGCGGAGAACCCGGTTCTCCCCTGTGAAGGCGGCGGCCGCGGATTCCCCCGGACGGACACGGGTCTGAATTGTGGCATCTGCGTTGCGATGCGGAGGCAGCTCGCGGAGACGGCGCGCGTTGGGTTTTGTTCCGGTGGCTTGCATCGTCGAGTCCTACTCCCCGAGGCGGTAGCCGAAGCCGCGCACTGTCTGGATTTGCTCCGAGGCAGCGCCGAGCTTTCCGCGCAGCCGGCGCAACTGTGTGTCCACCGTGCGCGGCGAAATCTCGCTCTCCGAACCCCACGCCGCCTCGATCAGCTCCTCCCGCGAGACGACGCGCCCCTGCGCATCCATGAGCACCGTGAGCAGCCGGAAATCCAGCGCGCTGAGATCCACTGGCTTTCCGGCCACGCTCACAGAGCGGTTCTCCGCGTCGAGCTTGAGCAGGCCGATGTTCATGCGTGGCTGGCGCGGCTGCGGAGTTGTGCGCCGCGAGAGGATCGCCCTCACGCGCAGCGCGAGCTCACGGGCGCTGAACGGCTTTGCCATGTAGTCGTCCGCCCCAAGTTCCAGCGCGACGATGCGGTCGATTTCCTCCGTCTGCTCCGACAGCGCGACGACGGGGATGCCGCTGGTCGCGGGCGTGGACTTGATCATGCGCAGCACCTCCTTGCCGGCCATGCCAGGAATGGTCATGTCCAGGACGATCAGCATCGGTTTCAGGTCGCGCGACTTTTTCAACAGGTCCTCGGCATCCGCCGCCTGCGTGACCTCGAATCCGGCGCTCACGAGGTTCGAGTGGATGAGCGCAGCGAGCCCCTCGTTGTCCTCGGCCACCAGAACCTTGGGAGCTGGATTACTGCCTTTCATGCGCTTGCAGTCGGGGGCTGAAAACTGTTCCGGACGGCGCGCTCCGCTCCATGCATGCTCTCGGCCACGCGCGAGACGCGAATGGCGGAAGCGGATCGAATTTGAAGAACGGCAGGCGAAGCACGGCCTGAACGTTGCAGGCGATTGTTACGCTTCCGCGGCTCCTGGTTGACATTGTGGTGACAACTGCGGCGCGCATTCCGCCAATCCCGCCCAAGCCACAACAGCCTTCCTAATGCGTGCAGGCGCCCGATTTGTGTCAGCCGCGTGTCAGAAGTGCGGAGGACACGTAAAACCTGCGCCGTGGAAGCCGGAACCCGTTGCGCGTTGTGAATAGCTGTGAACAAGTCCGCTCCAATCTCCCATGCAACATTACCGCACAGGCTGGATCTCCGATATTCACCTCGGCACGCGCGGCGCGCAGGCCGATGCGCTGCTCGCCTTTCTCCGGGAAAATGAGTTTGAGACGCTCTATATCGTCGGGGACCTCATCGATGTGTGGTCGCTCAAGCGGGGCATCTACTGGCCGCAGCCGCACAATGACGTGATTCAGAAGGTGCTCCGCGCCGGCCGCAAGGGGACCCGCATCATCTACGTCCCCGGCAACCACGATGAGTTCCTGGCGAATTATCACGGCGATTACGGCAATGTGACGGTGCAGGAGCGGGCCATCCACACCACAGCCGACGGCACCCGCCTGCTCGTCATCCACGGCCACGAACTGGACACCGTGGTGCAAAACGCGCGCTGGCTCGCGCTCATCGGCGACGTCGGCTACCAGTTCCTCCTCTGGCTGAACCGCCCGCTCAATTTCATGCGCCGCATGTTCGGCCTCGGCTACTGGTCGCTCAGCGCCTATGCGAAGCAGACCGTGAAGAGCGCGGTGAACTACGTCGGCAAATTCGAGGAGGCCATCGTCCGCTTTGCCGAAAAGGACAATGTGCATGGCGTGGTGTGCGGCCACATCCACGCCCCGGTGATCCGGCCCATCAGCGGCATCACCTACTACAACTGCGGCGACTGGGTCGAGAGCTGCTCCGCGCTGGTCGAGCACCATTGCGGCCGCATGGAGCTGCTCACGGGAATGCACTCGCCGTCGCGCGTCATCCCGCTTCCGCCGGTGGCATCCTTCGAGGAGTTTGAGGAAGTCGGCAGGCGGATGCGGAAAGGCTGAGTTCTTACCGGCGGCACTGCCTGGCTTCAAGGTGACCCGGGTGCCCCGCGCGCTCCGCAACTTCCGGAAACGCCGCAGGTTTCAGCGCACTCGGATGCCGAGCCGCTAGCGGTCCTGTGACGACGCCTGGGCCGCCGTGCGCTTCGGAGGCGACGGCACATCGTCCCTGTGCGTGATGTGCCAAACCATCCAACCCGCGGCCACCAGCGCCATGCACGAGGCGGCGATCGCCACCCAAGGCTCCCATTTGCGGCGGCCATCGCGCGGGCGCTTCAATCCACACTCAGGACATTCAGAGGCATAGCTGAGAAAGTGGTGCCTGCATCGCGGACATTGGATCGTTTTCATTTTCGTGATTGGCTTCGCGCTGGAACCCATGTCCGCGACTGGAGTCCCCATCAAGCGCCAGCCTGTTACTTTCCAAGACTGCGTGACGCAAAAATACAGCAAGTGTGACGGAGCCGCCTCACGCGGCTGAGAACGGTCCAGCCGGTGCATTGGAATCCCGCAGCGCGGAGCGCGTGCCGCATTTGCGCCGCTACAGCCGCTCGGCTGCCAGGAGGATTCCCGCAGCCTTGTCGAGGGTCTCCTGCCACTCGGCCTCGGGCGAACTGTCGGCAACGATCCCGGCGCCGACGTGAAAATGCGCGGTGCCCTGTTCGATCACCACGGTTCGGATCGCGACGGAAAACTGGCTCTCGCCATTGAAGCCGAACCACCCAAGCGCTCCCGTGTAGAGACCCCGCGGCAACGGTTCGAGTTCAGCGATGACTTCGCGCGCGCGCCGTTTCGGCGCGCCGGTGATGCTTCCGCCAGGAAAGCATGCCCGGAACGCCGACGCGTGATCCATGCCGGCCCGCAGGCGCCCCTCCACGGTCGAGACGAGGTGAAAAACCTGCTCGTGTCGCTCGAGTTTCAGCAGTTCCGGAACCGTGACGCTGCCGAAATCGCACACGACGCCGAGATCGTTGCGCTCGAGGTCGGTGATCATCACGAGCTCGGCGACCTCCTTCGGCGAGGTGAGCAGATCGAAGGCGCTCCGCTCATCCGCAAGGGCGTCGGCGCGGCGCGGGCGCGTGCCCTTGATCGGACGGGTGCGAATTGCGCAGCCGCTCATTTTCAAAAACGACTCCGGCGAAGTGGAGAGCACCGTGCGCCCGCCGATGTCGAGGAACGCCGCGTGGGGCGCAGGGGAGTAATGGCGCAGCGCCTCGTAGAACGCCCAGGGGGAGCCATCCCATCGGCTCTCGAAGCGGTGGGAGAGATTCACCTGATAGATGTCGCCTGCAGCGATGTATTCCTGCGCACGCCGGACCATCGCGAGAAACCCCGCCCTCTCCATGGACGAGCTAAACTCGGGCCGGCTGCATCGCGCAGGCTCCGGATCGCGTGCCAAGCGCGACACCAGATCACCGCTGGCATACCACTGCTGCTCCGCGTGGCGGTAGATCAGCGCCTCATCGTAGAATCCGAGGCAGAAGGAGCCGTCGTAATCCACGCAGCCGGCGGCGATGCCGTGAGGAAGCCCGTCATCGCCGCGATGCGGGCAGTTCCGGGCAGCCAGCGCGGACCGCAGTATCTCCCAATCGTCGTCGGTGTGCCCGCGCAAAATCTCTGCGGGCGCGGCGGCCACGATGGAGATCGCAGAAGGATCATCCTCTGGCTTGGCCGAGTCGAAAAAGGCCAGGCCGGGCACGTGCCGGAGCCGGGCTGCGGCTTCCGCAGGTGCGAGGTCAAGCACGACGGGTTTCAGCCCGAGGTTTTTCTGGATGACGGACACGCTGCGGCAATTCGCCGGAACAGCAGGCTTTTCAAATGAAAACTTGCGCCATAGAATTCCCCCGAATGCGCAATCTAAGACTATTGGTGTTCTGCCTGACGACCGCTGCGGCTTGCGCGGTATCAGCCGCCGACCCAAAACAGGACGGCAAACCGGATCCGCTGCCAAGTTTTCTCACCACACCGTCGAAAACTCCCCCTGCAGAACCGGATAAGCCGCTGCCGCCGCAAGATTCGAACACGCGCCCATCCGCGCCTGCGCAACTTTTCCCAAACGAAATTCCCTCCGCCAGACTCCCCGCGCCCGGGAAGAAATCCCTTGGCGAAAAAGCCAGCGCCGTCAAGCAGCCTCTATCGCCCGGCGCGGCCCTTGACCTTCGGCTCCGTTTCCAAAAGGCCCGCATCCTCGCTGAGTCGAACGAGAAAGTCCGCACTGCATGGGAAGCGTCCCGCTATCCGCGCACAGATCAGCAGAAACGAGTCACCCTGCTGAGATACTATGATGTGCTCTTTGAAAAAATCCTCTCCCTGGATCGCGGCCTCGCACCACTTGTGGAGAAAGCTCGGAAAGAAAAGGCTGGTCTCCTGACGCAGACGCACATCAGTCCGACAATTGGCACGGAATGATGCCGCTTGATGCAGTGTGGTTGAATCGCGTGATCCCGCATCGTTTGGAGATTCCCATTGCAGAGACGAAGTCGAACGCTATGGTCGCGGCCCTGTTTTCCAACGGCGCGTTCGTCTAGAGGCCTAGGACACAGCCCTCTCAAGGCTGGTACACGGGTTCGAATCCCGTACGCGCTGCCAGACCTGACTCACAGCTTTCGATTGAGCAATGTGCTGAGCGAAAAATATGGCCGATGAGCCCTTGCCAGAAAACTCCCATTGCTGCGCACCTCCTCGTTCTTCTGCTCGTGAACATTGCGGTAACAGCGGAACTCCCGACTACCGAAATCGACCCGCTCGTGGATCTGGCCACGGTGGACAACACTATCCTCGTCGAACTCCGTTACGCGACGCCGCGCAACATCACCGGCAGGCCGCTGTATCCCGCTGGCGCGCGGTGCATCGTCCGGCGCCGTGTGGCCGAGGCGCTGAAGATCGCCCAGACATGGCTGCGGCCGCAGGGCTACGGCTTGAAGATTTGGGACGCCTACCGGCCAGCGGCGGCGCAGCAGGCGCTATGGGAGTTGTCGAAGAATCCATCGTTTGTCGCATCCCCGGGCACCAACCGTTCCCTCCACATGCGCGGCGTCGCCGTCGATGCGACGCTCGTGGATGCCGACGGAAAGGAACTGAGGATGCCGACGGATTTCGATGACTTCAGCCCCGCGGCGGCGATGCAATACCGCGGCGGCGATCCCGTCGTCGCCCGCAATCTTGCGATGCTCCAGAAGGCAATGGCGCAGGGCGGGTTCGTCGGCATGCGCACCGAGTGGTGGCACTTCATCGGAAAGCACTGGCAGGCGACGAAAGCGGTCCATGTGGAGTCGCTTCTACCGGGAAAGGACGGGGTCTGGTCCGAGACACCTCCAATTCCTCCGGTCGGCGACGCGCCAAAATCGAACCCCGTGATCATCGGGAATCCACCTCCGCAACCAAAGCCGAAATAGCCCAGCCTTCCGGCGCGGCCCCCGCCCCCCCGGCGAAGATGAAACCCTACTGCCCTGCTGAGAACGCCGCATTTTCACCACCGGTGCCACGCATCGTCTCCCCGACTTTCGTGAGGAGCGGGCTGAGCAGGAGCGCGGCCGAATAATGCCCCACGGGCATGACGACGTGGTGTCCGCGGTCCAGCTTCGCGGCGCGCACATACGCCTCCGTGCAGGCAGGGGGGACGACATCGTCGAATTTCCCGCTGAAGACCCATGTCGTCGCGGCGTTCACGCGGTGAGCGAGCCGCATCGGTTCGATCCGGCTGGCGAGATCGCGGATCTGCCCTGCGCTGAGGCCGGCCTTCACGAGCCGCCGGTGCATCGCTGTGGCATCCCGTTTTCCGCTGAGCAGGACATCGGCAACCTGTCCGCCTGCGAGGAAGATGAACGACTTCGCGTAGCCGCGATCGAGGCCCGCAACAGTGGCGACGACAAACCCGCCGAGGCTGGTCCCCTGCACGCCGACCTCCGTTCCGGCGACAAACGGAAGCGCAACGACGGCGTCGCGAGCGCGGCGGACATCGGCGATGGCCTGCCGCATTCCGGGAAGCATGTTCTTCATGTCGGCTGTGAAGCGCGATGCGCGCTCGCCGTATCCGGGCAGGTGAATGAGGAACGTGTGGATGCCCTGCATGCGCAGTCCCCTCGCGATGGCACGGCCGGCGGTCATCGCGCGGCCAGATTCATGGACAATCACCATTGCGGGGGCGGTCACGGGCTGCCCCGCGGCATCACGGACGAGATGCCATTCCATCGCGACGAGATCATTCACGGCGTCGCCGCTGGGAAGCGGCGTCGGAAAGCGCACGAGCCAGTCGCCGCAGCCGGGCTTCGCAGCCTCGCAGCGCACGGTGAACGGGATACATTCCCACTTCAGCCCTTCGATGCATGCCGACGCATCCGCAGCGGGCTCATCGCCACAGGCGAGAGTGTCCATGGCTTGAAAGACCGTGCCCGGCGCGAGCGCCGCCGTCTTGTCGGCGGCGGTGCAATGCAGCGCGATGAGAAGAAGTGCTGCGAGGATTTTCATGTGAAGGGCGGCGGTGGAACCGAGCCGCGGCTAATCGGTAGTCGCTTCGGCAGGTTCGGCGGGAGTCAGCGTGCGGCAAGCAAACAGCACCCAGTTCCCATCCGACTTCAGCGCCTCGAAAACAACGCCGCGTTTCTCATCGCCCGATATCCGGTAGGGAATGGAAAAGCCGCTGGCGTTTCCCGCGTCCGGGTGGCTCGCCGCCACATCGCTGCGAATCTGGAAATAGCTCCCCGGCCAGGTCTGCGATCCGATGCGCGCACGCACGGCCAGGAGAGGGCCGGCGCCGCGCGAATACACCCAGCCGCTGAAGCTCCCGGAGCGCGGCGCGCCGCCGAAATCCGCCGGCGCCTCAATGTGATGGATGAGATCTTTCCGGCCCAGCCGGCGGTTCAGCCAGTAACCGGCCCGGCGCGAAGCGTTGCGGAGCCCGTCGGTGAGATGAGGCTTCCCTGCGTGACTCACCGCCTGGCCGACCGCCTGCTCGATCGCCTCAAGCCGCGCAGTTCTCATCGCGGTCAGTTTCGCATGCTCGTCCGGCACGCCACCCGATCCAGAATGCTGCATGACAGCCTCGACCAGTCCCGACGACTCGAGCTGCACGCGAAGGCGCACCTCGCACTCGACGCTGCCACCTCCCGGAACATCGGCCGTTGGCAGCAGGACTTTCGGCGTCGCTCCGAGGCTCAGCAGCTTCAGTGCGGGCGACTCGGCGGCTTTCAGCACTTCCGAGGACCAGCTGACTCCAGCCCAGCCGGTCCGCGAGTGCAGTTCCAGCAGCGGGGCGCCGCCTTCGGAAGGCCTCACGACAACCGACGCAATCTCCACCACTCCCGCCATGCGCACCGGATCGAGCCGCAGGTGGAGCCGGCCCTTTTCCGCCGGCACCGTGAAGCGCAGCACCACCTCATCACCACTCACCCATGCAAATTTCTGCGAGAGCTGCTCGGTGAACTGCCCGTCCCAGCTCCAGAAAACCTGGATGAACAGCGGCGACGGCATCCGGTAATGCGTGTCCAGCGCGGCGCGTTCGCGCTCACTGCCGTCGAATAGCACCTGCAGGAACGGATTGCCCGCAGGCACCTCGCCATTGCACAGCACACCGAGCCCGGAGCTGTGGCCGAATGAAAACGTGGGATATCGCGAGGAAAGCTCCTCCCAGAGCCGATGCACGCCGAAGCCGCGGTCCCTCACAGCGATGTCGTGAAAAAGCACGATCCCGCCGGGGCGCACGCGCGAAATCCACGTGTCCCAGTCGTGCTTCACCGCCTCATACGTGTGCAGCCCGTCGATATGCAGCAGGTCCACCGAACCGGGAGCAAAGAGCGCATTCGCCTCATCGAAAGTCATCCTCTGCAGCGTGGAAAAATCCGCGAAGTGCGCCGAATTGTAGGTCTGCACCAGCGAATGGATGTAGGCCGCGTAAAAGCCGGCGTGCTCGTCCCCCTTCCAAGTGTCCACCGCGTGGCACTTCGTCCCCGTCGAAAAATCCTTCACCGCGTGGCAGAAGGAAAAATACGAGAACCCGCCATGAGTGCCCAGTTCCACGAGCACCTTCGGCTTCGCAAAACGCACCAGGTCATAGGCAAATGCCGAGTGGCCGGCCCAGGCAGTCACCGCAAAATCTGGGATGTGCAGCGCCCGGCGAGGCGGGCCCGACAGCAACGCATGGACCCGGCTCACTTGCATCGTGGCATGGGATCCCTCCGCGGAAAGCGGAGGGCGTGCGGGATTTTCGTGTCGTTGACCACGGCACGAAGGTGGATTCACCGTTCACAGGCGGGCAAGACTATTTCTCGGAAACGCACCGCACGGCCCGCAGGCAGGTGGGTCGGGCGAGACTCGAACTCGCAACCAACGCCTTAAAAGGGCGCTGCTCTACCATTGAGCTACCGACCCGGTTGCCGAAAAGGAGGCGTGCAAGTAAGGCACGCTGCCGCGTGACGCAAGCGGGAAAAGCCGCTAGCGTCCGCGCATCCGATGGCATTCCCGAAATTTACCAAGACCGTGCGGCGCAGGCTCGCGCTTCTCGCAGTGATCGCCGCGGCCGTCATTGCGCTCGTCTGGAACTGGCCCGAAATCGAGGAACGCCTGTTTCCCATCAATCCGCTCGTCTCCGAGCCGGGAATCGCCTGCAGGGAAGTGCAGGCCCGCTCCCTCTATTTCAACGGCATCGCGCTCCCGTGGCTCGAAAAGCAGCGGCCCGAGCTGCTCACCGCGGAGGATCGCGACACGTCCAGTTCCCGCCGCCGCGCGTTCGTCCAGGCCCCGCAGAATCCGAAGCTCTTCCGTCAGTTGGACCGGCAGTATCGCTTCGACACGCTTCTGCTCGTCGGCGACCCGAGCAATTACCAGCGGCTGCTCGATCACCTCATCGAGCCCGCGCCGGAGAAGCGCGACTTCCGCCTCGTGTATCTCGACCACTGGGCATTCGTCTTCAAGCGGACCTCCGCACGCGAATGGCAGCCGGCGGATGCAGCTCCGATCCGCCGGGAAATCGAGAAGCTCCGCCCGCGCGACCGGGCAGCCTTCCTCGCGATGACTGCGGGAAAAATGCTCGCCATCCGGCAAATTGAGAACGCCAAGCAGTGGCTCGACGAGGCGCGCGCGCTGGACAGCCGCTCCATCCACGTGCTCGGCGGCCTCGCGGGCTACCACATCGCGATTGGCCGCTGGATCGAGGCGGAGGCGTTTGCCGACAAGGCGCTCGCAAGGAACGAAGACTTCATCCCCGCGCTCGCCGCGAAAATCGTGGCGATGCGCGCCACTCGCCACCACATCGACGCGTTCAAACTTTCCGTGCGCCTCAACGAGCTCCTGCCCGAGGATCCCGTGCGGCTCTGGCAGCACGCGCAGCTCGCCCATGAGGCGCGACAGATTCCCACGGAGATCTCCGCACTCACACGGCTCATCGCCCTCGCAAAGGAGGAAGGCCGCCCGTCTTCGGAATACGAGTTCTTCCTCGGCGAGGCGCACGCCCACCAGGCCATCGACGACGCATCACACGCGCCCCTCGCGCTCGAGCACCTGCGGCTCGCCGTCGCGGACCCGCTGCTCCCGGCGGCCAAGCGCAAATTTGCCGAGGAGCGCATCGCCACCATCTGCAAGCGCACGGGCCTCAAGTGAAGCCGCGATGATTGGCAAACGCGACAAACGCGACAAACGCGACAAACGTGGCATTCGCGGCAAGAATCCAGGCGCAAAATCTCCAGTATGAGCCTCAAACTGTTCACGGCTGTTTTCTGCGCGGCACTAGCCCTCGCCACCCCTGCGCTGGCGGATGAGCTTATCTCCATCCGCGGCGCGCAGGCACCCTCGGAACCAGTGAACGCCGCCGCCGCGGAGATCAAGCGGCAGACCGGCCTCGAGTTCCGAATCGTGACGGAGGGCGGAAACAGCGGCTCCGTCGCAGGCATCGGCGAGGAAATCACAGACATCGCGCTGCTGAGCAGGAAAATGCTGCCCGAGGAGCACACCTTCTGGCCGGGGCGGCAGTTTTTCGAGATGCCGCTCGGGAAGCAGGCGCTCGTCCTCGTCGTTCCCGAGCAGGTCTGGCGGAGCGGCGTGCGGGCGCTGACGAAGGAGCAGGTCCGCGACATTTACGAGGGCCGGATTCAAAACTGGAAGGCTCTCGGCGGCGAGGACCGCAAAATCCGCTTCTACAACCGCGACGTGCGCGGCAGCGCGTGGGAGCTGTTCGTGATTTTTCTCTACGGCGACACACGCAAGGCGCCTGAAAGCTCCGCCGAGGTCCTCACCGAACCGGGCGACGTGACGACAGCAGTCGAGTTCAACGGCGGCTCGCTCTGCTTCCTCGAATACAACGCGCCCCGCCCCGCCGCCGTCCACGCGCTCGGCATTCGCCTGCCGGATGGCACCATCGTCGAGCCCACCGCCGGGAACATCGCATCCGGCCGCTACGAACTCGCGCGCCCGCTCATCATCGCGACCTCGCGTAAGCCCGCCGGGAAAGTGCGGCGCTTCGTGGAGTTCATGCTCGGCGAGGAGGGGCAGAAGTTCGTGAAGAAGACCGGCCATGTGACCAACGCGGAACTGGACGCGACGAAGTAGGCGAAGCGCCCCTCTTTCCGCGGCATGGCGACACTCGTTCGTCATTCGTCATTCCACCCCCCTTCCCCTCCCTTGCATCCCGCGCGTGCGCCGTTACTGTCCCCGCCCTTTTCGAGAGTCAAACGCCATGCCGATACCCAGCATCATCGACCCTTCGCGCAGCGCGAAGCAGGATTTCAGCAACGACGAGATCGCGCGCTACTCGCGCCATCTCATCATGCCGGAGGTCACGCTCGACGGTCAGAAAAAACTGAAGGCCGCGAGCGTCCTGTGCATCGGCGCAGGCGGACTCGGCTCACCGATTTTGCTCTACCTCGCCGCTGCGGGCATCGGGCGCATCGGCATCGTGGACAGCGACGTGGTCGATTTTTCCAACCTCCAGCGGCAGGTGCTGCACGGCACGAAGGACGTGGGCCGCAGCAAGTGCAAGTCGGCCCGCGAGGCGATCCGCGACATCAACCCAAACGTGCAGGTGGACATCCACGAGACGCTCTTCACCTCGGAAAATGCGCGCAAAATTGCTGAGCCGTATGACATCATCATCGACGGCACGGACAACTTCCAGACGCGCTACCTCACGAACGACCTCTGCGCCTTCACAAAGAAGGTGAACGTGTATGGCAGCATCTTCCGCTTCGACGGGCAGGCGACGGTGTTCGCGCCGCACCTCGGCGGGCCGTGCTACCGCTGCATGTTCCCCGAGCCGCCGCCGCCGGGGATGGTGCCGACGTGCGCGGAGGGCGGGGTGCTCGGCGTGCTGCCGGGCATCATCGGCGTCATCCAGGCGATCGAGGCGGTGAAATTGATCTGCGGCATCGGTGAGCCGCTCATCGGGCGGCTCGTGGCGTTCGATGCGCTGGCGATGAAGTTCCGCGAGTTCAAGCTCCGCAAGGATCCGAAGTGCCCGGTGTGCAGTGCGAATCCGACGATCACCGACCTCATCGACTACGATCAGTTCTGCGGCATCCCGCAGGCGCGCGCGCGCCAGGCCGAGGAGGCTGCGGTGCCCGCGGTGACGGTCGAGGATTTGAAAGCGAAGCTCGATGGAGGCGCAAAGTTCCGGCTCATCGACGTGCGCGAACCCTACGAGCGCGACATCTGCGGGCTGACAGATGCCGAGCTGATCCCGATGGCCCAGCTTCCCGCCCGCATGAGCGAACTCGATTCCGCAGAGGACACGATCCTCGTCTGCAAGAACGGCGCACGTTCGGCGCACGCTGTGAAGATGCTGCAGGAAGCCGGCTTCGCGCGCGTGTGGAATGTCGCGGGCGGCTTTGACGCGTGGGCAGAGCGCATCGACACGAATTTCCCAAAATACTGAGCGGCGATGAACGCAAACGGCGTGCCGGTCGATCTGCTGCGCTGCCCGATCACCAGGCAGACCGTGGCGCCCGCGCCGGAAATCGTTCTGCGTGACCTTCAGCGGCGACAGGATTGCGGCGATCTCCGCACCCGTGGCGGAGAGGCCGCCGAGCCATTTGAAGGCGGGTTGCTGACTGCAGACGGTGCGTGGTTTTACCCAGTCCGAAGCGGCATCCCGGTGATGATCGCGGGCGAGGCGATCGCGGTGCCCTAGCATGCGGGGGCACGCGGTGTTTGTTACGTTTTGACGACACTTCTGAGGAGAAACTGTAACATCAGGTCCGTGTGACCCGATGAGGATTGACGGAGGCACCGGACCCGCGACCATGCGCGCCGATGAAGGAGCGCATCAACAGCAGCCCCCTGCTCTCCAGGCGATTCCGCCTCGTGCTCCTCCATTTGGCGGAGGAGGCCCGGCGTGACCTCGACTCACTCGCGGCCCGGCCCGTGCGTGCGATTCACGCACTGCGCACCCGCATGAAGAACCTGCGCGCCCTGCTGCTGCTGGTGAAGCCGCGAATGACGAAGCCGATGCGGAAGGCGGTCACCGGGCTCGCCAGTGCGCTGAAGGATGCATTCGCCGAGCAGCGCGACGCGCAGGTGGTGTCCTCCCTTCGGGCGAAATTCCCGGATCTTCGAGAACCCGCAGGCAAGGACGATCCCGCAAAGCACGCGGAGCGCGACAAGGCGGCGAAGGCAAACGCAAGCCGCTTGATCCGCACGGTGTCGAAGCTCCGGCTGCACGGGCTCACATGGGCGGACGTGCTCGAGGGATACCTGTGCAGCTACCGCGCGGGCCGCAAGGCGATGAAGGCGTGCGGGCGGGAACCCGGCGCGGAGTCGCTCCATGAGTGGCGCCGGCCCGTGAAGGATCTGTTTTACCAATCGCAGGCGCTGCAGCCGCTCGACGGGATGAAGCACCGCCGCAGCGCCGCTGAGCGCCTCGGCGACCGGCTTGGCGAGATGAACGACCTCGAGATGCTGCGAAAGAGTGCGGTGAAATCCCGCATCAAGCGTGCGGTGAAGCGCATTGAGAGGAGACAGCGTGAACTCGAGCCCGCGATTTTCAAAGCGGCGGAAAGGCTCTTCGGCGAACGCCCCCGCGAAATCGCACGGGCACTGGAGCGCTGCGTGAAATTCCAGCCCGCGATCACAGCGCAGGCGGTGAGGCAGGCGTGAGGCTCAGCGCGCCTTCGCGCGCGGCTTCAGCTTCGGGCGGACGATGCGCGGCTTGCGCTTGCTGGCACGCATTTCGCCGAGCGCGAGCGCCATGAATTCGGACTGGCTGTCGCGCTTCGCCTCGCCCTCGGCGCGAGGCGCCTGCGTGTAGCCGCCCTCGGAGTCGAGCAGCCACGCCTTGGTGTTGTCGGCGAGCTGCGCCCCGAGGATCTGGTTCACGATGCGCGTGCGCAGCGCCTCGTCCTCGACGGGCGCGACGATCTCCACGCGGTTGTAGAAATTGCGCGACATCCAGTCACCGCTGCCGATGAAGACCTCGGGCTTGCCGCCATTCTCAAAATGGAAGACGCGCGAGTGCTCGAGGAAGCGGCCGACGATGCTGCGCACGGTGATGTTCTCGCTGAGCCCCGGCACGCCGGGGCGCAGGCAGCAGATGCCGCGGACGATGAGCTCGATCTTCACGCCGGCCTGCGACGCGCGGTAGAGCGCCTCGATGGTCTTCGCGTCGCTGAGCGAGTTCATCTTCGCGACGATGCGGGCGGGCTTCTTCTTCTGCGCGTTCTCGGTCTCACGATGGATCAGCGCGAGGACGCGCTGCACGAGGTCGAACGGCGCGACGAGCAGCTTGCGCATCGGCTGGAAGCGGCCATAGCCCGTGAGCAGGTTGAAGAGGTTCGTGGCATCCTCGCCGATGTCGGGCGATGCGGTGAGCAGGCTGAGGTCGGTGTAAAGGCGCGCGGTGGTCGGGTTGTAATTGCCGGTCGCAATGTGGATGTAGCGGCGCAGGCGGTCCTCGTCCTTGCGGACGACGAGGGTGATTTTTCCATGCACCTTGTGGCCGACGAGGCCGTAAACGACATGCACGCCGGCGGCCTCGAGGCGCTTCGCCCACTCGATGTTGTTCGCCTCGTCGAAGCGCGCCTTCAGCTCGGTGACCGCGGTGACCTGCTTGCCGTTCTCGGCCGCCTGCATGAGCGCGCCGACGATGCGGGCGTCACCGCCGGTGCGGTAGAGCGTCTGCTTGATCGCGAGCACATTTGGATCGCGCGCCGACTGCTCGAGGAAGTCCACGATCGTGCTGAAGCTCTCATACGGGCTGTGGATGAGCACGTCGCGCCGGCGGATCGTGGAGAAAAGCGATGCGCGGTCGCGCACCGCGGGAGCAGTCGGCGCGAGGAACGGTGCGTCGCGCAGCTCCGGCGAATGCGTGCCCTCGCAGATCGCCATGAGGCGCGTGGGGTTCACGGGGCCGTCGATGATGTAGAGGTCTCCCTCGGTGAGGCCGAAGTTCTCCAGCAGGAGCTGCCACGTGGGCTGCGGGCAGTTCTCGTCCACTTCGAGGCGCACTGCTTCGCCTCGGCGGCGGTTGCGCAGTTCCTCCTCGACGGCCTTGAGCAGGTTGCCCGCGTCGATTTCATCCACGTAGAGCTCGCTGTTGCGGGTGACGCGGAAGCACCACTGGCCGCGGATCTTGGTGCCCGGAAAAAGATCGCCGAGGTAGTGGCCGATGAGCGTCGCGAGGAAAACGAAGTCCAGCGAGCCGTCCTCGCGCGGCAGGCGGACGAGGCGCGGAAGCACGCGCGGCACCTGCACGAGCGCGAGGCGCGGGACGGTCTCGCCGTCATGCTCGATGTCGAGGCTCACGCCGATGTTCAGCGACTTGTTCAGGATGTGCGGGAACGGATGCGCCGGATCCACCGCGAGCGGCGTGAGGACCGGGCGCACCTGCGTGCGGTAGTAGTCGTCGAGCCAGTGGCGGTCGGATTCCTTCAGCTCGTTGTATTCGAGGAAGCGGATGCGCGACTTCGCGAGCAGCGGGCGAAGCTCGCCGCGCCAGAGGCGGTATTGATCCTCGACCATGCGGCGCACGCGCTTCGTCACCGCGCGCAGGATTTCCTCCGCCGTGCGGCCGTCCATGCTGCGCTGGGCGACGTCGCTCTCGAACTGCTGCTTCAAGCCTGCGACGCGCACCTCGAAGAACTCATCGAGGTTCGAGCTGACGATGCAGAAGAACTTCACGCGCTCAAGCAGCGGGTTCGCCGGGTTCGCCGCCTCGGAGAGCACGCGCTGGTTGAATTCCAGCCAGCTCAGCTCGCGGTTCAGGAAAATGTCGGTTGGGAAATCACTCATCGCTCGTTCACGGAGGGCCGTGTCCTTTGCAAGGGATTGCAAGGCTGGCAGCGCGACCGGCGGTGGGCAAGCATGGCAATGTGACATCGCTCCCCGGCAAAACCGCGCGCCGCTTGCAGCGTGAGTCGCCGCCGTGGTAAAGCGCGCGGATGCCTGTCGAAACTTCCTCAATCAAGCTGCGCGATCCCATCGGGCTGAGGAAGGGCCGCTCGCTCGAGGACATCGTGCACGAGGAGATGTCGCCGAAAGCCTACAAGCGCGATCTCCGCGAAGCGCAGCTCGAGCTGCTCACGTGGCAGCGGCGCCTCACTGAGACGAAGAACAACGTGATCGTGGTGATGGAGGGGCCGGACGCCGCCGGAAAGGGCGGCGCGATCAAGCGGCTCGTCGAGCGGCTCGACCCGCGCCTGGTGCGCGTCCATTCGATCGTGAAGCCCTCGGCCGACGAATACGAGCGGCACTACATGTGGCGCTTCTGGGCGCGCATCCCGCAATACGGGCGCATCACCGTTTTCGACCGCTCATGGTATGGCCGCGTGCTCGTGGAGCGGGTGGAGGGGTTCTGCACGCCGCTGGAATGGAAGCGCGCCTACCGGGAGATCAATGAGTTCGAGCGGCAGCTCATGGATGACGGCACGATCATCATCAAATTCTTCCTCTTCATCACAAAGGACGAGCAGCTCGCGCGCTTCAAGGCCCGCGAGTCGGACCCCTACAAGCACTGGAAGATCAGCGACGAGGACTGGCGAAACCGGCGGCATTGGAAGGAGAATGTCGCCGCGGCGGAGGACATGCTTTTCAAGACATCCACCGAACGCGCGCCGTGGCATGTCCTGGGTGCGAACTTCAAATGGAACACGCGCGTGAAGGTCGTGAACGCGGTCGTCGAGGCGCTCGACAAGGCGAAGCTGCGCGATTCGGCGCTATGACGACCGCGCGCACGCTCACACCGCTTTTTGCCGCCGCCCTCCTCTTTGCCGGATGCGAGAGGCAGGAATCCACGCGCACCACCGTGGATCAGGGCGATGCCAAGACAAAGCTCGGCTCCTTCGCGGAAGCCGTCAGCGCGTATGAGAGCGCTCTCGACGGCACGGCGAAATCCGCCGAGGCCCACTACAAGCTCGCCATCCTCTACGACGAAAAGCTGAAGAAGCCCCTGCCGGCGATCCACCACTACGACCGCTATCTGGAACTGGCTGCCGGCGGCGGAAAGACCAAGGAGGCGACGGTGGCGCGCGCGGACTGCGAAAAGCGGCTGAATGTGTCGCTCAAGGAAGGCGGCTTCATGACCACCGCAGAGGCTGCGCGCCTCCGCAACGAGAACGAGCGCCTCCGGAAAGATCTCGCCGAGCTTCGGGCTGCAAAACCGACTCCCGCCCCCAGTGCTCCGGGCGCGGGCGGCACGGACAAAATGCCTCCCGGCGGTCGCAGCCATGTCGTGGAAAGCGGCGAGACTCTCTCGTCGATCGCCTTCAAATATTACCGCAACCGCGCCCAGTCCACGCTCATCAAAAACGCGAACCGCAACCAGCTCGGCGGGAAGGATGTCATCCGGGTGGGCATGACGCTCATCATCCCCGAGCAGCCGAAGCGGAAGAAATAGCGCCCGCTTGCGGGCGCCGCAGTGGGCGGCTATCTCCGACGCCCATGACGATCATCGATCACGAGTTTTCCGACATCGCGACGCCGAGCGGGCCCATGCGCGCGCATATCTTCCGCCCTGCGGCGCCGGGGAAATATCCGGCCATCTCGCTCTTCTCGGAAATCTTCCAGGTGACCGGCCCCATTCGCCGCACGGCGGCCATGCTCGCAGGGCACGGCTTCCTCGTCGCCACGCCCGAGATTTTCCACGAATACGAACCCGCCGGCACCGTGCTCAGCTACGACAGTGCGGGATCGGACCGCGGAAATTTCTGCAAGCAGGACAAGCCGCTGCCCGCCTACGACGCCGACCTCGCGGCGATCCGCGAGTTTTTGAGATCGCACCCGAGCAGCACCGGCCGCCTCGGCACGATGGGCATCTGCATCGGCGGGCACCTCAGCTTCCGCAACGGCTTCAGCCCCGACGTGCTCGCGGGTGTGTGCGTGTATGCGACGGACATCCACAAGCTCGCCGAGCACAAGCGCGGCCTCGGCGCGAACATGGCCGACGACACGCTCGAGCGCGCGCGCCGCGGCGACATCAAGGGTGAACTGCTCATGGTCTGGGGCAGGCAGGATCCCCACATCCCATTCGAGGGCCGGATGCAGATTCGCCGCGCGCTCGAGGAGGGGGGCGTGAATCACCAGACGCTCGAGGTGAACGGCGCGCACGCCTTCATCCGCGACGAAGGCCCGCGCTACAACCCGGCGCTCGCCCGCCAAGTTTACGGCCTCGTGATCGAGCTCTTCCAGCGGACGCTCGCCGGCGACTAGGAGGATCGGTCGCATCGGCCACGCGGATCTCGCCGCAGATCTTCCGCATTGTCATTGCCCCGGAGCAGGCATGGACTTGCGCGCATGAAAACCATGTTCCTTCCGCGGCATCTCCTCAAAGTCTCCGCCGCACTCGCGGCGCTCACATTCACCCAGTGCGACAAGAAGGGCGCTGACACGACCAGCGCTTCGGCACCAACAGCATCCGCATCCAGCGGCACCCCGGGCTCCGCGGGGCAAAAGTCACCCGCGCTCGTCAGCGACGGTCTGTCGCCGTCATTCACCGCCGTCGCATCAAGGCTCGAACTCGGCGGACGCGCCTTTGAATATTCAGAGGTGGGCGGCGTGCAGGTTCTGGCAAAGCTCATCGACGAAATCATCAGCGCGCTGCCCGAGCGGGAGCGCCGCGACATCCCTCCGGGCTTCACGCTCACGAAGCTCTTGAAGGTGCTCGGTGTGGATTCCGTCGTCGCGACCGGCGCCAGTTCGCGGGCGCGCGTGGACGGCTCGTTCCACACGCGCGGCTTCGCCCACACGCCGCAGGGCCGGAAGGGGCTGCTGACGCTCAGCGGCGGCCCCGCGGCGAAGCTGATGCTCCTCGGCCTCGCGCCGAAGGACACGGATTTCGCCGTCGAATTCCCACTGAGCCTGAAGGACTTCACGCGCGATGCGCTGCCGGAGATCCTCGCGATGATCCCGCCGCGGGATCGTGCGGAGTTTGAAAAGGAAATGTCCCAGCCAGTCCCGGGGCTCGGGCTTTCAGGCAAACAGGTCCTCGAAAAGCTGGACGCCCGCGTCGGCATCTACCTGCGGCTCGATCCGTCGCAGAAATTCCAGCCCGCCCCGGGTGCACCGCAGTTTCCCGGCGCCGACGGCGTCATCGTGATCGAGCGCCTCGGCTGGCTTGTCGAAGCGCTGAAGCCGCAGTTCATGCCGAAGCTCTCGGAGCCGAATGCGCCGGTCTCGGTCACCGACGAGGGCGGCGTGCTGACGGTGCGCTTCAAAGGCCCGTCCGGACCGCCGCCGATGGATTTCCAGCCCGTGCTCCGCTTTGATCCAAAGGCCGACCGCATCCTGATCGCATCGCGGCCCGCGCTCTTCGACTCCGTCTCGACCGGCAAGGAATCGATCACGCAGGGCGCGGACTTCACGCAGGCTTGGCGTGATTTGCCGAACGAGGGCAACGCGTGCATCTACGCCTCCCCTCGGCTGCTCCAGACGCTCAGCGGCTTGATTGAAACAGCGATGCTGGAGGGCCGGCGCATGTCCGATGCGGACAGGGCGGTGGCGGCCAAAATCTTCGCCTGGGTGAAGCCGCTCACAAGCCGCGGCCAGGCGCTGGTCCTCGCGAACCAGCCGGACGGCATCCTCGTGAGCGCGAACACATCCCTTGCCGCAGGCGCTTCGACCATGACCGCCGTCTCCACCGTCGCCGTGCTCTCCAGCCTCGCGGTTCCCGCTTTCACAACAGCCAGAGTGCAGGCCACTGCGAGCAGCGACCTCAACAACGTGCGGCAGGTGGTGCTGGCCGTGAAAATCCATGCGAATGAGAACAACGGAAGATATCCCGCGGCGCTCGCCGAACTCGCACCGCAGTCCAAGGAGATAGCCGGCATTCTCGAATTCACCGACCGCCGCACGGGGCAACGCATCCCGTGGCTTTACCAAAACACGCTAAACGACTCAGCCAATGCCGGCGAAGTGCTCGTTGCCGCGCCGGTGCCCGGGCCCGATGGAAAACGCGCGGTTGGCTTCAACGACGGTAGCGTGCGGCTCATGCCGGAGGCTGAGTTCCAGGCGCTCTGGAGCAGGAAATAGGACGCACACAGAAATCGGGTTCGCTCCTGTTGCCGCTCGCATCCGGCGCGGGGCGCGCTATCGGAATGAAGTGCCGTCGTTCCGCAAAACCCTCTTCGTCAATCCGCCGAGCTGGCAGGGCTTCGATGGCGGCGCGGGGTCGCGGTATCAGGCGAAGCGCGAGATTCGCTCGTTCTGGTATCCTACCTGGCTGGCGCAGCCGGCTGCGCTGGTGCCGGGTTCGCGGCTCGTGGATGCGCCGCCTCATGACCTCACGAAGGACGATGTGCTGCGCATCGCGCGAGATTACGAGGTGGTGGTCATCCACACCAGCGCGCCGACTTTGCCCGGCGACGCGGCTCTCGCCGAGTCGCTGAAATCGCAGCAGCCCGGGCTTTCCATCGGCCTCGTGGGCGCGCACGCGGCGGTGCTGCCGGATGACACGCTGCGTGCGAGCGAGGCGATCGACTGGGTGGGGCGCAAGGAGTTCGACTTCACCTGCCGAGAGGTTGCCGAGGGAATGCCGCTGGAATATATCGCGGGGCTCTCATTTCGCCGCGATGGAAAAATCATCCACAACCCCGAGCGCGCGCCCATCGCGGATTTCGAAGAACTGCCGAGCGTGATGGACGTGTATGCGCGCGACCTCGACATCGAGCGCTACGACATCGGCTACCTGAAGCACCCGTATGTCTCGCACTACACGGGCCGAGGCTGCCCGGCGCAGTGCACGTTCTGCCTCTGGCCGCAGACCGTCGGCGGGCACAGATACCGCGCGCGCTCGCCGGAAGGAGTCGCCCGCGAGATGGCGCATGCGAAGTCACTCTTCCCGCAGGTGCGCGAATTCTTCTTCGACGACGACACTTTCACCGCCTACCAGCCGCGCGCCCGCGAAATTGCGCGTCATCTCGGCAAGCTCGGCATCACGTGGAGTTGCAACGCGCGCGCCAACGTGAACTACGAGACGTTGAAAACGATGCGCGACAACGGCCTCCGACTCCTGCTCGTCGGCTACGAGAGCGGCGACCAGCGCATCCTCGACAACATCAAGAAGGGTATCCGCATCGAGGAGGCGCGCGAGTTCACGCGCAACTGCCGCAAGCTCGGCATCACCATCCACGGCACGTTCATTCTCGGCCTGCCCGGAGAGACGCCGGAGACGATCCGCCGCACCGTCGAGTTTGCGAAGGAACTCGATGTCTTCAGCATCCAAGTCTCGCTCGCGGCGCCGTATCCCGGCACGGAGCTCCATCGGCAGGCGATGGAGAACGGCTGGTTCGGCCGCGATGCGACGCTCGTCAGCGACAGCGGCACGCAGACCGCCGCACTCGAATACCACGGCCTCTCGCGCGAGGAGATTTTTGCGTCGGTGGAGAAGTTCTACCGCTCCTACTATTTCCGCGTGCGTCCCATCGTGCGCATCGTGAAGACGATGCTCACGGACTGGCAGGTGATGAAGCGGCGGCTGCGCGAGGGCGCGGAATTTCTGCGCTTCCTGCGGATCCGCAGCGCATCGTAGGCGCTGGTTCCCGTTGAGCCGCGGGCGCGGCCGGCGGGCGAGGTCGCAATCGGCGGCATGGCGGCTGCTATTTCATCTTTTCACCATGAGCCAAGAAGTCTTTTCCACCCTGATGACTCACTACGGCAAGAAGGCTGCCGCCGAAGAAGCGTGCGAGATGCGCGACCGGCGGCGCCGGTTCCTCGTTTCGGAAAACGTGCGCCGGAAGGGCATTCTCGCAGGGTTGCTTCTCACCGCGCTGTGCGCGTTCATTTTCCGCGAGGACATCGGCGAGCTCATGCCGCTGCCGGGCCACGTCAAAAAAGCGAAGCGCGAGGACCGGATGAAGCAGCAGATGAAGGAGTTCAAAAAGGAGGCGATGGACCGGAAGGACGCGCTGGAGACGATTTTCAAGTAGCGCCAGCGTGGCAATCGCGTCGGGGTGGTTTTTCGATTCCGGTTCGATTCCTCCGCGCGCGGCTGCGCTCGTGACCGGCGGACGGAAGGATCGTCTAGCCAATGCGGGGATGGGCGGTTAATTCCCCCGCACGCCATGACTTCCGCCAAGCTCCTCCTCGCCGCATCGCTGTTCACTTTCACCCTCCACGCGAGCCTGCGTGCGGAGGAAAACTGGCCGCAGTTCCGTGGACCGAATGGCGACGGACACAGCGACGCGAAGGGATTGCCGGTGGAGTTTGGCGAGGGCGTGAAGGTGAAATGGAAGGCGCCGACGCACGGCAAGGCGTGGTCATCACCCGTCGTGTGGGGCAATGAGGTGTGGCTGACGACGGCGACGGAGGATGGGAAGGAGCTCGGCGTGATGGCCTTCGACAAGGCGACGGGAAAAGTGCTGCACGACAAGACGCTCTTCAAAGTCGCGGAGCCGCAGTTCTGCCACAAATTCAACAGCTACGCCTCGCCGACACCGGTGATTGAGGACGGAAAAATCTACGTGAGCTTTGGCTCGCCGGCCATCGCGTGCCTCGACACGAAGACGTGCGCAGTGCTCTGGGAGCGGCGCGACTTTGTGTGCAACCACTTCCGCGGCGCCGGCAGTTCGCCGGTGATTTGGAACGGCCTGCTCTTCCACAACTTCGACGGCAGCGACCACCAGTTCATGGTCGCACTCGACAAAAAGACGGGCAAGACCGTGTGGGAGGTGAAGCGCTCGGTGGACTACAAGGACATCCAGCCCGACGGAAAAGTGGAGGCTGACGGCGACTGGCGGAAGGCCTTTGCCACGCCGCACGTGATCGACTGGAACGGCAAGCCGCTGCTGCTCTCGAGCGGCGCGAAGGCGCACTACGGCTACGAGCCCGCGACGGGGAAGGAAGTGTTCCGCTTCGACGAGCACGGCGCGCACAGCGCAGGCTCGCGGCCGGTCGTCGGACACGGCATGTGGTTCATCACGCCGGGCTTCGGGAAAAAGAACCAGCTCATCGCGCTGAAGCTCGGCGGAGGCGGCTCGCTCGACGAATCGTCCGTCGCCTGGCGCGCGGCGAAGACAGCGCCGAGCAAGCCCTCGCTGCTGCTCGACGGTGACCACCTCTACGCCGTGGACGACAAAGGCATCGCGTGGTGCATCGAGCAGAAGACCGGCACGGTGAAATGGAGCGAGCGCATCGGCGGCGACTACTCCGCATCGCCGCTGCTCGCCGGGGGACGGCTCTACTTTTTCAGCGAGAACGGCAGCGTGACCGTGGCGGCAGCGGCGCCGGAGTTCAAAAAGCTCGGCGGCGGTAAATTCGACGACGGCTTCATGGCGGCGCCCGCGGTGAGCGGCAAGGCGCTCTTCCTGCGCACCAAGTCGGCACTCTACCGGGTGGAGGAATAGCGCGTGCCTCCGCTCGTCGAAAGCCTCGCACTTCTCGCAGACCCCACACGGCTGCGGATGCTGCTGCTTCTCGGCGAGGAGGAACTGTCGGTGGCGGAGCTGCAGGAGATTCTCGGCATGGGGCAGTCGCGCATTTCAAACCACCTCGCGCAGCTGCGGCAGTCGGGCCTCGTGCATGACCGGCGCTCCGGCAAGCACAGCTACTACACGCTCGCAGGCCGCGATTCCCTCGCAAACCTCGAGCCGATCCTGAAGGCGGCGCGCAGGGAGATCCCGGAGGCCGCACGCGACCGCACCGCGCTGAAGGTCGCGGTGCAGAAGCGCAACGACCGCTCACGCGAATACTTCAACAGGCTCGCGGGAAAATTCGGCCGGACCTACTGCCCCGGCAGGACGTGGGAGGCCGTGGCGCATTTTCTTTTCCTCCTCGTGCCGCCCTCGACTGTCGCGGCGGACCTCGGCGCCGGCGAGGGCACGATCTCGCAGCTCCTCGCGAAACGCGTGAGGAAGGTCATCGCCGTGGACAACAGCGAGAGGATGGTGGAGTTCGGCGTGAAGCTCGCGAAGGAGCACGGTCTGAAGAACCTCGAGTTCCGGCTCGGCGACATCGAGAAGCCGCCGGTCGAACCCGAGAGCGTGGACCTCGTTCTGCTCAGCCAGGCGCTGCACCACGCGGAGCACCCGCAGGCCGCGATCTCCGCCGCGCACCGGCTGCTGCGCAAAGGCGGCCGCATCGTCGTGCTCGACCTGCTGCAGCATCAGTTCGAGGAGGCGCGCGAACTCTACGCCGACCGCTGGCTCGGCTTTGGCGAGGCGGACCTGCACGGCTGGCTGGAGAATGCGGGCTTCGGCGGCATCGAGGTGATGACGGTCGCCCGCGAGGCCAAGCCGCCGCACCTGCAGACGCTGCTGGCGACGGGCGTGAAAGGCTGAGCTACTCCGCGCGGACTTCGACGGGCGTGCCGACGCGCACCTTCTCGAAAATCATCCGCGCGATTTCCACCGGCACGCGGACGGAACCCTGCGCCGCCGGATAGCCCGGAAGCAGGCCGTCGTGGAGGGCAAAGCCCGAGTCCGTGAATCGGCAGTAAAACTTCATCGGCACGCTCGCGTAGCGCGCGCCCGCGGGAGCCGCATCGAGCTTCATGCTCACGCCGGAGCGCACGACCCGCCCGCTGCCATCGACAAAATCGCCATAGGACGCCGAGCTGTGGTCGCGGATTTTCTCCATCACGGTGAATGCACCGGTGGGAGTCGGCGCGGCGCGCCTGCCGGAGGAAACAGGCGTGTCGATGCACACATCCGCGCCGACCATGAGGTATGCGCGCTGCGCGGCGAGGTTCACGACGATGCGGGTGTTGTCCGGCGTCGCCCTCGCATACATTTCCTGGACGACCTGCGCCGGAGGCTGCTTGCGAATCAGATCCTTCGCGGCCCTCGCAGGAACCGGCGTCGGACCGGCGGATGCCGCCGCGCCCTGCGCGAATGCCCCGGCACCAACCGGCAGCACCGTGGCGGCGAGAATGGCGGCGATATCGCGGAACATGACGCAGGTTTGTAGAAAGATGGGAGCGAGCGGCAATGCCGGAAATCAGGAAGCTGCGTTGCCAGCCCCGCCGACGGGCTCTATAAGCGCGCCAGTCCCCGTGTTCACGAAGATGCTCATCACCGCGGCGCTTGCCGCGGCACTCCCGCTTTCCGCGCTGGCGCAGTCCCGCCGCTCGGCCGCGCCGCCGCCCGTGGTGTCGCAGGCCATCGCAGTTCCACGCGGGGAGAAGGTGACCGTGCCGCTCGCGATCCACGGCTCGCGCGGGGAGCTGCTCGAGTTCATCATCCGGACGCCGCCGTCGTTCGGAAAGCTGTCCGCGATCAGAAGCACCGGGATGAACTCCGCGCTGGTGACCTACACGCCGGGGGCGAAGAAAGCGCCGGAGGATCGCTTCTCGTATGCGGTGCGCAGTTCCGAGGGCGTCTCGGCCGCCGGAGTGATCGCGATCCGCTTCGTCGATCCGGTCGTCGTTCCCGCGAAGCTCAAGGCTCCGCGCGAATTGGAGTTCCCGCCGTTGTTTCTCGGCGAGCGCAGCACGGCGGAGCTGGAGATTGGCAATGAAGGCGGCGGATTTCTCGAGGGCGAAGTGGAGGTGTCCGAGCCGTGGAGTGTCGAAGGCCTGAAGCTTTTCAAAGTCGCCGCGGGTCAGAAAACGGTGGTGCGGCTCGCCTTCACTCCGGCCAAGCCGGGCGAAGCCACCGGCGAGGCCATCATCACCGGCACCGAGCGGAAGGTCGTTCTCCTGCGCGCGACCGCCGACGAGCGCCTGAAGACATCCCCCGCCCAGTTGAAGCTCACCGCCCAGCCCGGCAGCCACACGCGCACGGGCGTGCTTAAGATCAGCAACCGCAGCGGCGAGGATGCGACGGTCACCATCGAGGCCGGCGCACGGCTGCTGACGGATCGTTCGGTCAAAGTGGCGGCGCGCAGCGAATCCTCGGTGCCCATCTTCGCAGACGCGGCGAGCGGCGCCGCATTCGACGAAACGGTGAAGCTGACGAGTGGGAGCTGGAGCGCGAACATCCCCGTTCATGCCGCGGCGGTCGGGCCGATTTTGAAGTTTGCATCCGCCGAGGTGAGCTTTGCGGGGACCGTGTCGGGCGCAGGAACACGCGGGAGCGCGACTTTGGAAAACAGCGGCGGCGAGGCTCTGACCGTCAGACTCGACATCGACCCGCCCTTCGACGTCGAGCAGCGCGTGGTCACCGCACCCGCGCATGGGAAGGTGGAAATCCCGGTCACACTCCGAGGCAAGGGCTCGGGCTCGTTCCGCGGAAATCTGAAGGCTCACGGGGACGGCGGCTTCGCCGTCGTGCCTGTGAAGGCGGAGATTGCGGAAGCGGCGCCGGAAAAGCCAGCCGGACAGGCGGCACCGCCCGTCGAAAACGTCAAAGTGGAGGCCCCGGCCAAGGAACCGGAGCAGCAGCCGCAGGTAGAGATTCAGTTTCCCGAGGAGTTGCGGGAGGTGCCGAATGCGCTCGGGCGTTTCGCACGGGCAACCGGCACCACCACCGCGACGCTCGAATGGCCCGCCAGCCTCGGCCCTGTGAACCGCGCGCGAGTCGAGGAGCGGAAACTGTCCCTTTCCGGCGAAAGCCGTGAGCTGCAGATCGGATGGGCGGCGCTCGCCGAAGCCAGCATCACGCCGGGCGAGGAGCGCGCGACGGCAGAACTGCGCGGCCTCAAACCCGGAACTCTCTACACGGTGCGCGTGGTCAATGGAAACGACGCCGACGCGTTCGTGCTGTTCACCGCGGATTTTTGGACGGCACCCAAAGCCCCGTTCGTCACGCCGCGGATGCGCACGGGCCTCTTTGTGGCGGCACTGTTTGCGCTCCTCGTCGCGATATGGCGGGCCCGGCGCGCGCAGCTTCGCAAGCTGGAGAAATCGCTGCTGCGGGACTAGTCGTTCACAATCGCGTCGAAGAACGCCTGCGTCTTCTGCGACGCCTCCCCGTGCGTCCACGCGCCCTTTCCGAGCTTCACGAGGCCCGGCATGTCGCCGAACCTCGAAGCGCCGGGCTGGAACCACGGGCTGTAGATGCTTTCCGCGTTCACAAAGCGGAATCCCTTCGTGTCGAGCACCGCCTTGTTCACGTAGCCGTCTGCCAGCGCGCGCGCGGCGGCGGCGATGGCGGCGGTCTTGTCGAGCGCCACGAGCACCACGCTCGACGAGCGGCGGTCATGATCGCGCACAAAGGCGAGCAGCGTGAGCACGTCATTGGTGCGCTGCACAAGGAGCGAGTCATTGTAGCCAAACGTGAACGCCGCCGCCTCGCGCGGGTTCTTCACCTTGCGCTGCGGGTTGTCGGACTGGCCGTCGAAAAGGAACTCGCCCTGCATGAACAGGTCCGGAGCGACGACGCTTGTGCCCGACGCGAGCAGGCGCGCGACATCGGCATTCGGCTGGTCGCCGTCGAGCAGCGCGGATTTTCCCTTCTCGGAGAGCCAGATCACGGTGCGGCCGCTCCACTTCTTCGGATAGAAAAAGACACACGGCACCTGCTCGTGGCGCGCGGCGTTGTCCACGACGCCGCGCAGCAGCCACCAGTCGCCGCGGTCGTCCTTCTTCAGCGTGGAGTTGATCATCGCGGCCTTCTCGCCCGCGAGCGTCCGCGTGAAGATGGCCTCGAGCGCGGGGCGGGCGGTCGTCTCGAAGCTCGCCGCGACTGCCTTGTCGCTGTCCTCCGTCCACCACTTGAGGAGCTTCCGCTCAAAGTCGGGGCCGCCCGAGGGGGCAGGATGCTTCGCGTCATACACGGTCACCTGCTCGTGCGTGAGCGGCTCGTAGTCGCGCTCCTTCAGCCGGTCGCCCGCGAGGCCGAGGCGGAAGTGCGTGTTGAAGAAGTCGTAGATGTGCTCGCGCGTGACGAGGTTGTAGTTGTGCGGGAAGTCCGGATGATCGAAGAGCTTCACGCTGTCGGGCGCGCCGAGGTTTTTCCAGTGCTGCGCGAGGTCGGGGAAGCCCTTGGTGGACATGTTCACCGTCCAGTCCTTCGCCGTGGTCATGCCCATCGGCTTGGGTGCAAAGAGCGCGGCAAACTCGATGTTGCCGGTGCGCACGCGGAGGAGGCTCGCATTCTCGCATGTGCAGCCGCCCTGCATCGCGGTGCTCACCATCACGCATGGCACCGCGACTGTGATGCGCGGGTCGATCGCAGCGAGGAGCATGGACTGCGTGCCGCCGCCGCTCGCGCCGGTCACCGCGAGGCGCGACGCATCCACGTCGTCGAGCCCGGTGAGGAAATCGAGCGCGCGCATGTTGTTCCATGTCTGGATGCCCATGATGTTCTGGCTGTGGGTCTCCGCCTGCGGCGAGAAGAGACCCCACTTTCCAGGCTCGGGCGAAATCATCTCCGGGCGCTGCGTCTTGAAGCCGTGCGCGATCTCCATCGGGATCTGCTGCGAGTCGCTGTTGCCGAGCATGTCGCTCACGAAGGCGACGCAGCCCATGCGGGCGAGCTGCACGCCGATGGACTGGAAAATCGTGCGACCGCCGATCATCGAGCGCTCGTGGCCGTCCTGAATCTCCTTCTTCAGCACCGCGTCCGTCTTCTCCCAAAAGCGCGCGTCCTTCCAATGGCCGTGCGTGACGATCACCGCGGGATGCTTCCCCGGCGCACCTTTCGGACGGTAGAGGTTCCCGGTGTGAAAGAGGCCGGGCATCGTCTCGAGGATCACCTTCTCCACCGTGTAGCCGTCGCGCTCGACCCTGCCGTGGACCACTGCATTCAGCGGCGTGCGCGTCGGCTCCGGCCAGGACCACGGGAAGTAGCCGTCGAGGTCCTTCAGTGGCTGGAGGCGCACATCATCCGGCAGCGAGGCAGGAGGCAGCACGCGCGGCGCATCGGCAGCGGAGAGGATGGAGGAAGTGAGGACGCAGAGGGAGAGGAGGGTGCGTGATTTCATCGCCGCGAGGCTGGCAGACTCTCCCGCGTGCGGCAATGCCCGGCGCAGCGGTGTTTTGCGGGTTGCGTGAAGGATCCGAAAAAACTTAGGCTCCCATAGCGGAAAATTTCCCGGACCGCGATGCCTAGCGAGCCATCCCAGCCCGTTCACAAAGTCAGTTCAGTCCCCGAACTTGAGTCTCTCGTCGGCATCCACGTGACGCACGAGACCCCCGAGGTCTTCTGGGTGGACTCACACGGGCTGTTTCAATTCGCGACGGAGCTGGAGGCGCTCGCCGCGTTGAAGGATCCATATTTCCAGCAGTTCCTGCCCGATGTGGACTGGTCGCAGACGGTGATCCGGAAAGTGAGCATCTACAGTCACTGCTGCACGGACGCTGCCGCGCTCTGGCACATGGTCGAGAAAGCGGGCGCCACGCACGGCGAGCTGTCGCTGATGAGGAGTCATGGGCGGTGGTGGGCGGGCTTCGGAAAGGCGGTGAAAAAGGACGCGCGCACCGCGCCGGTCGCGATTTGCCTCGCCGCGCTGGCGGCGGAGAAGATCGCGGTCGAAATCAACCATGACCGCGTGGATGCCGAGATCAGCCGTGCAGGAGGGCAAAAGCAGTCCGAGCCGCCGATTCCCGGATCGCTCAATTAGCGCGCTGCGGCCAGCAGCCGGTCCAGCCCGTCGAGGCAGAGCTGCGACCACGTCTCCAGCGCATCCCGCCGGGCGCGCAGCTCGGCAACGGTGAGGAAGCCGGACTCCGTGATCACGCTCTCGCGCTTCCGCGCGGCGGGCGCATCCAGTCTGAAGATGTGGACGACGCCGAGGTGGACCTTGCCCACGTCGTTCGAGTCGTCGTTCAACAGCGCGACGACGTGGTTCGTGTAGGTCGTCTCGATGAAGACCTCCTCCTCGACCTCGCGCTTCACAGCGGCGCTGTAGGCATCGCGGTCGAGCGCGAAGAGCCCCTCGTCGCCGTCGTTCATGTGGCCGCCGATGCCGAGGCTGCCCTTTGCGACGAGCCGCTGCTCGCCCGCCTTCTTCCCGCGGACGTAGTGAAAGACGGAATCGCCGTGCACGAGCAGCACGTAGGGGATGATCTGCTTCAGCTCCGGGTTCGTCTCGGCGGGGCCGCGCGGGGTGAAGAAGTTGTTTTCGCGCGCGAGGAACGCGGGCAGGTAGCGCTCCACGTCGAAGCACAGGCCCTGAAATGCACCGAGCTGGTCGAAGAGCGACCGGCGGACGACGAGGATGTTTTCTTCTTTCATCGTGCCCCGTGTAGCTGGCGGGATTTTTTTTGAGACAAAAAAATCGAGCGGCGACGCCATCCCGGTTGACTACATGACCGTCCCCAAGTGCATCACGAACCCTCTCCCGACGAATGGCGCAGCTGGCTCCGCCGCTGCGGGCCGCGCTTCCATCTGTATGCACGCCAGCAGACACGCACCGAGTCGGACGCCGAGGACGTGCTGCAGGAGGCTCTCGTCGAGGCATGGAAGCGCGAAGGCGCCGTGCCGCCGGACGCGCTCGTCTTTGCCACCATCCGCCGCCGCGCGATCGACCTCGCGCGCAGCAACGACCGCCGCGGCGAACGCGAGCTCGTGGCGGGAAGGCCGGACACCGAGTGGTTCGCGCCGGACATGGAGGAGCGTGAAACGCAGCGCCTGCTCGAGGATGCCGTGAAGTCGCTCCAGCCAGCCTACCGCGAAGTGGTGACGCTGAAAGTGTGGGGCGGCCTCACCTTTCAGGAAATTGCCGACGTCACCGGCGTGCCGCTGAACACCGCGGCGTCCCGCTACCGCTACGCGCTCGAGAACCTGCGCGAGAATTTGAAAGGAGTCATCCTGTGAACGAACAAGATCCCACCGATCCCATCGTGGATGCGCTGCACAAGCTGCGTCCCGCTGAACTCGAATCACCGCTGATGGCGCGGCTCACGGCGGCGCGTCCGCAGAACCCGGCGGACAAGAAATCGCCGTGGCGCGAGATGCTGACCCGCTGGCTGCTGCCGATTGCGGCGAGCGCATGCGTCGCAGTGGCGACGTTCGCCGTCCTGGAAAAGAACCGCGCCGGTGACGGACCGGGCGAAGGCCGTGCGGGCCTCGCCAGCAACTCCAAGCCGGGCGGCAGCGCCGAGAAGCTCGTGCCCGTCGAGAGTGAAGACTACCTCGTGAGCGCGCGGCCCGTCGGCATCATCGTGGCGCCGGACAAGCGGCCCTACCGCCTCATGGACGTGGAGTGGCTCGAGCACGAGACCGTGCGTGTCGGACCGGACGGCTCGGCATTCCACACAGCCACGAAGCGGCGCGATGTGATCCCCGTCGCCCTCGAAGTTTACTGATCAACCATCAACCCACGACCCGAAACCCACACCCACGCATGAAAAGCAACATCCTCATCCATTCGATCGCTGCGCTCCTTGCAGCGCTGCCTCTCGCCAAAGCCGAAGACACCAAGCCGGAGGCAAAGAATGAAAAGAGCGAGAAGGAGGCGAAGCACGAGAAGAAGAATCCGTCCGCCCCGTTCGTCTCTGCCGACGGCACCGCGACGATCACCATCGACATCAACGGCAAGAAGGAGACGCGCACCTTCAAGCTCGGCGACGGCAGGAGCAGCGTCTTCACCTTTGAACAGGACGGCAACGGCGCGAAGGGCGGCGGCGTGGTTGGCATCGGCGGGAAAGCTTTTGCGAAACCGGAGCACGAGAAGCGCGAGAAGGGCCCGTGGCTCGGCATCGCGATGGAGCCTGTGCAGGACGTCGTGCGCGCGCAGCTTTCACTCGCGCCCGGCGAGGGCGTCGTGATCAACCATGTCGCGCCGGACGGCCCCGCGGCGAAGGCCGGCATTCAGCCGAACGACATCCTCGTGCGCTTCGAGGATCAGATCGTCGTCGAGCCGTCGCAGTTGAAAAAGCTGATCGCCATGAAAAAACCCGGCGAGAGCGTGAAGCTCACCTACCTTCGCAAGGGCGAGCAGAAATCCGCGGGCGTCACGCTCATCGAGCACGAGATCGAGCCGGGCGACGGAAACGCCCGCTGGCTGAACGTCCAGCCCGGCGTGTTCAACTTCACCATTCCGGGAAACGGAAAGCCCTTCGACCGGGAGCGCATGGAGGATCAGCTCCGGCAGTTCAAGGAGATGCGCCCGGGGCTCGAGAAGCGGCTCGACGCATTCCAGGACCAGCTTCGCCAGTTGAAGGAGAAGCACCCGGGCATCGTCGTGGAGAAGCGCGAGTGGTTCAGCGGCTCGCCGGAGCAGATGCTCAAGGGGCAGATCGAGAAGCTCGAGCGCAGCCTCGAGGACTCGAAGCTTCCGAAGGAGCAGATCGAGAAACTCCGCAAGGAACTCGACCACGCGCGCCGCGAGACAGCCGAGGCGATGGAGCGTGCGAAGCGGGGCGCCGAGGAAGCCGTGAAAAACGCGCAGCGCGCGCTGGAGGAGGCGTCGCGCACATTGAAGGAAGCGGGCAAGTCCGCGGAGAAGGAGAAGCCCGAGCCGAAGAAGAAGCCCGGCGAGACGCTCTAGCATCCCACCTCTCACAACCCTCACTGTAACCGCTGGCGGCGGGACGCGCGGAGCTGGGCTCCCGTGCTCCCGCCGTCAGTGCTTTCCGGCGTCTCCTTCCGTCGGCGGCTACCGGTGCCTCTCCTCGGGCAGCAGAAACGCGCTCTTGATCACGTTGATGCGCGGCTTTCCACCGCCCACGACCACCTCCACGATGTCAAACCGGAAGGTCACATCTGGCCGGTCGAGCAGCCGCAGCCATGCGCGCGCGCCGCGTGAAATGAGCTCCTCCTTCGCGCGGTCCACGGCATCGGCGGGGCGTCCGAGTTCGTCGCCGGTGCGCGTCTTCACTTCGGCGAAGACGAGCGTGTTGTCCGTCTTGTCGCGCAGCACGAGATCCACCTCTCCCCCGCCCTTCTGCCGGAAGTTCCGGTAAAGGACCTTGCATCCGTTCCGGCGCAGGAACTTCTCCGCGAGCTTCTCGCCCCGGCGGCCGAGCGCATGCCGCGGGTCAGAGCCCGAGCTCCGCCTGGCGGACGGGGAGAAAAGTGCGGCGATGGATCGGAGAAGGCCCATGCTTTTTGAGCGCGGCGAGGTGTTGTGCCGTGCCGTAGCCCTTGTGTCTGGCAAAATCGTAGCCGGGAAACTGTGTGTCCGCCTCCACCATCAGCCGGTCGCGCGTGACCTTCGCGATGATGCTCGCCGCGGCGATGCTGAAGCTGAGCGCGTCGCCGCCCACGAGCGCCGTCTGCTCGATGGGGAAAGGCCGCACGGGCAGGCCGTCGATGAGCACATGCTGCGGCCGCGGGTCGAGCTGCGCGACCGCACGGCGCATCGCCTCATGCGTCGCGCGGAGGATGTTCAGCCGGTCGATTTCCCCGCTGTCCACCACCGAGAGCGCCCAGCGGATGTCGGCGCGCGCCGTGAGTTCGGCAAAGAGCGCCTCGCGCCTGCGGGCGGTGACCTGCTTGGAGTCGTTGAGCAGCCGGTGCGAGAAGCCCTCCGGCAAAATCACCGCCGCAGCAACCACAGGCCCGGCGAGCGGTCCGCGCCCCGCTTCGTCCACACCCGCCACAAAATGCAAACCTCGCGCACGGAGGTCATCCTCGTGCGCGAGGTTGCAGGCCATCTGGAATGGCAAATTTTCTGGAAGCGGAGCTGCTTAGGCGGCTGCCGCGGCGTTCTCCTTCTCCTTCACCGCCAGCGCGGCCTTGCCGGTGCGGTTGCGGAGGTAGTTCAGCTTCGCGCGGCGGACGGCGCCCTGCGTCTCCACCACGATCTTCGCGATGCGCGGCGAGTGCAGCGGGAACACGCGCTCCACACCCTCGCCGTAGCTGATGCGGCGGACGGTGAAGCTGGCGTTGATGTCCGTCCCGCGGCGCCCGATGACGACGCCGGTGAACTTCTGCACGCGCTCCTTGTCGCCTTCCTTGACGATGGCGTGAACGCAGACGGTGTCGCCGACGTTGAACACGTTGCGGTCGGCCTTGAGCTGCGACTGGTTGATTTTCTCGATGATCTTCGACATAAGCCCGGATGGATTGGAAAAGGGGCGGCGTTCATAGCCAATCCACGCGCCCGCGCAACCGAATTCTCCGACTATCTCCGACCACCGACATGGACGAAATCATTGATCTGCACAGCGACCACCACTTCATGGGCGAGGCCCTGCGGCAGGCGCACCGGGCGTGGGAGCGCGAGGAGGTGCCCATCGGCGCCGTCGTCGTCCACAACGGCCGCATCATCGGCCGCGCCTTCAACCAGGTGGAGACCCTGAAGGACGCCACCGCCCACGCCGAGATGCTCGCCATCACGCAGGCCGAGAGCGCCATCGGCGACTGGCGGCTGAACGAATGCGACCTCTACGTGACAAAGGAGCCCTGCCCCATGTGCGCCGGCGCGCTCGTCCACGTCCGGATGCGCCGCGTGATTTTCGGCTGCGCTTCCGCGAAGGACGGCGGCGCCGGCGGCGTGGTGGATCTGCTGCGGCACCCGAAGCTGAACCACCAGTGCGAAGTCACCCCCGGCGTCCGCGAAAAGGAGTGCGCCGAGATGCTGAAGGCGTTCTTCCGCGAGCGGCGGGCGGAGACGTAGGCGGCACTGGCCCCTTGCCGTCATTCGGCCAAACCGCTAGCTTCCGCACCATGAGCACGCTTGCTGAAATCGAGAAGGCAATCGAGGCCCTGCCAGCGCGGGAGGTGGACGCTTTGGCCGCGTGGCTGGAAAGCCGCAGAAAACCGGTGCGCTCCTGGCCGGTGCCTCCGCCGGATGTGCCGCGCGAGGAGTTGGAGCAAATCGAGACGACCATCGAAGCGGAATATCCGACGCGGCGGAGTTGAGTGATGCTTCTCGACACCAACGCAATCTCGGCGTGGGCCAGGGGCGACACTGCGCTCCTGCGTGCTCTGCGGACGGATCGCGCGTGGTATCTGCCGAGCATCGCGCTGGGCGAATATCGCTACGGACTCCTGAAATCCACCCGGCGCGCCGAGCTGGAAAACTGGCTGGGACAAATTGAGGGTGCCTGCGTGGTGCTCGCTGCGGATGCGACGACCGCTCGGCATTACGCAAGCCTGCGCCTGGCCTCGGAGAACGGCGCGGCGCGCGTGCCTTACCACGACCTGTGGATTGGCTCGCTCGCATTGCAGCACAATCTAGACGTCGTGAGCCGAGACGCCCATTTCGACGAGATGCCCGGCGTCCGCCGCATCGGCTGGTAAGCCCTAACCTGCGCCCATCTGCGCAATCTGCGGATTCCCTCACACGATGAGCATGCAGTCCCCGTAGCTGTAGAAGCGGTAGCGCTCGCGGATGGCTTCGGCGTAGGCGCGGAGGGCGAACTCGCGGCCGGCGAAGGCGCTCACAAGCATGAGCAGCGTGCTTTTGGGCAGATGGAAATTCGTGAGCAGCGCGCCGACGACCTTCGGCTCGTAGGGCGGGTGGATGAAGATGGCGGTGCTGCCGGTCGTCCCGCGAAACGGGCGGCCGAGCGTCTCCAGCACGCGTGCGCTCGTGGTGCCGATGGCCACGATGCGCTGGGCGGCGTTGCACGCGGCGGCGGTGGCCCCGCTCATCGTGAATCGCTCGCGGTGCATGCGGTGCTGCGTGATGTCGTCCACCTGCACGGGGCGGAACGTCCCCACGCCGACGTGCAGCGTGAGGAATGCGTGCGGGATGCGCGCGAGCAGTGCGGGCGTGAAGTGCAGGCCCGCGGTCGGCGCGGCGACGGCGCCGGCCTCGCGCGCGAAAACCGTCTGGTAGCGCTCGGCGTCCTCCGCCTCGGGGCGGCGGGAAAAATACGGCGGCAGCGGGAGTTCGCCGCATTTCTCCAGGTCCACCTCGCCGAGGAACTCGATGATGCGCTCGCCGTCCGGCTCGATGCCGCGCACGACGCCCGCGACGCCGCCCACATGCACGAGCGCGCCCTCGCGCATCTTGCGCCCGGGCTTCACGAGGCAGCGCCAAAGGTAGGGCGCTCTCGCCGAGAGCGCCGAAGCTTCTGCTTCCGCGGGAGAATGGGGCGCTTTCGGCGAAAGCGCCCTACCAGCGACGCGTTCGAGGAAGAGCAGCTCGATCCTCCCGTCGTCGGAAAAGGCGCGGGCGGGGATGACGCGCGTGTCGTTCAGCACCACGAGGTCGCCGTCGCGGAGGAACGCCGGGAAGTCCGCGAACATCCGGTGCTCGATGCGCTGTCCGGCGCGGTGCAGCACCATCATGCGCGAGGCGTCGCGGCGCTCGGCGGGATGGCGCGCGATGAGTTCCTCGGGCAGCGGGTAGTCGTAGTCGGCGGTGCGCAGGCTCACGTTGAAAGGCGGCGAAGGTTCCGCGTCGTGGGCGCGGCGTCCATGATTTTACTACGAAGGGCACAAAGGACACGAAGGCGTGCGTGACTGATGACTGGTGACGGCTGATTGGCGCCTCAGGCAAGAACACCTCTCTCTGTTCCCGCATCGCTTCGTGCCCTTCGTGCCCTTCGTAGTGAATCCGCATTTCCGTGTCGCCGCCTGCGCGGCGTTCCGATACTCCGCCCGCATGCGCACGTCCCCTTTCCTCCTCGCCTTCGCCGTCTCTGCCTCCGCGATGTGGGCCGCCGTCACCCCGCCCGAACAGCTCACGGTCCCTCCCGGCTTCAAGGTCGAGCTGCTGCGCGAGGCGGGGCCGGACGAGGGCTCGTGGATCTGCATGGCGCAGGATGAGCAGGGCCGCCTCTACCTCTGCCCGCAGGGGAAAGTGAAGGGCGCAAACACCAGGGACCAGGGTCAGTGGGGCGGCATCTGGCGGGCGACGATCGTCATGACCGAACTGCCCAAGGGCAACTCACAGGCGCACGTCATTGAGTGGAAAAAAGTGAACGTCCCCGTCGGCGATGCGATGGGCATGCTCTGGGCGTTCGACTCGCTCTATGTCTCCGGCGAAGGGCCGCAGGGGCGCGGCATCTACCGCTGCACTTCCAGCAAGCACGACGGCAACCTCGACACCGCCACGCTCTTCAAGGCCGTCCCCGGCGGCGCGGGCGAGCACGGCGCGCACGCCATCGTCCTCGGGCCGGACAAAAAGCTCTACATCATGCACGGCAACAGCACGCCGATGCTCGACGGCCTCGCGCCCGACTCCCCCTACCGCAACTGGGGCGAGGACGACCTCCTCCCGAAGCTCCGCGACCCCGTCGCCACCTTCTTCGACAAAATCAAGGCCCCCTACGGCTGCGTCTATCGCACCGACGCCGACGGCAAAAAATGGGAGCTCTTCGCCGGCGGCTTCCGCAATCCCTACGACATCGCCTTCAACCCCGACGGCGAGCTCTTCACCTACGACAGCGACATGGAGTGGGACCGCGGCCTCCCGTGGTATCGCCCCACGCGCGTCCTCCACGTCGTCCCCGGCGGCGAATACGGCTTCCGCGAGGGCAGCGCGAAATGGCCCGCGTATTTCCCCGACTCGCTCCCCGCCGTCGTGGACATCGGCGTCGGCTGCCCCACCGGCATGCGCTTCGGCACCGACGCCCGCGGCTGGCCGGAGAGCTACCGCCGCGCCCTCTTCATCCAGGACTGGACGTATGGCCGCATCCTCGCCGTCCACATGCACGAGAAAGGCGCCAGCTACACCGCGCGCAACGACCTCGCCAGCTACACCTACCCGCGCGACGCCGAGGCCAACCACGACGTGGAAGTCTTCCTCAGCGGAAAAGGCATGCCCGTCACCGACATGGAGTTCCTGCGCGACGGCTCGATGGTCTTCACCGTCGGCGGCCGCGGCACCGCGAGCGCGCTGTATCGGGTGAGCTGGGTGGGGAAAGGCGCGCGCCGTGCGGATGGCGATGCCTCGGGTAGGGTGGGCGTCCCGCCTGCCGTGCCGGGCGTCCCGCCTGGCACATCGGACGCCGCAAACGCCACGCAACGCGCAAACCGTCCCGGAAATGAACG
>JBGAPU010000145.1:0-11638 GCA_044221035.1 Chthoniobacteraceae bacterium | reverse complement strand
TGGAACGCCTACGACATCACCTTCCGCGCCGCCCGCTTCAAGGACGGCAAGATGGTCGAGAAGCCCCTCGTCTCCATGTTCTTCAACGGCATCAAGGTCCACACCAACGTCCAGATCAACCAAGTCTGGGGCGGCCCGAAGTCCGGCATCGACGGCGGCAATGACGGCGGCAAAGGCATCACCAACACCCCCGGCGGCATCAAGCTCCAGTGCGAAGGCCACGACGTCCGCTACCGCAACGCGTGGATCAAGGAACTCGACCTCGCGAAGGCGGACACCGACTTCACGGAGTAGCGGGCGGAAATTCGCCGAAGGTCAGCCGCGCCGCCGCAACACTAATGGGAGTGCTGAGGTGTCGTGACGGCCGACGGGGTGACTGGCACGGTCGGGGCCGCGGGCGCACCCATCAGCGCGCCCGGCGTCCCGGCGGGATGCGCCGCGAAGTCATTCGCCATGTTCCAGTCTTCCTGGGTCGCACCGCTCAGCGAGAGCGGATTGCCCGTGCGCTTGGGCTTGTTGTCATTCGTCGAGCCAAAGCACGCGGTCAAAATTAGCGCGCACAGCGCGCAGGCTGCCGTGCGAATGGCGATGGCAGCGCGGCGGCTCATCGGGCCCGCCGAGCGGGGCGCCGCCACAGGGATGGAGGTGATTCCGTGTTTCATAGGTTTCCCGGTTGAGGTTTCGTTCCCACGCTTTCGCATGGGCTGGCATGGGAACAAAACCCACCTCCCGGCACCGCACTCCCCGCGGCTTGGCAAAGACCGGTCCCACCTTGCATCTTGCCGGGCGCAGTTCCGCTCCGCGGCAAGGCTTGTCGATCAGCTCACCGCCGTGCTCTGCTTCTCACCCCGCATGAAAACTCCGCGCCTCCCCGCGTTCCTCCTCCTTCTCGCCGCCGCCTCCTCCGCATTCGCCGCCGCGGACAAGCAGCAGCCCAACGTCCTCTTCCTCGTCGCCGACGACTTCCGCGCGGAGCTGGCGAGCTACGGCTCGCCGGCGAAGACGCCGAACCTCGACCGGCTGGCGAAGCGCTCGCTGCAGTTCGACCTCGCCTACACGCAGCAGGCGGTCTGCAACCCGTCGCGCTCGTCCTTTCTCACGGGCCGCCGGCCCGACACGCTGAAGGTCTGGAACAACAGCACGCACTTCCGCGACGGCGCCGCGGGGCCAGATGTGATGACTCTCCCGCTGTGGTTCAAGCAGCACGGCTACGACACGCGCTGCGTGGGGAAAATCTTCCACAACTGGCACACGAAGGTCCATGGCGACCCGCGGTCGTGGAGCGCGCCAGAGTTCCTCCACTACGCGAACCACGGCGAGGACGACGCTCAGGTGAAGGGCGAGCTGCCGCCGAATCTCGCGAAGACCGTGACTGGTTTCGGCTACGGAAAAAACGGCATCTGCGAGTGCCGCGACGTGCCGGACGAGGCGTATTACGACGGGCGCGTGGCCGCCGAGGCCGTGCGCACGCTCGGCGAGTTGAAGCAGAAGAAGGAGCCGTTCTTCCTCGCCGTCGGATTCTGGAAGCCGCACGCGCCCTTCAACGCGCCGAAGCGCTACTGGGATCTCTACGACCGCGCGAAGCTGCCGCCGCTCGACGAGCGCAACGAGCCGCGCCCGACCGGCGCGCCGGACATCGCCTTTCACCAGAGCACCGAAGTCCTCGGCCCCGTGAAGAACCAGAAGCGCCCCACACCCGAGCAGGCCGCGGAAATGCGCCACGGCTACTTTGCCAACATCAGCTACATGGACGCGCAGCTCGGCAAGGTGCTCGACGCGCTCGATGCGAGCGGCCTCGCCGATCGCACGGTGATCACGTTCGTCGCCGACCACGGCTACCAAATCGGCGAGCACACGCTGTGGGGCAAGACGTCGAACTTCGAGCTGGATGCGCGCGTGCCGTTCTTCGTCCGCGCGCCCGGCATGAAGGCCGCTGGCCGCCGCACGACCTCGCCCACCGAGCTGCTCGACCTTTTCCCCACGCTCGTCTCGCTCTGCGCGCTGCCGAAGCCCGACGCGCTCGAAGGCACGAACCTCTCGCCGCTCCTCGACGACCCGTCGCTCACGCTGAAGCCCGGCGCATTCACGCAGCACCCGCGCCCCGCCTACTACGACCGCGAGCCGAGCGGCCAGCCGAGCGTGATGGGCGTGAGCGTGCGCACCGCGCGCGTGCGCTATACGGAATGGCGCGATTGGAAAACCGGAGAGCCGGTCGCGCGCGAACTCTACGACGCCATCAGCGACCGCAACGAAATGAAGAACGCCGTGGACTCCCCCGCCCTCGCCGAAGCGCAGGCCGAGGCGGCTGCACTGCTGAGGAAGCAATTCCCGCCGGTGAAGCACTAGCGGCGGCGTGTCCGGAAATCTACGACGCCATCAGCGACCGCAACGAAATGAAGAACGCCGTGGACTCCCCCGCCCTCGCCGAAGCGCAGGCCGAGGCGGCTGCACTGCTGAGGAAGCAATTCCCGCCGGTGAAGCACTAGCGGCGGCGTGTCCGGAAAAAAGTGCGCGATGATTCCCCTCTCACCATGAAGCCCTCCTCCCGCCGACAATTCCTCAAACGCACCGTCGCCCTCACGGGGGCGCTCGGTTGCGCGGGGAAATGCGGCGGGCTCTTCGCGGCGGATGGACGACCGATCGGCGCTGACGCGACGGAGCGCCTGCGGGCGAAGCTCAAAGGCACGCTCGTGCTGCCGGGCGACGCGCAGTATGAAGGCGCGCGGCGCGTGTTTTATTGGAATCCGCGGACGGAGCGGAGGCCGGCGGCGGTGGTGCAGTGCGGGCACGAGGAGGATGCGGTGCGCGCGGTGGAATTTGCGCGCGAACACGGGCTGGAGGTCGCGGTGCGCTCGGGCGGACACAGCCATCTCGCGTGGGGCAGTTGCGATGGCGTCGTCATCGATCTTTCCCGCCTCAAGCAAATCCGCATCGACCCCGAAAAGCGCATCCTCCGCGCGCAGGCGGGAGTCTTCGGTGGCGAGGCGGCGCGCGCCGCGGGCGGGCACGGGCTCGTGCCGATCCTCGGCCAATGCCCCGGCGTCGGCGCCACCGGCGTGACGCTCGGCGGCGGGCTCGGCTGGCTCTCGGGGCTCTTCGGCGCGTGCTGCGATCACCTCCTCGCCGCGCGCGTCGTCACGGCCGATGCGCGCACGCTCGATGTGAATGCGGAAAGCGACCCGGAGCTGCTGTGGGGCCTTCGCGGCGCAGGGGCGAATTTCGGCGTCACCACGTCCTTCGAGGCGCGGCTCCATTCCATCGGCCCGGTGGTCGGCGGCGACATCTTCTACGCCGTGCGCGACGCGCGCGCCGTCCTCCGCGGATTCCGCGAAATCATGCACGAGGCGCCCGACGGATTCCAGGCGACGCTCAACCTCACGCCCGGCGAGCGCGGCGCCTTCCTGAATTTCTGCCACGCCGGCACGGGCAGCGGCGCGGAGCGCGAGGCGGAGGACATTCTGCGGAAGCTGCGCGCCATCGCCACGCCGGCGAAGGAAGCCGTGCAGCGCCAGCCCTTCGCCACTCTCGCGGAAAAAGCCGCCGCGACCAATCCCGGCAACACGCCGCAGCCGGCATTCCGCGCCATCCAGACGGTCTATCGCGACGGCATCACCGACGGCATCATCGACACCGTGCTCGACCAGCTCGCGCGCGCCACGCCCGATGTGATCATGGGCTTCAGCCACTACATGCACGGCGAAGTGTGCCGCGTGCGGCCCGATGCGACCGCCTTCCCGCACCGGCACGCGCATTCCATCCACCTCCGCCTCGCGCACAACTGGAGCGACCCGCAGGACAACGAGCGGCGGTTCGCGTGGGGCGATGAATGGCTGCGCCGGCTCCGCCCGCCGACGGACGAGCGCATCTACGCCAACTACCAGACCTACGAGACCCCCGCCGGCTCGCCGTCCATCTTCGGCGCGAACCACGCGCGGCTCCTCGCGCTGAAGAAAAAGCACGACCCCACGAACTTCTTCCGCCGCAACGCCAACGTCGCCCCCGCGCGGTCCTGAGCCCTGCCGCGCGCGCGGGGAAAACGGACACGCGCGTCCCGACGATGGGAACCCACACGTCAACTCACGGTTCGCATCAAGCAGCAGCGGAAATTCGCACTTCCGACTCGAAGCAGTCACCTTTGCGGTGTCCCTACCCGTGACCAGAATCCACGGCCCATGATTCCTCTCCGAAACACCCTCCCCTTTCTCCCCGCCCTGCTCCTCGCCACTCTCCCCGCGACCGCGCAGGAGCCCACCGGCCCGCGCGACAATCGCCCCGAGCCCGCCCCCGGCCAGCCGCGCAAGGCGTGGCAGCCCATCGTGCTGAAGGACGACGACAAGCCCGCCTTCCCCGAGCCGCCCGCGGGCTGGGACGCGCGGCGCGACGGCATCCCGCACGGCCGGCTGGAGATGGTCGAATACGACTCGAAGACCGTCGGCACGCGCCGCCGCATGAATGTTTACACCCCGCCCGGCTATTCGCCCACCACGTCAGCAAGGAAGTATCCTGTGCTCTACCTCCTCTACGGCATCGGCGGTGACGAGACCGAGTGGGCGCGCCTCGCCCAGCCCGACGTGCTGCTCGACAACCTCATCGCCGACGGCAAGGCCGCGCCCATGCTCATCGTCATGCCGAATGGCCGCGCGCAGAAGGACGACCGCGCCACGGGCGACGTGTTCAAGCACGCGCCCGCCTTCGCCGTCTTCGAGCGCGACCTGCTGGAGGACGTCATCCCCGCCATCGAGGCCCGCTACCGCGTGGAAAAAGACCGCGCACACCGCGCCCTCGCCGGCCTCTCCATGGGCGGCGGCCAGGCGCTGAACTTCGGCCTCGCGCACCCCGACACCTTCGCATGGGTCGGCGGCTTCTCCTCCGCGCCAAACACGCGCAAAAACGAAGCCCTCCTCCCCGACCCCGCCGCCGCCAAGCAATTCAAGCTCCTCTGGCTCTCCTGCGGCACCCGCGACGGCCTCCTCCACATCAGCCAGAACGTCCACGCCTTCCTCCAGGCCAACGCCATCCCGCACATCTGGCACATCACCGACCACGCCCACGACGGCCCCGAGTGGAAACAGGCGCTGTATTGGTTTGTGCAGAGGCTGGCATTTTAACGTCGGCTAAGCCACTAGCACTCATATGGCCCAAACGCATGCGTGGTTCGCCACAGCCACTGACACAAAGCTGATTGTGGATTGGCTTCGAGAGGCGGGCGCAGTTGGTCACGGCTCTCAGTTGCCAGACCGCGACTGCCCGACGGACGGCAGGGAAATCGTCTTACATTTTCCAGCCATCGGCTCCGTCGAGTTCTGGCCACAGGAAATTCGCCTGTCCGATTACCCAGAAAATAGCGCGCGCTGGCGACAAGCGGTCATTACTTCGGCGAAGCAACGCGAGCGTCCGGGTATTCGACATTTGGATGCAGACCGCAGCGCTACTGCTGGCCTGCGGTTGCCCGAATTTCGTGATGACCAGTTTTGGGTGTCAGGCTGCCTCTGGTTTCCCGGCTCGAATCTGCGTGCCACTTTTCCCGAACTTTTGCGTGTCTGTCAGCGATTCGAGCGCTGGTTGCGCCGCTTTCCCACCGTGTTTAACAACACCGAAGGAGAGGACGCATCGCCCTTTGCATATCAGCTTTGCACAAGTGGGATCATGCAGCGCATCGTAGCTCTGCCTGAAGCACACGCATTGCTTAGACGCACGGCATTCATGGTGGACCACACGGCCTCGCAAAAGACTTACGCAGACTTCCGGCGTAAACTGCAACTCGCCGGATACTTGACCTGAGAAGACGCTGCAGTTTCACGCCGTCACAACGCATTCCATTCGATGAAATTCACTCTCGCCCTCCTCGCCTCCCTCCTCCTCCCGTTCACCTCACTGAATGCCGCCGAGCCCATCGCCGCGTTCACACCGGGGGCGCGGATTCTTTTCCAAGGCGACTCGATCACCGACGGCAACCGCGGGCGCAGTGCGGACCCGAACCACATCCTCGGCCACGGCTACGCATTCATCATCGCGGCGAAATTTGGCGCGGCGTTCCCCGAGCGGAAGCTGGAGTTTTTCAACCGCGGCGTGAGCGGCAACACCGTGCTCGACCTCGAGAAGCGCTGGCAGAAGGACACGCTCGACCTGAAGCCGGATGTGCTCAGCATTTTGATCGGCGTGAATGACCGGGGCCGCGGCGTGCCGATGGAGCAATACGAGCAGACCTACGACAAGCTGCTCACCGACACGAAGGCCGCGAACCCGAAGCTGAAGCTCGTGCTCTGCGAGCCGTTCATCGTGGACACGAAGGCCACGACACCGCAGCACGGCTCGCCGAATGCGGACATCGTGAAGCGGCAGGAAATCGTCGCGCGCCTCGCGAAGAAGCACGGCGCCGCGCTCGTGAAATTCCAGTCCGCGCTCGACCGCGCCACCGAACGCGCCCCCGCCGCGCACTGGGTCTGGGACAGCGTCCACCCGACCTATTCCGGCCACCAGATCCTCGCCGACGAATGGGAGCGCGCGGTGCGGGAGTTTTGGAAATAGCGCGGTGAGTTTTCCAAACCTCGCATCCACTTTCCTCTCCCGATGAGCGAACCCCAAGTCCCGCGCAGCGCCTACGACCGCACGGGCGGCATCGTCTATTTCGCGCGGATGCTCGACAAGATCCGCCTCCACGCGGCGGGCCGACTTCGCGCGGACTTTCATGCGAACCTCGGCGACGGCTTCGACGGGCGCTGCTCGCGCTTCCTCGGCGTGACGTATGAGGGGCTCCGCAAACGCGTGCTGGCCGGCGGCTCCGACGACGAGATTCTCGCCTGGTGTTTCGCCACGGGGGTGCGCCCGAGCGACGAGCAGGTGCTCGTCTGGAACAAGTTCATGCTCAAGCGCGGCTGGCGCGACGAGGACGACGGCTCCACGCAGGAACTGGAGACCTACAAGGCCGGCAGCGGCCTCGCGCACCGCGCGGACCTCATGACGTTCTTCGACTACTACGAGGTGGACGAAGGCCGCCGACCCTGACTCGCCTCCATCATTCCACCAAGGGCGAAGACTGCCGGTTGTATTCCATCTGTCGCGCCGTCTTCGCCGCCAACTCCTCGCTTTCGAGCCGTGAAACGAGGTGCAGGCTCATGTCGATGCCCGCGGAGATTCCGCCGGAGGTCACGACTTCGCCGGTGTCCACCCAGCGCAGGTTTTCCTCCACGATGGTGTCCGGAAAAAGCGAGCGCAGGTCCGCGATGTCGTCCCAGTGTGTCGTCGAACGCCTCCCGCGCAGCAGCCCGGCTTTTCCGAGCAAAAGCGCGCCGGTGCAGACAGCGGCAGTAACTTTCGCCGCAGCCGCGGCGCGCGCGATCCATGCGATGATTTCCGCGCGGTCCATTTCCGCCATCACCACGCCGCCGGGAACGATGAAGAGGTCCAGCGCCGGATGCGTGTGAATGTCGAACGCCGGCTCCACCATCAGCCCGCCCCGCGCACGCACAGGACGCATTGCATCCGCCACCGTGAAGACCTCGAACGGCTTCGCCGCACCCGGCTCCAGGCGCGCCTTCACCCTCGAGGCTACGGAGAACACCTCGAAGGGCCCGGCAAAATCGAGCACCTCGACTTCATCGAAAATGTAGATGCCAACGTTGCGGGTCATGGAGCGGCGAAGTGGCTTCGACAGTCCACGAATGCGCACTCCCCATCGAACACAACCATCCCCTCTGACTCGGCGTCCATCTGCGCGAGGAGTTCGCCCTGAGAGTTCCACGCCGCGGACTTCCCCACACTCACGAAGTGGTCGCTCGGCCCGACGCTGTTCGCCATCACCACGTGCATTCCGTGCCGCCGCGCGATCTCCGGATAATGCGCAGCCGCCCGCGCAACGCCGCCCGCGGGCTTCGCGACACTCGCGAGATACACGCTGGCGCCGAGCGCCGCGGCCTGCTCGGCATGCGCCGGCTGCAGAGACTCAAAGCAAATCGCCGGCGCCAGCACCGCGCCCTTCACTTCCAGCACGAGCTGGCCAGCACCGGGGATGAAATACGGGAGCTCGTCCGTGTGGAGCATCTGCTTCGCATACACGTGACGCGGCGCATTCGGCGAAAGCCACACCATCCCGATCCGCACTCCATTTTCCGCGGACAGCGGCAGGCCCGCGCAGATCACGATGCCAGCCTCGTCGCTGCACCGCTGGAGCACATCGAGGCGCGCATCCTCCGCATCCATCGCGAGCTCCTTCGCCAGTTGCGGTTCGTATCCGGTCAAAGACAGCTCGGGGAAGAACACCACGTCGCCATCCTTCTCCGCAGCAAGCCGGGCGAACTCCACATGCCGGCGAATGTTTCCCCCGGCATCGCCTTTCACAGCCCGGTATTGCACCGCGCAGACCTTCATCGCGGCGCGCCGCTCCCCTCCTGCGAATTCGGGCAACAGTGTTTTCCGAGGTGACACATCATGATGCGGCTGACTGCGTGGCATTCTGGACAAAGCAGCCCTCCGTGTCGCCAACGAAACCAAGCCCTGATTCGGAACGAGCCACCTCCCGGCAAAACCCGCACTTCCCTGTGCCTGCGTCGCCCCGCCGACAACGCCTACTTCGCCGCCTGCTCGCCGCTGCCCTCGAGGAAGTAGGTCGAGCCCGCGTAGGTCACCGTGCGGAGGTATTGCTTCCACACCACGCCATCGAGCTCGCGCTTCGCTTCCATGCGCTTCTCCTCGGGCTTGCCCTCGGGAGCCGGGCGGTCGCGCAGCGCCTCGAAGAGCACGCGGCCATCCTGCTTCGCGAGCGGGCGGATACCCATGAGCCAGAGGACGGTCGGCGCGACGTCGATGTTGCCGCTGGGCATCTCGTTCCGCAAACCCTCGCGGAGGTCGGGGCCGGCGCCGATGAGCGTGTTCGTCTGGTCAAAGGGGCTCAGCGAACCATGCATGCCGAAGCCCGGCTTGCCGCCATCGTGCACCAGCGTGCCGGGCACTCCGAACTGGTTCTTCTCCGCGCTCCACCGAGGCGCGACCACGATGTCCGGGGCGAAGGCCGAGGCCACCCCGGCGTCCGAAAGGGCGAAGGCGCCCTCCACTTTCTCCCGGCAGAAGATGACGCCCGTGGATGCCTCGCCCTGCAGGACGCGCACCGCCTTCGCGATGGTCTCCGAGTCGTGGCCGGTGACGTAGATGAGCGCCGTCGCGCCCGTGCCGACGACCATGATGTCGCCCTTCTCCGGTGCGGACTTGAACGTGCGGGTGGCGCGGAGTCCCGCGGCGATGAGCGGCTTTGTGATGTCCGCGGCGGCGGAGATGGTGGAGAAGCCGTGGTCGGAGACGACAAAGATGTCCGTCTTGTCGAGCACGCCCTTCTCCTTCAGCGCGGCGATGACGAGGCCGAGGTGGGTGTCCGCACTGCGGAGCGCGCCGAGCCCCTGCGGGGAGCCGGGGGCGTGGGCGTGCTGGGAAAAGTCGGGGTCGCTGCTCCAAAGCACCGTGTATTTCGGCACGCCGGGCTTCCACAGTTCCCGGATGAGGACATCCGTGGTCCAGCGGTCCTGCGCGGTGTTGGGAAAAGTGACCTTCGGGGGCAGCTCGCCATGCGCGGCGCGGATGTCCGTGATGGCCGCCGCGGGCGCGCTCTTTCCGGCAAACACAGCCACGGATTCCCGCGCGGCCTTCGTCGCGCGCGCCTCGGAGCGGTCCTGGAGAATGGCCACGGGCTTTGTGCCCGCGACGGCGGTGCGGAATCCGGCCTGCTGCACGGTCTCCGCGACGGTGGGCACGGCGATGTGCTTCCCCTTTGTGAGCTCGTCGCTCTTGCGCACGACCTCGAGCTTCTCGGTGGCCACTCCACTCGTCGGGTCGATGTCGGGGCGGAACTCCTTGTTGCCGATGATGCCGCTGTTCTCCGGGCGCATGCCGCTGGCGAGCGCAGTGCCGTTCACCTCGGTGGTGGAGGGAAATGCCGGGTGATGGTTCGCGAAGAAGACGCCACGCTTGGCGAGTGCGGCGAGGTTGGGCGTGTTCTCCTCGCTCATGAGGTCGGGCCGCATGCCGTCCCACACCATCACCACGACGTGCTCGGCCTTCCCTCGCTCGGCGGAAAGCTCGTATTTCACCGCTGGCTCCTCGGCCTTCGCTCCAGACTGATCCTTCTTCTCGCACGCGGTGACGAGGAACAATGCGGCGACGGCGGTGCAGATGGGGAAAGCGGGGATTCTCATGGCAGATTTCGGGAACGCGCAGTGGACAGGGATTCACCCACGTCGTCAAAGACTACCGCCGTGCCGTGAAGCGCGCACCATCCCGCACCTAACGCTCCGACGGTGCCGGCGAGTGCTCCCATTTCCCCAGCTCCGGAGCGCGGAAAGCCGCCATGCGCGCGAGCAGTGCGGGCGGATCCGTGTCCACGAGGAGCGCATCGAGGTGCGCGGGCCGCATGAACCTCTCCGCCGTCGCGTGGCGGAGGAAGGCGAGCATGTGATCGTAGAAGCCGGCGACATTCAGCAGGCCGACGGGCTTCGTGTGGAAGCCGAGTTGCAGCCACGTGAAGGTCTCGAACAGCTCCTCCAGCGTGCCGATGCCGCCGGGCATCGCGATGAAGCCGTCGCTGAGGTCGGCCATGAGCTGCTTGCGCTCGTGCATGGAGCCGACGACGTGCAGCTTCGTCACACCAGGAGTGGCGAAACCATGCCATGAGCGCCGCATGGGGATGACGCCGATGACCTCTCCGCCAACGCGCAGGACTGCATCCGCGACGATGCCCATGAGGCCCACATTGCCGCCGCCATACACGAGCCCGATGCCGCGCGTGGCGAGTAGCGCGCCGAGATGCTCCGCCGCCGCGCGGTGCGCCGGGTCCGCACCGGAAGACGACCCGCAATACACGCAGATGCGCTTCATCTCGGCTGTGTCCAATAGTTGTTCTGATCCATCTTCAACGAGACTCCGTCGGGGATGCTGACCGTAGCGCCTCCTGACTCGTCCCAAACCACCGTCGCGTCGATAGCACCGTTCCCGCTTAAGAGACCAAAGACCGTCTGAGCACTGTGCATCCTTCGTGAACCGCGCCCATAGAACTCACATCGGTAAACGTTCTTATTGCTCGAGGGGAAGAAGCTCAACGGCACGGCCCACAGCGGAGCGGAGGCGGGCATTTTCCGAACTAGGATCTTTCCTCTCTGCCATTTGCTGGAATCGTGACTTTCAACGATTACCACCCCGTTGCTCCAAGAATGCCAGCGCCACAAATAGGCACAGGATAGGAAAAGAATCATCAGGGCGATCGCTTTCCACCCTGGCAGCCATCGAGGTGGGTTTGCTCATCTCCCCCGCGTGTCCTCCGCGAAGCGGAACGGCGCGCGGCGTGGCCCGTGATGTCCGCGCCGTAGCTCGGGCACCAGTGCTTCGACGTGCTCCACCATCAGATCCGTGCCCGTGGAAGTGATCCACGCCGGGCGGGCGCTCGGGGTTATACATCTGAGTCGGTCATGTCGCGCATGAGGGCGACTTTGCCAAGATAGACCTGTTGCCGGATCGCGTAATGGCCATGACCGAGCACACATGTTCAAATGCACGCCGCAGAGGATGACGTTCTCGATGCCGCGCTGCTGGAGGATTCCACGTCTCCTGGCCGTTGTCGGTGAGCGCGTCGCCGGGGAAAATCTCACGGTCGCAATCT
>JBGAPU010000144.1:0-11979 GCA_044221035.1 Chthoniobacteraceae bacterium | reverse complement strand
ACTCTTTTCCAGCACCGGAGGAGTCTCCCCCAGCCTCGGAAAACTCTTTTCCAGCACCGGAGGAGTCTCCCCCAGCCTCGGAAAACTCTTTTCCAGCACCCGAGGAGTCTCCCCCAGCCTCGGAAAACTCTTTTCCAGCAACGGAGGAGTCTCCCTCAGCCTCGGAAAACTCTTTCCCAACACCGGAGGAGTCTCCCCCAGCCTCGGAAAACTCTTTTCCAGCACCGGAGGAGTCTCCCTCAGCCTCGGAAAACTCTTTTCCGGCACCGGAGGAGTCTCCCCCAGCCTCAGAAAACTCTTTTCCAGCACCGGAGGAGTCTCCCCCAGTCTCGGAAAACTTTTTTCCAGACTCGTGGGAGTCCAGCCCACACCTGAAAACGGCTTCTTTTCGACCCAGCGCCCGCCTTTCCCCATCCTCGAAGGTTCCGTAGCCGCCGACGGTAGGAGGCGGGCGTCTCCTTTCTGTCGGGACACTTCGCTGCGTCGAAGTTCCGGCATGCCGACGGGGGACGGATTGGCCCGTTTCCTTCCGTCTGCGTCCACGAATGGGAAAGGCTACATCTCGCGCGCCCAATCCGGGCGCTGCTTGAGGTGGTAGAGCATCTCGCCGGCTTTCGGAACGAGCATCACGCCTTCGTCCTCGCGGTTGGCGTAGTCTTCCTTGTTGATGCTGCGCGGGTCGCGGTAGCCGACGTTGATGGCCCGGCACACGCTCTCGGGGATGCCGGTGGCGAAAGTCACCTGCACGCGGCATTTCTCCACGCCGTCCTCCATTTTCCCGATGCCGCGGACGTGCGTGCTGTGGGCGATGACGCCTCGGGGGACTTTCGCGAAGCGCTCCATCTGCGCGGTGAAATACGGGAGGCAGTGGTAGCCGATTTCATCAATGTGCCTGCCGTGCGTGACGGAGAGCTCGGTGATGTGCGGCGCGTAGATGATGAGCTCGCCGCCGTCGGCGATGACGGGCTCGAGCTTATACATGCACTTTCCGCCGACCCACATGTCGTCATACATTTTCGGGGCGCAGGAGAGGATGGTGTGAAAGGGGCGGTCCTTGTAGGTGATGTGGACGCGGCGCGAGACTTCGCTCGCCGCGTCCCACGCGCTCACGGTGTCGCCGTAGGTGAGCGCTGCGAGTCCGCCGCCGCCGTGGGCAGGATCGCCGGGCGTGACTACCATGCAGAAGCAGCGCTTCGGCACCTCCACGAGCGTCGCGATGTGATCCACGACCTTGCGGACGGGCGTCCACTTGTTGCCGATGATCATCGGGTTCGTGACGAGCGCGCCGAGCCAGTGGAAATAATTCAGCGCGGTGGGGCCGCTCACGCCGGGGAAGAGGTATTTGTTTCCGCCGCTGAAGCCGATGACCTCGTGCGGGAAGACGGGGCCGACGACCATGAGCACGTCGTAGTTATAGACCTGCGCGTTCACCTCCACCGGCACCTCCTCCGCGAGCAGGCCGCCGCTCAGCTCGAGGCTCTTCTCCCTAGTGATCTTGCCGATGTTCTTCAGCGCGTTGAAGTCGTCCCACGCGTGGTTCAGGAGCTGCACGCGTCCGTATTTCCCGCGCCGCTCGTCGAGCGTGATGCCGAGCCGCTCGCAGATGGCCTCCTCGCTCATCGGCTGGTGCGTGCCGAGGGCGATCATCACGTCGAGCTGCGCGGTGGCGCCGGCGATCTGGTCGAAGACTCCGGCGAACATCTGGTCGAGCGGGCACGTGCGGGTGGCGTCGGGCACGATGAGCAGCACTTTTTTCCCGCGGAATTCGTCCGCCGGGCAGGACTTCGCGATGAAGGCGCGGATCTGTTCGGGCGTGAGGTTCGTGCCTGCGGGGGCAATGTCGGAGAGTGCGGTCATGCGGGGACACTAAGCGCGGCGGCTTCGGCAAAGCAAAGCGACATTGCCCGCAGCGGCAGGCAGCCTTAGCGTGCGCGCCGTGAAGTCCACCGCCACCGACCGCCTGCTGCGCGCCGCAGCCTCACGGATTCAGGCCGCCGCATTCGCGGGGCGGACGCGGGTTGCCGCCATCGTGCTGTCCGCGGTCCTGCTCATCGCGCTGCTCTGCGCGCGCCTGCTCGCGGTGCTGCCGAACGGGTGGTTCACGCCGCTGACACTCTTCGCGGTGCCCGTGCTCGCGGTCGCGGCGGCTGCGGCATTCGTGCGGAGGCCGTCGCCCGCCCAGGTCGCGCGCGCCCTCGACGAGCGCGCGGATGGGAAGGAACTCTTTCTCACCACGGCGCTCATCGGGGAATCGCCGGGCGAATACCGCGGCATCGTCCTCGCGCAGGCCGAGGAGCGCGCATCGGAGCTCCATGCCGCGCGGATGTTCCCGGTGAACTGGCTGCCCGTCGTCCGCGACACCGCCGCGGCACTTGGCATCCTCACTGCGGCGACGCTGTGGCTGCCGAAGCTGGATCCCTTTGCCATGGAGGAGAAGCGCCGCGAGCTGGCGAAGGAAGAGCAGCGGCTCGCCGAGACGAAGAAGCTGACCGCCGTCCGCAAGGAGGAGCTGAAGGAGAAGTCCGGCGTGCTGAGCGAGCAGGTGAAGCAGGCGCTCACGCAGATGGAGAAGGCGCTGAAGGAGGCGAAGCCGCAGGAGCGCGAGGCGAACGCGAAGAAGCTCGCCGAGGCGGCGAAGGACTTGAGCGACCTGTGGAGGAAGGCGGCGGCGAATGTGCCGCGCGACGCGCTCGACAAGGCGGCGCAGCAGTTTGGCGACAACAGGCAGCGCGAGGCGGTGAAGGACATGATCGACAAGCTGCGGAAGGGCGATTCCGCCGCGCTCTCGCGGGCGATGGAGAAATTGCGCCAGCAGATGCAGGACGCAGCGAAACTCCCGGACGGCGCCGCCAAGCAGGAGAAGCTGGAGCAGCTCGCCCGCGAACTCGGCCAGATGGCGAACCAGCTCCGCGAGCAGCTCGGCGACAAGTCGCTCAACGAGTCGCTCGCCCGCGCCGCGGAGCAGCTCGACCTTTCCAAGCGGCCGGACATTTCCAAGGAAGCGCTCGACGCCGCAGCGGAGTCGCTCGGCCTGAGCGCGGAGGAGATGAAGCGGCTCGCCGAGAGCTTCAAGGACATGGAGATGACTGGCGAGGCGCTGAAGGCGCTCGCCGCAGCGAAGCAGCTCAACGACCAGGGCAAGCTCGACGGAAAGGATGCGCAGGGTGGTGGGCAGGACGGGCCGTCCGACTTGGAAAAGCTCCAGCGCGACCTGTCCAAGAAGCTCGCCGAAGGCGGCGACTCGGCGGATAGCGACAGTGGAACGCCCGGCACCGGCACCGACGGCGGTGGCTCGCGCAAGAAGGTCACCGGCGACCCCTTCGAGGACGACACGGGCAGCAAGGACTTCAAAAAGGAGCGGTCGCGCTCGCTCGTCGGCGCGGGAAAATTCCTGATGGAATGGAAGGCTCAGGGCGTCGGCGACGCGGGCGCGAAGGGCTCCTACGACGATGCCGTCCGCACCGTGCGGGACGCCGCCGCGGAGGCGATTCGCAGCGAGCAGGTGCCGCCCGGCTACCACGGGGTGATTCAGAAATACTTCGACAACCTCTCGCCGAAGCCGCGCTAGGGCCGCGCTGATGCCGCGCATCCGGCGGTGCCGGGCCTTGCCGTGCGGCGCGCAATTTTCCACATCTCCAGCGTGCAGAAATTCCGGAACATCCTGCGGGGCATCATCCCGGCGGCGCGTCGCCCCGTGACGCTCCGGGCGGTGCTTCCGCTGCTGCTCTTCCTCGCGGTGTTTGCGGCGGCGGTGATCGGGTGCGAGGTGCAGGGAGTTGTGCGCTTTGCGCGGAAGCCCGCGTTCTGGCTCATGCTCGCGGCGCCGTGGGTCTGGTGGATGCACCACGCAGGCGGCGCGGGTCTCGCGGGGTTCCGCGCGCAGGCGGCGATGCTCTCGCGGCTGCTGCTCACCGGGGTGTTTGTCGCGGCGCTCGCCGAGCCGCGCGCCGTGCGGAAGTCCGACGCGCTCTCCATCGTCTATGCGCTCGATGTGTCGGACTCGATGGGCCAGGCAGTCTCCGACAAGGCGCTGGAATGGATGCAGAAGACCGCGGCGAAGAAGCCGGAGAAGGACGAGGCGGGGCTCGTGGTCTTTGGCCGCGAGGCCGCCGTGGAGCTTCCCCCGCGGCAGTCGTTTCCGCTCATGAGCGTGAACTCCGTGGTCGGCAGGGACGCATCCGATCTCGGCAAGGGACTGCGCATGGCCGCGGCAGTGCTGCCGGACGGAAACCCGGGGCGCATCGCTCTCATCAGCGACGGCAACCAGACGGAGAGCGAGATTCTCCCCGTGCTCGACGAGATGAAGTCGCGGGGCATCGCGGTGGACGTGCTCGGCATCCAGTATGATTTCAAAAAGGAAGTCTGGCTCGAGCGGCTCGATCTTCCGAACGCAGCAAAGCGCGGGGAAGCCAACGACGCCGTCGTGCTGCTTTCCTCACTGGGCAGCGGACGGGGAACATTGCGGCTGACGGAGAATGGACGCGCCCTCGCCGAGCACGACGTGAGCTTCAAGCGGGGCAAAAACCGCATTTCCATCCCTCTGCCGCGGCGCGGCCCCGGACTCTACGAATACGTCGCGACGATCGAACTGCCGAAGGGCGAGGACGGTTGGGCCGAGAACAACCAGGCGATGGCGGACCTCTACATCAAGGGCGAGGGCCGCATCCTCGTCGTGACCGACGCGCAGAGCGACGCGCGCGAATGGGAGCCGCTCGTCGCGGAGCTGAAAAAGGGCGAGCGCACGGTGCAGGTGCGCATGAGCTACGAGGCGCCGCGCGACGCGATGGCGTTCCTGCCCTACGACCTCATCATCATTCCCAATGCGCCCGCGACCGCGTTCGACGCGATGCAGTTGCAGGCGATGCACGACGCCGTCTTCAACCTCGGCACCGGCCTGCTGATGCTCGGGAGCGAGCACACGTTCGGGCCGGGCGGCTACCACCACACGGTGATTGAGGACGCGCTGCCGGTGGAGATGGAGGTGCCGCAGAAGAAGGTGCTGCCCAGCGGCGCGCTGCTCGTCGTGCTCGACTGTTCCGGCTCCATGGGCGCGGAGGTGGCGGGCCAGACGAAGATGTCGCTCGCGGACCGCGGCGCGCTGCTAGCGCTGAAGGCGCTCAGCGCGCAGGATTACTTCGGCGTGAATGCCGTGGACACGGCGAGCCACGAGATTGTCCCGATGGGACGCCATTCCGCGGCGGACGAGGAGATCCGGAAGAAGATCCTCTCCGTCACAGCAGGCGGTGGCGGCATCTACATCTACACCTCGCTCGCCGCTGCGACCCTCGCGTTCCGCGGAGTGGATGCGAACATCAAGCATGTCATCCTCTTCTCCGACGCCGCCGATGCGGAACAGCAGACCGGCGGCGCGGGCGGCACCGGCGCGGAGTCGGCCCTCGACCTCGCCCATGCAATGGCCGCCGCAAAGGTGACGCTTAGTGTCGTGGCACTCGGCGAGGAGACGGACAAGGACACGGAGTTCCTGCGCCAGCTCGCCGCCGAGGGGCGCGGCCGCTTTTACCTCACGAACGACGCCACCACGCTGCCGCAGATCTTCTTCAAGGAGGCGATCACCTTGAAGCGCTCGATGCTGCAAAACCGCACGTTCAACGCGCAGACGGTCTTCCCCTCCCCTGTCCTCAAGGGCATCGACGCCATCCCGCCACTGCACGGCTACGTGCTCACCACGCCGAAGCCGCGCGCAGGCATCATCCTGCAGGCACCGCCGACGGCGGAGGAAGTCGCAGGCGGCAACGCGCCCGACCCCGTGTTTGCGATGTGGCGCTACGGACTCGGCACGACCGCCGCCTGGACGAGCGACCTCGCGCCGAACTGGGCCCGCGACTGGATTGGCTGGGAAAAATACCGCCCGTTCGTGCAGCAGCTCGTGACAGAGATTTCGCGTGTCGAACAGCAGAGCGACCTCGCGCTCACCGCATTCGCCGCGGGAGCGCAGGGTGTCGTGACCATCGAGGATTTTGCGAGGGACAGCCGCTTTCTCGACATGAAGGCGCGCATCACCGGCCCGCGGAATGAGACGGTCGAGGTGCCGCTGAAACAGACCGCGCCGCAGCGGTATCAGGGGCAGTTTCCGCTCTGGGGAAAAGGCAGGTATCAGGTCGTGGCATTCGCCGCGGGGGCATCCGGTGCAGACAAGCGTCCGGCCCATGCCGTCGGAGGATTCGTGGTGCCGTATTCGCCGGAGTATCTGCGCTTTCAGAGCAATTCGATCCTGCTCAACCAAATCGCCGAGCGCACGGGCGGGCGCGTGCTCGCGCCCTCGGACGTGGACCTTTTCCACCCGCAGCGGACGATGCGCGAAAGTTCCCGGCCCATCTTCGACTGGTTCCTCATCGCACTCGCATGCCTCATCCCCCTCGATGTCGGCCTGCGCCGCGTGCAACTCGACTGGTCGGTGATCAAGGGCTGGTTCGGCTTCGGCCGAAAGTCCGCCTCGACCGAGACGATGGGCGCGCTCCTTCAGCGGAAAAAAGTCGCGCAGTCTGCCAGCACCCCCGCAGAGCGACCGAAGCCCGTCGCGGCGCCCGCAACTTCCAGCGCGCCCGCCAAACTGCCGCCCACACCCGCGCCATCCACACCGGTTGAGCCCCCAAAGATCCCAACCACTGAAGAGCCCCAGTCCACCACCGAGCGCCTGCTCGCCAGGAAACGGAAGCGACAAGACGGCGGCCAGTGATGCAACATCCACCAACCCACTCCATGAGCGACACCGCACAACTCCAGGCCGAGGCACAACGATTCCGCGAGGATTTTCAAAAGCTGCGCGAGAGCGTGGGGCGCGTGATCGTGGGTCAGCAGCGCGTGGTCGAGGGCGTGCTCACCGCGATCGTCGCCGGCGGCAACGTGCTGCTCGAAGGCGTTCCCGGTCTCGGCAAGACGGAACTGGTGAAGACGATCGCGCGCGCGCTCGAGTTGGATTTCCGCCGCATCCAGTTCACGCCCGACCTCATGCCCGCGGACATCATCGGCACGACCGTGATGAGCGCGGGGCCGGACGGGCGGTATCAGTTCGAGTTTCGCCGCGGGCCCATCTTCACGCAGCTCCTCCTCGCGGATGAAATCAACCGCGCCACGCCGAAGACGCAGTCAGCCCTGCTGGAGACCATGCAGGAAGGCAGCGTGACCGCGGGCGGCCAGACGCACGTGCTGCGGCAGCCGTTCTTCGTCCTCGCAACGCAGAACCCGCTCGAGCAGGAGGGCACGTATCCCCTGCCCGAGGCACAGCTCGACCGCTTCATGTTCAAGCTGAACGTGCCCTTCCTCAACCGGGCCGAGCTGAACGAGATGGTGCGCCGCACGACACTCGGCGGCGCCGGCGAAGTGACGAAAATTCTCAGCGGCGAGCGCATCATGGAGCTGCGCGGCGTTCTGGAGAAGGTCGTCGTCGCCGATCCGCTGCGCGACTTCGCAGTTCGCCTCGTGCTTGCGACGCATCCCGAAGCCGCAGAGAGCGGCGACACGGTGAGGAGGTTTGTGAAATGGGGCGCATCCCCGCGCGCTGTGCAGGCACTCATCCGCGCCGCCCGCGTGCGTGCGCTCGCGGAGGGACGCGCCCACGTCGCGTTCGAGGACATCCGCCACTTCGCCCCCGAAGTGCTCGGACACCGCATCCTCCTCAACTACGACGGCCTCGCGGAGAACCTCAGCGTGCCCTCGCTCGTGGACGAACTCGCGAAACTCGTTCCCGCAGAAGCTCGGGCGTAAGCAGCCCCGTCGCCTGGGCCGACCGGCTTGTCCTACGGCTTCTGCTTCTTCTCTCGCTTCGGCACCTCGCGGAAGGGCTTCTTCTCCTTGAAGAGGGCGAGTCGCTCTTTCATTCCCTGCACGTCGTCGGGGTGCGTCTTCTCCGCGAGCGTGACGGCTTCCTGCTGCCACTTCACAGCCTCGTCCCAATCGCCCGCCTCGGCGTGGGAGGCGGCGAGCGTGTCCACGGTCGGCGCGTGCTTGTAGTCGGTCTCGTGGCAGGCCTTCTTCGCATACTCCACGGCCTTGCGCCCGTTGCGAACGGAGTCCTTCGGGTTCGTCGCGAGCGTCCATGCATAGTCGTTCGACGCCCCCGGGAAATCCGGCGCGCGGCGCATCACTTCCTCCAGGTCTGCCAAGGCTGATTCCGGGTCGGCCTCCACGAGGTAAAGGTGCGCGCGGTAGAGGTAGGTCGCGGCGTTGTTCGGGTCGAGGGAGATGGCCTCCTTGAAATCGCCGAGCGCCTTGTCCTTCTCCCCCTTCTCCGCGTAGGCCGAGCCGCGGAGCTGCCAGCCGTGGACATTCTTCGGGTCGGCCTTCACAGCCGCCTCGAAGTCCTTCAGCGCGCCGTCGTCGTCGCCCTTCTGCGCGCGGCAGACCCCGCGCGTCGCGAGCAGTTCCGAGTTCCCCGGGTTCTTTTTCAGCACGAAATCGAAGTCCGCAATCGCCTTGTCGAATTCCTTCCGCATCTGGTGGATCGAACCGCGCATCAGCCGCGGGCGCTCGTCGTCCGGCGCGAGTTCGATGGCCTTCGAGTAGTCGGCGACTGCCTCGTCGAACTTGTTGCGCGCCGCATTTGCCAACCCCCGCAGCACATAGGCGGGCGTGAGCTTCGGGTTTGCCTCGATGGCTTCGGTGAGGAGCTTTGCCGCGCGGTCAAAATCGCGCTTTTCAAACGCCTCCTGGCTTTCGCGGAGCACGTCCATCGAGTCACGCTTGATGACAGCGTGGGAGACACCGAGGAGGGAGAGCGCGAGGGTGACGATCAGTGTGAGGCGTTTCATGGCGGCGGCAACGATGGAGCAGAACTCGGAAATGCTCAAGCGATGCCGCGAAGCAACCGCGGAGGTGTCCCGCCACCACCACGCACGCCTCGGTCTCAGGTCGGGCCCCACTCCTTTTCGGGAAAAATGCAGATTTTTGAAAATCGCTGAAAGATTCGGCCTGCGGCGCCCGTTTTATCACCACATATGCCGCAATTTCCCATCCTTCGCCCCTTCCGCCTCATCCGGCGCGCCTTCGCGCTCCTCGCGTCGTCAATTTTCGGCTCCGTGAACCTGTCGTGGACGCCCCCTTCCTGGCTGGGCGCCCTCTGGCGGACCACCATCCCCCGCCCGCTGGCTGTCGCGATCCTTTCCCTGGCCTTTGTGACGATCGCTGCGGCGGCCTGGCTTGGCATCCATCCTGCGAGACTTCAACCGCACGCGGTGCCGGTCGCGGCCACGCCTGACGGAGCAACGGATCCGAATACGCGCGACGCGACGAAACCGCGCATCCGCGAAATCACGGCGCGGGTGCAGTGGTCGTCCGTGGGCTGGAATGAGCAGCGCAAAAAGCCGAACGGCACGCCGCTGAGCATCCATTTCAACGCACCCGCGGCGCCGCTCAAATTCATCGGCAGGGATGCGGCTCCCGGCACGGTGACGATGACGCCGGAGGTCCCCGGCGCGTGGCGCTGGGCCGGCTCGCAGCGCCTCGACTTCGAGCCGCAGGGCGGCTGGGTGCCTTCACGCGAATACTCCTTCAAGCTCGGCGACGACACCTTTGCCCCGGATTCCAAAATCCTGCTGAAGAAGGACCGCGCCGACGAATGGCACTCTCCGCGCCTCACGGCCTCGTTCGGCGACAGCTCCTATCACATCGATCCGGCGACGCCTGCGATGCAGCAGGCGGTCGCCACGGTCACCTTCAGCCAGCCGGTCGCGCGCGACGAGGTTGTCCGCTGCCTGCGCGTCACCAGCACGAGCGGCACGACGATCTTCGCGGCTGGCGCAAAGCCGCAGATCATCGCGGACGAAAAGAACCCGATGCGCTTCTTCCTCCGTTCGCCGCTGATCACGCCGGGCGAGAAGGAGGACGTCATCCGCTTCGACCTCGAAGGGCTGAACGCCATCGCCGGCGGTGAACCGTCGCAGGGAGTGTTCACGGCGAAAGTGGCGGCCCCCTCGCGCTACTCGGGTTTCTTTTTCAAGAGTGTCCGTGCGCAGCTCGTGAACAATGCTGACGGCGAGCCAAGGCAGTTCGTCTTCCTCGAAAGCAGCATTGCCGCGAACACCGGAATCGTCGCGAAAGCCACCCGCGCATGGCAGCTCCCGCCACCGCCGAAAGACAAGGACGGCAAGGTGCAGCCTTGGAAAACCGACGACGTCACCGACGCCGTCCTCGCGAAATCGACGCCCGTTGCCCTCGAACTCGTCGCAGACGAAGGCGCCACCACCGTGGCGAACCTCTTCGGTCTGCGTCTCGCGCCGCAGCACGCCGCGCGCTTGTTCATCCGCGTGGCAAAGGAGACCCCGGCGCCCGGCGGCTTCGCCACGAAAGAAGACTTCAACGCGATCGTGGATGTGCCGGCCTTCAACAAGGAGGCGACGATTCTCGGACGCGGCGGCATCCTTGCGCTCAACGGCGAGCGGAAGCTGAGCATCCAGTCGCGCGGCATTTCACACCTGCGCTTCACGCTCGCACGCGTGCCGGCGGGGCAGATCAACCACCTCGTCACGCAGACGAACGGGCGCTTCGAGTCGCCCGGATTCCCCGGTGAGATTTCGTTCGAGAACCTCGCGCACTTTCACTCCTCCGTGCAGGACATCGCGAAGAAGAACGACCACGACCTGAACTACTCGGCGTTCGACTTCGCCCCTGCGCTCACGCGCGTGGAGCCGGGCGGCGAGGATGCGCAGCGCGGGCTTTTCTACATGGAGGTCGATGGCGTCCGCCGCCGCACGCAGGACGACGCCGCACCGAACGACAACGACCCGGACACCGAATGGATCTCGCTGAAGAGCAAGGAAGGGCGCGGGAACAGCCACCGCCGTCACAACGAGGACGAGGAGGACGATTCCTCGGAGGACGGCGGTGGCGTCAGCGGGGATTCGCGCTTCGTGCTCATCACGGACCTCGGCCTCATCGTGAAGCGCAACGCCGACGGCACGCGCGACGTCTTCGTGCAGTCGTTCAAGGAGCGCGGCCCCGTCGAAGGTGTCCGCATCGCTGCGCTCGCGAAAAATGGCGACACCCTCGCGGAAGCCGGCACCGACGAGCAGGGCCGCGCATCGTTGCCCGCGCTCGACGGTCTGCTGCGGGAAAAGGCCCCCGTCGCACTCATCGCACGCAAAGGCTCGGACCTCGCGTTCATCCCGTGGTCGCGCAGTGACCGCGAAGTGGAGTTCTCGCGCTTCGAGGTCGGCGGCGTGCAATCGAGCGACGCCACTGCGCTCGACGCCGCACTGTTCACCGAACGCGGCATCTACCGCCCCGGCGACCCGATTCAGCTCGGCGCAATCGTGCGTCAGCGCAATTGGGGCGGCTCACTCGCCGGCGTTCCCGTTGAGGTCATCCTGACAAACGCGAAGGAGGAGGTAGCCGGACGCTTCCCGGCGAAGCTGCCTGCGGACGGCTTCATCGAGATGAAGCTGCCGACGACTGAAACTTCGCCGACCGGAGTGTGGCGCATCGAGCTGCGCCGCGCCGATGATGCGAAGAAGAAGAAGCGCAACCGCGACGACGAAGACGAGACCGACCCGCTGCACCTCGGTCACATTCTCGTGCGCGTCGAGGAGTTTCAGCCAGACCGCCTGAAGCTCACCGCGAAGCTCCAGCCCGCCGCGCAATCCGCCTGGCTTTCGCCTGAGAATCTCACTGCCCATGCCGAAGTGCAGACGCTCTTCGGCATCGCCGCCGCGGACCGCCGTGTAACCGCGAAGCTCCGCGTTGCGCCCGGCGTGCCGCACTTTGAGCAATGGCCCGGTTGGACGTTCGGCCTGCCGAAGCACGAGCGCTTCGAGCAACGCGAAGTCGAACTCGGCGAGACGAAGACCGACGAGCAGGGCCATGCGGAATTCGCGCTCACGCTCGACGCCTATGCCGCGCCGCTCTTGCGCGTCGCAGTGGACCTGGAGGCATTCGAGGCGGATGGCGGACGCGGCGTCCGTGGTTCACTAGGCACGCTCGTTTCACGCCAGCCTTTCCTCATCGGCTACAAGGCCGAGGGCGACC
>JBGAPU010000143.1:0-11947 GCA_044221035.1 Chthoniobacteraceae bacterium | reverse complement strand
CTCCTCGCCGAGAAGAAGGACCAGCTCAACTTCCTGTGGGTCGTGGATTTTCCGCTGCTCGCCTTCTCGCCCGAGGACAACCACTGGGTCGCCGTGCATCACCCGTTCACGCGCCCGAAGGCCGAGGACGTGCCCGCGATGGAAGCCGGCGACTACGCCAAAGTGCGCGCAGTCGCCTACGACGTCGTGCTCAACGGCGTCGAACTCGGCGGCGGCTCAATCCGAATCCACGAAAGGGATCTCCAGGCGAAGCTCTTCGAGGTGCTCGGCGTGAATGCCGAGGAGCAGCAGGTGAAGTTCGGTCACATCCTGAAGGCGTTCAGCTTCGGCGCACCGCCGCACGGCGGCATCGCGCTCGGCCTCGACCGCCTCGTGATGCTCATCACCGGCGCGAGCAGCATCCGCGAAGTGATCGCCTTCCCGAAGAACAACCGCGGCGCGGACCTGATGACGCACTCGCCCGTCGAGGTGGACTTCAAGCAGCTCCGCGAAATCTACATCCAGAGCACGGCGAAGAAGGCCTAGAGCTGCGTCCCGTCGAGGAACGCATTTCCCTCGGCGAAGCGCACGATGTTCTCTGAAGTCACGCGCGCGATTTCCGTCAGCGCCTCATGCGTCAGGAACGCCTGGTGGGCAGTGATGAGCACGTTGGGAAACGTGAGCAGCCGGGAGAGTTCGTCGTCCTGCAGCACGAGGCCGGAGAGGTCCTCGAAGAAGATGCCTTCCTCCTCCTCATAAACGTCGAGCGCGACACCGCCGAGCTGGCCGGACTTCAGCGCGTCGATGACGGCGCTCGTGTCGATGAGCTTGCCGCGGCTCGTGTTCACGAGGTGCGCGCCGGGCTTCATGTGGCCGATGGACTTTTCGTTGATGAGGTAGTGGCTCTGCGGCGTGAGCGGCAGGTGGAGCGAGACCATGTCGCTGTGCGCGAGCAGGCCGTGGAAATCCGTGTAAGTCACGCCGCGCGACGCCGCCCATTCGGCGGACGGGAACGGGTCATAGGCGAGCAGCCGTGTGCCGAAGCCGGCGAAAATCTCCGCGGTGATTCTGCCGATGCGCCCGGTGCCGACGATGCCGACGGTCTTGCCGTGGAGGTCGAAGCCGACGAGCCCGCTGAGGGAAAAATTCTGGTCGCGGACGCGGTGGTAGGCGCGGTGAATCTTCCGGTTCAGCGCGAGCAGCAGCGCGACGGTGTGCTCGGCGACCGCGTGCGGCGAATACGCGGGCACGCGCACCACGGGGATGCCGCTTTCCTTCGCGGCCGCGAGGTCCACGTTGTTGTAGCCGGCGCAGCGCAGCGCGATCAGCTTCACGCCCGCGGAGGCCAGCGCCTCGATGCATGCGCGGTCGAGTCGGTCATTCACGAAGACGCACACGACATCCGCGCCGCGTGCGACGGCGACGGTATCCTTGCTGAGCCGGAACTCGTGGAAGAGCGGCCTCAGGTTTTCAGCGCCGGGTGCGCGCTCGAAATACTGCCGGTCGTAGGGCTTCGTGTCGAAAAATGCGGCGCTGATCATCGCGATGGTCTCCCTTGGTTCAGTGGCGCGCGATCCTGTCGATGGCCGTGGTGAAATCAATCCGCAGATTTCGCAGGTGGAAGCGGATGAGTTGGCCGACGCCTCTGTGGCATCTGCTCTGCGGAAATCCGCGCGATCGGCGGATGCGCCTCCTACTTCCCGCCGATGCGCTTCTTCGCGTCGTCGGAAAGCGACTGTGTCGCGGCGAGCCAGCGGTCCGCCGCGGCGGAGTCCGAGCGCTTCCACTGCTGATACACATTGCGCACGGCGTTCTCGCGCTTGTTGTCGTCACCCACGGTCGCGGCCCAGCTCGCCGCGCCCTCGGGATCGCGCTGGGTGACGGAGTTTGCGTAGGCGGTCACGGCGGCGTCGCGCTCGGTGCTTGCGGGGAGCTTTTCCAGCCACGCCGCGGTGCGCGTCGCGTCGCTCTGGGCCATCGCAATGACGACTTCCGGCATCGCCGCGGTGCGCGCCGCCGGGTCGGCGATCTGCACGGCCCACTGGGCGGCGGCCACTGGGTCCTGGCGAGCCCACACGGCGGCGATGCGGCCCGCGGCCCCCTTTTGCGCCTCACCGCTGGCGAGCGAGTTGAAAAGCTCACCGGCCTGCACGGGATCGCTGTTCGCGAGGCCGCTGACCGCGCCGGCCATGAACGCCTGCTTCTGCGGTCCGTCGGGGCGCGTCTTGGCCCATGCGAGCGCGCCCTGCGGATCCTGAGAGGACCAGCCGAAAATCGCGCGCCCGTAGTCCTCCGCCTTCATGTCGGGCGACTTCATCATCCACTCCAGCGCCGCGCGCGGTTCGCTCTGGACCCAGTTGGAAACCGCGTCGGTCGTCGCCTGACGCCGCGCGTCGCCCTGCGGGATGTTTTTCTCGATGAAAGCGAGCGCCTCGGAGGGTGACTCGCGCGCCCATGATGACACCGCCCTGCGCAGGACATCGTCGCGCGCACCGCCGATGGGGAGCGTCGCAGCGAGTTCGGCAGCGGCTTTCGGGTTCTGCCACGAGAGCTGGTTGGCGACCTGCTGGACAGCTTCCGTGCGGCTCTGGCCCTCCGGGATTTGGCTGAGCAACCGCATCGCCTGCTCCTGATCCTTCTGCGCGGTTGAGGTCAGGATGTTTGAAAATGCCTGCGTCCGAGCTTCGCCCGCAGGCATGCCCGTCGCCGCGGTCATCGCGGAGTCGGGATCCGACTCTGCCCAGCGCCCGAGCACGACTGCCATCGCGCGGTTACGCGTGCCGATTTCCGGCACCTGCTGGAGCCAGTCGAGCGCTGCCTGCGGATTCTTTTCCGCCCAGCGCCCCGCCACGGCAGTGATCGCCTGCTGCCGGCCCTCGCCCATCGGCAGCGCGAGCGCCTGCTGCGACGCGAGCAGCGGATCGCGCCCGCCCCAGTCCTGGAAAATCTGACGATAGACATCCTGCGAACGCATCTCCGAAGGCAGCGACTTCACCCACGCGAGCGCCGCGCTGGCATCCGCTTGCACCATGCCGGAGGCGACACCCGCAATCGCCGTCTGCTGTTCCTTGCCCGTCGGCAGGCTGAGCGCCCACGCCTTTGCCGCCGCGCCGTCCTTGCGTGCCCACTCGCTCGCCGCGGAAGTGAGCGCAAAATCCCGCTCCCACCGGCTCGAGCCCTTCATGCCGAGCGCGTATTTCGCCGCCGCCTGCGGATCGAACTCCGCCCACCGCGCGACGATCATCGGGACCATGCCGCCCCAGTCGCTGCCGACCTTCTTCCTCGCGAGTTCGAGTGCAGCCTGGATGTCTTCCGGCCCAATCTTCTCCACCGCGGAAAATACCGAGCGGAATTTCCGCAGGTCGTTCGGCTGCTGCATCGCCGCCAGCAGCGAGGAAAGGATGCGCCCTCGTCGCTCTTCCGGCGTCAGGCCGGCGTCATTCGCGCCGCCGCGCGCCGTTCCGCTGCCGGAAAGACTGCCCGATTGTGCCGGGCTCTCGGTGCCGCTCATGCCCGCCGCTGAAGTCGCGCTCCCGTGTCCGTCCGACTTTTCCCCACCCGGCGAGCCGCCCATGAAAAACCCCGCGGCCCACGCGGCGGCGGCGACCGCCACGAAGAGGAGGGGTTTCACGGCGGGGTTCATCGGAAGGGTGCGCGGAGCATCGCCCGTGGCATCCGCCGCTCAAGCGCGAACATTGGCGACGACGTCACTTCGCCGGAGGGCGCAGCGTGATCACGTGTTCGTCGGCAGTGATTTCATAACCTGCGAGCGCAGCGATGTAGCGCAGAGCTTCCGAGAGCGGAACCCCACTGAGGCTCAGCGTGATTTGCGCTGAGTCCCCCTTCGCCGCCGGCATGAGAACGAGGTTCACACCCTTCTTCACCGGGTCCAGCGCCGCCGATTTCGCCCGCAGGAAATCCAGCGCCTCCGATAGGGTCGCGTCGCGGAGGTCGAGCTTCGGCAAAATAATCGCCGTCGCCTTCTTCAGCGCCGCGCCTGCTGGCTGGGCAGGTGCCGGTGCCTTTGGCGCGTCGTGCTTCGGCGCCGCCTGCACCTCCTGCTTCGGCGAAACCACGAAGGCGAATGGCTCTCGCTTGATTTCCGCGCCGGCAAGCGCCGCGACGTAGCGCAGCACTTCGCTGAGCGGTGCGTCCTTGAGCACGAGGTTGATCCTCACGGCTGCTAGGTGGCCGCCGCCCTTCAGCACGATGTTCACGCCTTTGCCGGCAGGGTCGAGCTTCTTGCTCTGGATGACGAGGTATTCGACGATCTCCTGCAGCGTCGCGTCGCGGAAATCCACCTGCGGCAAAACCCACGGCGCATCTNGACGTTCGTGCCGAACGCGACGAAGCGCTCCAGCTCCGTCACCTCCGGCGCCATGCGCATGGTGATTGAGCCGTCGGCATTCATCGCCGGTGTCACAGTGAAGGACACGCCGCAGAGCTTCGTCGCGAAGTCCTTCGGCTTCCACTCGCCGGTCTTTGCATCCTTGTCCCAGCTCGTCGGGTAACGCATCTCGCGGCCGATCTCGATCTTCGCCTCGTTTCCAGAGGTGGTGACGACGCGCGGCGAGGAGAGCACGTCAGCGCCTTCGAGCTTCTGGAGCGCCTGCGCGGCGGCTTCCTGCTCCGCTGCCGGTGCATTGAGGAGCCCTGCGAGCCGGGCGTCGCTTGCCGGCACTTCGATGAACTTCGCCGAGACTTCGATTTGCGTCGGCGCGTCTCCGCCTTTGCCCTCGGGCGATTTCTTCGCGTCCGCGCCGCTGAGCTGTGCTGCGGTGGAAAGTGCGAGCGCTGCCGCGGCGAGTGCGGTTCCGGCGAATGCCCCGCGTGAGTTGCGCGGGCCGCGATCGCGGGAGGAGTCCACGATGGCCGTCACGCGCGACTCGAGCGTCGAGGGCTGCGCCATCGCGAGGGCGTGGCGTTCGGCAAACCGCTCGCCGCGCAGCACGCGCACCGCCTCCACGAGCTGCAGCGCGTATTCATCCGCGGACGCGCCCGCGTTCAGCACGAGATCGTCGCACGCATGCTCCTGTGCGAGCCGCATCCGGCGCGCGGCGAGCCACGCGAATGGATTCGGCCAATGCAGCGCGCACACAATGTCGGCGAGCAGCCGTGCCGCGCAGTCGCGCCGCACGATGTGGCCGAATTCATGCCGCAGCGCTCGGGTGAGCTGGCTGTCGCTCCAATCCGCCGCGTCGTCCGGCAGAAGCACGACGGGCATCCGCAGGCCCGTGACGAACGGCACGCGGCACATTCCGCTCTGGCGAACCTCGGACCGCACCCCGCAGGCCGCCTTGAGGCCGCGCACCCTTGCTGCGAGCGACGAATCGGAAATCTCCCGGCTGCCCCGCACCAGCGCACGGAGGCGCAGGGAGACGAAGGCGCGACGCGCGAGCAGCAGCACCGCTCCCATGGGCCAAACGAGGATGATGACGCGACCCCACGGCACCTTCGGCGAAGTGCGCGTAGGAGCGGGCTCCGGTGCCTGCTCCGCCACGGCGGGGACGCCGATGCCCGGAGCTTGGATGATTTCCGGCAGCGTCACCGTCAGCTTCGTCGCGGGGCGCTCGAGTTCGAGGCTCCACCGCGGCGTCACGAGTTTTGTGAATGGGAGCAGCAGCAGCGCGGCAAAGACGGCGGCGAGGACCGAGTGGCGGTTTGCCGCGGAGAAGCGGCGCATTGCAGCGTGCAGCGCGACGCCGGCGAGTGTGAGTGCGGCTCCCTTCGCGAGGAGTTCGAGGAGGGCGGGTAGTTGGAATTGCGGGTTCATGGGATTGGGGTTGTCCGGGGTTATTTGCTCTTTGCCTTGCGGATGATGTCCTCGATGCGCTTCAGCTCGTCGGCGGGCAGCTTGCCGTCGGCAGTGTCCACCAGCGCGGCGACCGCGTCGGCGAACGAGCCCTCGAAAAATGTCTGCACGACGCGCTTCAGCGCCGAGCGGCTCTCCACGGCGCGCGAGCGCGTGGGCAGATACACGAAGCGCGGACCGTCCTCGCGGTGCTTCAGGTGGCCCTTCTCCTCGAGGATGCGCAGCAGCGTGCGCACGGTGGAATGCGCGGGCTTGTCGGGCAGCGCGTCGTTGACTTCGGTGGCGGTGGCTTCGCCGCGGGCGAAGATGATGTCCATAATCTGCCGTTCCCTGCGGCTGAGGTGGTGGGTGCTGGATGCCATGTTAAATTTTTAACATGGCATACGCGGGCGCGTCAACTGGGAATGTTAAAAAATTAACAGCCTGTCGCCGCCGCGCCGTTCGGTGCCTCAGGCGGTTTGGAAGGCGCGGCGGTATTCGCCCGGCGTGAGTCCGGTCGCCGCGCGGAACTGCCGGCAGAACGCGGCTTGATCGTAGAAGCCGCAGTCAGCGGCGACTGCGGTGAGCGGCGCGTCGGTGTCCCGCAGCGATTCGGCCGCGGCCTCGACGCGCGCCTTCGTGAGAAGCTGGCGCGGCGTGAGCCCGGTCAGCGCGGTGATGCGCCGCTGGAACTGCCCGGCGGACATCTTTGCGTCGCGAGCGAGTGCGGCGATGCGCAGGGGCTTTGCAAAGTCGCGGTGCAGGGTGTCGAGTGCGGCACCGACCGGGCCGAGTTCGCGGCCTGCGGCGGCGGAGATGCTGAGGTCGCGCGAGATGCTCGCGAGCGCGATGGTGCCGCCGCGCGCATCATGCACGGGCACCTTCTGCGTGACGAACCAGCCGATGCCGCCGTGCGGGCGCGTGACCATCTCCAACCGGTCGCGCACGGCGTGGCCCTTGGCGAAAACCTCGCTGTCCTGCTGCTCGTAGCCCGCGGCGAGGATGGGCGGGAACACCTCGCGCGCCGTGCGGCCGAGCAGCTCGGCGCGGTTGGTGAGCCCGGCGCTGCGGATGAAGGCATCGTTGGCCGCGACGTAGCGGCGCTGGCGGTCCTTCACGCAGAAAATCACGTCGCCGAGGCTGTCGAAGAGCGCCTCCGCCGCATTGAGTCCGGGCGCCGCGCCGAGCACCGACTGGCGGAGCTGGCGGATGCGTTCGGAGGAAAGCGGGGAGGGCATTCGTGCGCAGCGTAGGCGCGGAAAAATCCGGCGGCATTGTATTTTTTCGCCATCCTGCGGCGCGGATATCGCCACGACGCCCGCGCGGGCCGGTGCAGGTTTCCCGCATGCAAACTGCAGCCGATTCCCCTTCCTCGACTTCCGTCGAATCCCGCGCCGCCGCGCTCGCGGAGCAACTGTTCGTCGCCGCGCGCGCACAGCAGACGCGCGGAGAGCACCGCGAGGCGGCGCAGATGGCGCGGCTGATGGACGACCCCGCGGGCAAGGCGTTCACGTTCGCGATGGTGGATCAGGTTTTCCGCAGCGGGAAGGCGGGCATCCGCGCGCGGCGCTGGCGCGGGCTGCTCGGTGAGCACGGCTTGCCCGCGTATCTCGGGCCGCTTGACCGCGCGATGCTGCGCGCGGGTGCGGCGGCGAGCGCGTTGCTGCCCGCGCCAGTGATGGCGGCGGTGGAGCACAAGATGCGCGGCGAATGTGCGCGCGTGATTTTGCCCGGCGAGCAGCAGGCGCTGCACCGCTACCTCGCCGCGCGGCGCGATGCGGGCTTCCGCATCAACCTCAACCATCTCGGCGAGGCGGTGCTCGGCGAAGAGGAGGCGCGGCACCGCATGGACGCCGTGCTCAGTCACCTCGCGGACCCGGCGGTGGACTACATCTCGGTGAAGATCTCGGCCATCTTCAGCCAGATCAACCTCGTCGCGTGGGACGACACGCTCGCGGAAATCAAGGCGCGCCTGCGCACACTCTACCGCGCGGCCGCGGCGGGCGGGAAGTTCGTGAATCTCGACATGGAGGAATACCGCGACCTCGCCCTCACGGTCGCGGCGTTCTGCGGCGTGCTCGACGAGCCGGAGTTCCTGCGGCTGTCCGCGGGCATCGTGCTGCAGGCATATCTGCCGGACTCGTGGGGCGTGCAGCAGCAGCTCACGGAATGGTCGCGGCGGCGCGTGGCGCGCGGCGGCGTGCCGGTGAAGCTGCGCCTCGTGAAGGGCGCGAACCTCGCGATGGAGAAAGTAGAGGCCGAGGTGCACGGCTGGAACGCCGCGCCCTTCGCCAGCAAGCCTGAGACGGACGCGAACTTCCGCCGGATGCTCGAATTCGGCTGCCGCGCGGATAACGCCCCGGTGCTGCGGCTCGGCGTGGCGAGCCACAACCTCTTCGACGTCGCGCTCGCGCTCACGCTGCGCGCGGACTGTGGGACGGAGGGCGAGGTGGAAATCGAGATGCTCGAGGGAATGGCGAACCACCAGGCGCGCGCGGTGAAGTCCGCCGCGGGCGGGCTGCTGCTCTACGCGCCCGCGGTGCAGCGCGGCGATTTCCTCAGCGCGATGGCGTATCTCATGCGCCGGCTCGACGAGAACACGGCGCGCGGGAACTTCCTGCGCGACATGTTCGCGATGCAGCCCGGCTCGCCGGAGTGGAAGGCGCAGCGCGCGGCGTTTGCCGCCGGCTGGCAGCGGCGGCACACGGTTGCCGCGGAATCGCGCCGCGCGGTGCTTCCGGAAGTTTTGGGCGCTGGCTTCCGCAACGAGCCGGAAACCGACTTCACGCAGCCGCAGGCCCGCGCGGCGCTGGAGAAGGCGATGGTGGAACACCGCGCCGTGCCGCTGCCGCCGCTGCCGAGCCTCGAAGCACTCATGGACGCTGCGCGCGCGGCGCACACGGAGTGGGCGAAGACGGATGCCGCGCACCGTTCGGCGGTGCTGCGGCGCGCGGCGGCGGTGATGTCGCGGGAGCGCTTCGCGACGATCGCGTGCCTGCGCCACGAGGGGAAGAAGGCGGCGCTGGATGCGGACGCGGAGGTTTCCGAGGCGGTGGATTTCGCGCGCTACTATACGGAGCATGGCGAGGTGCCCGCGGGCGTGAATGCGGAGCCCGTCGGCATCACGGTCGTCGCGCCGCCGTGGAATTTCCCCTTCGCGATCCCGTGCGGCGGCGTGCTCGCGGCGCTCATGGCGGGCAACGCCGTCATCCTGAAGCCCGCGCCGGAGACGCAGCAGACCGCGTGGCTGCTCGTGCGCCAGCTCCGGGAGGCGGGCGTGCCGCGCGATGTGCTCCAGTTTTTCCCGTGCGAGGACGGCGACACGGGGCGCGCGCTCATCACGCATCCGGGCGTCGCGTGCGTCGTGCTCACGGGCGCGTTTGAAACGGCGCGGCTCTTCCAGTCGTGGCGCCCGTCGCTGCGGCTGCTCGCGGAGACGAGCGGGAAGAACTCGCTCATCATCACCGCGCAGGCAGACCGCGAACTCGCCATCAAGGACCTCGTCCGCTCCGCATTCGGCCACGCGGGGCAGAAGTGCAGCGCGGCGAGCCTCGCGATCGTGGAGGCGGAAATCTACGACGACCCCGCATTCCGCCGGCAGCTCCGCGATGCCGCGGCGAGCCTGCATGCCGGCCCGGCGACGGACCCGCGCCCGGTCGTCACGCCGCTCATCCGCGAACCCGGCCCCGCGCTGCGGCGCGCGCTCACCGCGCTGGAGCCCGGCGAGGAATGGCTCATCGAGCCGCGGCAGTCGCCGGACGACCCGTGCCTGTGGTCGCCCGGCATCCGCCTCGGCGTGCGGCCCGGCTCGTGGTTTCACCGCACGGAATGCTTCGGCCCCGTGCTCGGCCTCATGCGCGCCGCGTCGCTCGACGAGGCCATCGCGTGGCAGAACGCCACCGGCTACGGCCTCACCGCCGGCATCCACACGCTCGACGCCGCGGAGGCCGCGCACTGGCGCGAGCGCGTGCAGGCGGGGAACCTCTACATCAACCGCCCCATCACCGGCGCCATCGTGCGGCGCCAGCCGTTCGGCGGCTGGAAGCGCTCGTGCATCGGCCCCGGCGCGAAGGCCGGCGGGCCGGACTACGTTTGGAGTTTCCTGCGGATCGTGGACGGGAGGGACGGCATGGATGGCGAGCCCGCGGCTGCGGCGGTGGAGGAAAGCTACCGCGAGGCGTGGCGCGCGCACTTCTCCGTGGAGCACGATCCCTCCGCGCTGCGCTGCGAGAGCAATGTCCTCCGCTACCGCCCGGCGCGCGGCGTGATTCTGCGCCTCTATGAAAATGACGCCCGCAGCGCCGAGACCCTGCGCCGCGCGCGGCTCGCCTCGGAAATCACCGGCACGCCGCTCACTGTCAGCCTGCGCGGCGAGGAGGGCGACGGGGACTTCATCCGCCGCCTGCCGGAGCTGGCCGCCGGGGCGAAAGGCGCGGAGTTCCTCCGCATCACCGCGCCGTGCAGCGATGCCGTCCTCGCCGCCGCCATCGCCGCGGACCTGAACATCATCGAGGCCCCGCTCACCGCGTGCGGTCGGGTGGAATTGCGGCACTGGCTCCGCGAGCAGAGCGTCTCGCGCACGCTGCACCGCCACGGGCAGATCCCTGAGTGGCGTCCGCCGGCGGCGGGGAATTGAACTGCGGAGGACACGAAGGACACGAAGGACACGAAGGACACGAAGGAAGGGCGTTCTTTCGACGGACGGCCCGGCGGGCCGTCCCTACCGGGTAGGGCGCGCGCGCCGGAACTCCGCGCGACAATTTCCGCACAGCCTCCGCCAAGCGCGGTGGAGAGCGCGCCCCGCGCACCGGGTTGACTCCACGCGACGCGGCCGCCCTTGCGGCACACGCCGCAACACAAAGCGGCGCCAGCCGCGCCGCGCAAACCAACAAACGACAAAACCCAGATACCCACATGAAGAAAGCAATCCTCGCCATCACCGCCCTCCTCGGGCTCGCCATCGCCCCGTCCTTTGCCGAGAGCAAGGGCAAGGAAATCACCGTCACCGGCACCGCGCAGTGCGCGAAGTGCGTGCTGAAGGAAGGCACCGAGTGCCAGACCGTCGTGCTCGTCGAGAAGAACGGCAAGACCACGAAGTATTACCTCGCCGCCAACGACGTCGCGAAGAAGTTCCACGAAGAAGTCTGCAAGGGCGCGAAGCCGGCGACCGTCACCGCCACCTGCAAGAAGGAGGGCGACAAGCTCGTCCTCACCGCCTCGAAGGCCGAGGCCAAGTAACCCTCTGGTGTTGTTCATAGCGGGCCGTCGGTGCGGGAGACCGTGCCGGCGGCCTTCTATTTTCTGGCTACATTTGAAATGCGGGGCACGGGTGCCAGTTGGCCCAAAACGCCCGGTTTTCGGGGGTCTTTTCGGGATCTGCCAGTTTTGTCTTGGATTTTGGCGGTTTTGGCGCAGGAGAAAATCATTTTCTCTCGTGTGAAAATCGTTTTCTCCGATGCGGAAACGGTTTTCGCGCCCGCTGAAACCGTTTTTTCCCCGGCCAGAATCGTTCTCTCCGGTGCGGGAATCATTTTCTCCGGTGCGAAAATCGGTCTCTCCCGTGCGGGAATGGTTTCCCCCGGTGCATGAATCATTTTGTCCGGTGCTGAAATGGTTCTCTCCGGTGCCAAAATGGTTTTCGCCGGGGAGCGCATCATTTCCTCCGGTGCGAAAACCATTCTCCCCGGTGCGGGAATGGTTTTCCCCGGGGACAGAACGGCTTTCTCCCCCGCTTTCCCGGCCTGGCCTCAAGCCGGGGACGGAACCTCGATCCTTGGGAAGAGCGGGACGGGCTTGCCGAGGACGTGGCCATCCGGCAGGTCGCCCCACACGGCGTCGGCGAGGCGGAAGCGGGATTCCTTGCCGGCTTCGTCGAGCTTCCAGGCGAGCTGGTCGAAGATGCCGTGCGCCGCCTTCGGCAGCACCGGGGAAATCAGGATCGCGATGATGCGGAGGGATTCGGCGAGGGTGTAGAGGACGGCGTCGAGGCGTTTGGCTTGCGCGGGGTCTTTGGCGAGCGCCCATGGTTTTTCTGATTCAATTAGCTGGTTCGAGCGAACGGCAAATTTCACCACGGCAGCCAAAGCGTTTTGAATCTGATGCGGAGGTTCCAGATAAGGTTTGCCATTGAGGTCCTGAAATTCCCATCCGTCCAAGGCGTCTTTGAATGCTTGAACT
>JBGAPU010000142.1:0-12252 GCA_044221035.1 Chthoniobacteraceae bacterium | reverse complement strand
CGCGCCGCATAGTAGGACTCCGCGCCGTTGCAGCCGATGAAGACGCGCCCGTAGCTCCGGCCGCCCCACAGCGCACCGCCCTTTGCGCGGAAGTCCGCCGGCGTTTTGATCCAGCTCGAACGCTTCGCATCGAACTCACCGAGCTTCTGCAGCGCCATGTATTCCTCCTCGGTCAGAATCTCGACCCCCATCGCCGCCGCCATGCCGACTACGCTGCCCTTCGGCTTGTGCTCCTTGCGCGAAGCGAGCGCCTCCTCGTCGTAGCACAGGCTCACTCGTCCGGACGGCGTCTGCTCGGAGCAGTCCATGAAGGTCACCTCGCCGGTCTTTCTGTCCTGCGCCACGACATCCGGCTCGCCGCCGGTCTTCTCCATTTCATTCAGCGACCAGAGTTTCGCCGGGCTCGCGTCCAGCCGCGCCTGCACCTCCGTCCACTCGATGCCCTTGTGCCGGTTCATGTTCTCTTCAAACCGCGCCTTAAGGGTCTTCAGCACTTCGTCGCGCAGTTTCGGGGAGAGTTCTTTCTTCATGCGACAAATCCTTTTCCGACGACGTGCGACATGCACTCCAAAATTGCTCCGCGTCCGCGGCTTGCACCGGCGCGCCCATCGCGACAAAACCGCGGCGTTCCGAACACCGCACCAACCCACTCGCAGAATCCACCCGATGATCGCCGGCACCCTCGCCCAATCCACCCGCTACGCCCCGCTCTCCCCGCACTTCGCCGCAGCGTTTGAATTCCTCCGAACGATGCCCGACGACCTCCCGCTCGGGCGCCACGACATTGCGGGTGATCACTGCTTTGCCCTCGTGCAGTCCTACACGACGAAGCCCGTCGCGGAGGGAATCTTCGAGGCGCACCGGAACCACATCGACATCCAGTTCATCCAGTCGGGCCGCGAAACGCTGCTGTGGACTCCGCTCGCCGGCCTCGCGGAGACCAAGGCCCACGACAGCGAGAAGGACTACGCGCTCTTTGCGTCGCCCTCAGTGTTCACGCCGCTTCGCCTCCGCGCGGGCGAGTTCACCATCTTCTTCCCCGAGGATGCCCACGCGCCCGGCCTTGATCTCGACGGGCCAGTCGAGGTTCGGAAGGTCGTCGTCAAGGTGCGCGTCTAACTCCGAATGCGGCCGCTCCCATGATCCGGACATTCCTCCGCCTCAGCATCCCTGCGCTCCTCGTCTGCGTCTCCGCGATCGCCGAGCCGAAGCCTCCACTGACACTGGAGGCGCGACTGGCCTCGCTCCGCGCGCTTCAAATTGACACCGCGACCGGCGTTTCCATTGAGCGCGACACGAGCGGGACGCGGACAGTCGTGAAACTCACCCTCCATCCCGCGAAGGGCTCGAACATCAACGTCGAGGTCTGGCTGCCGGATGCGGAGAAATGGAATGCGCGCTTCCTCGGCCTCGGCAATGGCGGTGCCGCCGGTAAGATCAACTCCGGGAGCCTCGCGGGTGCCAGCGCTGCGGGCTACGCGGTCGCGACGACCGACATGGGCACGGCGCCGAACGCGGACTCCGGCATCGGCAATCCCGAAGTGTGGAAGGATTTTGGCTTCCGTGCGACGCACCTCATGACAGTCGTCGGGAAACAAATCACGCGGGCCTACTACGGCCGCGCGCCCGAGCTTTCCTATTTCAGCGGCGGCTCGACGGGCGGACAGCAGGCGCTGCAGGAGGCGCAGCGCTACCCCGAGGACTACGACGGCATCGCCGCCGCCGTCGCCGCGCACTGCCGCACACCGCTGCACACCTACTTCCTGTGGAATGATCAGATTTTGAAGAAGTGCCCGTTTACGAAATCGCAGGATGCCAGCGTCATCGCCTCAGCAAATGAATTCATGGCGGCGCGCGAAATCCCCGCGGCGGCCGGCAAGTTCGTCTCCGACCCGCGCTGCACCGCGCAGGACATCGAGGCCGTCATCGCCCTCGCGCGGAAAAAGGACGCGACGCTCACCGACGAGCACGCAGCCGCGCTGCGGAAGCTCTTCGACGGCCCGCGCCACGCCGTGACGGGCGAGCGCATCTTCAATGGCATCCCGCTCGGCAGCTCCATCGAGGCCTCGCACGGCCACCTGTATCTTTTCAACTGGGTCTTCGGCAAAGACCGCAAGCTGGAGGACATCAACTTCGGCGCAGACATCGACACCTACACCGCCAAACTCGCGCCGTATCTCAACGCGGAGAACGCCGACCTCAGCGCGTTCGCGAAACGCGGCGGCAAGCTGATCATGACCCTCGGCACCGCCGATTCCGTCGTGCCCTACCATGCCTCGATCGATTACTACGAGCGCGTCGCCGCGCACTTCGGCGGAATCGAAAAGGTGCATTCATTCTTCCGCTTCTACGTCGTCCCCGGCCTCGCGCACGGCGGCGGACCCGGCATCAACCAGGCACCGAACCTCCTCGATACGGTGCGCGCGTGGCGCGAGACCGGCACCGCGCCCTTCGGCCTCACGGGCCGGCATGCGGAAAACGGAAAGGGCATTTGGGAAATGACCATCTACCCGTATCCGACGAAGACCGGGTGGAACGCCGCTACCTCCACCTTCCAGCCCGTGGATGGCCCGCGCGGCGGCGTGGACCGGATCGCAGAACGCTTCCGCCCGCCCGCCGCCGACTCCGCGCAGTGAGGTGTCGCCCGTGCCTCTCAGGCCAGCGGATCGAACGTCGCCAGCAGGGGCGCCAAGTCCGTCGCGTCATTCACCGCCGTCTTCAAGCCCGCACCCAGCGTCTGCGCGAGCGACGCCGCCTCCACCCGGATGCCGCGGCGGCGGAGCTGGAGCGCGAGATGGGCGAAATCCGCATCGCCCGTGACGAGCACCACCACGTCCGGCGCCATCGCCGTCGAGAGCTCGATGGCATCGATCGCCATGAGCACATCCACGTTCGCCTTGTAATGCGCCTCATCCGCCGGCGCGCCCTCCTTCGTCACCACGAGGAAGCCATTGGAGCGCAGCCAATGGAGGAATTTGTTCTTCCGGTCGCGTTCCGCCTGCCACTCCGTCATCGCCGGCGGCAGCCCGGCATAGACGACCATCTCCAAAAGCGCCCGTTCCCCGACGAGAAAATCGCGGAGCTTGATCCAGTCGAGCTTCCGGTTCGAGACCTTCGCCGAACTGGTCACATTGGATTCGTCCACGAAGATGAGCACTCGACGACGATGGGCGGGCGGAACTGGAGTGCGTTTCATCGCACACGGTGTAGCGCCAAACGCGGTGGGTGAAAGTAAAACTCCAAACCCAGTGGGATTGCTGCATCGAAGCCACCGCGTCCCGCATTGAAAACATGTCCCCTGCCTCCTCAGCGGCGCTTCCACGAACACCGTCGGCAGACTCTCACCGGGCTGTCGGCAATCGTATGGAGCTTACCCGTTCGTAAACCACTGAGGTGGTGACCGAAAGGAGTCTCCCCTGAGCTTCCCCCCGATTTTCAGGCCGGAGGTGAGTACGGTCGCGCATTCGTCACCGATGCCAGCCCTGAGCTTCCCCCCGATTTTCAGGCCGGAGGTGAGCCGTCGGTCTCACACCTGCTTGTGAGGCCGCCTGAGCTTCCCCCCGATTTTCAGGCCGGAGGTGAGTGGAGGGAGGTTGAGGTTGAAGGTTGTTGATTCAGGGGGAACTGCAAGGCGAAGGCGTTAGGCGGGATGCGGCCGATGGAGGAGTGAGGGCGGAGGTGGTTGTATTCGTTGCGCCAGTGCTCGATGAGGAGGCGGGCTTCTGCCAGGGAGCTGAACCAATGCTGGTTGAGGCAGTCGTCGCGGAAGGTGCCGTTGAAGCTTTCGATGAAGGCGTTCTGGGTGGGCTTGCCGGGCTGGATATGGTGGAGGGAGACGCCGCTGGCCTGGGCCCAGCGATGGAGGGCGCGGCAGATGAACTCGGGGCCGTTATCGGTGGTGATGACGGCGGGACGGCCGCGTTGCTCGATGAGCGAGGCGAGGAGATCGGCGACGGTGGAGCCGCCGATGGAAGCATCGACATGGATGGCCAGGCACTGGCGGGTGAAGTCATCGACCAGTGTCAGGCAGCGGAAGCGGCGGCCATCGGCGAGCTGGTCGGAAACAAAATCCATCGACCAGCGTTGATTGGGCCGGTCGGGCCGGGGCAGGGGAACGCGCGCGGCAGCAGGGAGCTTGCGGCGCAGCTTGCGGCGCAGGGAGAGCCCTTCCTCGCGGTAGAGCCGCTCGGTGCGCTTGTGGTTTTGGACGAGGCCCTCGGACTTGAGGATGTCGTGCAGGATCGGAGCGCCCCAGCGCGGCTTGAGCGCGGCCCAGTGGCGCAGGCGCGCACGCAGGGCGGCATCCTCGCGGGGAGCCGGTTGATATTGGAGGCTGGAACGGTTCCAGCCGGTGAGGCGGCAGACGCGGCGTGCAGAAAGCCCAAAGCTGAGGATGACTTCGTTCATGGCCGATCGGCGTGCTTTGGGCTTCAGGATTTTTTTGCGAGCAGCTCCTTGAGGACCATGGCATCGAGTGCCTGGTCGGCGACGAGCTTCTTGAGCTTGCGGTTCTCCTCCTCGAGCAGCCGCAAGCGGCGAGCCTCATCGACTTTGAGGCCGCCAAACTGCTGCCTCCACTTGTAGAAAGTGGACTCGCCGACGCCGTGGCGCCGGCACAGTTCGGTGACAGCCGCGCCGGCCTGGGCTTCCTGGAGGATGTGAATGATTTGTTCTTCGGTGTGTCGGGATCGCTTCATGGGGTTCGGTTCGTTGAAAACCTCTACTCAGAACCGGCCTAATCACAGGGGGAAGCTCAGCGGGATATTTGCGTAACGTATTCACTCACCCCGGCGACAACCAGCACAACCGCACGTTCAGATTTTCGCTTTCCATCCGTTCCTGCAATATCGGATTTTGGATTATCATTCCATACACAAAATCTTCCGCTCTCTATGGATCCGCAACTCACCCTCTTTGAAACGCCACCTCCGGCTCCCCTAAAATATCGGCTCTTTGTCGGAATTTTTCCAAGTCCTGCAGCGGTTGAGTCGATTTCCAACTTGCAGGTAGAATCACGTGAACGGTTTGGACTAAGAGGGAGGTTTCGTCCGCGCGATATTCTCCACATGACCCTGCATCATATTGACGACTATCCCGAGATACCGGAGCGGATTATCGAAACCGCTGCCGAGGCCTGTGCGGTTGCCTTCGCAGATCAATCGTCGCCTGAGATCACGCTCGATCATGCAAAGAGTTTTGGTGGCCGCCGTGGCAATCTGCCTTTCGTGCTGGTCAACCCAAACGGCAATCAGTCGTTGATGGAACTGCATCACCGGCTCATCACCGAGTTGGCCAAACGTAAGTTAGCCACCCGGGGAGATTTCAAATTTGTTCCGCACGTCACCCTGCTTTACGACCAGCAAAGCATGCCGGAACAGCCTGTTTCTCCGATCGCTTGGAGGGCAAATGAAGTGGTTCTAGTTCTTAGTCATCTCGGCGAGACAAGATATGAGCGGCTTCGATACTGGGCACTGAGAGAATGACTATGAATCCTCTTCACGCCAGGCGAGACTTGAACGCTCGCACGTCGTTAGAAATGCCGACACACCGCGCTCATGGACGAATCCCAACGGGATTCCATCATCCAGCCCAGGGTTGACGCGAAGCGGCTACCCTGGGGGATCCGACCACCAACGGGCTTCAACCCTGAAAGGGTTGAATCGCAGCAGCGAAACATCCACCATCCCGTCATGGCGCAATCGCTCGCAAAGATCCTTTTGCACACGGTCTTCTCGACCAAGGACCGGCGTCCATTCCTGCGGGACAAACCGCTCCGCGACGAACTCCACCGCTACCTCGGCGGCATCCTCACGAATCTCGATTGCCAGCCCATCATCATTGGCGGTGTGGAGGATCATGTGCATCTGCTCTTCACCCATTCCCGCACGGCCACGGTGGCGGATGTGGTGAAAGAATTGAAACGCGGCTCGTCCGTTTGGCTGAAAGCAAAGGCGACCACGAATGCCCCGGAGTTGGGCGATTTTGCATGGCAGGGAGGCTACGGCGTTTTCTCGATTGGCCAGTCGCAGGCGGATGATGTGCGCGCCTACATCGCCGGGCAGGAGGAGCATCATCGCAAGGTTTCGTTTCAGGATGAATTCCGCCGTCTGCTGCTGCGTTACGAAATCGAATTCGATGAGCGGTATGTGTGGGATTGATTCAAGCCGTCGGTTGCGTGGGTTCCGGTCGTTGCGCGGCCGATGGATTCAACCCTTTCAGGGTTGATGCCTGTGTGCGGATGCGATCCCAGAGTAGCCCGAAGCGGGCAACCCTGGGCTGGATGCTTCAATCCCGTTGGGATTGGTTCGCGGGCTGGGGCCGGTCCACGCGGATTCCGATCCACACGGATTCCCTTCCACCAGACATGAACGGGATTGTGCCGCGCGACATCGTGGACTTGAGCCGTGGGGCCATTGCGGAATCAAGCCGTGATTGCGTGAAAGCGCGGCAGGAAGCGCACACCGCTAGCGCCGTAAACACCGTGAACACCGTGATTGTCGCGACCCCCGTGTGCGCCGCAAACGCCGCAAACGCCAACGGCGCTCCATTATCCAGCCCAGGGTTGTTTCGTCCCAACGAAACTACCTTGGGTCCATCCCACCCGACCAATCCACCACCATGAAAGGGTTGAATCAACGCGAACGGGATTGCGGCGGAATATGGATCACGGGCGATACAACCCTTTCAGGGTTGATGCGCGTTGTGGTGATCGGTTCCCAGGGTAGCTCGTTCCTCGCAACCCTGGGCTGGTTGATTCAATCCCGTTGGGATTGGGCCGTGGCGTCGCCGGGATGGTGGCGCGGCTACGTTGTGGAATGGCGCGGCGCGAAGCGCACGCCGTGAACGCCAACGGCGTTCCATCTTCCAGCCCAGGGTTGTTTCGTTTCAAACGAAACTACCCTGGGTCCATCCCACCCAACCAAACCGCCAACCCGGAAAGGGTTGAATCAACGCGAACCGGAATGCGGCGGCGGGAGATTGTTCGTCGGGTGATACAACCCTTTCAGGGTTGATGCGTGTTGGGGGCGGGTTCCCAGGGTAGCTCGTTCCTCGCAACCCTGGGCTGGTTGATTCAATCCCGTTGGGATTGGGCCGTGGCGTCGTCGGGATCGTGGCGCGGCTACATTGTGGAATGGCGCGGCGCGAAGCGCACGCCGTGAACGCCAACGGCGTTCCATCATCCAGCCCAGGGTTGTTTCGCTCCAACGAAACTACCCTGGGTCCATCCCACCCAACCAAACCGCCAACCCTGAAAGGGTTGAATCAGTTCGTTCGTTTAGGAAGTATGTTTACGAAACGCTCGCTTTCCGGTGTTGGCCTTTGAGGTCGAATGCTTCCATGATGCACGTAACCAAATGAACGGCCGTTAAAGTCAGATACCTCAAGTCTATTTCTGCCTGTCGAATCGAGTATGGAGCTTTTGTTCGACGGTGCGCATAATCATGACGCAGTTGGTCCAACGCTTTCAGTCGCTCGGTCTCCAATCGGTAGTTCTGGAACACACTCTTGGTCGTCACGTTGCCTTTGCAGAACCCAAGCAGTCTTCCGACCATTGCAGGCATTCCCGCTAAGCTAAGCTTGCTCAACTCCCTTTCAAAAAGGCTGTCGGCGCAGGCTTCGATTCCCTTGGATTGAACATCGCCGAACACGACAGTCTTTCCTGACATTTCCGCGAGCCAACTTTCTCGACCACATAGGATCGTGAGGCGGAGCAAGTCCTTGATTGTGGATTCGAAGAATGCGTGTGCGGTGATCAGCGCGGAAATCGACATTTGGCGCTCCACTTTTTCGAAGACTTCCTGAGGTTTCGCACGCGCCAATGCAACGAACGCGTTGACTGGAAGCAGGTCAACTAAGCCCATCAGTTCCGATGGGTCTTTTCTTTTGAACTCTTCCAACGTCTTCGCAACTTCCTCGACAACTGAAGGGGCGCCGTGTGCGAGAAGTCGCCCTGTGCATGCCAAACTGACATACACGTCCTCATGCTCTTCGAGTATCGCGGTTAGTATCTCAAAAGCACGACATCCAGCTTCTGTGTGCGCCGCTTCGTCCATAGACGCTCACGCCTTCGCGTAAACCTCCGCGCCCTTTTCCACGAACTCCTTCGACTTCTCCTCCATGCCTTTCTTCAAGGCCTCTTCCTCGGAGATCGCCTGTTCGGCGGCGTATTTGCGGACGTCTTCGGTGATTTTCATCGAGCAGAAGTGCGGGCCGCACATGCTGCAGAAGTGCGCGGTCTTGGCGCCTTCCTGCGGGAGGGTTTCGTCGTGGAATTCGCGGGCGCGCTCGGGGTCGAGGCCGAGGTTGAACTGGTCTTCCCAGCGGAACTCGAAGCGGGCTTTGCTGAGGGCGTTGTCGCGGTATTGGGCGCCGGGGTGGCCTTTGGCGAGGTCGGCGGCGTGGGCGGCGAGTTTGTAGGTGATGACGCCTTCCTTGACGTCCTGCTTGTTGGGCAGGCCGAGGTGTTCCTTGGGCGTGACGTAGCAGAGCATGGCGCAGCCATACCAGCCGATCATGGCGGCGCCGATGCCGCTGGTGATGTGGTCGTAACCGGGCGCGATGTCGGTGGTGAGCGGCCCGAGGGTGTAGAAGGGCGCTTCGCCGCACCATTCGAGCTGCTTGGCCATGTTTTCCTCGATGAGGTGCATGGGGACGTGGCCGGGACCTTCGTTCATGACCTGGACGCCTTTGGCCCAGGCGCGGCGGGTGAGTTCGCCCTGCGTTTCGAGTTCGCCGAATTGCGCGCCGTCATTGGCGTCGGCGATGGAGCCGGGGCGCAGTCCGTCGCCGATGGAAAAGCTGACGTCGTAGGCGGCCATGATGTCGCAGATGTCGTCCCAGTGGGTGTAGAGGAAGTTTTCCTGATGATGCGCAAGGCACCATTTCGCCATGATGCTGCCGCCGCGGCTTACTATCCCGGTCATGCGCGAGGCGGTGAGCGGGATGAAGCGCAGGAGCACGCCGGCGTGGATGGTGAAGTAATCGACGCCCTGCTCGGCCTGCTCGATGAGGGTGTCGCGGAAGAGCTCCCACGTGAGGTCCTCGGCTTTGCCGTTCACTTTCTCCAGTGCCTGGTAGATGGGCACGGTGCCGATGGGCACGGGCGAATTGCGCAGGATCCACTCGCGGGTGGCGTGGATGTTTTTCCCCGTGCTGAGGTCCATGACGGTGTCGGCGCCCCACTTGGTGGCCCAGCGCATTTTTTCCACCTCCTCCTCGATCGACGACGCGACGGCGCTGTTGCCGATGTTGGCGTTGATCTTCACGAGGAAATTGCGACCGATGATCATCGGCTCGAGCTCCGGGTGATTGATGTTCGCGGGGATGATGGCGCGCCCGGCAGCGACTTCGCTCCGCACAAACTCCGGCGTGATTTGCGCCGGGATGCGCTGCGGGAAACGGCGGAAGACGCCGGGCGTGTATTCGCTGTCCGGCTGCTGCGCGGAACCGGCGTGCTGTTTGTCGAGGTCGTTGCGGAGAATGTCCTGCGCCATGTCGGCGATCTTCGCGCGGCCCATGTTTTCGCGAATGGCGATGAACTCCATCTCCGGCGTGACGATCCCCTGCCGCGCATACCAAAGCTGCGTGACCGGATGCCCCGCGCTCGCCTTGAGCGGACGACGGCGCTGACCGCGCAGACCGGGAAATTCCACGAGTCGGTTGCGCTCCGCCTTGCTCGCATATTCGGCGTGCTTGCCGGAGAGGTAGCCGTTGTCCTGCGGCTTCACCGCACGGCCGTCGTATTCCGCCACGTCCCTGCGAGCCGCGATCCATTTTGCGCGCAGCGCAGGCAGGCCCTCGTCGGACGTGCCCGTGAATGCCGGGTCACCCCAAGGACCAGAGCAGTCATAGACGCGCACCGGTTCATTTGCCTCCAGTTCGCCGCTGAAAGTCTTCGTCGGCGAGAGCTCAATCTCGCGCATCGGCACACGAACATCGGGATGGATGCGCCCTTGCAGATACACGCGGGTGCTGGCGGGAAGCTGCGTGCTGCTGTGCGGCTCGATGGAGTCTTTCGTGGCGATCATGTCGTTGAGTCTTGGCGGTGGAAATGAAAAAGCCATGCGCAGGTGGCGGCATGGCTCGGTGCTTTGCTCCCTTCGGCGGAATTACCCGCATCAGGTTCAAAGGGTCCGCGCGGTTTCGCGCGCGTCTCAGCCTGCCGGCTCCCCTGCGTCTGGTCTGATGCGGAGGATAGGATGCGGCGCCGGCGAGTCAAGGTGCGGGAGCTGAAGTCCGCCGCAGATTTCCTCATTGAGCCCGGCGGGAAAGAGGTTATCGAAGCGCAATGAAACTCATCCCTTCCCTCGTCGTCGCCACCGCCGCGTGGACCCTCACTTCATCCGTCTTCGCCGCCGGCGACCTGTGGGTGACCGATTTTGAAAAGGCCAAGGCCACCGCATCCTCCGAGGGCAAGGACCTGCTGATGGACTTCACCGGCTCCGACTGGTGCGGCTGGTGCATCAAGCTGCGCAAGGAGGTCTTCGACCTCGACGCGTTCAAGTCCGCCGCCCCGAAGAGCTTCGTCCTCGTGGAGCTCGACTACCCGCAGAACAAGTCGAAGCTCTCGAAGGAGACGCAGGAGCAGAACGCGAAGCTCCAGCAGCAGTTCGGCATCCGGGGCTACCCCACGATCATCCTCGCCGACGCCCAGGGGCGCCCGTATGCGCAGACCGGCTATCAGGCAGGCGGCCCGGAGAAATACCTCCCGCATCTCGACGAACTCCGCGCCGTGAAAGCGAAGCGCGACGAGCAGTGGAAGAAGGCGGAGACCGCGCAGGGCGTCGAGAAGGCGAAGTTCCTCGCCGCCGGGCTGAAGGTCCTCAACGAGGACCTCGTGGCGCAGCACTACCAGAAGGTGGTCGCCGAAATCACCTCGCTCGATCCGAAAGACGAGTCGGGCATCGGTTCCGCAGTCGCCTTCAAGGCGGACCTCGCCACGCTTCAGGGGGAAATCGGAACCGCCGCGGGCAAGGACGGCTCGGCCGCCGGCCGGAAGAAGGCCGATGAATTCATCGCCTCGCATCCGAAACTGACCGCTGGCCAGAAGCAGGCCGCGCTCATGTCGCTGCTGCGAATCTACCGCCCGCCGCAGGACAACGAGACCGTGCTGAAGCTCATGGGTGAAGTGAAGGCGCTCGATGCGTCCACCGAGGAGGGCAAACAGGCGGCGGCCATCGAGGAGCGCGTGAAGCAGATGATCGCCAACGGCGCGAAGAAAGAGTCGAAGTAAAACTCCCCCGCGCGCGGTTTCGCTGAAGGTTCCGCTTGCCACAAGTGGCAAGGCCGCTATTTTCCGCGCCCCGAAAGACCATGCCAGGGTAGCTCAGCGGTAGAGCAGGGGACTCATAAGCCCTTGGTCGGGAGTTCGATTCTCCCCTCTGGCACCACTCTTCACTCCCCTTCCCCGCCCTCGCGGTGCGGTCGCTCAGTTCAGCATCATGTCCACCGAGGGAAGCTTCCTGACGCCCTTCGCCGGAGCCTTGGATTCCTCCTGCCCGAGGAAAAGCACGGTGATTTCGAACCCCCCGTCGGCGCACGCATCGCACCCAACGACGATTCCCTCCGTGAGAAAGCTGCAGCAGTCTGGCGAAGGGCATTCCACCCGCACCAGCAGATCCGCCATGGGTTCGATCTGACGCGGTGATGTGAAGACGATGCCCTGTGACTGGAGACTGAGGCATCCGCAGCGTTCCGTCTGGTCTTCATGCTGGAGGCAGACTTGGAGATTCTGCCGGCCGGATTTCGTGGTCAGATTGCGCATGGGAGGGATGAGCTTCGGCAAGGTAACGGCTGCCCGGAGTGTGTCAAAGGCCGTGGCAAAAAGTTTTGCCGGCACCCTTCCGAATCCATGCCAGCGCGCCGACTATTTTTTCGACGGTGCCGGCGGCTTCTCGGGCGGCTTGCCCTTCTCGACGTGCTTCTTGTCGTAGTCCGCCCAGAACTCCTTCACCGGCTCGCTGAATCCCTTGTAGCTTAGGAATTTCAGCTTCGGGTGACTCCGCAGGAACTCGATGTTCCGCGCATTGCGCGGGAGCAGCAGTTTCTCGAGCGAACGGCACTCCTTGAGCGGCGTGAAGTCGGTGATCTTCGTGCAGAAATCGAGGCTGAGTTCCACCAGTGGCATCCCGGCGAGCGGGGCGAGATCGCTCACGCTGGTGCGGTTGAGGTTCAACACTTGGATCTGCATGTCGCGCAGCGGCGAGAGATCCTTCACGCTGACGCAGCCCGCGAGCGAGAGGTGGCGCAGCT
>JBGAPU010000017.1:0-69300 GCA_044221035.1 Chthoniobacteraceae bacterium | reverse complement strand
GATCGTGTCCTCCATGCCCGGCGGGCAGTCAGCGATCTTGAAATGCACCTCCGCGCCCTCGCTGCGGCCGATCCAGTTTCGCTGGTGAATCTTGATGCTCTCGGGCCAGTCGAGGCCGTCGAGTTCGTCGATGAGCCGCTGCGCATACGCGGTGATGCGCAGCATCCACTGGCGCATCGGGCGTCGCTCGACGGGATGGCCGCCGACTTCGCTCTTTCCATCAATGACCTCCTCGTTCGCGAGCACGGTGCCGAGTGCGGGGCACCAGTTCACTGGCGCGTGCGAGACGTAGGCGAGGCGCACGCTGTCCGTGTCTTCACCTTTGTAAGTCGCGATCGGCTCGGCGCGATTCGTCTCGGGGTTGAACCACGAATTGTAGAGCTGGAGGAAAATCCACTGCGTCCACTTGAAATACGCGGGGTCGGTCGTGTTCACCTCGCGCTGCCAGTCGTAGCCGAAGCCGATGGCCTGGAGCTGCTTTTTGAAATTGGCCACGTTTGCCTCGGTCGTCGCGCGCGGGTGCTGGCCGGTCTTGATGGCATATTGCTCCGCGGGCAGGCCGAATGCGTCCCAGCCCATCGGGTGCAGCACGTTGAAGCCGCGCATTTTTTTGTAGCGGCCGAGGATGTCCGTCGCCGTGTAGCCCTCGGGATGCCCGACGTGCAGCCCGGCGCCGCTCGGGTAGGGGAACATGTCGAGCACGTAGAACTTCGGCTTCGCGGGATCGAAGCCGGGCTCGCCGGGATTCGGCGCGTGAAAGGTCTGGCGCTCGTCCCACACGCGCTGCCAGCGCGGCTCGATCACGTCGAAGGGATACGGTTTGCGGCGGTCGTTGCTCATGGCGAAAAGGGGCGGAACTTGGCGCGGTCGCGGGCGGGCGGCAATGAAGAAGACGGATCGGGATGTGCGAAAAGAGGTCGCCGGCTGCCGGGGGCGGTGGCAGTCCGCGGGATCCGCTGAGGCAAACGGCCAAGGCTTCGCGTGTGGGCGAAAGCATTACAAGTGGCCGGAAGCGGACGGATGTCGGCGCGGTGTGCGCGATTGCTCCGCGGGGGCCTGCTGCCGCCGCCGTTCTTGCGCACGCTGCGGGATCTGCATTCCCTGCTTGCCACGTCCGTCGCTGCCAGCCACTCGTCCCGGCGTGCTCCGCTTGCTCATTGCGACCAAGAATACCCACAAGACCGCTGAGATCCGCGCGATTCTCGGCGACGCTTGGGACGTGAGCGATCTCACGGCGCATCCGGAGGTGCCAGCGCCGGATGAGACGGGGGTGACGTTCGAGGAAAATGCCCGAATCAAGGCCGAGGCTGCGTCGCGGATTTTTCCGGGCGTCGTGCTGAGCGATGACTCAGGTCTCGAGGTGGATGCGCTTGCGGGGGAGCCGGGAGTGCAGAGCGCCGTCTATGCGGGGACCCATGGTGATCATGCTGGGAACCGCGCGCGGCTGAAGCGCGAGCTTCTCGCCTGCGGCGTGCCCCCGCCGTGGACGGCCCGTTTCCGCTGCGCGATGGCACTCGCGCGAGATGGCGAGACGCTCGCCGTGTGCGATGGGCGGGTGGAGGGCTGCGTGATCGCCGAAGACCGGGGATCCGGCGGCTTTGGATACGATTCGATGTTTATGCCTGATGGGCACTCCGGGACGTTCGGCGAACTGCCGGCGGAGACAAAAAACGCGCTCAGCCACCGCGCGCGCGCGCTTGAGAAAGCGGCGGAAATCCTCGCCGGAATCGTCCCGCGCACATGAGGTCGAGCATTGCTCCATGGCCATCGGTCCCCGCGGATTCGATCTTCGATCAGCCGCCAGCCTTGCGGCCCATAAAATTTTTCGAGTGACAATCACGTTACAGCCAAAGCAAGGTCTTGCATTGTCTGGCCGGATTGGTAGGACTTTGCTTCAAGTTCCCCGTTTGGATCAGCCTGATTTTCCCTGATATGACGCAACAGAATCTTCTTCGCTCCCCCTCGCAGAACCGCTGCCTGCCGCTGGCAATGGTCGTTCTGGCGAGTTGCTCTTGGGCACAAGTGACGCTGGCCCAAGACCCCGCCGCACCTGCGGTCCCGCCAAGTTCAGAGACGCCGGCGGTCCCCGCGTCGGAGGTGAAAAAGCCTGCGAAGGCGGGCGCGGACGCAGTGACCGAAGCCGCCGAGTCCTCGACCGCGAAGCCGAAGAACCCATTCCGCACCGGCGAGTCCGCGCGGACTGATGGGGCAGGGAGGCGCAACACGTTTGCGCGCGTTGCCGACGAGGAAGATGTTCCGAAAAGAAAGCTGCGCAGGGCGGGTGCCGACGCGATGGAGGAGCAGGTGGAGAAGAGTGCGGCGGAATCGTTGAGGACGGACGAGGCCGATAATCGGTTCGTTGCGCCGAGCTTTTACGGAAGAGCCCCGCAGGTCGTCACGCCGGGCAAGGGTGAGTTCGCGAGGCCGCGCTTCCGCTACGGCGTGTCGGTCGGCATCGGCTACGACGACAATCCGGATCAGACCCCCTCGGGCACCGCGACCACCGTGGCGCGGCCGCGTGCGCGGAGCGGCTTCACTTGGGTGAACGGCCACTGGGATGCGCAGTGGATCAAGGCGTCGTCCGTTTTCACGGTGAACGCGGAGGTCGGCGGCGACTTTTACTGGAACCGCCCTGGCGGCAGCTCCGACTTCAACGCGCGTGTCGGCGCGATGTATATCAAGCGGATTAATCCAAGGGCGCAGTTCTCGTCGAACGTGAGCTTCGCCTACCTCTCGCAGCCGGATTATTCGAACTACTACGCCTCGACGAGCCAGGTGGGCGGCGACTACTTCACCGGGTCCACGAAGTTCGACCTGTCCTACCGCTGGGCACCCCGCTTCAGCACGACCACGAGTGCGTCGTTCAACATTCTCCAATACGCGGACGACAGCGCGGCGAACCAGTCGAACAGCTACTGGAACTTCACCATCGGCAACGAGTTCAGGTTCCAGACCTCGCCGCGATACACTTGGGTCATCGAAGGGCGCTACGGGTTCGACGAATACATGAACAACTCGGCGCTCAATTCGCAGACCGCCTACGCTCTGGTGGGTCTCGACTGGATCGCGTCGCGATACCTCACGGCAACGATCCGTGCGGGCGCATCTTTCCGATCCTACGACGCCGGCGGCGATTCCTCCGCCCCGTATGGCGAAATCGCGCTGAACTACCGCACCGGACGCAACTCCACGCTCACGCTCAACGGCCGGTATGGCTTTGAGCAGTCCTCGACGGCCGGTGACAAGAACCTCTCCTACCGCCTCGGCCTCGTTTACCAGCGCGCATTCACCTCGCGCCTCTCCGGCAACGTCGGTTTCAACTACATCCACACCGATTACGATCCGCGCGCGGGTGCGAGCAGTTCCTCGAACATTTACGATGCGAATGTCGGCCTCCAATACCGGATCGACCGCCACTTCAGCCTCGGCGCCCGCTACAACTACACTTTGCAGGATACCTCGACCGGCACGGCCGACTACGACAGGAACCGGTTTCTGTTCAGCGTCCAATACGAGTATTAAAGGCGCCGCCGCGCGCACTCTCACGTTGCGGACCAGCGTGTCGCGTGGTTACGTGAACGGCCCCCAAGGCCAAGATTTCGCATCGTCAACCGCCACGCACTATGACCGAACCCTCCGAGGTTAAGCTTCACTTTCTCGACTACTGGCGCGTCGTAAAGCTGCGACTCGGCCTCATCCTCCTCACGTTCTTCCTCGTGATGGTCACGGCTGGCGTGTATGTCTATTTCCTGCCGCGCCAGTTTTATTCGCAGGTGACGGTTGAGATTAAGGCCGACAACTTGAACAAGGGAACGGGGGTCAATGACGCATCGGCTGCGGGGAGGATTGACCAGCAGTTCCTAGCCACACAGTTTCAGGTGATCAAAAAGGCGGAGATTCTGAAAACGGTCGTGGAGAGGCTGGACCTTGTGAAGAAGTTTTCCCCGCCCGGGCAGACGATGCCGTTGCAGTGGGTCATCGAGGTTCTCGCTCGCAGTGTGGTGGTGCAGGAGCAGCGAAACACCGCATTGGTCGAGATTGGCGTGTATCACACCGATAAACAGCTTGCAGCCGACATCGCCAACATGATCGCGATCGAATACCGCGATGCCCGCATCAAGGATCTGCGGAAGAACACGACCCAGACGTTGGATGAGATGAAAGATGAGCTGAATTCCAAGGAGGAGGAGGTTCGGAAACTCTTTCAAGAGGCTTCCGTCATCCGGCAGGAGGACAAAATTGTCGATCCTGATCCGGATACAGCCAACGCAGCGCTATCCATCAGCAGCCCGGACCGCGATATGCAGGGCATTGAGGCGCAGGTCGGCGAGAAGCGCGCGCTCGTGGATCAGCTTCGGAACCAGCTTAAGAGCGTTGAGCAACTCAAGCCTCAGGAGCTTAAGGAGGCGCTCCGGATCATCGGCATTCCGGATCAGACCGTCGAGAAGACCATCCCGATGCTGCAGGACGCAAACGCAGAGGAGGCCAGACTGTTGAGTTCTGGCCTCGGTGAAAACCACCCGCGCGTGAAGGCGCTTCGTGCCCAGCGGGACGTTTACACGGCAACGCTCGATGAGGCTCTCGGCAGCATCAAGCGCTCGCTCAAGACGAAGCTCGAAATCGAGGAGAACACGCTCAAGAAGTTTGAGGAGACGATGGCCTCCCGGCGCGTCGTCAACATTGACGAGAAAACGCGCATGAGCCGCTACGTGGAGAAGAAATCATCTTATCTGATGAAGAAGCAGCTTCTGCTCACTATGCGGCAGCGCTATGATGCAGCCCGCTTCGATAACATATTCACCCAGACGCCTGTGAAGATATGGCAGAATGCGGTGCCTGGCCTGTTCCCTGAAAAGCCGAATGTGGCGCTCTACATGATCCTCGCGGCTCTCGTGGGCGTGGCCGCAGGCGTCTTGCTGGCGTTCTTCATCGAGTATCTCGACACCTCCGTGAAGACCGTGGACGACATCGAGCGCCACCTCGATCTCCCCGTGCTCGCTGTCATTCCGACGGACATCTCGATCCTCCTCAAGCAGAAGCGCGACACCGCGGATGCCGAGGCTTACCGCATTCTGAAGAGCAACATCGACCTTCACCTCGCGGAGCGCGGCGCGAACAGCTACACGCTCGTCTCCGGCGGTCCCGGCGAAGGCAAGAGCACCACGCTCAGCAACCTCGCCTACACTTACGCCAAGGGCGGCGCGAATGTGCTCGTCGTGGATGCCGACCTCCGGCGCCCGTCTCAGCACAAGATCTTCGACGTCGACAACAGCGTCGGCCTGGTGGACTACCTCCACGGGCGGAAGACCATCGAGGAAGTGGTGAAGACCTCCCGCCTCGACAATCTCTCCATCGTCCCGAGCGGCAACCTTTCCATGGAGGATGTCGGCATTCTCAACGGCCCTCGCATGAGCGAGTTGATCGCGAAGCTGAAGCAGCAATACGACATCGTCTTCTTTGACTCGCCGCCCATCCTCGGCGTGTCGGATGCGAGCATCCTCGTCTCGGAAATGGACAACACCATCATGGTCGTCCAATACCGCCGTTTCCCGCGCAACATGCTCCAGCGCGTGAAGTCCACTGTGAACCATGTCGGCGGCAACCTCATCGGCGTGGTCCTCAACAACGTGGACATCCGCCAGGACGACTCCTACCGCTACTACTCGAACTACAAGGACTACTACTCGCCCAAGCGGACCTTCGCGGCGGAGTCGAAAAAACCCGAGGCCACCGCCACCACGGGCGACAACGAAGACGCCTACTGAGCCATGAAGCGCATCGCACTGCTCCTCCTCGCCATGCTCGTCGCCGTGTTCTCGCACGCGCAAGCCGCCGACAACACCATCCGCGAAGGCGATGCCTTCGAGATGAAACTCAGCGGTCCGCCCGAGGAGTTCACCCGCGAGTTCAATCTCCTGCTCACCGTCGATCAGGGTGCCGTGACCGTCCCGCTCATCGGCCGCGTTCAGGCACGCGGCCTCACCAGTTCTGGGCTTGCCACCGTGATTGAGACCCGCCTCAAGCAGGCGAAGATTTTCACCGTCGCTAATGTCAACATCACCCCGAGCCAGGGAAACCAGCGCTTCATCATCGTTGGTGGGTCCGTCCGGGCTCCCGGGCGGCAGCCTTGGGTGGCCGACCTCACGTTGACCGGCGCGATTAGTGCAGCGGGAGGACGCGGCGATTTCGCGAGCGACGGGATCAAAATCATCCGTGGCGGCAGCGCGCAACGCTACAGCTGGAAGGCGCTCAAGAAAGATCCCGCGCTCGATCCGAGAGTTCAGCCAAACGACATCATCGAGCAGGAAGGCGAGTAACCGCCCTGCCCGGGAATCATTCCGCGATGAGATCGCGGTGTTTCCGCAGATAGCCGATGCCCGAGTAGAGCGTCAGCACGAGCGCGACTCCGGCGAGGGTCCAGCCGCCGTAGCGCCACGCCTCCCACCACCATTTCCGGACGTGCAGCGACACCCAGCTGGCGCGCTCCCACTCCATCAGCGCGAGGAGCAGGAGGAAGTATCCCGCCGTGACGATCTGCCAGAGAGCCTTGTGCTTTCCGAGCCGCTCGGCCTGGAGGACGACGCCGCGCCCTGCCGCCAGCAGCCGGAGCCCGGTGATGAGAAACTCCCTGCTCACGATTACGATTACGACCCAGGCGGGAATCGCCTTCAGCGGCACGAGGCAGATGAAGGCAGCCGCGATCATCACCTTGTCCGCGAGCGGATCCATCAGTTTTCCGAAATTCGTGATCGCGCCGAGCTTCCGGGCGAAGTGTCCGTCGAGGTAGTCGGTCACGCTCGCCGCTACGAACAGCAGCAGCGCCGCGGTGTAGGAAAAGCTCCACCCCTTCTCCCGCCCCGGGGCGTGAATCTCCTCCCACTCCAAGCCGGTCGCCATCGTTGTGACGAACGCGGCCGTCATCACGAAGCGTGCGATGGTGAGTTTGTTCGGCAGGTTCATTTGTGAGGCGTTCGCGGGCGGCGCAGTGTCAACGCGAAGCCGCCGCCCACAAATCAAAAATCGCGGTGATGGCCTCCGCTGCGCTTGTCGCAGGGGACGGGTGCTGCATAGCTTTGACAATGCCGCACGGCTGCCTCGCATTGATTCTGCACGCACACCTTCCGTTTGTGCGTCATCCTGAATGCGCGGACATGATCGAGGAGGACTGGCTCTTCGAGGCGATCACGGGCACCTACCTGCCGCTGCTCGACGTGCTGCATTCGCTCGCGGATGAAGGAGTGCCCTTCAGGATCGCGATGTCCATCACGCCGACGCTGGGCCACATGCTGCGCGACGAACTGCTGCTCTCCCGCTACGAGCGCCATCTGGAGCGGCTGATTGCCATCGCTGAGAGCGAGATGCACCGCGCCGGGACGGGCCATGTGGCTCGCTTCCAATTCCTGCGCCTACAGCGTGCGCGCGAGTCGTGGACGAACCGCTGGAAGCGCGACCTCGTCTCCGCGTTCCGCGCGCTCCAGGATCGCGGCCACCTCGAACTGATCGCGTGCGCCGCCACGCACGGCTACCTCCCGCTCATGCTGCGCGAGGAGTCCGTGCGCGCGCAGATCGGGATCGGAATCGAGGCGCACCGGGAGATGTTCGGCACCGCGCCGCGCGGCATCTGGCTGCCGGAATGCGCGTGGCGTCCCGGCATTGACCGCATCCTCGTCGATGCAGGCATCCGCTGGAGCGTGCTCGATTCGCACGGGATCCTGCTCGGCATGCCCTCGCCGCAGCGCGCCATCTACGCCCCGGTCTTCACGCCGGCAGGGATCGCCGCATTCGGCCGCGACCGCGAATCCGCGAGGCAGGTCTGGAGCGCGACGGAGGGTTATCCGGGCGACGAATGGTATCGCGACTTCTACCGGGACGCCGGCTGGGACATGCCCGAGGAGGACTTCCGCAGATTTTTCCCAGAGGGCCCGCGCCGTTTCACCGGGATGAAGATGCACCGCGTCACCGGCACCGAGCCGAAGCAGCCCTACGATCGCGCCAAGGCACTCGAGCGGGTCCATGCACATGCGGGGCATTTTCTCGATGAGCGCACCCGGCAGCTTCGCGGTGTCGCAGCCCAGATGCCTGTGCCGCCCATCGTCGTCTGCCCGTTCGACGCCGAGCTGTTTGGCCACTGGTGGTTCGAGGGGCCGGAGTGGCTGGATGCCGTTTTGCGCGGTGCGGCGGGTGCGGCTTCACCGGTTCGCCTCATGACGCCCGGCGGTTATCTCGACGAGAATGAGACGCATCAAATTGTGGAGCCGGCCGCTTCATCCTGGGGCGAAGCCGGCTTCAACGGCGTGTGGCTCGATCCTTCGAACGCGTGGATTTACCCGGCACTGCACGAGGCGGAGCAGAAGATGATTTCCAGCGTGCGGCTGCAGTCGAAGGACTGGCTGATGCAGTCGAAGACCAGCGAGCGCTGCCTCGGCCAGCTTGCGCGTGAACTGCTCCTCGCGCAGTCCAGCGACTGGGCGTTCCTCATCCGATCCGGCACCGCGCGCGGTTACGCCACGCGCCGCGTGCGCGAGCATCTCCGCCGGTTCCATGAACTGCACGAGCACCTGCATTCCTGGATCGAGACTGAGTTCTTGGAAAGTTGCGAGCAGCGCGACAACATCTTTCCACGCCTGAACTGGCACACCTATGCCTAACCGCCGCTCATTCCTGCTCGCCATGCTGTCCGCCCTCGCCTTTCCGGCGTTCGCGCAGGAGGGCGCACCGATCATTTTTCTGCCGCCGCCGATGGATGGCGGCGGGACGATCAGCCTCGGCATCTTCAACGGCGCCGGAAAACTCGTCCGCACCCTGCACCGCGAGGCGGCGGTGGATGACTTCAAGCAGGCGGAGAACGGCCTCGTCACTCGATGGGACGGGCGCGACGATGCCGGCCAGCAGCTCCCGAATGGGAAATACGCCGTGCGTGGATGGATGAGCGGAAATCTCGGAGTCGAGGGTGTGGCGTTCCATGGCAACGACTGGATCAAGGAGGAGTCGCCGCGTTTCACCCGAGTGACTGCGCTGAAGGGAGTCGGCCGGGATGATGTGCAGGTGACGCTCCGCACCGCCGACGGCAAGGAGGAGACACTCGGCTGGAAGCTCTCGCGCGAGGGCGATGCGCCGCCGCCGAACGATGTCGCCGCCGCCATCGAGGAGGGGAAGGTGGTCGTCCGCGCCGGCGGCGAGAGCACGCCGTTGATCCTCGGCGAGGGCGAGAAGCCGGTGGCCTGCGTGACTGGATACGGTGGTCGCGTGTGGGCGATCATCGAGACCTCCGAGGGCCGGGAGGTGCGGGCGTATTCGTCGGAGGGGGAGTTCCTCCGGCGCCTGCCCTACGAGAAAAACGACCCGCAGCCCGTGCAGATCGCGGCATCGCAGTGGAGCGAGATGATATTTCTCCTTGATGAAAATGCCGGCGAACAGCGGCTGCGCTCGCTCGCGCTCGGCACTTCGGACCAGCAGGCCGCGGCGAACCCGCAGGCGCCGGTGAAGTCCGCGTGGCGCGTCACCTACCTGAAGCGCATTCTGAAGTCGGACACTTTTGATGCGATTGCATCGCATCTCGGGCGAGCAAAGGCCCCGAAGGCGGAAGCCGTGGTGACGATTCCCGTGCGGTCAAATCCGCTGCTCGGCGATGCGAAGGCGGAAGCTGCCCTGAAGGTCGCGGCCGACTCGAATGGCGTCGTCTTGAAATCCGCGGACGATCTTTTCCTCGCGCGGCTGACGACGGCGCAGAATCTGAAGTGGGCCGCGCTCGTGAAGGAGGGGAAATCGCTCGCGCTGTTCCAAGGCGACGGCTGCGCGGTCGAAGAGTTCAAGATCGCGCATCCGGAGAACCTGATGTCGTTCGATGCCGGTGATGTGGAACTGCGACCCCCGGGCGCGAAGACCGGCACCGGCACCGGTTCGAAGCGCACGAAGCCGAAGCGTCCCGGCGACGACCTGTGATGCCGCTGGTTTCGGCGCGTGCTCCCCATTGATTCAAGACTGCCAGCTTTCCGTGCCATGAACTCCCGCCGTTTTGTCACCGCCGCTGAGAAGGTTGATTTCGCCTCGCCCTGGACCATCGAGGAGTGGCTCTGCCGCGGCGATGTCGTGGACAACAAGCAGCTCATGCTCGTCCGCGCCAACATGGAGCCCGGGAGGTCGCATCCATTCCACACCCATCCGACTCGGGAGGAGTTGATCTACATCATTTCCGGCCGGGCGGAACAATGGGTGGGGCGTGAGCACCGCATCCTCGGGCCGGGCGAGATGGCATTCATCCCGATGGGCGAGCCGCACGGCACCTACAATCCGTTCCGGGAACGGCTCGTCTTCCTCGCGATTCTGTCGCCGTCGGATGCTCCCGAGCCGGGCATCGTGGATGTGTCCGCGCAGGAGCCGTGGGCGTCGATCCGCGCGGGATTCCCCCCATGCACGTAGCGCGGCCTATCGTGGCGGGGTGATTTCGTCCCAGCTTTTCAAGCCGACAATCGGCAGTGCGAAGCGGAATGCCTCCTCCTGCTCCGGAGTGCCCGCGGCCTTGAAGCATGCGTAAATCGGGCGCGGTGTGTCCGGAGTTGCGATGCTGTCCTTCCTCCTGCGCCAGAGACCGAGATTCAGCCCGCCCTCGTATTGGTGATCCACATGCCGGTGCAGGATGAATGCGTCGATGCCCGCGAGCCGCGACACCTTTTCCCAAGCGTAGCAAAAGCCCGCCGCCTGCAGACGGTCGCCCTCCTCGGTGCCGTTGGAGTGAAATCCCTGCTCGCTCAGGATGATGCTCCTGCGCCTGCCGTTGTGCAGCAGTTCGGGCCGCGCGAAGAACGCATCGAGCTGTTCGAGATTGCGGAATGTGATCCGCTGCGCATCGGGTGTCTGCGGTGCGGTCTTGTCGAGCCATGTGCGCGGGTTCCCGAGGTTCTCGGGGTAAGGGTGATGCGCGAGGTGCCAGTCGAAATCACCTTCCGCGCGCGCCTGGCGTGCGAACTCCTCGATGAAGAACCGCCCCGGCATCGAGCGAGCGTGGTCCTTGTCCGGGTCGATCGTCCAGAAATGGGTGAGCGACATATAGACGCGCGCCGAGCTGCTCGCGCGCCGCACCGCCGTGTGGGCAAGCCGCATGATTCGCAGGTATTCCGCCACTGCCGCCTCGCGCGGCATGGGCCCCATGTTGTGCCACTGCCAGTGGACGTTCACTTCATTGCCGACGATGAACCCGACCACCCGCCCGTGCTCGTCGCCCGGCCGCGAGAACCAGTCCGCGAGGAACTCATAAGCCGCGCGCCACAGCCGCACACCCTCGGGGGTCGCGAGGTTCGGCGCCGCGATCTTGCTCGGGAGCTTTGCGTCGCGCTTCGGGTGAAGCATCCGCGCATTCAGTTCCCCGCTGGCCGTTTCGATGCCGAGGACGATGAGATACACGTTCACGCCCGCGCCGCTCAGCCGCTTCACGCCGAGCGAGTCGAGGTAGCCGCGCCGGAAGTGAAACGTCTCGCCGTCCACTGTCCATGTCGGGCTGCCCGCCTTCCTCTCGGGGTCGAAAAGCGCACCGACGCTCACGTTCAGCGTCGCATGCCGGATGCCGAGCGCGAGGGCGTCATCTGCCATCTGCACCTGGATGCCCTTCTTGCTGCCGGGATCCGGGAAAGGGCGTGTGTCCACCTGCCGCGCATGCGGAGTTTCCGCCATCGCGCTCCCTGGAGCGAGGACTCCGGCGCAGAGGAGCACGAGCGCTGCAAGCTGCCGGAACGAAAGCGGGTGAGGGGAGAACATCGCCGTGGATTTCGCAGGCCCGCTGTGCGCCGTCAAAGACGGAGCGCGGGGTCTTCCATGAAAAAGTTTCCCTCGACACCCCGGGGTGTGCGCCGCACTTTTCCGCCGCTTATTGTGCAGCCGTAGCTCAATTGGATAGAGCGTTGGTCTCCGAAGCCGAAGGTTGTGGGTTCGACCCCCGCCGGCTGCACCATTTCCGATCCGCGCGTCGATCTCCCTGCATGAAAACGAACCGCCTGATTTGCGCCGGGCTCGCGATCCTGATGCTTGTCGCGTGCTTTGGACGTTATGCCGATCCGATCGAGCAATACACGCGCGAGTATGTCGCTGGCCGCATCAGCGCGCAGCGTTACCACGATCTCTGCCGCGCGCTCAACGCCGGGCAGCCGTATCCGCCGCCGCGCCCGGCCAGCAGCACATCCAGCGAAAGCACGAGCAGCGAAACGAGCGACAGCAGCAAGGACGACAAGAAGCACGGGCGGAATCCTCATCCTCCCCCGCCTCCCGGAACGGCGCCGCCACCTCCGCCGGGAACCCCGCTCCCGACTCCCCCGAATTGAGCGGCGGGCCGCGGCTCAGTCCTGCGGGGCGGCCGGCGCTGCTCGCTGGCGGCGCCCGACGAGGAACATGCCGAGCGCGAGCGCGAGTGCGGTGCCGCCGGAGATGGTTGCCCCCGTCTTGAACCCTTCGGGATGATATTCCATGCGCACCTCGCTCTCTCCGGCGGGAACGCGCACGGCGCGGAAGGCATAGTTGGCGCGATGGAGCTCCGCGGGTGCGCCGTTCACCTGGGCGCGCCATCCGGGGCTCCATGTGTCGGGGATCACCAGCCAGCCAGGGCTGGCGGACGTCACTTTCGCGGACCACTGGTTGCGGCGTTTCGTGACTTTCAGAACCTGCCCGGGCTGGCCGGTGACACTGCCGCCGGCGTCGTTCGCAGGGAGCGGGGACTCCGATTCGATCACGACGGCTTCACGGTAGTCGAATTCACGGGCGGTGAACTGCCGCAGCGCGTCGGCCTCGTCCTTGGCGGCCACTGCACGGTGAACGACGCGGGGGCCGGGGATGGCGTTCGTCATGCGCAGGACGATGCCGTCCTTGCCCTCGTAAACATTTTCGAGCGCAAGCTCGCTCCGCCTTTCCTTCCAAATCGGATCGGCGCCGAGCTGTGGCGGTCCGAGGAGCAGGTTGACGCCGAATCGCGGGAGCAGGTCGAAGCGCGTCTCCCGCAGCTTGTAGAAGGGGCAGATTGAGCCGATGTCGGGATTCGCGAGCACCTGCTCCGCCGTCTCGCCGGCGGCGATGCGGCAGAGCGCGAGCGCGCGGCGCGGAATCACCGAGTCGTATCCGCTGATGCTCTCGATGGAGAACACCATGGATTCCGAACCGAAGAGAATCGGCGGGGGCCACGGCATGTCCGGCGGATAGACCAGCAGCGGAAGCACGCGGCCCGGGGAAGTCGGTTCGCTCGCAAGCTCCTTTTGCGCCGCATCGAGAAGCGGGGTGACCGGGTAGAGCAGCTCGTCGGTGCGCGGCGAGAACTTCGGGTTCAGCTTCCGGCCGTAGCGGACCAGATGGAAGGTGCTCGCAAGGATCGCGATCAGGACGACGGCCTTCCACCGCTGCACAATGACCCGCGCCGCCTTTTGATCGGGTCGCTCGAGCCAGCGCAGGAATGCGTCGAGACCGATTCCAGCGAGCATCGCGAGGGCGAAGTTGTAGAGGTAAAGCAGCCGGCTGAGCGGGCGGAACGTTCCCATGCCGGGGATCACCTTGTAGGCGACGCGGAGGAGGAGGATGTCGGTCGCGACGAGGAACACCACGGCTGCGATGGAGAGTGCGAGCCATGTTCCCGCGATGCGGCGCCTGATGCCGAGCACGACGCCGATGAGCACAAAGGGAATCGCGGCGAAGCCCATGAACGTGATGGTGTGCATCGCAGTCACATCGGGCGGCGCATTCGGAACCCTGAACAGCCGGAAGAAGATGGAGGCGGCGGCGCGGTTCAGGACATTGTGGCCCTCGTATCCGGGCATGCCCCGCTGCGAGGCGCCGACCGCCATCATCGTCGGCAGGAGGACGATGGCGGCCAGCAGGCCGGGCAGGACCGCCAGGCCGGCCGTGACCGCGATGGTCCGTGTGACGCCGCGCCAGTCCGATGTTTTCGCGAGCCGAACGGCCCGGATGAGCGAGGCCACGCCGGCATATGCCATCGCGACGACGCACGTGATGCCCATGAATGGCAGGTGACCCGCCGCGAGGCACGACGCCATGATGGCCGAAGCGAGGAAGCAGGAGGCCAGCGTTTCGCGGCGCAGGGCGGCGCGGACAGCCAGGAGATTCAGTGGAAGGAAGAGGAAAACCGGTGCGACCACCTCGAGCTGCAGCCACGAGAGATTGAAGCCGCTGAACATCCAGGTGACCGCCGCGAAGAGCGACCCGCGCGCACCGCACCCGTAGCCGCGCAGGAGGAAATACATTGCGAGCCCCGAGCCGAGGAGATGCAGGACCGAAAGCAGGTCGTGCGTCCAGCTCGGCGTGGTCAGCAGCGAAAGAAGCAGCTTCGGCGGATAGAGGACAGCCGACGAGCCATTGGCAAAAAACGGCTGGCCGCCGAAGCTGTAGGGGTTCCAGAACGGAAATTCGCCCTCGCGGAAGGACTGTGTGATGAAGCACTGCCAAGGATAGCTGAGGTCGGCCTGGTCGTTCTGCGAGCAGTCCGGAAACTTCGTCGGCGTGGCCCGCCACGGATAGACGGAGTTTTGGTGTCCGGCGACCGTCGAGAAGGTCCTTCCGATGAAAAGCGGCGCGAAAAAAATCAGTGCCAGCGCCGTGATGGCCAGCACGCTCAACGTGTTGTGCTGGGATCGGGCTCGCGAAGTCATTGCTTCGCGCTTTGTCGGCTCCCCGGCAGTTGCGAGGCAAGAGATTTCAGTTTCGGGGCGTGCGTCCGCTGCCGCGGGCTCAGGCGGGGTCGATCTTGTGCAGCGGCAGCCCGTGCGCCTCGGCGACGGCGGCGCAGGTGATTTTTCCGTCGAAGACGTTCAGGCCGCCGAGGAGGCACGGATCCTTGCGGAACGCACCGGGCACGCCGTGGTCGGCGAGTGTCTCGATGTAGCGGTAGGTCACGTTCGTGAGCGCCTGGGTGGCGGTGCGCGCGAATGCGGCGGGCATGTTCGCCACGCAGTAGTGGGTCACATCCTCCTCGACGAAAATCGGGTCGTGGTGCGTCGTGGCGCGCGAGGTTTCGGCGCAGCCGCCTTGGTCGATGGCGATGTCCACGAAGACGCTGCCCGGCTTCATCACGCGCATCATCTCGCGGTCGATCAGCTTCGGCGCCTTCGCTCCCGGCACGAGCACCGCGCCGATGAGGAGGTCCACCTCGGGGAGCATCTCGAGGATGTGCTGGCGGTTCGAGTAGAGCGTGTGGGCAGTGTGCAGAGTGATGTCGAGGAAGCGCATGCGTTCGACGTCCACCTCGAGAATGGTGACATCCGCCCCGAGGCCCTGCGCCATGCGCGCGGCATTCACCCCGGCAGTGCCACCGCCGATGACGACGACCTTTCCCGGCAGCACTCCGGGCACGCCGCCGAGCAGCACGCCGCAGCCGCCCGTGTGCTTCTGCAGAAAGTAGCCGCCGACGAGCACGCTCATGCGGCCGGCGATTTCGCTCATCGGCTCGAGCAGCGGGAGCCGGCGGTTCACCTCCACCGTTTCGTAGGCGATGCCGGTGATTCGTGACGCGAGCAGCGCCTCGGTGAGCGGCTTGCTTGCGGCGAGGTGGAGATAGGTGAAGACGATCTGCCCCGCGCGCAGCAGCGGCCACTCGCTTTCGAGCGGCTCCTTCACCTTCACGATCATGTCGGCGCGCGCGAAGACCTCCCCGTGCTTCGCGACGATCTCGGCGCCTGCGCTGAGATACTGCTCGTCGGGAAAGCCGGAGCCCGCGCCCGCGCCGGTCTCGACGATCACATGGTGCCCCCGGCGCGTGAGCTGGTAGGCGGCGCTAGGGAGAAGGGCGACGCGGTTTTCCTGCGCTTTGATTTCTTTGGGGACGCCGATGATCATGCGCGGAGGCTAGCATGGCCGCGCCGGCATTGCGAAGTGCCGAGTGGGGCGTGCTGGCAAAGTGCGCGCTTTGCGCAATGATGCGGAGTGTCCGAAAGCGAAGAACATCCTGAACTGCTCGCGCCCGCCGGCGGGTGGGACTGCCTGCGTGCGGCCGTTGCGAATGGTGCGGATGCCGTGTATTTCGGCCTGCCGCGCTTCAACGCGCGCCTCCGTGCGGACAATTTCCGCGACGATGAGCTGCGCGAGGTCATGGAGTTCTGCCACCGGCATGGTGTGAAGGCCTACGTGGCTTTCAACACGCTCGTCTTCACCGGCGAACTCGATGATGCGGAGCAGATGCTGCGCGAATGCAGCCGGGCGGGCGTGGATGCGCTGATCGTGCAGGATGTCGGGCTTGTGCGGCTGGCGCGGACGATCGTGCCGAAGCTGCCGATTCACGCGAGCACGCAGATGACGATCACCTCGCCGGAAGGAGCGGAGTTTGCGCGCGAGCTCGGTGTTTCGCGCGTCGTTCTCGCCCGCGAGCTGTCGCTGCGGGAGATCGAAAAGTTCCACACACGCGGTGCCGGAGCCGGGGAGGAGAAGCCGCAGATGCCGCTGGAGGTTTTCGTCCATGGTGCGCTCTGCGTGGCCTACAGTGGCCAGTGTCTCACGAGCGAGTCGCTCGGTCAGCGCAGCGCGAACCGTGGCGAGTGCGCGCAGGCCTGCCGGATGCCCTACGAGTTGATCGTGGACGGCGAAGTGCGGGACCTCGGTGACAAACGCTACCTCCTTTCCCCGCAGGACCTCGCGGCAGTGGAGGAAATCCCCGCGCTGCTGGCGCGCGGTGTCACGAGCTTCAAAATCGAAGGCCGCCTGAAGGCTCCGGAGTATGTCGCCGCTGTGTGCCAAGTGTATCGCCGCGCGCTCGACGATGCGCTCGCGCATCGCGCGCATCAGGTGAGCGAGGCGGACCGGTATCAGCTCGAGATGACGTTCTCGCGCGGGCTTTTCACCGGGTGGATGCATGGCGTGGATCACCAGCGGCTGGTGTCGGCGCGTTTCGGAAAGAAGCGCGGGCCCTTGGCCGGCACGCTCGCTCAAGTGGGCCGCGACTGCGTGGAGTTTGAACCGGCCATCGACCTGAAGCCGGGCGACGGCATCGTCTTCGACACGGGCGGCGACACGAATGCCGAACAGGGTGGGCGCATCTACCAAGTCAAAGGCCGCAGGTTTTTCTTCGAGCATGGGCGCATTGATTTCTCGCGGCTGAAACCGGGCGACCGTGTTTGGAAGACTGACGATCCAGCGCTCAACAAGCGGCTGCAGCAAAGCTACGGTGGCCGCATCGAGGTGTGGCGCCGGGTGGCGATCCGGCTCGCAGTTCGCGGAGCGGCGGGCGAGCCGATGGTGGCGGAGGCGAAGCTCGGCGATGGGCGGATGGTCGCTGTGCAGTCGTCGATTCCGCTGCAGGCCGCGCGCACCGCGCCGCTCTCCGATGCGAAGCTCGGCGAGCATCTGGGGCGCTTCGGCGAGCATCCGTATGAAGTGGGTGAACTGCGCAACGAACTTGCCGGCGCAGTCATTCTCCCCATCGGCGAAATGAACCGCATGCGTCGCCAGCTCGCGTCCGCGCTCGACGCGGCGATGGTGCGCGGGCGGAGCGAAATGCCGGCTCATTGGCGTGATGTGTTTGCGGCAGAACTCCAGCAGCCGAGTGCGAGCCGTCCTCCTGCTTCGTCGCTCGCAGTGCTCTGCCGGACGATGGAGCAGATCGATGCCGCGCTCGGCTGTGGAGTCGCGCAGCTTTACGTGGATTTTGAAGACATCCGCCGCTACCGCGATGCCGTGGCGTCCGTTCGCGCTGCAGGTGGCGCGGAGATCCTGCTGGCCACGCCGCGCATCCAGAAGGCGGGGGAGCAGGGTTTCTTCAAGCTGATCGAAAATGCCGCTCCCGACGGCGTGCTCGTTCGCAATCTGGGCGCGGTTGACTATTTCCGCGCCACGCCGCTGCGACGGGTCGGTGACTTTTCGCTGAACGTCGCGAACCCGCTCACGGCCCGGCATTTCATTGCGCGGGGAATCGAGCGGCTGACAATCAGCTACGACCTGAACATCTCCCAAGTGCTGGACCTGCTCGCGGCGGCGCCGCCCGCTTGGTTCGAGCTCACGCTGCACCAGCACATGCCGATGTTTCACATGGAGCACTGCGCCTTCGCGGCGTTCATGAGCAAAGGGACGTCGTTCCTCGACTGCGGGCGGCCGTGCGACCGCCACCGTGTGCATCTGCGCGACCGGGTCGGCATCGAGCATCCGCTGCGTGCGGATGTGGGTTGCCGGAACACACTCTTCAACGCCGCGGCGCAGACCGGCGCGCAGTTCTTCGGCGCGCTGCATGAGGCGGGCTTGCGGAATTTCCGCGTCGAACTGCTGGAGGAGGATGCGGCGGAAAGCGCGCGCGTCATCCGCGCTTACCAATCGCTGCTCGCCGGTGAGAGCGACGGCGCAACGCTGTGGCGGGAGTTGAAGGCCCAGAGCCAGCTCGGCGTGACGAAGGGGACGCTCGATGCGAGGTAGCGGATCAAATTGGGCCGTCGCTGACCGATGCGGTGACTTCAGGAAGGCAGCAGGCGCGTCCTCGCCTCCGCTTCGTCGAGTCCCGAAATCTCAATCAGCTTGTCGCGCGACTTTTCCCCGGCGACGAGCAGGATGTCGCGGCGATGCAGGCCGAGCTTTTCCGCGATGAATTCGAGCAGCGCCTCGTTTGCCTTTCCCTCCAGCGCGGGTGCCGCGACTTTGACCTTCACGGCATCGCCATGCTCCCCGACGACCTCGTCGCGCTTCGCATTCGGGACGATGCGCAGCTTGAGCTTTGCCACCCGAGGTCAGGGCTTCACGTAAACGCCGATGAGCGGACGCTTGTTCGCGCGGGCGTTCCAGAAGTCGCTGACGAATCCGGTCTTCGTGCGGATTTCAACGTGGCCGGCGCCCTTGCCGCCATAGACGATGACGCTGCCGACCGGCGCCTTGTAGGGATCGGTGCAGGCGATTTTTTTGAAACCGTAGTCGTTCGTGAGCTCCCATGCGGCCTCCTTCGCGTAGCCGGTCTTCGGGCGCGAATCGACGACGCCCGCATCGAGGAGGGCGTTCTTCACGTAGCGCCAGCAGGTGCCGCGGGAGTGCGCGTAGGCACGGGCGGTGGCGATTTCCGCGGCGCGCATCATCCGGCTGTCGTAGCGGTAGCTCGAGGCAAAGGAACCGAAGAACGAGAGGCTGCGCGATGCGGGCGGTTCCGCCTCGCGCTTGCGGTAGAGCGACTCCGCGGGCTGGAGTTTCGTGATGTCGATGTGCTTGGGCGGAGTCTTGGCGTAAGTCTTCTTCGTGCTCTTTGTGGTGGGGGCCTTCTTCGCGATCTTCTTGGAGGTGTTCTTCGAGCTTTTCGAGCTCTTCGAACTGCTTCCTTTCTTCGACGACTTTGTCGCCGCTTCCACCGAGGCTGGCGTGAACGCCAGGAGAGCGACGGTTGTGGCGGCGAGGAGTCGGATGTGGCGGAATGAAAGCATGGTGCCGTGGTTTGGCGCGCGAGGGTAGGGCGGGGGTGGGATGCGTCAACGGATTTGTCTGCCTTTTTCTGCCCCTTTTTTGGCGACGAAAATCATTCACGCGCAATTGCCTGCGCCGTTAGTTTGCCCGGGTGAATCTCGAAACTCCGCTCGCAGAAACGGACGCGGTGCCGGCGGCGCGTGCGCGGCAGCTCGAGCGTTTCGGGCTGCGCACGGTGGGCGAGCTGCTGATGCACTTCCCGCGCCGCTACGAGGACCGCACGCAGTTCGACCGCTTCCCCGCGGAGACCATGGACAGGCCCGTGTGCGTCTGCGGCGTGGTGCGGAAGACGACGATGCGGCGGATTCGCGGCGGCCAGCGGATGTTCGATGTGCTCATCGAGGAGGAAGATGCGGGCGCATTCGGCGGGCGAATCGTGTGCCGGTGGTTCAACGCGCACTGGGTGGAGAAGATGATCGCGCAGGGGCACACTCTCGTGGTCCACGGAAAGCCGAAGCTCAGCGGGAGCAACGTGGTCATCACGCACCCGGAGTTTGAAGTCGTCGAGGACGACGCCGAGCAGAGCATCCACCTGAAGCGCATCGTGCCCATTCATGCCGCGACCGAGGGTCTCTCGCCGCGGCTGCTGCGGCGCATCGTGTGGGATGTGCTGGAGTGGCTGGAGGACGATGTGGTCGGGCAGCTCGTTCCGGTGTCGCTCGACAAAATGCCGCGCGCGTGGGCGCTGAGGCAGATCCATTTTCCAAAGTCGTGGACGGAGCGCGACAAGGCGCGGAAGCATCTCGTGCTGGAGGAGTTTTTCGCGATGCAGCTCGCCGTGAGCGCGAAGCGCGCGGAGGTGAAGGGCGAGCAGGGCGAGCCGCATTGCGGGAGCGGCGAGCTGATGCGGCGGCTGCACGGGGCGCTGCCGTTTCCGCTCACACGCGCACAGCAGCGGACGATCGCGGAGATTCGCGACGACCTCGCGTCGCCGCATCCGATGAACCGCCTGCTGCACGGCGATGTCGGCTCGGGCAAAACGCTCGTCGCAATGAGCGCGATGCTCCTCTGCGTGGAGGCCGGCTACCAGGCCGCGCTGATGGCGCCGACGCAGATTCTCGCCGAGCAGCACTTTCTCAATTTCCGCCGCCTGCTCGAACCGCTCGGCATTCGTGTCTCGCTGCGCACCGGCGCGCGGAAGGAGGACGCCGAGGGGATGCCGCTCTTTTTGCCGACATCCGGCGGGGCAGACTCCGAGCCGCACATTTTCATCGGCACCCATGCGCTGCTTTACGAGGGCGCGGGGATTTCCCGGCTGGGGCTGGCGGTGATTGATGAGCAGCACAAGTTCGGCGTGATGCAGCGCGCGCGGCTGCGGGCGCAGGGGGTGATGCCGGATGTGCTCGTGATGACCGCGACGCCGATTCCGCGCACGCTCACGATGACGCTCTACGGCGATCTCGACGTCTCCACGCTCGACGAGATGCCGGCTGGCCGCGGGCGCATCATCACGCTCGTCCGTCCGCCGGAGAAGCTGCCGGATGCGGTGAAGTTCATCCGCACGCAGCTCGACGAGGGGAGGCAGGCCTACGTCGTCTATCCGCTCGTGGAGGAAAGCGAGCGGCTGGAGGCGAAGGCGGCGACCGCTGAGTTTGCGAAATGGAGCGGGCTGCTCGCCCCGATGAAATGCGCGCTGCTGCACGGACGCGTGCCGCCGGAGGAAAAGGACGCGGTGATGGCGGCATTCCGCAGCGGCGAGACGAAGGCGCTCATCGCGACCACCGTGATCGAGGTCGGCGTGGATGTGCCGAACGCCAACGTGATGCTCATCGAGAATGCCGAGCGGTTTGGCCTCGCGCAGCTCCACCAGCTCCGCGGACGCATCGGGCGCGGCGCGCACAAGAGCTGGTGCGCGCTCATCACCACGAGCGACGACGCCGAGGCGCTGGAGAAGCTGCGCATCCTCGAATCCACGACGGACGGCTTTGAAATCGCGGAGGCGGACCTGAAGCTGCGCGGCCCCGGCGACCTGCTCGGCACCGCGCAGAGCGGGCTCGCACCGCTGCGGCTCGGCGACCTGTTCAAGGACGCCGACCTCATGAAGCTCGCGCGCAACCACGCATTCCTCATCTTCGAGCGCGATCCGAAGCTCGAGCGGCCGGAAAATGCCGGATGCCGCAAACTGCTCGCGGAAAACCGCCGCACGGTCCTCTCCCAAGTGAGCTGACGGACGAGTTGCCCGCCCGGTGCTGCTCGCAGGCAGTTGCGAACGGCGAATCTTAAATCATAAATCCCAAACCTTAAATCCATGGATCCTCGCCGCCTTCTGCTCCTCATCGTCGTCGGCATCCTCGCGGGCTACGCGTGGTGGAGATACGATCACCGCGACGCGCGCTTTGCGCCGGAGAAGTTCACGCCGCTCGCCGAGCCGAAGCTCAGCCTCGAGGACGTGAAGGTGCTCGCGGCGGTGGATGCGGAATACACGAAGCTCGTGCAGTCCGTGGTCCCCGGCGTGGTGAGCATCACCAGCTCGCGCACCGTGACGCAGCTCGCACCGCTCACGATCGACGACCTGTTTGCCGGCCGGCAGCGGGCGCAGCGAGCAAAGAGCACATCGCTCGGCAGCGGCGCGATTGTCTCGAAGGAGGGGCACATTCTGACGAACCACCATGTCATTGCCGGCATGACGGAAGTCCGCGTGCAGCTCACCGACGGCCGCAACTTCGCCGCCGCGCTCATCGGCACGGACCCGGCGACGGACATCGCGGTGCTGCGAATTGAGGCGGCGAACATCGAGCCGCTGCCGCTCGGCGACAGCGACGCGCTCCGCGTGGGGCAGCAGGTGTTTGCCGTGGGGAATCCGTATGGCCTCGAGGAGAGCGTGTCGCGCGGTATCGTGAGCGCAAAGGGCCGGCAGATGGCGAGCGACAGCGCGGTGGAGTTCCTCCAGCACGACGCCGCTGTGAATCAGGGCAACTCGGGCGGGCCGCTGCTGAACGTGCGCGGCGAAATCGTCGGCATCAATTCGCAGATATTCAGCCGCACGGGAGGATGGCAGGGCATCAGCTTTGCCATTCCGTCGAACACGGCGCGGCGCATCCTCGATGGCATCATCAAGCGCGGGCGCGTGGTGCGCAGCTACCTCGGCGTCGTCATGCAGGAGATCACGCCTGCCCTCGCGCGGAACTTCGGACTCGCTGAATCCGGCGGTGCGATCATCACGGACGTGACGCCGGGCTCCCCGGCCTCGCGCTGCGGGCTGCAGCCCGGCGACGTGGTGCGCACGGTCGGCGGCAAGCGCGTGAAGGGCGTGCAGCAGCTCCGGCAGATCATCGCCAGCACGGAGGTCGGCGCGGAGCTGGAAATCGGCGTCATTCGCAACGGCGTGGAGCTGACGACGAAGGCGAAAATCGCCGAGATGCCGCAGGAGCTGGGCAGCGTTGCCCCGGGGCGTTGAGCGCGATGAATTTCCCGTGCGCCTCCGCTGCGGCGGAGCAAACGGCTTGACCGCGCGGCACCCCCGGCGCGAATGGCGCACTCCCATTCCCCATGAAAGCACTCGTCAAAGCGAAATCAGAACCCGGCCTCTGGCTGCAGGATGTCCCGGAGCCGAAAATCGGAATTAACGACGTGCTCATCCGCGTCCACAAGACCGGCATCTGCGGGACCGACCTGCACATTTTCAAATGGGACGCGTGGGCGCAGCGGACGATCCCCGTGCCGATGGTCGTGGGGCACGAGTTTGTCGGCGAGGTCGTGGAGGTTGGTTCAAACGTGAATGACTTCCGCAAGGGCGACATCGTCAGCGCGGAGGGCCACGTGGTCTGCGGCCGCTGCCGGAACTGCCTCGCCGGCCGCCGCCATCTCTGTGCGGACACGAAGGGCATCGGCGTGAACCGCACGGGCGCCTTCGCGGAATACATCAGCGTGCCGATGACGAATGTGTGGCATCACCAGCCCGGCGTGGATCCCGAGGTGGCGGCGATTTTCGATCCCTTCGGAAATGCGGTGCACACCGCGCTGAGCTTCGACGTGCTCGGCGAGGACGTGCTCATCACCGGCGCGGGGCCCATCGGCTGCATGGCCGCCGCCGTCGTGCGCCACGCGGGCGCGCGGCATGTCGTGGTGACGGATGTGAATGACCACCGCCTCGGACTCGCGAAGCGCCTCGGCGCAAACCGCACGGTGAACGTCTCGCGCGAGAGCCTCGACGACGTCCGCCGCGAACTCGGCATGCACGAGGGCTTCGACGTCGGCCTCGAGATGAGCGGCAGCCCCGCCGCCTTCCGCTCGATGATCGACGCCATGTGCCACGGTGGCAAAATCGCGATGCTCGGCATCCCGACCGAGGAAATCGCCATCGACTGGAACAAGGTCGTCTTCAACATGCTCACGATAAAGGGCATCTACGGCCGCGAGATGTATGAGACGTGGTATAAGATGACCGTGATGGTGCAGAGCGGCCTCGATATTTCGCCCGTCATCACGCACCGCTACCACTACACGGAGTTCGAGAAGGGCTTCGAGGTGATGAAGAGCGGACTGAGCGGCAAGGTGATCCTCGACTGGAGTGCTTCAGGGTGAAATACCCTTGTTCCTGTGCGCATCCTCATCGTTGACGACGAAAAGAACATCCGCCGCACGCTGACTCTCGCGCTGGAGTCCATGGACCACACTGTGGAATGCGCGTCGAACAGCGCGCTGGCGCTGGCGGCTCTGCGTGCGGCGCCTTTCGATGTGGTCCTGCTCGATCTCCGGCTCAGCAGCGAGAGCGGGCTCGATGTGCTGGAGGAAATCCTGCGCATCGCACCGCAGGCGGCGGTGGTGATGGTGACGGCGTATGCGTCCATCGAGACGGCGGTGGAGGCGATGCGGCGCGGCGCGTTCGACTATCTGCCGAAGCCCTGCACGCCCGAGCAGGTGCGCCAGGTGCTCGCGCGTGTCCAGCAGACGCGGAAGCTGGAGCGCCGCGTGGCGGAACTCGAGTCGCGGCTCGGCTCGGAGGGGCCGGAGAACGATCTCACGTCGCAGTCGCCGGTGATGCAGAAGGCGCTCGATGTCGCGTTCAAGGCGGCGGAGAGCGACGCGACGATCCTGCTGCTCGGCGAAAATGGCACGGGCAAGAGCGTGCTCGCGCGCGTGATTCACCGGCGCAGCCCGCGGTGCGGCGGGGCCTTCGTCACGGTGAGCTGCCCGAGCCTTTCACGCGAGCTGCTGGAGAGCGACCTTTTCGGCCATGTGAAGGGCGCCTTCACCGGCGCGCATGCGGACACGCAGGGCAAGGTCGCGGCGGCGGATGGCGGCACGCTGTTCCTCGATGAGATCGGCGAGCTGCCAATGGAGATTCAGGCGAAGCTGCTGCGGCTCCTGCAGGAGCGCGAATACGAGCGTGTCGGCGAGACAAAGCCGCGGCGCGCGAATGTGCGCGTGATTTCGGCGACGAACCGCGACCTCGCGCAGGCGGTGGCGGACGGGAAGTTCCGCGAGGATCTGTTCTACCGGCTCAATGTCATTTCGCTGCGCCTGCCGCCTCTGCGCGAGCGGATAAATGACTTGGAGAAAATCGCGGCGGGCCATCTCACCTTCATCGCAGGGCACGCAGGCAAGAACGTGCGCGGCTTCTCCGCCGAAGCGCTGGAGGCCATGCGCGCATACCACTGGCCCGGCAACCTCCGCGAGCTGCGCAACGTGATCGAGCGGGCGGTGATTTTGTGCAGCGGCGAGCTGATCGAGGCGGCGGATCTTTCCGACACGATCCAGGCGACCTCCGAGATGCGGCTGGGCGGCAAATTCACCGTGGAGGAAATCGAGGCGGAGCACATCCGGCGCGTGATGGCGAACACGCGCACGCTCGATGAGGCGGCGACGATTCTCGGGATCGACCCGGCGACGCTCTACCGGAAGCGGAAGAAGCTGTAGGCAGTAACGCCGTCCCCGGCGTCGTGCAAAGTGCAACGGTGAGTTGGATTGGATCGTGCAGCTTGCACGGTTCGGATTCGGAGACGTTCTGGCCATAATCGACGCAACAAGCTTGTAATGAGCTTGTTGCGTGGGTGATTGAAGCTGCTGGCACGTCGCGGGCTAAGGGTGCGGGCATGAAAATCCAGTTCCGCACACCGCCGGTCTCCAAACGGCTCCGAGGTTGGCGTCGGATCGCCCGCCGTCTGAAGAACGTGTTCCAAGCCACCCTCGTCGTCGAAATCGGACGCCAGGGGCATCAGGAACACAGGCAAGATTCACCCTGCATCGGGCAAGTGCCGGTGAGCCGCGCAGCCCTGTAACTTTTAACCTTTTGGCATGAAGCGACGCATCTTCCTCGGGCTCGCGCCGCTCTTCATCCTGCTCGTGGCGACCGGCGCCTTCGCAGTCTCCCTCTTCGCAAAACTCGGCAGCAGCGTGGATGTCATCCTCCGGGAAAACTTCCGCAGCGTGCTCGCCGGACAACAAATGAAAGAAACCGCTGAACGCATGGACTCCGCACTCTTCTTCTCGCTCGCGGGCGAGGAGGAGCGCGGGCGCAAGATGTATGCGGAGAACCTGACCGCATTTCGCGAGAATCTGCGCATCGAACTCGGCAACATCACGCTGCCGGGCGAGCAAGAGCTTGCGGACAAGGTGCAGCGGCTGCACGGGCGCTACGCGGCGCGCGCGGAGGCTTTCTGGGCGGCCAGCGACGCGGAGTCGCGGCGCAAAATGTATTTCGGCGAGATGCTGCCGGTGTTCACGGAGGTCAAGGACACGACGCAGGAGATCATCCGCATCAACCAGGACAACATGGTGCAGGCCGACCGCGGCGCGAGGCAGCTCAGCGCGCAGTCCACGCGCTACATGATCCTCGCCATCGGCGCGGGCATTGTGGGCGCGATCTTTTTCGCCGTGCGGCTCCAGCGCTCGATCCTCCAGCCGATACAAGCCCTCACGGCGGTCTCGAAGGAACTTGGCGAGGGCAGGCTGGATCAGGTCGTGCCGGTCGCCTCGCAGGATGAGCTCGGGCAGCTTGCGGACACTTTCAACAAGATGGCCACGCGGCTGCGCGCGTATCGCCAGGCGATGGGCGACCAGATCCATCAGGCGCGCCAGATGACGGAGATCACGTTCTCCGCGTTCCCCGATCCGATCATCGCGCTGGCTGCGGACGGGCGCATTGATTTCACCAATCCGGCGGCGAACAAATTCCTCCACGGCATCGGGCAAAAGGACGGCCTCCCGCGAAATGTGCAGGAAGAAGTGGATCGCGTCTTCAAGGGCGCGCCAGATTTTCTCCCGACCAGCTTCGAGCGTGTGCTCGTCTTCCGCGTGGACGAGCGGGAGGTCTTCATGCTGCCGCGCGTGATTGGCATGCGCGACGAGGCGGGCCACATTTTCGGCGCAGCCGTCATCCTCCAGGACGTGACACGGCTCCGCCTGCTCGACGAGGTGAAAAGCAACCTTGTCTCGACCGTCAGCCACGAGTTGAAAACGCCGCTGACGAGCGTGCGGATGGGCCTGCACCTGCTGCTCGAAGAGCGCATCGGTGCGCTCAACCAGAAGCAGACTGAACTGCTGCTCGCCGCGCGCGAGGATTCCGAACGGCTGCTGCGGATGATCAACGACCTGCTCGATCTGGCGAAGCTGGAGTCTGGCAGGGCCGTGCTGCCGAGCCAGATGGTGGAGCCGGAGAAATTGATCGAAAACGCGGGGGAAAGCCTGAGGGCGCTCGTGGAATCCCGCGGCGCGCGCCTCGTCACGGAGATCGCGCCCGATCTGCCCGCTGTCTCGGTGGATGCGCGGCAGATCGCACATGTCTTTTCCAATTTCGTCTCAAACGCCGCGAAGCACACCAAGGCCGGCGGGGAGATCGTGCTCAGTGCTAAAATGCACGACGGCAATGTCCGTTTCTCGGTCACCGACCAAGGGCCCGGCATCCCGCAGCAATACCAGGCACGGCTTTTCGACCGCTTCTTCCGCGTCCCCGGCTCGGAAGTGCCCGGCGTGGGTCTCGGACTGGCGATCGCGAAGGAGATCGTCGCCACTCAGGGCGGCACCGTTGGCGTCAACAGCACCCCCGGCAAGGGCAGCGAATTCTACTTTGATCTGCCAGCCGTCACCAAAGGAGGAACCCGATGAGCAAGCATATCTTGATCGTGGACGACGAGCCGAATATCCGGCTCAACTACCGCATGGCCCTCGAAGCAGAGGGTCATCGGGTGACCGAAGCCAGTTCCGGAGCGCAGGCGCTCAAGGAACTGGGAACCGCCTACGCGGACGCCTGGAAGCGCACCAAGCAGGACGCCACTGCTTTTGATTTGGCGATTCTGGACATGCGCATGCCGGGGATGGACGGCCTCGAACTGCTGGCCGAGATGCGCAAGCTCGGTCACACGACCCCCTCGATCATCATCACGGCTTTTGGCGACGTGCCGCACGCGGTGCAGGCGATGAAGCTGGGCGCGATCGACTTCCTGCAGAAGCCGCTCACGCCGGAGGCGCTGCGAAAGATCGTCACCGATCTGCTGGAACGACACGCGCCGGAACCGGCAGGCCAGCAGGCTGCGAAACCTCCGGCGGAGGACGCCGACACGCTGATCACCACCGCCAAGCGCCTGCTCAACCTGCAGGATTACGCTGGCGCGAAGAAGCATCTCGTCCGTGCAATGGAACTCGGCGGCAACGCCGAGGCCTTCAACCTCGCGGGTGTGCTGTTCGAGATGCAGGAGGATTACGACCGCGCGAAGAAGTATTACGGCCACGCGATCAAGCTCGATAAGCACTACGAGCCCGCGCAGCAGAACATGCGGCGCATCTATGAGCTGTTCCATTTCGGCTCCAGCAAGGAGCCGTTCAACCTGGGGGACGACTAACCGCACGGCATCGCTCCCAACCCTTCCTTTTCACTCATCACCAAACCAACCAACATCATGCCTGACCTCCTGTTCGTCCTCGCCGCCACCGGCTTCTTTGCCCTGATGATCGTCTTCATCCGGGCCTGCGACAAAGTCTAACGGCACCACTCCAATGGAAAACACCATCGTCGGAATCATCGCACTCGGGCTGATCGCCTACCTCGTCTTCACGATCATCCGCCCGGAAAAATTCTAACTGCCACAGCTCATGAACACCTCAGGTTGGATTCAACTCATTCTCTACGTCGGCATTCTGCTGGCGATCACCAAGCCGCTCGGCCTTTACCTCTGCAAGGTGCTGGACGCGGACGGCAAGACCTTCCTCGATCCGATCTTCAAGCCGATCGAACGGCTCACCTACAGGCTGATTCGGGTGGATGGGAAGAAGGAGCACGACTGGAAGCAATACAGCATCGCCATGCTGCTTTTCAGCCTGGTCGGGATGCTCTTCACCTACGCCATCCTGCGCTTGCAGGCGGTGCTGCCATTCCAGTCGCTCCTCAATCCGCAGAAGCTCGGGGCTGTGAGCGAGCATCTGTCTTTCAACACAGCGGCCAGCTTCACCACGAACACGAACTGGCAGAGCTATGGCGGCGAGGGGACGATGTCCTATTTCTCGCAGATGGTCGCGCTGGCCATCCATAACTTCGTCTCCGCCGCTGTCGGCATCGGCATCGCCGCGGCGCTGGTCCGCGGCATCGCGCGCCATTCGGCGAAGACGATCGGCAACTTCTGGGTCGATCTCACCCGCGTCACCTACTACCTGCTCCTGCCGATCTGCATCGTCTTCTCGATCGTCCTCGTGTCGCAGGGCATGATTCAGAACTTCAAGCCGTTTGAATCTGCGAACCTGAGCGACCCGTTCACCGTGCAGGTGGCGAAGATGGACGACAAGGGCAGCCCGGTCGTCTTCACCAAGCAGGTGGAGAAGACGGACGACAAGGGCAAGCCGGTCGTGGATGCGCAGGGCAAGCCGGTCATGGTGGATCAAACCACGCCGGTCGTGACCGACCAGAAGGTGGATTCTCAAACCATCGTGCAGGGCCCGATGGCCTCGCAGGTCGCGATCAAGATGCTCGGCACCAATGGTGGCGGCTATGTGAATGCGAACGCATCGCATCCTTACGAGAACCCCACGCCGCTCTCGAATTTCCTGCAGATGCTCTCGATCTTCGCGATCCCGAGCGCGCTCACCTTCTACCTCGGCCGCATGGTGAAAAACCAGAAGCACGGCTGGGCGGTGTGGGCGGCGATGTTTGCACTGTTCATCGGAGGCGTGATGGTGGCCTGGCACTATGAGGCCGCCGGCAATCCCAATCTCGCTGCGCTCGGCGTGGACCCGTCCGACGGCAACATGGAGGGCAAGGAAGTGCGCTTCGGCGTCTTCAACTCTGCGCTCTTCGCGACGATCACGACTGATGCCTCCTGCGGTGCGGTCAACTCAATGCACGACTCCTTCACGCCGCTCGGCGGCCTTGTCCCGCTGCTGAACATCCAGCTCGGGGAAGTCGTCTTCGGCGGCGTCGGTGCGGGTCTCTACGGCATGCTCATCTATGTGATCATCGCGGTTTTCATCGCCGGCCTCATGGTCGGGCGCACCCCCGAGTATCTCGGCAAGAAGATCGAGCCTTACGACATGAAGATGGCGTCGTTCGTCATTCTCATCCTCGCGTTCTCCATCCTCGGCTTCACGGCCTGGGCGAGCGTGAGCAAGATGGGCCTTCCCGACGCCACCGGTGCGCTCACCGACGGCACGAACAACAGCGGTCCGCACGGCTTCAGCGAAATGCTCTACGCCTACAGCTCAGCCACCGGAAACAACGGCAGCGCCTTCGCGGGCCTGACCGCCAACGCGCCTTGGTATAACACCACGCTCGGCTTCGCGATGCTATTCGGGCGCTTCGCGATGATCGTGCCGATCCTCGCGCTGGCGGGCTCGCTTGCGCGCAAGAAGCTCATCGCGTCGAGCGCCGGCACATTCCCGGTCTCCGGCACGCTCTTCACCTGCCTGCTCATCGGCACCGTGCTGCTCGTCGGCGCGCTCACCTTTGTCCCGGCGCTCGTGCTCGGGCCGGTCGTCGAACACTTCCTCATGCACGGCGGCAAACTGTTCTGAGCCTCTCACCACTTAGCCAACAACTCTCAACTCTTCCAATATGGCTGCCAAAGTTCATTCCATCTTCGACCCGGCGATCATCGTCCCCGCGATCGGCGAGTCGTTCAAGAAACTCAATCCGCGACACATGGTGAGAAACCCGGTGATGTTTGTCACCGAGGTCGGCGCGCTCATCACGACCGTGCTGCTGTTCACCGGCGGACAGGGCGCATCGTTCGGCTTCCTGCTGCAGATCACGCTGTGGCTGTGGTTCACCGTGCTCTTCGCGAATTTCGCGGAGGCAATGGCTGAGGGCCGCGGCAAGGCGCAGGCCGACACGCTGCGCAAGGCGAGGACTGAAACAAACGCGAACCTGCTGCGGACTGATGGCAAGGTGGAGAAAATCCCATCGAGCAAGCTGAGGAAGCGGGATGTCGTCGTCGTGAAAGCCGGCGAGTTCATCCCCGGTGACGGCGAGATCATCGAAGGTGCCGCAACCGTGGACGAATCCGCAATCACCGGCGAATCCGCGCCCGTCGTCCGCGAGAGCGGCGGCGACCGCAGCGCCGTGACCGGTGGCACGCGCGTGCTGTCCGATGAGATCAAAATCCGCATCACCGCCAATCCCGGCGAGACTTTCCTCGACCGCATGATCGGTCTCGTCGAAGGCGCGAAGCGGCAGAAGACGCCGAACGAGATCGCGCTGACGATCCTGCTCTCCGCGCTCACGATCATCTTCCTCGTCGTGCTGATTTCGATGAAGGCGTTCGGCATCTATCAGGGCGTGGACTTCTCGATCACGGTGCTCGTCGCGCTGCTCGTCTGTCTCATTCCCACGACGATTGGCGGCCTGCTCAGCGCCATCGGCATCGCGGGCATTGACCGCCTCGTGCAGAAGAACGTGCTCGCGATGAGCGGCCGCGCCGTCGAGGCCGCAGGCGACGTGGATGTGCTGCTGCTCGACAAGACCGGCACGATCACGCTCGGCAACCGCCAGGCGACCGAGTTTCTGCCGGCTCCCGGTGTGACCAAGGAAGCGCTCGCCGAAGCCGCCCAGCTCTCCTCGCTCGCCGACGAAACGCCCGAGGGCCGCAGCATCGTCGTGCTCGCCAAGGAAAAATACGGCCTGCGCGGCCGCGAACTGCACGAGCTGCCGCATGCGACGTTCGTTGCGTTTACTGCGCAGACCCGCATGAGCGGCGTGGACATTGACGGCGCGAAATACCGCAAGGGCGCGGCTGACGCGGTGGTGAAGTTCATTGGCAAGAATCTGCCCGAACCTGTCCAGTCTGACGTGAACAGGATCTCCGGCATGGGGGGCACGCCGCTGATCGTTGCGTTGAATGGAACGGTGCTCGGCACGATCTACCTCAAGGACATCGTGAAGGGTGGCCTCGCGGATCGCTTCGAGCGATTCCGCGCGATGGGCATCCGCACGATCATGATCACCGGCGACAACCCGCGCACCGCATCGGCCATCGCGAAGGAGGCGGGGGTGGACGACTTCCTGGCCGAGGCAACTCCTGAGCAGAAGCTCGCGCTCATCCGGAAGGAACAGGAGAGCGGCCATCTCGTCGCCATGACCGGCGACGGCACCAACGACGCGCCCGCGCTCGCGCAGGCGGACGTCGGCGTGGCGATGAACACCGGCACGCAGGCCGCGAAGGAAGCCGGCAACATGGTGGACCTCGACTCGAACCCGACGAAGCTCATCGAGGTCGTCGAAATCGGAAAGCAGCTCCTCATCACCCGCGGCGCGCTGACCACCTTCAGCATCGCAAACGACGTGGCGAAGTATTTCGCCATCATCCCCGCCATGCTCATGGTGACATTCCCGCAGATCGCACCGCTCAACATCATGAAGCTGGCCTCGCCCACGAGCGCCATCCTCAGCGCGGTGATCTTCAATGCGATCATCATCATCCTGCTCATCCCGCTCGCGCTGCGCGGCGTGAAATTCCGCCCGCTCGGCGCGGCGGCAATCCTGCAGCGCAACCTGCTCATCTACGGCGTCGGCGGCGTCATCATTCCATTCATCGGCATCAAGGCGATCGACCTCCTCGTGGCCGCGCTGCACCTCGCTTGAACCAACTCAACTCGCTCATTCCCATGAAAACCATCATCAAGGAAATCACCACTTCCATCCTCGCGACACTGCTCCTAGCCGTCGTCCTGTGCGGACTCTACCCGGTCGTTGTCTGGGGCGCCGGGCAGTTGCTCTTCTCGCATCAGGCCAACGGCAGCCTTATCGAAGGCGGCGACCGCAAGATCGTCGGCTCGGAATGGCTGGGGCAGAATTTTTCCAGCGCCAAATACTTCCAGCCGCGCCCGTCCGCGGCTGGCACCGGCTACGACGCCGCCAGTTCCAGCGGCAGCAACCTTGGCCCGACCAGCAAGAAGTTCATCAACGGCACCACCAAGACCATTGCGCTGCCTACGAAGGAAGCCGGCAAATTCGAGACCTCCGACGTGGTGGACTTCGACGGCATCAAGCTGCGCGTCCTCAACTACTGCGAGGCGAACGGCATCGCCTACGATCTGGTCCAGGACGGGAAGCCCGTGGAGCAGAAGGTGTTCAAGACGGACAAGGGCGAATACGATTCCGTGAAGCTGATCACTGCGTTCAACGACGACTCGAAGCCTCTGAGCATCAAGTCCAGGAGCCCGATTCCCGGTGACGCCGTCACCGCATCCGGCAGCGGCCTCGACCCCCACATCAGCGTGAAGAACGCGCTGCTGCAGGCGCCCCGCGTTGCCAGAGAGCGCAGTATCGGCGTGGACGTGGTGAAGGCCGAAATCACCAAGGCCACTGCCGGCGCGCAATTCGGCATTCTCGGCGATGCCGGCGTGAACGTGCTCAAGCTCAACCTCGCGCTCGACGCATTGCCTGGGAAAGAATAGCCGTCTCCGATGCCCGCCGAGGACTCCAGCACACGACCGAGCGCGGATGATTTCCTGCAAATCATCCGGCAGCAGCAGCTCGGCAAGCTGAAGGTTTACCTCGGCCCGAGCCCAGGCGTCGGGAAGACCTTCGCGATGCTCAGCGAGGGGCGCCGGCTGAAGGAGCGCGGGGTGGATGTCGTCATCGGCTACGTCGAGCCGCATGAGCGCCCCGAGACCACGGCGCAAATCGGCGACCTTGAGATCGTCCCGCCGAGGCTCACGCAGTATCACGGCATCACACTGAAGGAGATGGACGTGGACGCCGTCATCGCGCGCAAGCCGACGGTCGCGCTCGTGGATGAACTCGCGCACACGAACGCGCCCGACAGCAAGAACCGCAAGCGCTACGAGGACGTGGAGGATCTTTTGCGCGCCGGCATCAGCGTCATCAGCACCGTCAACATCCAGCACCTCGAATCGCTCTACAATTTTGTCGAGGACGCCACGGGCGTGAAAGTGAAGGAACGCGTGCCTGACGAGATCCTGAAAAAGGCCGACCAGATCGTGAACATCGATCTGCCCGCCGAGGATCTGCAGGAGCGGCTGCAGGCGGGGAAAATCTACCCGAAGGAGCGCATCGAGGCCGCACTCGCGAATTTCTTCACCGAGAAAAACCTCACGCGCCTGCGCGAGATGACGCTCAGCGAGAGCGCGAACTTCCTCGACCGCCGCCAGCGCGAGCAGTCGCCGGCAGACAGCAAGTCATCGGGGCCAGGGCAGGTCATGGTCGCCATCAGCAGCCTCGGCCCGGACCCGCAGCGGCTCCTTCGCAAGACCGCGCGCCTCGCCTCGCAGCTCAACGCACCGTGGTATGCCGTGTATGTGCGCACGCCGAAGGAATCCGCCGTGCGCATTGACGCGGCTGCGCAGCGCCGTGTCGCCGACACGCTTGAGACTGCGCAGAAGATGGGCGGGCTCGTCTTTTCGATGAAGGGCGAGGATGTCGCGCAGGCGCTGATCTCCTTCGCGAAGGAATACGGAATCACGCACATCGTCGTCGGCCGGCCCGGCAAGCGGGGGATTCGGCGGTTTTTCAAACAGACGCTGCACGAGAGGCTCCTGGAGGAACTGCCCGATGTTGATTTGGTCGTCGTGTGAGTCTGCCTGGCGTTGAGGCGAGTTGGCTTGCCGGAGGTCCTTGGGCGTCGTAACTCGCGCGGATGTTCGGCAGTTTCAAAGACCACATCGCACAGCAGCTCGACGGAATCCGCGCGGCGGGGACGTGGAAGGGCGAGCGCTTCATCGCGACTCCGCAGGGCGTGCGCATCCGCATCGCCGACGGGCGCGAGGTGCTGAACCTCTGCGCGAACAACTACCTCGGCCTCGCGCAGCATCCCGAGGTGCGCGCGGCGGCGCACGCGGCGCTGGATGCGTGGGGCTACGGGCTCGCGAGCGTGCGGTTCATCTGCGGCACGCAGGGCGTCCACAAGCAGCTTGAACAGAAGCTCAGCGAGTTCCTCGGCACTGAGGACACGATCCTTTACGGCTCATGCTTTGATGCAAACGGCGGGCTCTTTGAAACGCTGCTCGGCGCGGAGGACGCGATCATTTCCGACGAGCTGAACCACGCGTCGATCATCGACGGCGTGCGGCTCTGCAAGGCGGTGCGCTTCCGCTACAGGAACAACGACATGGCGGACCTCGAGGCGAAGCTGCGCGAGGCGGCGGAGAAGAATGCGCGCTTCAAGATGATCGCGACGGACGGCGTCTTCTCGATGGACGGCTACATCGCGAAGCTCGGCGCGATCTGCGACCTCGCGGAAAAATACGGCGCGCTCGTGATGGTGGACGACTCGCACGCCGTCGGCTTCATGGGCAGGACGGGGCGGGGGACGCACGAGCACTGCGGCGTGATGTCGCGCGTGGACATCCTCACGGGCACGCTCGGCAAGGCGCTCGGCGGCGCGAGCGGCGGCTACACGAGCGGCCGGCGCGAGATCATCGAGCTGCTCCGCCAGCGCAGCCGTCCGTATCTTTTCAGCAACACGCTCTGCCCGAGCATCGCCGGCGCCTCGCTGAAGGTGCTCGAGATGCTCGGCTCCTCGACCGCGCTGCGCGACCGGCTCGCGGAGAACACGCGCTTCTTCCGCGAGGCGATGGCGCGCGAGGGCTTCGACCTGCTGCTAGGCGAACACCCGATCGTGCCTGTGATGCTCGGCGATGCGGCGCTCGCGACAAAGTTCGCCGACGCGATGCTCGCGCAGGGCGTGTATGTGGTCGGCTTCAGCTACCCCGTCGTGCCGCAGGGCCGCGCGCGCATCCGCACGCAGATTTCCGCGGCGCACTCGCGGGAGGACCTGGAGTTGGCGGTCGGCGCGTTCGCGAAGGTGAAGCGCGGGCTCGGGCTCTGAGCGCTTTTCACAGGCGGCGCGGCAGGGTGCCAACTGTGTGACAGGAAATCCATTGCGCTCGCCGCTCGCCGCTCCCTATTCTCGCACAATGCTGCAGACCAGCGATGTCGCACGCACAGAGCCGAAGACTGATGAGCGGCGGGAGCGCCATTTGGCGGCCTTCCGCTGGATGCTTCTCGCCCGGACGTTTGAGGAGAAGCTCGCGAGCCTCTACCGCGGCGGAAAGGTCGTCGGCGGTGTCTTCCTCGGCAAGGGCCAGGAGGCGCTGAGCGCCGCGCTCGGCTCCGCTCTGCGGAAAGGCGACATCTTTGCGCCACTCATCCGCGACATGGCGGGCCGGCTCGCATTCGGCGAACCGCTGCTCGACGCGGCGCGCACCTACGTGGGTTCGCGGCTTGGGCCGATGCGCGGGCGTGACGGAAACATCCACCGCGGCAAGCCGCGCGAAGGCTACTACGCGATGATCTCGCACCTCGGTGCCATGGTCTCCGCGGTCGCGGGCGGCCTGCTCGCACGGCGGCTCCGGGGCGAGACGGGCGTCGTCGGCGCGACCTGCATCGGCGACGGCGGCACGTCCACCGGCGCCTTTCACGAGGGGCTGAATGTGGCGGCCGTGGAGAAGCTCCCGCTCGTGGTCATCGTGGCGAACAACCAATACGCCTACTCCACCCCGACCGCCCGGCAGTATGCCTGCGCCGACCTCATCGAACGCGCGGCGGGCTACGGCGTGCGCGGGGAGAAGATCGACGGCACGGACCCGCAGGCATGCGTGGATGTCGTGGGCGCTGCCGTCGCGCGGGCGCGGGCGGGGGACGGGCCGCAGATGATCGTCGCGGACCTGCTCCGGCTCGTCGGCCACGGCGAGCACGACGACGCGCACTACGTGAACCACGCGCTGAAGGTCTCGCCCATTGGCCGCGACTGCCTCGATGTCGCCCGCGCGCAGATCACCGCCGCCGGCTGGATGACCACCGCGCAGCTCGACGCCATGCGCGAACAGGCGCAGGCCGAGGTGGAGGCCGCCTACGCGATCGCGCTCCGCGAGCCGCTTCCCGATCCGAACACCGAGGACTGGTGCGCGCTCGCCACGAGGTCGCTCGCGGAGGGTCCGTCATTCTCCTAATGGCCATCACCTACCTCGAAGCCATCCGCGAAGCCCAGGCGAAGCTCCTCGCCGACGACCCGCGCGTGTTCATCTACGGGCAGGACGTGGGCGCTTTCGGCGGCGCCTTCAAGGCCACCAAGGGCCTCGCGAAGCTCTACCCCGGCCGCGTGCTCGACTCGCCGATCTCCGAGGACGCGCAGGTCGGCCTCGCCATCGGCGCGGCCATCGAGGGAATGCGCCCGATCGTCGAGATGCAGTTCGCGGACTTCTCCACGTGCGGCCTGAACCAGATCGTGAACCACGCCGCGACGATGTTCTGGCGCACGGAGACGAAGTGCCCGATCGTCGTCCGCCTCCCGAGCGGCGGCACCGCGGGCGCGGGGCCCTTCCACAGCCAGAGCATGGAGGCGCTCTACGCGCATTACCCCGGCCTCATCGTGGTGAACCCCGCGACCGTCGAGGACGCCTACTCGATGCTCATCGCCGCAAGCGCGATCGACGACCCCGTCGTCTTCTGCGAGCACAAGTATCTCTATTACCACCTGAAGGCCGACGCCCTGCCCACCGAGGCCCTGCCCATCGGCAAGGCGCGCGTCGCACGGCCCGGGCGCGACGCCACCATCGTCGCCTACTCCGCGATGGTGCACGAGGCGATCGCCTGCGCCGACGAGCTCGCCGCCGACGGATGGGAAATCGAGGTCGTCGATCTCCGCAGCGTGAAGCCCCTCGACACCGACACCATCCTCGGCAGCGTCGCCCGCACGGGCCGCCTGCTCGCCGTCGGCGAGTCGTTCCCGTGGGGCGGCGTCACCGCCGAAGTCGTCGCGCGCGTCGCCACCGAGGGATTCAACCTCCTCGACGCCCCGCCCGTCCGCCTCAACGCCAAGGACACCCCCGTTCCGTATCACCCGAACCTCTGGGGCACGCACCGTCCCACCGCCCGCGCCATCAGCACGGCGATGCGCGAACTCCTCCACGCTTGACGCCCAACCTTCGCCACCATGCCCCGCATTCCCATCACCATGCCGCAGCTCGGCGAATCCATCGCCGAGGCCACGATCGTCCGGCTGCCGTTTGCCGTCGGCGCGGAAGTCGAGGCTGACCAGGAGATCATCGAGGTCGAGACGAACAAGGCCGCCATGGGCGTCACCACCCCGTGCCGCGGCACCCTCAGCGAGCTGAAGGTCGAGCTCCAGCAGAGCTACGCCGTGGGCACCGTGCTCGCGTATGTCGAGATCTCCGAGGAGGAGGCAAAGCGCATCGGCGTCGGCGAGGCCACGGTGGAGATCAGCCCGGTGAGGCTGGACGGCGGGCCCAGTCCCACGTCGCACGTCACGCCGGTCGTCCACGGGCTCCCCGTGCCCGCCCACGCCGCCGGCCTCGCCTACATGAGCCCGCGCATGAAGGCCCGCATGGCCGAACTCGGCCTCCAGCAGGCCGACCTCGCCGGCGTCGCCGGCAGCGGCGCGGGCGGGCGCGTCACCATCGAGGACCTCGACGACTTCCTCTACCGCATCGACGAGCACCGCCAGTCCCCCGCCTCCACCATGCGCGTCGCCGTCGCCGACGCCATGCGCCGCTCGTGGACGCGCCCCCTCGCCACCGTCGGCCGCCCCGTCCGGCTCGACGCCGTCCTCGCCCACCGCAAGGCCAGCAACCCCAAGCCCGGCCCCGCCCTTTACGCCTCGCGCGCGCTCGCGATCGCACTCGGTGAGCACAGCGCCCCTGCCGGGCGCCTCGTCGGCGAGAAGATCGTCCACCCCAAGGCCATCGACATCGGCTTCGCCGTCGAGGCCGAGGACGGCGTGCTCGTCCCCGTCCTCCGCAATGCCGACACGAAGCCCCTCGCGCAGCTCATCCCCGCCTACGACGAACTCGTCGAGCTCGCCCGCCAGCGCCGCCTCCCGCCCAGCGCGCAGGGCGGCAGCATCGCCACGGTGACAAACTTCGGCACCTTCGGCCTCACCTGGGCCACGCCCATCCCGCTCCCCGAGCAGACGCTCCTCCTCGGCCTCGGCGCCGGCAGCATCGTCCCGAGCTGGGACGCGGAGAAAAAGCAGTTCGTCCCCGTCACCGAGGCGCAGCTCACGCTCAGCTTCGACCACCGCGTGCTCGACGGCGGCGCCGCCGGCCGCCTTTTGAAAAGGATCGTGGAGCTGCTCCAGCAGCCCGAGAAGCTCTGAGCCGCGCTGGGCAGACAGGGGATTCACTACGAAGGGCACGAAGGACACGAAGGGGTGCGGGGAGGAAGTCACCACACCCGCTGGGTGTGACCGCAGCACCCGCCGGGTGTGACCGCAGCACCCGCTGGGTGTGAACCGCACACCCGCTGGGTGTGAACCGCACACCCGCTGGGTAGGCGTCGCACACCCGCCGGGTAGGCGTCGCACACCCGCCGGGTAGGAACCGACACACTGCCGGGTAGGAGGGAGCAGGGTGGGTGGAAGCGGGCGTTTCCCATGCCTTTCAGGCCATTTCACCCTCCTTCGTGCCCTTCGCGCCCTTGGTAGTGGAATTTCCGGCGGGCTACTTGGCCCGTGTCTGGTAGGTGCGGGTGTGGTTTCGCGAGGGGACGGTGATGGTGTAGCTGCCGCCGTCCGGGGCGACGCTGCATTTGATGAAGTGCGCCTCGCACTTCTCGCCGAGGTCGCCGTGGTTGGCGATGAACTCCTTGGCGGTGTTGTTCTCGGCGTCGGTGCGGACGTTTTCGTGGACCTGATACATGGCGGCGAGCGCGGGGCTGGCCTTGAGCGAGTCCATCGCGGTCCTGCTGGTGCCTTTGCGCGGGCCGTTGTTCATCACGGAGACGGTGGGGGCGATGGTCTTGATGAGGAGGGGGTTGTTGCTCACGTCGAGGCCGTGGTGGTTGACTTGGTAGATGTCCACGGTGCCGACGAGGTTGTGCGGGCAGACTAGCTTCTCCTCCATGTTCCAGGTGAGGTCGCCGCCGTCGAAGAAGCGGAACGGGCCGAATTCGAGGAGCAGGACGACGCTGTTGGCGTTGTCGGAGGGGTCCTCGGGCTTTGCGGGGACGGTGCCGCAGAGCGGGTTGGGGGCTTTTTGCGCGGGCGTGGGGGCGATGAATTTCTGGTTCGCGCCGAGGCAGCGGAGGGCGAGCCGCGTGCCGGCGGGCTGCCGGAGCGCGATGGAGTCTCCGGCGGCGATGGTGGCGCGGCTGGCGACTTTTGCCTCGCGGTAGGGGGCGCTGTTGACGGCCCAGAGCTTCTGGTTGGCGCCTTTGTCGGGGACGGTGTCGGTGATGCCCTTGTCGTGCAGGGTGCCGACGGGCATCAGCTCGGCGAGTTCCGCCATTCCGCCGAAGTGGTCGATGTGGAAGTGGGTGGTGACGATGTGGTCGATGCGCTTCAGGCCGGCGACCTGTGTGGCGACTTTGTGGATGCGGCCGGCGTCGCGGCCGCCGGGATTGCCGGTGTCGATGAGGATGGATTCGCCCTCCGGGGTGACGATGAGCGTGGCGCCGCCGCCTTCGGCATCCACCCAGTAGATGTCGAGGGGCCTGCCGTCGGCCGCGTGGGAGCGGAGTGCGAGGGCGGCGGTGAGGAGGGAGAGTGCGGCGATGCGGAGGAAGGAGGTGTTCATGAGCAGAGGATGCCGTGGTGTGTGCACGGATGGGGTGCGGGAATCAATCTCCCAGCGGCGGGATGTGCGGCCGCGCGCGGGCCGGGGCGCCTTTCCGCTCAGAGCACCGGGGCCGAAACGGCACCGCGGAGCGGCGGCGGCACGAGGACGCAGGCCATGCCCGCGGCGCGCGCGGCCTGCTGGCCGGTGGAGGTGTCCTCGAAGACGAGGCAGCGCTCGGGGGCGACGTTGAGGCGGCGGGCGGCTTCGAGGAAGGGGTCCGGGTGCGGCTTTCCGCGCGAGTAGTCCTCGCTGGTGATGATCGCGTCGAAGAGGGTGGCGATGCCGAGCGCGCGGAGGGTGCTCATGACGATGCGGCGGTGGCCGCCGCTGGCGACTGCGAGGGGCTTGCGGCCATGCCATTCGCGGGCGAGCGCGACGACGGGCTCGATGGCGGCGACCTCGCTGCTCAGCTCGAGGAAGAGCTTTTCCTTCACGGCGACGGTCTCCTCGACGGGCATGGAGTAGCCGTGGCGCTCGTTCAGGATCTCCACGACGCGGCAGGTGGGCACGCCGCCCAGCTCGTAAAACATCGCCTCGGGGAAGTCCGCGGCGCGCGGGCCGAGTGCGGTCTGCCAGGCGCGGTAGTGCGTGGGCATGGTGTCGGCGAGGGTGCCGTCGCAGTCGAAGATGAATGCCGCGAAGTCGCCTTGCGGGAGCTCCAGGGGGAACGACGTGGGAATCGTTCGGTGGCTCACAGGCGCGGAAGAAAGCGCGGCTCGGGGGAAATTGCGAGGGGGAACATGAGTTTGTTGTTGGGAAGGCGAGGTGCTTGCCCTTTTCGCACATCCCTTGCTACCGTCAAAGCCAGCCCGTCCGGCGTGACGAATGGCGGTGGCAAATCACCGCCCGGAGCGCCGGACACCAAACCCAGCCCCTAGCCGATATGGCCGACATCAAATTCCGCTGCCCAGAATGCGCGCAGAAAATCGCCGTGGACTCGTCGGCTGCAGGCGTGAAGGTGGATTGTCCCGCGTGCCACAGCCGGCTGGTGATTCCGAAGACGGAGACGTCGCCCGTGGAGGTGCTCGTGAAGCGGAAGCTGGCGATCGTCGGCGGCTCCGCGGATGCGGTGTATTCGGAGCTCCAGAAGGTGCAGGCGCAGGCGGAGAAGGCGGCGGATGAAATCAAGCAGCTCCGCGCGCAGCAGGCCTCCGCGGCGCAGGAGGCGAGGAAGGATGTGGAGGCGCTGCTCGCGGCGCGCGAGGCGATGGAGGAGGAGATGAGGATGCTGCGCCCGCTGAGGGACGAGCTGGAGAAGGCGAGGCGCGGGCTGGCGGAGGCGGCGGAGCGGGAGGTGCAGTCCAAGGTGTCTGCTGCGAATGCCGGCGCGCTGCGAGAGGAGCTCACCGCCCTTCAGGCGGCGCATGCGGAGGCGGAGGGCCGGATCGCGGAGTTGACCGGCCAGCTCAAGACGCTCCAGCGCGAGCGCGACACGGCTTCAAAGTCCGCACCCGAGGCGGAGGAGCTGCGCAGACGGCTCGCTGCTGCAGAGGAGGAGAAGGCGCGCGTGGTTTCCGAGGCGAAGGCCGCTGCGGACGCGATGAGCGCGCTGAGGCGCGAGCGAGATGAACTCTCGAAGGCGGCCGATGAGGCCGGGAAGCTGCGCGGGCAGCTTGCCGCGGCTGAGAAGGAGAGGCAGGATGCGCTTTCCAAGGCGAAGGCCGCCGCCGAAGCGGGCGGCGCGCTCCAGCGTGAGCGTGATGAGCTGGCGAAGGCCGCTGCGGAGGCCGCGAAGCTGCGCGGGGAGGTGGCGTCGGCGAACGAGCAGAGGGACAGGGCGCTGCGGGAAGCGAAGGCGGCTGCGGACGCGAGGGGATCGCTGCAGCGCGAGCGCGATGAGCTGGCGAAGACAGCCGGCGGGATCGAGAAGCTGCGCGGGCAGCTCGCGGCGGTAGAGAAGGAGAAGGAGCGCGCGCTTTCCGAGGCAAAGGCCGCTGCCGATGCGAATGGCGCGGTGTCCGCGCAGATCGAGGCCGCGAAAGGCGCCGAGGCGGCCGTGCGTGCGGAGCTTGCGGCGGCGCAGGCGCGTTTCGCCGACGAGCGCAGGCAGGCCGGGGAGGCCCAGTCGGAGCAGGCGGGACGACTTGCGGCGGCGGAAGCGGAGCTTACGCGGCTCGCGGGGGTCGTCGGGGAACTGCTGCCGCTGCGGCAGGAACTCGAGAAGGCCCAGCGCGACCTCTGCGCCGTGTGCGAGAATTCGGCGGAGAAGGCGCGCGGCTACGAGGCGCAGATCGAAGCTGCGAAGGAGGCGGAGGCGAAGGCGCGCGCGGGGCTCGGTGATTTGCAGGCGAAGCACGCTGCCGCGCAGAAGCAGCATGCGGAGGTGTCCGCGCGCATGGAGAAGGCGTCGAAGCGGATCACGGAACTCGAAGCCGAGGCGTCCGCGGCGAAGGCGCTGCGCGAGCAGGTGGCGGGCTTGCAGGGCGAGCTCCAGCGAGTCCGGGGCGAGGCTGAGCGGAATGCCGCCGGACGCGACGACACGCTCCGGAAAAGCAGCGAGGCGCTCTCCAAGGCGCAGGCCGCCGAGAAGGCGCTGCGCGGCGAGCTCGAAGCGCAGCAGGTGAAGCTGGCCGAGACAGAGAAGCGCCACGCCGGTGTCGCCAGCGGCTTCGCTGCCCTGAGGCAGGAGCGCGCGGAACTTTCCGAGGAGCTCAACACGGCGTGGAGGGAGCGCGACGATGCGCTGGAGAAATCCGGGCAGCAGGCGGGCATCGTGGAGAAGTTCAAGGCGGAGGCCGCGGCGGCGAAGACCGAGGCCGCGCAGATGCGCAGGCAGGTGGAGGCGCTCAACGCGGAGAAGGAGCGCCTTTCCGCGGCGATGGACAAGGCTGTGGCGGAGCGCGGGGAGTTGGCGGAGAAATCCCGGCAGCAGGATGCTCTCGTCGCGGCAAACCAGAAGGAGATCGCGCACCTCAAGAAACTGGCGGAGGCCGCGGAGACCGCGGCGAAAAACCGCGACACGCAGATTCAACTGCTGACGGCGCGCACGGAAAGCCTGTCGCAGCTTGCGGCGGAGCAGGAGGCTTCGTCGCGCGGTGCGGTGGCAAAGGCGGAGCAGTCCGCCGCGGAGGCATCGGAGCGCGCGAGGAAGAGCGACGAGGAGCGCGCCGCGCTCGCCGCGCAGGTCGGAAGCCTCAAGGCGCAGCCGACGCAACCGGCGGACCATGCGGCTGCGGCAGCACAGCCGACGGAGCGCGAGAAGAAGCTCGAGGCGGAGCGCGACGCATTGACCGCCGCGCTGGACAGGGCAAAGCAGCACGTGGGCGTCCTTCAGGCGAGGCGCGACATGCTGCGCGACGAGGTGGCCGCACTGCGCGCCCGCCTCGGCCTGGGCGGTGTCACTCCTGCGGACGAGAAGCCGATCGCCAAGTGACGATCTTCTGGCGCGCTCCCTCGATCAGCAGGCCGGCGCCGAATCCGACGAACGCGCCAAACGGGCCGAAGAAAAACGCGCACACTGCGAGTTTCACCGCAATTGTCCCGGGCGGGGTCGGGGTGTTCGGCCCGATGCCGGGCTCCGGCGGGATCATTTCCTTCGGAATGATCATGCGCGTCTTTGCGGCCAGTTCGGGCTTGTAGGGCGCGAGCACGAGGACGGTCATGTAGGCTTCCGCCGCCAAAAATCCGGCGATGCAGCAAATTTTGACGATCTGATTGCGACCCATGCGCCGAGTAGAGACGCGGGCATCCGCCGTGTCTAGCCGCTCCGCTCGGAAAGCCCGTCTTGCTGGCAGGGCGAATGCTAAATAGAATGCCGAGCCATAGCCCATGAAAACCGTCCGTCCGATCCAATCCGCCGCAGCCTTGCTGGCCGCGCTTCATTTCACCGCCTGTTCCGGCGTGCAGATCACGCACGTCGCACCGGGCAAGTCCGCACGGGCGGCGCTGGCCGAGAGGCAGAATGCCTCGCAGAATCCCGCGGAGGCGCTGCCGGGCGGAATGCCGGTCGCGGCAAACGCGCCCGGCCTCCCGGTGCCTCCGAACGGGGTGGATTTGCCGCCGCTGCCGACGGGCGACGTGAAGATTCCCACGGGCAACGGTGCCGGAGTCGCGGATGCCTACTCGCGCGGGACGTTCGCCATGCAGGCCGGGCAGAATGCGGAGGCCATCGCGGCGCTCGAGGAGACTGTGAAGATGGATCCCGATTTCACCGACGCGTGGGGCAAGCTCGCCATCCTTTACCAGAAGACCGGCAACAGCGCGAAGGCGACGGATGCCTTCAAGAAGGCCAAGCGCCTCGGCGATGCGAACGGCGGCACCGTCACCCGCGATGCGGTGGGCGGACTCCAGATCCAGTAGGCAGATCCGGCAGGCGTCCGCGGGCTAGTTGAGGTAGCGGAAGTCCGACGTGGCGAACAGCGCGCGGCAGAAGCTCGTCCATGCCGCCTTCACGTCCTCGGCGTCACGCATGCCGGCGGATGACTTGTCGCCCTTGCTCCAGTTGCTCGGGAATTTCTGGAAGAAATTCCACGCGGCCGTGCGCTCATTCTGCGTCGGAGAGCGGCCGAGCGTGATCCAGAAGGCGAGCGCGAGGCGCTGTTCGAGGTTCGCACCCACGCCGCCGGTGGGGCCGGCCGGATAGGCGGCCATCACGCGTTCGGCGAGCTTCCGCGAGGCGGATGCGACCATGTCGCCGTTGAGGATGAAGAGCGCCTGTGCGGGCACGTTTGTCGTGTCGCGGGCGCCGGTCACGAGGCTGGGATCACTGAAGTCGAACACTGCGAGCGCATCCGGCGGCAGGTCGCGCGCAATCGGCAGATAGACGCTGCGCACGAAGGTGGTGGCGCCGCTGTTGATGAGCTGATCCTCCGAGACCCCCTGGCGGAGGCGCGGCCCGCCGATGGGGCCGTCGCCGCCCTCCGCGAGCATGGAGCCGAGCGGCGGCGAGAGCTGGAGCTGCTGGCTCGCCGAGAGCATCGCATCGCGGATCGACTCGGCATCGAGGCGGCGCTTGCTCATGCGCCAGTGCAGCGCGTTCTCCGGATCAGCGGCAAATGCGGCGTGGTCGTAGTCGGACGAGAGCTGGTAGGCGTGGCTCATCACGATGTCGCGGACGAGCTTCTTCACGCTCCACCCGTAGCCGCCCCTGCTCTGCGGCGTCTGGAATTTCACCGCGAGGAAGTCGAGCAGCGCAGGGTTGCTCGGCTTCTTCCCGGTGGTGCCGAAATTATCCACGCTCTCGACGATGCCGCGGCCGAAGAGCGTGTGCCAGATGCGGTTCACGATCACGCGCGAGGTGAGCGGATTCGACGGCGAGGTGATCCAGTCGGCGAGTTCCCGGCGTCCGCTTTCCTTCGGCGGAATCGCGGGACTCGAGCCCGGCGTGAGGACTGCGGGGAATCCGCGCGGCACCTTCTCCGTCGGCTTGTCCGCCTCGCCCCTGGCGTAGAGCGCGCTGTCGCGGATTGAGTTGAACTCCTGCGGCCGGCCGAGCCGCGCCTGTGGTCCGCGGCGCATGAACTCGCCGAAGCGGGAGAAGCCGTTGGCGGAGTTCTGCGGCAGATCCTTCACGCCCATCGCGAGCGCCTTCGACTGGCCGTTCTCGTCGAAGCCCTTGAGCTGTGTCTCCAGCGAGCCGATCTGCGTGATGGTGGTCAGCAGGCGGATCTGATCGCCGCCGGAAAGCTGCCTGCCGGAATTCGGGCCGGAGCCGACGCGCGAGGCGAACATTTCGCGCTGCTCCTTTCGCAGGTCGGCGAGTCTCTGCTCCATTTTCGCGCGATCCGCGGCGGCCAGCGATTTGCCGAGCGTGGGCGCGCCGCCCGGCAGCGTGATGAGATCCGTCGAGTGCCGGTTCTGGATGCCGTTCGCAGTGCCGAAGAGCGTGTCGGTGCTCAGGAAAATCCCCGCCATGCCGTAGTATTCGCGCTGTGAGATCGGGTCGAATTTGTGGTCGTGGCAGCGCGCGCAGGAAATCGTGAGCCCCAGCATCGCCTGCGAGACGGTGTCGATCTGCTCGTCCGCAACATCGAGGCAGAACTGCCGAGGATTCTGTTCATTCAGCCCCTTCGGGCCGATCGCGAGGAAGCCGGTCGCGACGAGGTGCTCGGCCTTCTGGCGGTCGTTCGATGCAGGCAGCAGGTCGCCGGCGATTTGCTCGCGCACGAACTGGTCATACGGCTTGTCCGCGTTGAACGACGCGATGACGTAGTCTCGGTAGCGCCAGGCGTGCGGGAAAGTGATGTTCACGTCCTTGCCGCTGCTCTCCGCGAAGCGCGCGACGTCGAGCCAGTGGCGCCCCCAGCGCTCGCCGAATTGCGAAGACGCGAGCAGCTTGTCCACCCACTTGCCGAGCACGGCCTGCTGCTGCTTCGCGTCATTGCCGGCGGCCTTCCAGTCGTTGAAAAACTGGCCGACATCCACGGGCGAGGGTGGCAGGCCGGTGAGGTCGAAATAGATGCGGCGCAGCATCACCGCGGGATCCGCGTCGTTGACTGGCTTCAGCTTTTTTTCCTCGAGCGCCGAGAGGAGGAAGCGGTCGATGTCGCCGCGCGACCACGTGGCATTCTTCGGCTGCGGCACGGCCTGCGGCTTCGGTGCCTGGAATGACCACCAGTTCTTCGCGTCCTCCCTGCTGAACTTCTTCACCACCGCCGCAGCACCGTCGCGCGGATCGGGTGCGCCCATTTTGACCCACGTCTCGAAATCTTTGATCACCGCATCCGGCAGCTTGCCGCCGCTCTTCTCCGGCGGCATCGCGAAGTCTTTGTTCGTGTAGCGCACCGCCTGGATGAGGATGCTGTCGTCGAGGTTTCCCGGCACCACTGCGGGGCCGCTGTCGCCACCGCGGCGGGTGCCCTCGCGGGTGTCGAGCACGAGTCCGCCTTTCACCTTCGCCGCTTTCTCCGAGTGGCACTTGTAGCATTTCTCCGTGAGCACGGGCCGGATCTTCTTTTCGAAGAAGTCGATCTGCTCGGCTGTCGGCTTGGGCTCGGCGGCTGGCTGGAGCGCGGGCTCATCGGCCTTGGATGCTGCCGGCTCCTTTCTTGCGTTCTTGTCCTGGTCGATTGCGGCCCAGACAGCACCAGTGGCGGCGAGCGAAAGCGGGAGAAGGATGCGCAGTTTCATGACGATGGCGTTTCAACATCCGCAGACGCGACAAGTTGCTCGCAAATTACAAATGGTTTGCCGCAGCATCGCGCATGATCTTCGACGAACCGGGTGCCGAGATGCACTCGCACGCGACACCCGAGCACATGCGGCTGAGCGCCGAGGCGCACCGCGAGGGAAACTGGAAGCGGTGGGGGCCGTATCTCAGCGAGCGCCAGTGGGGCACTGTGCGCGAGGACTACTCGGCGGATGGAAATGCGTGGCGGTATTTTCCCTTCGAGCACGCGAGGTCCCGCGCCTACCGCTGGGGCGAGGACGGCCTGCTCGGCATCTGCGACCGTCAGGCACGGCTGTGCTTTGCGCTCGCGCTGTGGAATGGACGCGACGGCTTTTTGAAGGAGCGCCTCTTCGGCCTCGCAAACGGCGAGGGGCCGCACGGCGAGGATGTGAAGGAGTGCTACTGGTATCTCGACGCCACGCCGACGTCGTCCTACCTCCGCGCGCTCTACAAATATCCGCAGGCGGAGTTTCCCTACGCCCGGCTTCACGAGGAAAGCGCGCGCAGGTCCGGGAGGGACCGCGAGTTCGAACTCGCCGACACCGGTGTGTTCGAGGGCGGCCGCTATTTCGATGTCACCGCCGAATACGCGAAGGCCGCGCCCGAGGAGATGTTGATCCGCATCACGATCGAAAACCGCGGCCCCGAAAGCGCGACGCTGCATGTGCTGCCGACGCTGTGGTTCCGCAACACGTGGAGCTGGGATGCGAAGGCGGAGCGGCCCCTGCTCCGGCAGATTGGCGCGCACTGCGTGGAGGCGGCGCACACGACGCTCGGCGACTACCGCTGGATCCTCGAGGAGGATGCGCCCGTCCTTTTCACTGAGAATGAAACGAATCTCGCGCGGCTTTTCGGCGCGCCGAATCCGCAGCCCTTCGTGAAGGACGCATTCCACGAATACGTCATCCGGGGTGCGAGGGATGCGGTGAACCCCGCGCAGACCGGCACGAAGTGCGCCGCGCATTACGTCGTCACAATTCCACCCGGAGGGAGGAAGGTGCTGCGCTTCCTCCTTGGTGAGTCGCTTGGCATGCCGCCGGAGGCGTTTGCGAACTTCGACAGTCTCTTCTCCGAGCGCCGGCACGAGTCGAACCTCTTCTTCGCGGCGAAATGCGCGCCGGGCCTCGGTGACGAGGAGCGCAACGTGATGCACCAGGCCTACGCGGGGCTGCTCTGGTCGAAGCAGTTCTACCACTACGACGTGAAGCGCTGGCTCGGCGGCGATCCCACCCAGCCGCGACCACCCGCGCATCACGCGCACACGCGCAACGCGGACTGGCAGCACCTCTACAGCGCCGACATCATCAGCATGCCTGACAAGTGGGAATACCCGTGGTTCGCCGCATGGGACCTCGCCTTCCACATGATCCCGATGTGCCGCATCGATCCGTTCTTTGCAAAGGGCCAGCTCCTGCTGTTCCTGCGCGAATGGTATCTGCGCCCGGACGGCGCGCTCCCCGCCTACGAGTGGAATTTCTCCGACGTGAACCCGCCCGTCCACGCGTGGGCCTGCTGGCGCGTGTATAAGATCACCGCCTCGCGCGGGCACCGCGACACCTTCTTCCTCGAGCGCTGTTTCCAAAAGCTGCTGCTCAATTTCACGTGGTGGGTGAACCGGAAGGACGCGCAGGGCAGGCACATTTTCGGCGGCGGTTTTCTCGGCATGGACAACATCGGCCTCTTCGACCGCTCGCGTCCGCTGGCGGACGGCAGCTCCCTGGAGCAGGCCGACGGCACTGCGTGGATGGCCTTCTACTGCGCGACGATGCTCTCCATGGCGCTGGAACTCGCGCGCACGCGGCCCGCCTACGAGGACATCGCGAGCAAGTTCTTCGAGCACTTCGTCGCCATCGCCGACGCAATGAACACCCTCGACGGCACCGGCCTGTGGGATGAGACGGACGGCTTCTACTACGACCACATCCGCAACAGCGACGGCGTGTCGGCGCCGCTGAAAGTGCGCTCGATGGTCGGTCTCGTGCCGCTGCTTGCGGTCGAGGTCATCGACCAGGAGACGATCCGGAATTTGCCGGGCTTCCGGAAACGGATGCGCTGGTTTCTGGAAAACCGCCCGGAGATCGCGCAGCACGCGAGCTACATGGAGCGCAGCGGCGAAGACGGTGCGCAGCTTCGCCTGCTGGCGATTCCGAGCAAAGCCCGCCTGCTCCGCGTGCTGCAGCGCATGCTTGATGAGACCGAGTTTCTCTCGCCTTACGGTGTCCGCTCGCTGTCGCGCGCGCACCGCGAGGCGGAGTTCTGCTACTTCGCCGGCGGCAGCCACGTCTGCATCCAATACGAGCCCGGCGAGAGCACCGATGGGCTGTGGGGTGGCAACTCGAACTGGCGCGGTCCCGTGTGGTTTCCGCTGAACTACCTGCTCCTCGAGGCGCTCGAACGCTACGACCATTTCTACGGCGACTCTGTGAAGCTCGAATTCCCCACCGGCTCGGGAAACCTGCTGAACCTCACGCAAATCTCCGCCGAACTCGCGCGCCGGCTCACGCAGCTTTTCCTCCCGGACAAAGACGGGCGCCGCCCGTGCCACGGGGACGACTCGCTGGCGCAGAAGCTCGCGACCGACCCGCACTGGCGAGATCTCGTTTGGTTCCACGAATATTTCGACGGAGACACGGGCCGCGGCCTCGGGGCGAGCCACCAGACCGGCTGGACGGCGCTGGTGACGCGCTGCCTGAACACCGTCGCGAGAATGAAGTCCTGAGGCTTCGCGCCGAGGCACAAGCCAAGCCGCGTGCATTCCTCGCCAATCCGCGGGGCTCACTGTCCGCAGCCCGCGGGTAATGATCCGCACGCTATGATCAACCTCACCAAGCTCTACTGCGGACTTTCCCAGAACGCCGACTCTCTCCGCTACGGGCACGGCCACGGCGCGCCGCGCGCGGCATCCGAGCGCAAGCCGATCGTCGTCTGGAACATCACGCGCCGCTGCAATCTCAAGTGCATCCACTGCTACTCCGACTCGGACGCGCGCGACTATCCCGGCGAGCTGACTTGGGAGCAATGTGTCTCTGTCATCGACGACCTCGCCGACTACGGCGTGCCCGCGCTGCTCCTCTCCGGAGGCGAGCCGCTCATTCACCCGCGCTTCTTCGATATCGCCGAGTATGCGCACAGCAGGGGCCTGCGCCTCACGCTCTCGACCAACGGCACGCTCATCAACACGAACACCGCGGCGCGGTTGAAGAAGCTCGGCTTCTCCTATGTCGGCATCTCGCTCGACGGCATCGGCGAGACACACGACAAATTCCGCGGACGCAGCGGCACGTTTGAGAAGACGATGATGGCATTCCGCAACTGCCGCGCTGTGGGCCAGAAGGTCGGCCTGCGCCTCACGCTCTCGGCGCACAACATCGCCGACCTCGACGGCATCCTCGACTTCATCGAGCGCGAGGACATCGAGCGCGTCTGCTTTTACCACCTTGTCTACAGTGGACGCGGCGCCGGCGTCGTGGACGTCACGCATGACGACACGCGCCGCGCGCTGGACAAAATCATCGACCGCACCGCGCAGTGGGCCGCGGGCGGAAGGCCGCGCGAAGTCCTCACGGTGGATCAGCCGGCAGACGGTGCGTATCTTTACCTCCGCATGCTGCGCGAGAACTCCGCGCGCGCCGAGGAAGTGCGCGAACTGCTCGGCTGGAACGGCGGCGGGCAGAACAGCTCCGGCCGCGGCATCGGGAACATCGACACGCAGGGCAACGTCCACCCGGACCAGTTCTGGCAGTCGCTCACGCTCGGCAATGTGAAGGAGCGTAAGTTCAGCGAGATCTGGCGCGGGCAGAACAACGAGACGCTCAACCAGCTCCGCTGCCGGAACGAACACCTCACCGGCCGCTGTGCCGACTGCCGATTCCTGAACATGTGCGGTGGTGGCTTCCGCGTCCGCGCGCTGCAGGTGCATGGTGACATCTGGGCGCCCGACCCCGCGTGCTATCTCAACGCGGAGGAAATCTCGCCGATGACCGTGGCGGCCTGAGCGCACGCGCATTTTGACGGCGTGAGCCGGAGCCTTGCCGGGAGTTCCCCGCGGCGGCAGAGTCGCGGGGTGCGAACGGAACCCCGACAGTCGAGCCGGTCATGAGCGAATCTGCGCGCTGGATTTTTCCCGCGCCGGCGGATGCGGCGGCGGCGCGGCGTCTCGTGGACGAAGCGCGCATCGCGCCGTGGGTCGCAGGGATTCTCGTGCGGCGCGGGTTCTCGGAGTCCGCCGCCGCGGCGAAATTCTTGAAGCCGCTCCTGCGCACTCTGAGCGATCCCTTTCTGCTGCCGGCGATGGATGAGGCGGTGACGCGCATCCTCGCGGCCGTGGAAAGGCGCGAGCGCATCGTGCTTTTCGGCGACTACGACGTGGACGGTGTGTCCTCGCTCGCGCTGCTGGCGCGGCTCCTCCACGCCTACGGTGTCGAGGTGGCGACATTTTTGCCGCACCGCGTGGACGAGGGCTACGGCTTGTCCGCGGATGGAGTGGCGCGCTGCGCCGACGAGCACCGTCCGGAATTGCTCATCGCCGTGGACTGCGGAACAACCTCCGTCGCTGAAATCGCGGGGCTCCGCGGAGCTGGCGTGGATGTCATCGTGCTGGATCATCACGAGCCGAAGGACGAACTGCCGCCCGCCGTCGCACTTGTGAATCCAAAGCTCCGCGGAGCGCGCAATGATGCTCCCGCACTCGATTCCACGCCATCGAGCTTCGACTACCTCTGCAGCGTTGGCATCGCGTTCAAAGTCGCGCACGCGCTGCTCAAGCGGCGTCCGGTTGCCGGATTCGACATCAAGGAACTGCTCGACCTTGTCGCCATCGGGACCGTGGCGGACGTCGTGCCGCTGGTGGAGGAGAACCGAATCTTTGTCCACGCCGGGCTGCAGCGCGTGGCAAATTCCCGCTGGCCGGGCGTGCGCGCGCTGGTCGAGGTGTCGGGTCTGCGCACGCCGCTGCGGGCGGTGGACATCGGCTTTGGCATCGGCCCGCGGCTGAATGCGGCGGGCCGGCTTGATTCGGCGACCGCCGCCCTCGAACTCCTGCTCACCGACGATCCCATCCGCGCCCGGTCGCTCGCGCGCACGCTGGATCAGCAGAACCGCGAGCGCCGCTCGATCGAGGACGAGGTGCTCGGAAAGGCGGGCGCGCAAATCACGAGCTGCTACGATCCCGGTGGCGATGCCGCGATTGTCGTCGGCGACGCGGGCTGGCATCCGGGCGTTGTGGGAATCGTCGCATCCCGGCTGCAGCGCCGCTACCACCGGCCGACATTTGTGATCGGCTTTGATCCGATGGGAATCGGGAAGGGGAGCGGCCGCAGCATCGAGGGTTTTTCGCTCGTCGCGGCGCTGGCGCGGTGCGCGCCGCTGCTGGAGAAATTCGGCGGGCACGAGATGGCGGCGGGACTCACAATGCGGCAGGAGAATCTGGCGGCCTTTCGCGAGACGTTCGCACAGGCCGCCCGGGAGATGATTCCCGCGGAGAATCTGCGGCGCAGGCTGAGCCTCGATGCCGAACTGCGCCTTGCCGAGCTGAACCTGAACCTCCTCGACGAGCACGACGCGCTGCAGCCGTTCGGCACGGCGAACCACCAGCCGGTTTTCTTCACGCGCGGGGTCACGCTCGCCGGTGAACCGCGGCTGATGAAGGACAAGCACTGGTCCTTCACTCTCAGGCACGGCCGCGCGCAGTGCCGCGCCGTGTGGTGGAATGCGGCGGACGAAAACCTTCCGCCGCCGCCGTGGGACATCGCCTACACCGTTTCGCGCAACGAATGGAACGGCCGCGTCGATGTGCAGATCGAGCTGCGCGCGGTGCGGAGCGCGGCCTAGTGCTTCGCCCGCGCGGGGCGTGATTGGGCTTTCCAGCGCACAGGGCGCGGGATAGTTGGGACGCAGCATCCGGTTGTCGGGCCGCCAGCGAGTCGAGGGCGGCGACACGCGGATGCCTTTCCACCCATGAAAAAACCAAGCGCCCACCTTTCCCCGTGCAACGGATGGAGCCGCACGGCACGGCGGGTGGCGTCGTGGGTGTTGGGTGTCGTGCTGGCCTTCATCGCGCAGTCGGCCGGTGCCGAGCCGCGAAAAGCGGCGCCGAACTCGGAGCCACAGGCGAAGGCGCGCTGGCTCGCGAATTTCCTGCACTATGTCCAATGGCCGGAGCGCTCGCTTCCGAAGCCGGGGCAGCATCTCACGGTCGGGTTCCTCAGCGCCGATTCCGTCGCGGGGGAGATGAACGGACTGGTTTCCGGCAAATACTCGGTGAAAGGCAGGCCGGTGGCGATCCGGCGCTCGGCAAAGCCCGAGGACATGAAGGGCTGCCAGGTGCTGTTCATGGCGAAGCCTTCGAGCGCCGCGTTGAAGGCCGCGCTCACGATGTGCCAGGGCAGCGGCGTGCTGACTGTCAGTGACATGGACCGCTTCGTGGGAGCCGGCGGGATGGTCGGCATCCGCGCGGAGGGCGGGCAGGTGCGGTTTGAAATCAACAACGCGCTGGTGCGCAGGGAGGGCCTGCGCATCGCGGGGGACCTGCTGGCCATGGCGGAGCGGTTGAAGTGAACCAGCGGAAGCATCCCAGCCGGTGGCGCTCGGTCCGCGCCAAGCTCGCTCTCGCCATTCTCGGCACGGCGTGTGTCTCGCTGCTGCTGGCGTGCGGCCTGTTTGTGCTGCAGGAGATGAGCACCTTCCGTCATTCGCTGACCTCGCGGGTGACAGTCCTTGCCGATGTGCTCGCGCTGAACAGCGCGGTGCCGCTGGATTTCGACGACCCCGGGCGCGCAAGGGACATCCTTGAGGGCATGGCCGCCGCGCCTTCGATTGTCGCCGCGGGGCTCTACACCGAGCGAGGCGCGCTCTTCGCCAGCTACGTGCGCGACGGTGCGCATTTCGAAATGCCGGCCGCTCCCGGGCGCGAATCGCCGCACTTCACGAGCCGGCACCTGCTCCTCTTCCGGCCGGTGGTCCGTGACGGGCAGGCCATCGGGACCGTCGGCCTCGTGGCGGGCCTCGATGAACTGCACGGGAGGCTGCGATCCTATTTCATGATTTCCGGAACGGTGCTCGCGATCAGCCTCGGGTTTGCGATGGCGCTCGGCTATTTCCTCCAGAAGACGATCTCCAGGCCAGTGAGCAGCCTCGCCGCCGTGGCACGGCAGATTTCCGAGCAGAAAGACTACACCGTGCGGGCTTCCGTGGGGACCGGGGACGAATTCGGCCAGCTCGCGGATGCGTTCAACCAGATGCTCGCCGGCATTCTCGAACGGGAGGACACGCTGGTCGCGGCGAACCGGGAACTGAAGACGCAGATCGAGGCGCGGGCGCAGGCGGAGCGGGAAATCAAGGCGCTGAACGAGGAGCTCGAGCGCCGAGTGGAGGATCGCACGCGCGATCTGCAGCGTTCGAACATGGAGCTGGAGCAGTTTGCCTATGTCGCATCGCACGATCTCCAGGAGCCGCTGCGGATGGTCGTGAGCTATCTCCAGCTCCTCGAACGGAGATACGGCGGCAGCCTCGACGCGGAGGGGATTCAGTTCATGAAGTTCGCCGTGGACGGCGGGCAGCGGATGCAGACGCTCATCCAGGACCTGCTCGCTTTCTCGCGTGTTCACACGCACCGGAAGCCGTTCGAGTCCGTGGATCTGAACGCGACGATGCGCGCGGTCCTCGCGGATCTCAAAGTCGTGATCGGCGAGACTGGCGCGACGATCACGCAGGATGTGCTGCCCGTCGTGCGCGGCGATCCCACGCAGCTCGCGCAGCTTTTCCAAAACCTGATCAGCAACGGCATCAAGTTCCGCTCAAAGGACGCGCCGCGCATCCACATCTCCGCCGAGCGCGGGGAGCATGAGTGGCGCTTCGGCGTGCAGGACAACGGCATCGGAATCGACCCGCAGTATTTCGGGCGCATCTTTGCGATCTTCCAGCGGCTGCACAGCCGCGATGAATATCCGGGCACAGGCATCGGCCTTGCGGTCTGCAAGCGAATCGTCGAGCGCCACAACGGCCGCATCTGGGTGGAGTCCGAACTGGGGAAGGGCGCGAAGTTCTGCTTCACGATCGCCGACTACATTTCGGATGGCATCTGAGGCGCGGCGCAGCCGGCTCGCAAAAGCTGGAAGCCGCACCTTTTCCAGGCCAATATTGGCGAGATGAAAAGCGCGCTTCTCCGTTTCCTCCTCGTGCTGTTCCCGCTCGCCACGCTCCATGCGGCGGGCCGTGAAAAGGCGGCATCAAGCGGGTGGCCCATCGGTGAATGGCAGGAGGACGAGGGCGGGCTTTCGATCCGCGTGGTGAAGCGCGCCCGTGACTTGGAAGGGCTCGCGATTCCCAGCGGCGACCGGATGCTCGTCATCAGCGGCCCTCCGCCGCGTGCAGGGCGTGCGGACGACATTTTCATGCCGAAGAAATTCAGCACCGAGGGCGGCGTGGTGCGCGCGTCGGGTGTGTTCAACTGGGACCGCGCCGGCGAGGCTGATAAGCAGAGTCCTGTCGAACTCACCGTCACTTGGGAAGGTGCCACGCCGGTGGTCGAGATTTCGAAGATTGGCGGTTATGATCGTTACGCCGTCGGCAGGCATGTGATGAAGCCCGTCAAACCCGTGGCGCCTGCGAAGCCGGCGCCAAAGGCAAAGGCGGAGCCGAAGCCCAATCCGAAGTCCGCTGCGAAATCCGGGAGCGTGATCACGGAGTTTGAAAGCACGTCTCCCGCAGGCACGACGACGTATCGCGACAAGGACGGGCGCATGACCGGCACGGCGACGACTTCACCGGCTGGCAACACCACGTATCGCAGGCCGGATGGGAGGATCGCGGGAAGCTCATCCACTTCACCCGCAGGCACCACGACGCACCGCGACGCCAAGGGGCGCATCACGACCACGTCCGACACGACGCGCGGCACCGGCGGCGACAGCACGACCTACTACCGGCGCAATGGCGTCATCGTCGGGCAGAAATACGTGAGCCCCGCGGGAAACGTGACTTGGCGCGACGGCAGCGGCCGCATCATCAGCGGGCCGAACTGGTGAGTGCGCGGGTCCGGGTTACTTCGCTGCCTTGAGTGCGGCGGCGGCGATTTCGTCGCCGAGCCATTCCCATCCGCCGCCCTCGGTGTTGAAGACGCTCACACAGGCCTTTGTCTTTCCGGCGTGATAGACGCCGAAGAATCCGCCCATGTGGCCGCAGTGGCAGACGGCAGGGCCGCCGATGCCGGGGAGTTCGGTAGTCCAGAGCCCGCCGGCGTAGGCGCTGTCGCTCGGCGGGGTCTGCAGGTGCTGGAAGGTCGCGGGTTTCACGAGCTGCGGCTCATTGGTCGAGACCCAGCCGGCGAAGCGCGCGAAATCGGCCAGCGACATGTGAACGCTGGCGGCGGGCGCCAGTGCGTGCGGGAACTGATGCACTGGCGAGGGCTCGACGGGTGTGAGCTTGCTGCCGCTGCGGCGGTGGCCCCACGGCTGGTCGAGCTTGCCGGGAGTGCCCGGTGCGCCGAAGCCGGCGGTCTTCAGCCCGAGCGGCGTGAAGATGCGCTTGCGGAGCATGTCCTCGTAGCTGGTGTCGGCGGCGCGCTCGATGATGGCGCCGAGGAGGCCGTAGCCGGAGTTGCTGTAGGCGTATTTCCCCGGCGGCTGCGCGGGTGCGGTGGCGAGGAGGGATTTGGCGAAAGTTGCGCGCTGCTCGCGGGGCGAGCCCTTGCCGGCGTCGAGCGTGCGCCAAGCGCCGCTGCTCATCTGTCCGATGCCGCTGCGCTGCGAGACGAGGTGCCAGAGGGTGACTTTTCGCCAGCCCGCGTGGGCGGGAATGCCGGGCATCGCCTCGGCGATGGACATGTCCCAGCGGAGCTTGCCCTCGTCCACGAGCATGCCGACGAGAGCGCCGGTCATCGTCTTGGTGCAGGAGCCGATGTGCCAGATGTCGTCGGTGGTCACGTGTGTGTCGCGGTCGGACCGCCGGAGACCGGTCGCGCCCATAGCCGTGATGCGGCCGTTTTCGATCACCGCGGAGGCGCAGGCGGGGACTTTGTATTTCGCGCGGACTGCTTCGAGTTCCGCGGAAATGTCGCGCGGTTCCGCGGAAACGGCTTGGAGCGGTGCCGCGATGAAGATGGCGGCGAAGACGAGAGGCAGAAGGCGGCGAAGCATGGGGATCAAATCAGAAGGACAACTGCAGGTTTCACAGGTTGCGACGATTGGGAATCCAGCGGTGTGTTTTTCGTCGCCTCCATCCGCGCCATCGGTGGCTCCGCGTTCAGCGGTTCCCCGATGCCCGGAGAATGACGCCCACGAGCGGCTTCGGCACATACCAGCGCGACCGCTCGAGCACCTTGCCGGTGCGCGGCTGGCGGAAGGTGGTGGTGCTGCGGCTGGATTTCGATGTGGTGCGGGGCGCGTTTGGATCCGGGGCACCCGGATCGATGAGCTGCGAATCGACAACAACGACGCCCGCCGGTGCGCCTTCGCGGACGATCTCATGCCTGATGACGAGCTGGCCGGCCGATTTGTCGCGTTGGGCGATGAAATTGTAGGTGTGGTAGCCGCCGGTGTCGGTGATCTCGCTGGTGCGCACCCGCGGACTTGAATCGGTGAGGTGGACGCTGACGACTTGATCATTCACGTCGGTGACGAGCGTGAGGACGGTGTAGCCGCCGGGAAAGATGCCCGGGTAGGTGTTTGCGGTCAGCGAGCCGACTGGAAAGCCGGGCGTGGTGATTTTCGTCCGCGCCGCGTTCGTGTTTTCGAGGCGGAGCAATTTGCGCGCGGTCTGGAGGGGCGTGAGATACGGCACGTCGGGATAGACAACGATGGAGTCGTCCGGCACGGGGTTCTCGCCCGATGCGATCGCGCTGCCGAAGAGCATCGCAAGGTCCTTGCGTGTCATCTCGCCCGTCTGGGGTGCGGAGGTCCAGCCCGCCGCGAGGGCGATGCCCTTGCTGCTGTCCGTGGGTGGAGGTGTCGGCTTTGGCGCGACGCTGGGTGGCGTGGGAACGGACGCGGTCGCCGGTGCGGGCATCGGCGCGGGCAGCGTTGCGGAGGTTGCCGGCGCTGCCGGTGCAGGGGGCTTTGGCGGCGCCTGCGCGGATGTGGTCGCGGGCGGAGCGGCGTCGGCGAGTTTCACCTGTTCGGCGGAGCGGATGATGATCTGCGGCTTCCCGTCCGGGGAGTTCTCGATCTTGCCGGAGAGCGCGACCGTTTTGCCCTCGAACTGCGAGAGGTCGCCGACCTTGTCCGCGTCCTTTGCAAAGACCACACCGCTGAAGGTCTGCCGCGGGAACTTCTCGCCGAAGTTCAGATACGTCGTGCCTTTCCCGGACTTGGAAACGGACGCGACCTTGCCCGTCACGATCGCGTCGTCGCCCGCGTGCTTGCCCGCCTCCGTGTCGGAATACCGCTGCTGCGCGTGGCATGGCATGGTGAGTGGCGCGAAGACTGCGAACGTGATCGCGCCGCAGATGATGGGAAGGGAACGGGTCTTCACGGACGTGGAGGGTGTTGTCGAGCCCGCGTGCGGACAAGGCGAAACTCTGTGACAGTCCGGCTTCAGCGCAGCGCTTGACTTCGCGCAGGTGCTTCCCGCCAATGCGCGCCCTCATGAAACTCCTCCTCACCCTCGCGTTTTTCGCCGCATCGCTCCCGCTCCCCGCTGCCGAGCCGCTGCCGGACAGTCTGAAACAGGGCAGCTTCGTCATCGGCTGCCAAGCATGGACCTTCAACCGCTTCACCGTCTTCGAGGCGATCGAAAAGACCGCCGGCACAGGTGCGAAGACGATCGAATTTTTCCCCGGCCAGAAGCTCTCGAAGGAAGAGCCCGACGTGCAGTTTGGCCATGTGGTCGGCCGCGGCGCGGATCGCAAGAAGCCCGTGGAGAAGTTTGACGCCGCGGCGACGAAGGCCGTGTGGGACAAGGTGAAGGCGAAGCTCAAGGAGCACGGCGTCACTCCCGTCGCGTATGGAGGAATACGACATCAAGGTCGGCTTCCACGATCACCCGAAGCGCCCCGACAATCCGAACTACCGCATGTGGGACCCGGCCTACATCCTAGAGGTCTGCAAGGACCGCGATGCGCGCATTGGCTCCTGCGCCGACACCGGCCACTGGGTGCGCTCGGGGCTCAAGCCCGTGGATGCCATTCGCACTTTGAAGGGCCGCATCGTGAGCAGCCACCTGAAGGATCTGCATGCGCCGCTGCCGAGCGGCCACGACGTGCCCTACGGCACCGGCGTGAGCGACGTGGGGGCCATCCTTGATGAATTCGCCGCGCAGGGCTTCGTGGGGCCGATCTCGGTGGAATACGAGTTCAACTGGGACGCCAACCACGTGGACGCGAAGCAGTGCATCGAGTTCGTCCGCGGCTACAAGCCGAAGAAGTAGTGCTGCAAATCTCGACCGAACAGGCCGCGCCACATGGATGCACCCCATGTGGCGCGTTTGTTTGGTGACTGGAGGCTCGCGCTGCTCAGTTCGCCGCCGGATTCACTTCGCTTCCTTCACGTCCTTCACCGCCCATTTCGAGACGGTGACGCCTTTGCTCGAGCGTGAGCTGACGGCGAGGGACGAGAGGTCGAAGTCGAGTTCGCGGATTCGCGCGCCGCTGCGACCGTCGAGCGAGACGTGGATCTTCTTCGGCATTTCCTTTTCGGTCGCGGCGATGTCGAGCCACACGACCTTCGAGCCTTCGCTCTTGGTGAGCGGGTAGAGCTTGTCCCGGGAGAGGCCGCCGATTTGGAATTTCTTCGCGAAGGCCTTCCCGGTTTCTCCGTCCTGATAGACCATCGAGTAGAAGTTCGTGTCGCCGTCCTTCGGCCAGATCGCGACGTGGATGATGTCGCGGCCCATGAAGACCTTGTCGGCGACTTTCGCGACCTTCAGCGAGCCGTCCTTCATGATGCAGAGCACGCTGTCGAGGATGGTGCATTCGGTGACGAAGTCGTGCTGCCGCCAGTTGAGGCCGATGAAGCCGTCCGTGCGGTTGACGTAGAGGCGCTGGTTCGCGGAGACGACGGAGCTCGCGTCAATCTGCTCGATCTCGTCGTAGCTCGTGCGGCGCCTGATGCCCTTGCCGTATTTTTCCTGCAGCATCTCGAACCACGCGACTGCATACGCGGTGAGGTTCTTCAGGTTCTTCTTCGTCGCGGCGATCTCCTCCTCGATTTTCTTCATCGCCTCGTCGGCCTTGAAGCGGTTGTAGGCGGAGATGCGTTTGATGCGGATTTCCGTGAGCCGCACGATGTCGTCCTCGGTGACTTCGCGGCGCAGGCTCTTGATGTGCGGCGCGAGCCCTTTGCGGATCTCCTCCAGCACGCTCTCCCACGTCTTCGATTTCTCGATATTCCGGTAGATGCGCTCCTCGATGAAAATGCGTTCGAGCGAATCCCAGTGCCACTGCTGCTCGAGCTCGCCGAGTTTGATTTCCAGCTCGCGTTTCAGCAGCGCCTTCGTCGCGTCCACGCTCGCTTTCAAAATGTCTCGAACTCCCATGAACTGCGGCTTGTCGTCGCCCGTCGCCGGGTCGCGGACGATGACGCACGCCGCGGGATTCAACTGCACCTGGCAGCTCGTGAAGACGTAGAGCTGCTGGATGACCTTCTGCGGGTCGGAGCCCTGCGGCAGATGGATGAGAATCTCCACCTTGTCCGCGGTGTTGTCGTCCACGTGCTTGATTTTGATTTTTCCCTTCGCGTTCGCCGCGAGAATCGAATCAATGAGCGACGTCGTAGTGACGCCGAACGGCAGCTCGGTGACCGCGAGCAGATACTTCGACCGCTCCTCGATCTTCGCGCGCACCTTCACTTTTCCGCCGCGCTCGCCGTCGTTGTAGTCCGCGAAGTCCGCGGTGCCGCCTGTCGGGAAGTCCGGCAGGATGCGGAAGTTTTTTCCCTGCAGGTGATTGATCGCCGCGCGGCAGAGGTCGTTGAAATTGTGCGGCAGGATTTTCGTCGAGAGGCCGACTGCGATGCCGTCCGCGCCCTCGAGCAGCACGATGGGGAACTTCGCCGGCAGCGTCACCGGCTCCTTGTTGCGTCCGTCGTAGCTCTGCTGCCACGTGGTCGTCTTCGGATTGAAAAGCACGTCCTTCGCGAACGGCGTGAGACGCGCCTCAATGTAACGCGGCGCCGCCGCCTCATCACCCGTGTAGATGTTGCCGAAATTCCCCTGCGGCTCGATGAGCCAGCCGCGCTGCGCGATGCCGACGAGCGCAGCACCGATGGACGCATCGCCGTGCGGATGCAGCTTCATCGTCGCGCCGACGACGTTGGCGACCTTGTGGAATCGCCCGTCGTCCATGTCCCACAGTGTGTGCAGCACGCGGCGCTGCACCGGCTTCAGTCCGTCGTCGATGTGCGGCACCGCGCGGTCGAGGATAACGTAGCTCGCGTATTCGAGGAACCAGTTCCGGTAGCTCTGCGCGAGCGGCGCCTGATCATCCTGCACCTTCTCGCCGGGCTGGCGCTTCGGCGTCGATTCGACGGAGGGCTCCTTCGGATCGGCGGAAGTCTGCACGCCTTCGTCGCCGTGCGATGACGGCGTCGGGCCATCATTCGGCGCGGCAGCAGGCACTGTATCGAGCGGGAGCTCGGGCTGATCGGGTTTCTTTTTCGAGGGCTTTTTCTTGGGCATCGAAAACGACGTTTGGTTTTGCGCGGGGAGGTTGAGAAGTTTTCGCGCTGTTCAGTCAATGGCGAACGCCTTGCTTTCAGTCGGCCAGCGCGGAAATCCCGCTCGCATTTCACTCCCAAAGCCGGACACTCCCGGCATGAACCCGCTCCTTCCCTCCGCTTTCACCCGGGCCACCACGCGGCGCGATGTCATCCGCACTCTCGGTGCGACCGCACTCATGTCGGCGCTGCCCTCGCTGCGCGCGGCAAAATCGGACAAGGACTCGCTGTCGATGCAGTTTTACAAGAGCCTCACCGACGAGCAGCGAAGCAAGATCGTGCTGCCGGTGAATCACCCGAAGCGGCAGTTCGTGAGCAACTGGTGGTATATCTGCCCCGAGCAGCGGCTGCACACATTCTACACGCCGGAGCAGCAGGATCTCGTGAAGCAGATCTTCGATTCGCTGCACTCGCCGGAGTATCGCGACAAGATGACGTGGCAGGTGCAGAAGGACCTCATGGGCGACATCAAGAACACGCCCTCCGTCGGCTTCTTCGGCACGCCGGATGACAAGGACTTTGAGTTCATCTACACCGGCCACCACGTCACGCGCCGCTGCAACGCGCACACCGACCGCGGCCTCGGCTTTCACGGCGAGCCCATTTTTTACGGCAACTTCGCAAAGGCCTTCCGCGAGACGAAGGACCACGAGGGCAATCCGTTCTGGTATCAGGGCCTCGTCTTCAATGGATTCGTCAGCGCGCTCGACGGGAAGCAGCAGGAGAAAATCCTCGTCGGTCGCGAGCCCCGCCCGGAGAAGCCGTCGGAGGTTATCGCGAAGCGCAAGACCGACCTGCCGGGTCTCGCGTGCGCCGATCTCACGAAGGACCAGCAGGCGAAGCTGCTCCAGACGATGCGCCGCATGCTCGCGTGCTTCCGCACCGACGACGTGAACGCAACGATGAAAGCCATCGAGGACCGCAAGATCGTCGAGCAGCTTTTCGTCTCCTGCTACGGCGGCAGCTACGACATCGGCAACGACAAGGTCTGGGACGTCTGGCAGATCGAAGGACCCGACATGGTCTGGTATTTCCGCGGAATGCCGCACATCCACGGCTACTTTCACCTCACGGCGTAGGTCCGCGTTGCCCGGAAGCGCAGGCGACATTCAATCCTGCGCGCGTCCGCCGTCGCTGCAGGCCCGCTGGAGCAGATGCAAAAATTCCCGCGCAGCACGGCTGTGATGGTGCTCCTTGCGCCAGAGGACGCCGATGGTGCGCGCAGGTTTCGGTGCCGCGAGTGAGAGGTAAACGGGCTGGCCCTTCCGCTTTGGACGCACCGCGAGCTGCGGGATGAGTGAGATGCCGACGCCCGCCGCCACGAGCGCCTGAATCGTCTCGAGCTGGGCGCTGCGGAACGTGATCTGCGGATGCAGATCGTGCCGCCGGCAGAAATGGAGCGACTGCTCACCGAGGCAGTGGCCCTCCTCCATCAGGATGAAGCGCTCGCTTTCCAGATCGATCAGGCGCACGCGTGCCTTCCGCGTGAGGGGATGCCTCGGCGGGACCGCGAGCAGCAGTTCCTCCTCGAAAAGGGGTTCGCGGATGAATCGCGCGTCGTCGATCGGCAGGCTGAGAATCGCGAGGTCGATTTCGCAGGCGGCCGCGCTCGTGAGGAGCTGTGCCGTGGTCGCCTCGTGGATGCGCACCTCCATGCGGGGGCATTCCCGCGCGGTGAGCGCAAGCACCCGTGGCAGCAGGTAAGGCGCGATGGTTGGGAGGACGCCCACTCTCACCTTTCCGCCGACATGCTCGGCAGCATCGGCAACGTCGCGGCGCGCGGCGTCCACCTCCGCCAGGATCCGTGTGGCCCGCTGGACGAGCGCCTCGCCCGCGGAGGTGAGCACCGCGCTGCGCTTCAGCCGGCTGAAAAGCCGCTCGCCCAGCTCCGATTCGAGCTTGGCGATCTGCTGGCTGAGCGACGGCTGCGACACGTGGCACATCTCGGCGGCGCGGCTGAAGTTGCCGGTTTTTGCCACCGCCATAACATATCGGAGCTGCTGGAGTTCCATAGGTGGCGCCTATGGTGATGGAAGGAAATAAGTATTTCAACTATCGCTGCAAAAAGGGCTAGAACTCGTCCCTGCTGGTGCCGCACTCTGCGGCTTCCATCCACATTCATCACCTCAAGCATCGAAGCAACACCCATGTCCACCGAATCGAAATGCCCCTTCAATCACACCGCCGGCGGCGGCACCAAGAACCGCGACTGGTGGCCGAACCAGGTCCAGGTCGAGCTGCTGAACCAGCATTCTTCCAAGTCCGATCCGATGGGTGCGGAATTCGATTACGCGAAGGAATTCGCGAGCCTCGACTACGCCGCGCTGAAAAAGGACCTCGCGGCGCTGATGACCGACTCGCAGCCGTGGTGGCCGGCGGACTTTGGGCACTACGGCCCGCTTTTCATCCGCATGGCGTGGCACAGCGCGGGCACTTACCGCACGGGCGACGGACGCGGCGGCGGCGGGCGTGGGCAGCAGCGGTTCGCGCCGCTGAATAGCTGGCCGGACAACGTGAGCCTCGACAAAGCGCGCCGGCTTCTCTGGCCCATCAAGCAGAAGTATGGCCGCAAGATTTCCTGGGCCGACCTGATGATCCTCACGGGCAACGTCGCGCTCGAGACGATGGGATTCAAAACATTCGGATTCGCTGGCGGGCGTGCCGACACGTGGGAGCCAGATCACGATGTGTATTGGGGTGCGGAAAAGACGTGGCTCGCAGCGAGCACCGATCACAACAACAAAAACAGCCGCTACTCGGGCGAGCGCGACCTCGAAAACCCGCTCGCCGCCGTGCAGATGGGCCTCATCTACGTGAACCCCGAGGGACCGGACGGCAACCCCGACCCGCTCGCCGCCGCGCGCGACATTCGCGACACTTTTGGCCGCATGGCCATGAACGATGAGGAAACCGTCGCGCTCATCGCGGGCGGCCACACCTTCGGCAAGACGCACGGCGCAGGCCCGGCGGACAACGTCGGTGCTGATCCCGAAGCCGCGCCGCTGGAGGCGCAGGGCTTCGGCTGGGCCAATAAATTTGGCACCGGCAAAGGCGCGGACACCATCACCAGCGGTCTCGAAGTGACGTGGACCACCACGCCGACAAAGTGGAGCAGCAACTTTTTCTGGAACCTCTTCGGCTACGAATGGGAGCTCACGAAGAGCCCCGCGGGCGCGAAGCAGTGGACCGCAAAGGGTGCAGGCGCGACGATTCCTCACGCGCACGACCCGTCGATGAAGCTCGTCCCCACGATGCTCACCACGGACCTCGCGCTGCGTTTCGACCCGGCATACGAGAAAATCTCTCGCCGCTTCCTCGAGAACCCCGACCAGTTCGCCGACGCCTTCGCCCGCGCGTGGTTCAAGCTCACGCACCGCGACATGGGCCCGAAGTCGCGTTACCTCGGACCCGAGGTGCCGAAGGATGACCTCATCTGGCAGGACCCGATTCCCGCGGTGAATCACCCGCTCGTGGACGCGAATGACATCGCCGCTCTGAAGGCGAAAGTCGCCGCCTCCGGCCTCACCGTCAGCGAACTCGTCTCCACCGCATGGGCGTCCGCGTCCACCTTCCGCGGCTCCGATAAACGTGGCGGCGCAAACGGGGCGCGCATCCGCCTCGCGCCGCAGAAGGACTGGGAAGTCAACCAGCCCGCGCAGCTCGCGAAGGTGCTGAAAACGCTCGAAGGCATTCAGGCCGACTTCAACAAGGCCGCCGCCGGCGGAAAGAAAGTCTCCCTCGCCGACCTCATCGTCCTCGCGGGCGGAGTTGGCGTCGAGCAGGCCGCGAAAGCCGCGGGCCACAGCGTCACCGTGTCTTTCACTCCCGGCCGCGCCGACGCCACGCAGGAGCAGACCGACGCGGAATCCTTCGCCGTCCTCGAGCCCATCGCCGACGGCTTCCGCAGCTACCTCAAGGGCAAATACACCATCCCCGCCGAGGAACTGCTCGTGGATAAAGCGCAGCTCCTCACGCTAACCGCGCCCGAGATGACCGTCCTCGTCGGCGGCCTCCGCGTGCTCGGTGCGAATGTCGGCGGCGAGAAGCACGGCGTTTTCACCACGCGCCCCGGCACGCTCACGAACGACTTCTTCGTGAACCTCCTCGACATGGCCACTGAGTGGAAACCCGTCTCGCCGTGCGGCAACGCCTTCGCCGGCCTCGACCGCAACACCGGCGCTCCGAAGTGGACCGCCACCCGCGTGGACCTCGTCTTCGGCTCAAACTCCATCCTCCGCGCGCTCGCCGAAGTCTACGCCTGCGCCGACTCGCAGGCGAAGTTCATTGCCGACTTCGTCGCCGCGTGGACGAAAGTGATGAACCTCGACCGCTTCGACGTGAAGAACTAGGGCGCCCGCTTCCCCTGCCACCTCATTCAGTTTCCCGCCGCAGTCCGGCACGATCCATCCACCCGCTGGCGTCTCTCCATCGGGGTCATGTCCGTCGCAGGCTGGGAAGCCTCGGGGCGGCGCCTGCAGGATGCGGCGGCTCTACTTCGCCTTGGCCGAAGCCTTGGCGAGCGCGAGCCGCTCGGCCTTCAGTCGGCGAGCTTTGCGTTTGCGGACGTTGTCTTTGCCTTTGCAGTTTCCCATAGGGCGCGCACCACACACGCTCCCTGCTGCGATGCCAAGATGTTTCGGGCTGCCCCGGCGGAAAAGCGCCGCCGCCGACCGCCATTCACCGGAGCTTGCATGCCGGTGGGTGTTCGCACGCCGTGCGGCTCAGGCGACTTCCACGAGATCCTTCTCCACGCGGAGGTTGCCGATGATGAAGTCCTGGCGCTCCTGTGTGTTCTTGCCCATGAAGAAGGAGAGCAGCTCGTCGCTGCTGTGGAGGTGGTGCAGGTTCACTGGGTCGAGGCGGATGTTCTCGCCGATGAAATCCTTGAACTCGCCCGCGGAAATCTCGCCGAGGCCCTTGAAGCGCGTGATTTCGTGGCTGGCGCCGAGCGCGTTCATCGCGGCCTGCTTCTCCCGCTCGTCGTAGCAGTAGCGCGTGGTCTTCTTGTTGCGCACGCGGAAGAGCGGCGTCTGCAGGATGAAGAGGTGGTTGTTGCGGATGACGTCGGGGAAGAACTGGAGGAAGAATGAGATGAGCAGCAGCCGGATGTGCATGCCGTCCACGTCGGCATCGGTGGCGATGACGATCTTGTTGTAGCGCAGGCCGTCGAGACCTTCCTCGATGTTCAGCGCGGACTGGAGAAGGTGGAACTCCTCGTTCTCGTAGATCACCTTTTTCGTGAGGCCGTAGGTGTTGAGTGGCTTGCCTTTCAGCGCGAAGACGGCCTGCGTCTGCACGTCGCGCGTGCTGGTGAGCGAGCCGGCGGCGGAATCGCCCTCGACGATGAAGAGTGTGCTCTCCTCGGCGCGCGGATTCTTGTCGCCGAGATGCAGGCGGCAGTCGCGCAGCTTGCGGTTGTGCAGCGAGGCTTTCTTCGCGCGCTCCTTGGCGATGTTGCGGATGCCGGCAAGTTCCTTCCGCTCGCGTTCGCTTTCCTCAATCTTGCGGCGGATGATCTCCGCGGTTTCGCGGTTCTTGTGCAGGTAGGTGTCGAGCGACTGCTGCACAAACTTGCCCACGAATTCCTTCAGCGTCGGCCCCTTCGGCCCCATCAGCGTCGAGCCGAGCTTCGTTTTCGTCTGCGACTCGAAGACCGGCTCCTGCACGCGCACGACGATCGCGGCATCGATCGACTGCCGGATGTCCGCGGCGTCGAAGTCCTTTTTGAAATGATTGCGGATCGTCTCGACGAACGCCTCGCGAAACGCTGCGAGGTGCGTGCCGCCCATCGTCGTGTGCTGGCCGTTCACAAACGACCAGTATTCCTCGCCGTAGTGGTTGCCGTGTGTGACGGCGATTTCGATGTCGTCGCCCTCGAGATGGATGATCGGGTAGAGCGGCTCGCCGCTGAGTTCCTTCGCGAGCAGGTCCTTCAGGCCGTTCTCCGAGCGGAATGGCTTTCCATTGAGCGTGAGGGTGAGGCCGCGGTTGAGGAACGCGTAGTTCCAGAGCATGTCCTCGACGAACTCCGTGCGGAATTTGAAGTCCTTTCCGAAGAGTTCCTCGTCGGGCGTGAACTCCACGAGCGTGCCGTTGCGGTCGGTCGTCTTGGTGACCTTCGACTGGTTCTTCAGCTTGCCCTTTGCAAACTCGACCACCTTCGTCTCCCCGTCGCGAATCGCCTGCGCGCGGTAGGTCAAAGCGAGCGCGTTCACCGCCTTCTGGCCGACCCCGTTCAAGCCGACGGCCTTCTGGAAAGTCTCGCTGTCGTATTTCGCGCCGGTGTTGATGATGGAGACGCAGTCCACGAGTTTTCCGAGTGGAATGCCGCGGCCGTAATCGCGCACCTTCACGCTGCGCTCGGTCATCTCGACTTCGATCTTCCTGCCCGCGCCCATCATGAATTCGTCGATCGAATTGTCGATCGTCTCCTTCAGCAGCACATAGATGCCGTCCTCCGCATGCGCGCCATTGCCGAGCCGGCCGATATACATGCCGGGGCGGAGGCGGATGTGCTCGAGCGAACTGAGGGTCTTGATCGAAGCTTCGGTGTAGGCGGCCATGGACTGACACTGAAACGAGGGAGTGCATTTTTTCGCCAGAAAAAACCCGCGCTGTTTTGCGGCGCGGGTTTCTCCACGGTCCTGTCCCGGGCTCCGGGCTAGGCGAGGAAGTGCTCCCAGTCGGGCACTCCGTGGTGGTTCCGGATGAAGGCGGACACGGGCCGCGCGCGCGGTTGCGCAGGGCGTGTGCGCAGGCGCAGGCCGGCCTCGTGCGGGAGGCGGTTGGCCTTGCGCGAATTCACCTCACGGTGGGAGAGGACGCAGTTCTCCCACGTGGTCTTGCCGCCGCGCGAGCGCGGGACGACGTGGTCGATGTTGCCCTCGTGGCGCTCGAGCCTGCGCCCGGTGTATTGGCACACGCCGCCGTCGCGCTCCCAGATGCCGCGCGCGCCGAAGCGCGGGCGGCGGAGCGGGACCTTGGCGTAGTTCGTGGCGACGACGACCGTCGGCACGCGCACGGGACCGCGCGGGGTGTTCACGGCGGCGTCGTGCCCGCGGACGGGCAGCTTGAGCCAGTCGCTCCATCTCGTCGGCAGGAAGTTGCCGTCGGTGATGTCGAGCGCCGTCGCGGCGTCGGACGTCATCATGCAAAACGCCTCCGCCGGCGTCTTCACATGGATCG
>JBGAPU010000141.1:0-12202 GCA_044221035.1 Chthoniobacteraceae bacterium | reverse complement strand
GCGGGCGGCTCTTCGGTGAATGCGATCGCCGTCCGGGCTGCTGGGCGAGCGTCGCCAACCACGCCGTCGGCAGCACGGGCCGCGCGGACTTTTTCGATGGCCGGGAAATCTACTCCATCACCGGAAAGAACCCGTGGGAGATGCGCTCGGACCGCGTGGAGAACCCCTACCAGCAGGAGCACGACGATTTCTTCCACGCCATCCGCCACGACCTGCCCTACAGCGAGGCCGAGTATGGCGCGAAGAGCACGATGACCGCGATCATGGGCCGCATGGCCGCCTACTCGGGCAAAATCGTCGAGTGGGATGCCGCGCTCAATTCCAACCTCCGCCTCGCACCCGACATCACGGGCATGGATGCCGCGCCGCCCGTGCGCCCCGACGAGCACGGACTCTACGAGATCCCCATCGCCGGGCGGACAGTTGCCCTCTGACGGGCGGCACTTTCACCTCACCGGCACGAGCCTTAGCGCGCGCACGTCGGCGAGTTCATTGCGCAGCGGACCATCGACGCGCATGAGGATGCGGTTCACGCCCGCGCGCAGCGGGACGCGGCCGGCGGAGAATTCATGGAAGCGGTCGAATGCTCCGCTCGACTGCACCGCCGCCGTGGTGCTGCCGACCTCGGTCTCGATGCGGAAGCGATTGCCCGCAGACGCAGCATCCGCGGCGAGCGTGATGAACACCTCGTAGCTGCCGTCGCCGGGGACCTCGACGCTCCAGCCCGCCACGTCGTCCTTAACGCGCCAAGGGCCAAGAATGTCGAGCGACGGACGGTAGGCGAGCCGCTGGCCGTAGGTCGTGGCAAGGCGCGCGGGCAGGAGGAGTTCACCGTTCGCCGAGGGCTTGATCGCTCCGGCGTCGGCTTGCGCGGCATTTTGAAAACCAAGCTCCTCCGCACGCCACGGAAATGTGCGGGCCGCGGTTTCCTTGCGCACGCCCGCGATGAGGGAAGGCTCGACGGGCGCGGAGGTGTTGCCCCACGCGCGGCGCACGTAGCTGAGCACGCCCGCGATTTTTTCGTCGCTCAAAATCCCGGACGCGCCGAGGCCGGGCATGTGGAGATTCCAGCGCTGGCCATTCACCTCGATGGGCCCGTAAAGGCCGTGAAGGACGACGCGTGCGAGCCGCTCGGGCGGGCCGCTCACCCAGTCGCTGCCCGCGAGCGGCGGCGCCACTCCCGCACCGCCGCCACCGTGCGGCTGATGACACGCTGTGCAGATCATCGAATAGACCTCGCGCCCCGCATCCACGAGACGCTGCTGCTCGGCGCTGAGCGGCGGCGCGCCGGGCGTGAGCGTCTTCGCCGCATCGGCGCCCGGCCACGTGACGACGCTGAGCGCGCGCTGCGCGAGCAGGGCCGTTTTCGGATCGCGGGTCAGCGACGTCAGCGCGCGGGGTTCACCTGCGAGCGCAAATGGTTTTGGCGGCCGGGCGTCGGCGAAGACCGCGAGAAGTGCGTCGCGCGCTGCGGGATGCGCTGCGGGGATATTCGGAAGCAGGTCGATCAGCGACGCGATGCGCGCGGGCTCGGATTCCTCGAGCACGCACTTCGCCAGCAGCGCCACGAGCGCGGGTGTCACCTCACTTTCGCCGTGGCTCTGCAGCCAGCCGGCGAGAAACTCCAGTTCGCGCCCTCCGAGCCCCGTCGCGACGGCAGTGCGGAAAAGCGGATGATTGTTCTGCGTAAGCAATGTTTCCAGCAACTCGGCAGCCCGCGGCTCACGAAAGACACCAAGCGTGAGAGCAAGTTGCAGCCGGACCGCGTCGCTCACATCTGCGACGAGCGGCGCCAGAGCGGCGAGAGTGGCAGGGCTCGGCTCGCGCTCGGCGAGGCGGACCGCAGCAGACCGCACGCGCTCGTCCGGATCCTTCAGCGCGGCGAGCCGCGTCCCGGCATCGAGCGCATCCATTCCGTCGAGCGTCCACAGCGCGTGGAGCCTGCCGAGCGGCGCGGCATTCCTCGCCGCTTCACGGAGCGCGGGAACCGCAACAGCATCGCCACGCTCGACGAGCATGCGCTGGGCGGTGATGCGGTGCCAGCCGTTCGGATGCGAAAGCGTCTTCACGAGTTCCGCGCTCGTCGCGGTCGAGAGATGCGGCGGCGTGCGGTCAATCGGTCGATCTTCCGCGACGACGCGCCAAATGCGGCCGCGATCATTTCCCTCGTCGAGGTGGCGCTCCTGAATCTGCTTCGCGAGCCATGGCACCATGAAGATCACATGCTCGATGATGCCGTGGTAGAAATCCGCGATGTAGAGCGCGCCATCGGGGCCGACACGCGCATTCACGGGGCGGAATCGCTCGTCCGTCGAGGCGAGCAGCTCCTGCTCGGGCGGATAAAAGCGCGACGCTTGCGACGCAATGCCGGGAGGCAGAACGAGCCGGCCGAGCAGGTGGCCGCCGGATTCGGAACGATGAAATTGCCGCGCGCGTCATCGGGAAACTGATGGCCGTCGTAGCAGCACACTCCGCTCGCGATCGTGTAGGTGCGCAGGCGGCCGTCGTCGCGCAGCTCGAGCGCGCCGAGCGTGACGGCAGGCGTGACGCGGATCGGAAACACCTCCTGTGCGCGCGTGCCAACGTCAACATTCACGCCGAACGCGCTCCGGTCGCCGCCGCCGCGCTCGAACACCTTCTTCAAGTTCGCATTCCGCATCAGATACTCCGCGGGGATCAGGTCCGCGGTGAGCGCGCGGTTTTCGTAGCAGGAGAAAAGGCGGCCGGTCTCGTCGAAGGTGACGCCGAACTGCCCGCGATGGGCGGTGTTTTCGCCGATGAGCTTGCCGTCGCGCCAGCGGTGTTTGCGCGGCCAGTCGGCGTTGTGAAGCCAGTTGTCGATCCCGTAGCGCAGGCCGTTTGCGGTGTGCTGCGGATTTCCCGCGAGGCCGAGGTTGCCGACCTCGGTCTTCCGGTCGCAGCGCAGGTCTCCGTCGAGGTCCTCGCAGAACCACAGCTTCGGCGGCTCCTGCAGCAGCAGACCGCCTTTCACAAAGGCGAACGAGCGCGGCATCACGAGCTTGTCGAGGAAGACGGTGCTCCGGTCCATGCGTCCGTCGCCGTCGGTGTCCTCGAGCACGACGACGCGGCAGATGGGGTCGCCCTCGCCCGTGCCCGCGAGGTCGCGCATGTAGCCCTGATACTCGATGACCCACAGCCGGCCGTCGGGATCAAACTCGAAGAAGATCGGGTTGTGCACGAGCGGCTCGGCGGCGACGAGTTCGACGCGGAAACCCGGCGCCATTTTGAAAGTCTTCATCTCCTCCTCGGCCGACAGCACCGGTGCGGGCGGGACCTTGATGCGCTTCAGCAGTTCCTCGCCCTTCTCCCACTCGGCAAGACCCGTGAGCGCGGACGCCGGGCGCGTGCGCGGGCGCTGCGCCGGAACGGTCTGCGCGGATGCGGACGCCGCGAGGAGCAGGGTCGCGGACAGGATGCTGAGTGAAGCAGGCGGGATTTTCATCGGGGAACTGGAAGGCCGCTCGGCACGTGCGGCGGCGCGGTTTTATCGTAGCCGTCGTCGTTGAGCATTTCGAGGAACGCCTTGAGGTCGGGGAATTCCTCGGCGCTCAGATTGAGATGCTTCAGCAGCGGGTCGAGCGGCGGATTTGCGGCGTCGCCGCCGTCGAGCGTCTCACTCACAGCGTCGGAGAGCTGCTCGTAGAAAAGGAGCACGTCGTCGAGGGTGCGCAGCGAACCGTTGTGCATGAAAGGCGCGGTGTGGCGGAGATTGCGCAGTGTCGGCGTGCGGAATTCGCGGCGTCCGCCCGGTGGGGAGTCGTTCACGCCGATGAAGTGCAGCTTGAAATCGGAAAACATCGGCCCGCCGTGGCAATGGATGCAGCCGGCAGTCTGGAAGATTTTCAGGCCATGCTCCTGCGCAGCAGTGAGAGGCGGACCCTCGCCGCGCTGATGACGGTCGAACGGCGAATTCACTGCGACGAGCGAGCGCTCAAATGCCGCGACGGCCTTCGCGAGATTGTCCGCACTCACCCCATCACCCTGCGAACCGGGAAACGCCTTCGCAAAGAGTGACCGGTATTCCGCGATGCTCCGCACGCGCGTCACAGCGGATGCGATGGCGTCGGCTTCGGCGCCACTCTCGCCGCGCATTTCGTCGCGTGAGCGAAGCGGATGCAGCGCTTGTGCTTCGAGGCCTTGCTCGCGGGCATCCCAAAACATCGGCGCGGATTTCGCGTCGGGCCGCTTTCCCGCGACGATGCCGTTGAAGCCGACGTTCAGCAGCGATGGCACATTCCGCATGAGCGGCGCGGCGGCCGCTTTTCCATCCAGAATGCGCGCGGGGCCGAGCCCGCTTGCCCCTACGCCGAGCGGAGTCGTGCGCGCATCGGCCCACGCGAAATTCGGATGGTGGCACGTCGCGCACGCGACCGTTTGCGTGGCGGAGAGAATCGGGTCGAAAAACAGCAGTCGGCCGAGCGCCACCTTTTCCGGAGTCGAGGGATTGTCCGCAGGCTCCGGCGCGCGCGCGGGCAGTGCTTCAAGGCGCATCTCCGGCGGCACCTCACTCTGCGGCCTTTCCGAATGAGCCGCACCCGCCGTCAGCAGCACGCCAAGCAGCGCGATGCAGGAGCGGGGGGATTTCATGCAGGGACAACCCTGCCCGGCGTATTCCATTGCAGCAACTCCGCGGTTTTTGTGAAATCCTCCCCGCCCGACCGGCCTCTCCCCCTCCATGCGCACGCCGCCGAAGCGCCGCCGCTTTTCATCGAGGGCTACGCCGCACAGCTCAGCGTCGCGCCGGGCGACGAGCTGGCGTTCTGCATCTCATCGAGCGCGCCGAAATTCGCCGTCGAAATCGCGCGCGTCGGGCAGAAGACCGAAATCGTCTGGAGCAAGAAAGACCTGCCCGGGCAGGCGCATCCGGTGCCGGAGGATGCGGCGTCCATGGGCTGCCGCTGGCCGGAGACATTCCGGGTGCCCGTCGGCAAGGACTGGAAGAGCGGCTACTACACGGCGCGCTTCCAGATTGCGGACAGCGGCGGAAAATGGACGCACCGCGGCAGGCGCACCGCGGAGAGCGAGGCGTTCTTCGTCGTCCGTCCCGCCGAGCCGGGGAAGCGGACAAAAATCCTGCTGCAGCTCTGCACGAACACCTACAACGCCTACACGAACTGGGGCGGCTTCAGCGTGTATGCCTACAACGGCCTCGCGAAGAACCAGGGCAGCCGCGTGTCGTTCGAGCGCCCGCTCTCATCGCAGTTTGCGAGGTGGGAGCTGCCGTTTGTGCAATGGTGCGAGCGCAGCGGCTACGAGCTCGACTACGCGACGAACGCCGACCTCGAATTCCGCCCGGAGATTCTGAAAAACTACCGCCTCGTGCTGAGCGTCGGCCACGACGAATACTGGAGCGGGCCGATGCGCGACCATCTCGAGGCGTTCATCGCGGGCGGCGGCAACGCCGCGTTTTTCAGCGGCAACTCCGTGTGCTGGCAGGTGCGCAGCGAGGACGCCGGCCGCGCGTTCACGTGCTTCAAGCAGCACTACTTCGCCGACCCCGTCTATCAGACGCGCGAGTTCAAGACGCTCTCCACCGCCTGGAGCCACCACCTTTTGCAGCGCCCGGAAAACACGCTCACCGGCGTCGGCTTCCTGCAGGGCGGCTACCGCCAGAGCCACGGGCAGTTCATGACCGACCCGGCCGAATACACCGTGCACCGCCCGGAGCACTGGGTCTTCGAGGGCACGGGGCTGAAGCGCGGCGATGTCTTCGGCGGAAAAGACACCATCGTCGGCTATGAGTGCGACGGCTGCGAACTTGAGTGGCGCGGCGGACTTCCCTTCGCCACGCACAGGGACGGCACGCCGGAGAGCTTCACCGTGCTCGGCACGTGCCCCGTGCGCTGGCATCCCGACGACGCCGAGTGGTATGAGCGCTGGGAGAAAGGCCGAACCGGCGCCGCGTGCATGGGCATTTACACGAAAGGCGGCACCGTCTTCACCGCCGCGACGACCGACTGGTCGCACGGCCTGCGCGGCGGCGACAAAGCCGTGGAGCGCATCACGCGCAACGTCCTCGACCGGCTGTCGAAGTAGCCGCCGAAACCTCGCGAAGTAGTTTCCCTTTTCCCGCAGGGGCCTCATGTTGCGGGGCTATGCCATTTCGCGAACTCGGTCTCGGGGACAGAATCTACCAAGCAATCCAGGAAGCCGGCTACACGGAGCCGACGCCCATCCAGGCGGCGGCGATTCCACACGTCCTCGCAGGACACGATGTGATCGGCATCGCGCAGACGGGCACGGGAAAGACCGCGGCTTTCACGCTGCCGATCCTCGCGCGCATGGCGTGCAGATCGAGGAGAACATCCGCGCCTACGGCAAGCATCTGCCGTTCACGATGGCGACGGTCTTTGGTGGCGTCGGCGAGAACCCTCAGATCAAGGCGCTGCGTGCGGGCACGGACATCATCATCGCGTGCCCTGGCCGCCTGCTGGATCTCATGGATCGGCGCAACGGTGATTTTTCCGGCCTGCAGCACCTCGTGCTGGATGAGGCAGACCGGATGCTGGACATGGGCTTCCTGCCGAGCATCCGCCGCGTGATCCGCAAGCTGCCGGTGAAGCGCCAGACGCTCATGTTCTCCGCGACGCTCTCGAAGGAAATCGAGGCGCTCACGCACGAGTTCCAGCAGCACCCGCGCACGGTGCAGATTGGGCGCCGCTCGAATCCGGCGGAGACGGTGACGCAGTTCGTTTATGAAGTGCCGGGGCACTTGAAGCCCTCGCTGCTCGCGCATCTGCTGGCCGACCCGGCGATGGACAGCGTGCTCGTCTTCACGCTGCGCGCGCTGAATGAATTCAAGGCCGGCACGGTGCGCGTGCTCGTGGCGACGGACATCGCCGCGCGCGGCATCGACGTGGACGGCATCTCGCACGTGGTGAACTACGACTTCCCCATGCACGCCGAGGACTACGTCCACCGCATCGGCCGCACGGGCCGCGCGAACGCAGTCGGCGATGCGATCAGCTTTGTGAGCGGCGAGGATCACGGCGCGCTGAAGTCGCTCGAGCGCTTCATCGGCCGCGGCATTGTGCGGAAAAAAGCGGAGGGCTTCGACTACACCGCACCCGCTCCGCCGAGGCTGCCCGAGCAGCCGCGCGGAAACCGCGGCGGCGGTCGCGGCCAGGGCGGTGGTGGTGGTGGAAACCAGCGGCGGCAGCAACCGCAGGAGCGCCGTGGCCAGCAGCAGCGCGGCCCCCAGCAGCGGGACGAATTCACCAGCAGCGAAGGCAAGCCGGTGCGCCGTCCGGATCACGGAAAAGTGGGCTGGACCTTCCGCAACCGCCGGCGCGGCTGAACGTGCTTGTCATGATTGGGTGTGGATGCGTATCCACCTCGCGCCCCGCAGCTTACCCTGTGCGGCGGGGCGCTTAATCCCACCTCCATCCCAATCCCTTCATGTCTTCACGCCGCGTCGTGTCGCTCCTCCTTACTGTCCTTTTTCTCAGCGGAGCTGCGCCCATTTTTGCCCAGCCAAACCCCGCCACAACCCCGGCCGCGACCGACTCGCAGCGCCTCACGGACCTCGAGGGCTACGTCACAAACACCGCGCCGGGCGGCAAGGACGGCGCCGAGTGGAAGGGCCCGCTCTCCGGCCAGGCGGGGCCGGGCCACAGCACCTGGATCATGATCAGCACGGCGCTCGTGCTTTTCATGACGCTGCCGGGGCTCGCGATGTTTTACGGCGGCCTCGTGCGGCAGAAAAACGTGCTCAGCATTTTTGCGCAGTGCCTCGGCCTCGCGGCAGCCGTGACGATGCTCTGGTGGGCATGCGGCTACAGCCTCTGCTTTGCGAAAGGGAACGGCATCCTCGGCGGGATGCAGCACGCGTTTTTCCGCGGCGTGGAATACGAGCCGAACACGGCCTACTCCGCGTGGGTGCCGCACAACATCTGGGCGATCTACCAGCTCACGTTTGCGATCATCACGCCGGCGCTCACCATCGGCGCGCTCGCGGAGCGCATGAAGTTCAAGGCGATCATGCTCTTCAGCGTGCTGTGGATGTTCGCGGTGTATTTCCCGGCGGCGCACATGCTGTGGGGCGCGGGCGGCGCGTTCAACGGCATCGCCAACACCGCCGCAGCGAGCGTGAAGGCGATTGATTTCGCGGGCGGCATCGTCGTCCACATGACGAGCGGCTGGTCGGCGCTCATCCTCTGCATCCTGCTCGGCAAGCGCCGCGGCTTCGGGCGCGACCAGATGCCGCCGCACTCGATGGTGCTCTGCGCCGCGGGCACGGGCATGCTGTGGGTCGGCTGGTATGGATTCAATGCGGGCAGCGCAGCGGGCTCCGACCGCATCGCCGCGACGGCCTTTGTGGCGACCACACTTTCCGCCGCGGCCGCCTGCTGCGTGTGGGGCGTGATCGAATACGCGCTGCGCGGAAAGCCGAGCGTCCTCGGCCTCTGCTCCGGCGCGGTCGCGGGCCTCGCGACGATCACACCGGCGAGCGGTTTCGTGTCGGCAAATTCGGCGGTGATCATCGGCCTCGCCGCAGGTGTCGCCACGTGGGTCGCGTGCGCGAAGCTGAAGTCCGCCTTCGGCTACGACGACGCGCTGGACACCTTCGGCGTGCATGCGGTGGGCGGAACCCTCGGGACGATCCTCGCGGGAGTGTTTGCGAGCGAGACGGCAAACCCGAACCTCAAGGGACTGCTCGCGTCTGGGAAGACGCTGTGGGTCGAGCAGTTGAAGGCGGGCGGCGTGTGGCTCGTGTGGTCCATCGCCGCATCGGTGGTGATCTATTTCATCGTGGACAAAACCGTCGGCTGCCGCGCGGACGCCGAGGAGGAATCACAGGGGCTGGATCTCTCGGACCACGGCGAGGAAGGCTACATCGAGTAGGCCGGGCGCGGGGCGGTGTCACCGAGAGTTCATTTGCATCGCGCGGCGCATGCGCTTTTCTCGCGGCGGATGAAGAGACTCACGGCCAGTGTCCTAGCAGCGGTTTCCGCCGCATGCCTGCACGCCGAGCCGGACAACGTGAGCGAGGCGCTCGAAAAGATCCGCGACGAGCACGATGTGCCGGCGCTCACAGCCGCGGCGATGGACGAGGGGAAACTCATCGCGCTCGGAGCGACCGGAAACCGCAGCGCGGCCCGCGTGCTGCCCGTGACGCCCGATGACCACTGGCACCTCGGCTCCTGCACAAAGAGCATGACCGCGAGCCTCGCCGCGATGCTCGTGGAGGACGGCCTGATCCGGTGGAACACGACACTGGGTGAAATTTTCCCCGACGAAATCGAGGAGATGGACCACGCCTGGCGCGACGTGACGCTCGATCAGCTCCTCGTCCACCGCGGCGGCGCGCCGCACGATCCGCCGAAGGATCTCTACGCCGAGGCGCTGAAGCAGGAGGGCGAGCCGATGCTCCAGCGCTGGGAGTTTGTCGCCGGCCTCCTGCACAGGCCGCCCGCGAAGCCGCCCGGCGCGCACTGGATTTACAGCGACAGCGGCTATGCCATCGCCGGGGCGATGCTGGAGCGCGCGGCGGGCGAGCCGTGGGAGGAGCTGATGCGCCGCCGCCTCTTTGAGCCGCTCGGTTTGAAAAGCGCCGGCTTCGGCGCGCCCGCCACGCCGGGCAAGCTCGACCATCCGTGGGGCCACCACGGCTACGAGCCGCCGTTCAAGCCCGTCCCGCCCGGCCCGAACGCCGACTACCCGCCCGCCCTCGGCCCCGCGGCCACCGTCCACATGAGCATCGCCGACTTCGCCCGCTACGCGCAGTGGCACGTGGACGGCGATCGCGGCGAGTGCCGCCTGCTGAGGGCGTCCTCCTTTCACAAGCTCCACACGCCGCCCGACGGGCAGGACTACGCGATGGGCTGGGCCGTCACAAAGCGCCGCTGGGCTGGCGGCACCGCGCTCATGCACAGCGGCGACAACACCATGTTCTACGCCGTCATGTGGCTCGGCCCGCGCGAAAACACCTGCTTTGTCGCCGCCTGCAACGCCGACTGCCAGGACGCCACCGACGCCTGCGACGAGGCCATCCGCATGCTCATCAATAAATACTGAGCGCTCTTCCCTTCCGGCCCGCTCCGCGCTACTGGTCCCCGCTTTCCACAATGGGCGTCACCACCCAGACCTACGACATCCTCTCCCGCATTGCCGTCGGCAACGGCGCGCTCGTCTATCGCGCGGTCGAAAAATCCAGCCTCCGCCAGGTCGCGCTGAAGCTCCTCGTCCAGGAAGGCGAAGTGGATCACCGCTTCGATGTGGACGCCCTCCTCGCCGATTCGCCCCGGCTGAAGCAGATCACCGGCTCCCACGTCTGCCAGCTCCTCGACGCCTACAAGGACGAGGACGGCCCCGTGCTCGCCTACGAGTTCGTGAACGGCGTCAGCGGCACCGAACTGCCGCTCCAGCGCAAGCTCGAACCCGCGCAAGCCGTGGACGTCGCGGCGCAGCTCATCAGCGCGCTCCGCTCCGGCGAGCGGCAGAAGACCCCGCACGGCGACGTGAAGCCGTCGAACCTCATCTTCATGGAGCTGGCCGACAAGCGGCCCTTCACCCTCGTGCTCGACTGGGGCCTCACTGCCTACCGCACCGCGACGGCGGACGACACCATGTCCTTCCTCGCCCCCGAGCGGCTCGACGGCTCGCCCGCCACGCACCGCGCGGACCTCTTCTCCGCGGGCGCCACGCTCTTCTACCTCTGCACGGGGAAAATGCTCGTCACCGGGACCGTCCGCGCCGAGCTGAAGGCCGCATGGCCGCAGGCGCGCCCGGCGATTCTCGCGGAACTGCGGCCGGACCTTCCTGCGAAATTCGTCCAATGGATCGGCACCCTGCTCGATCCCGATCCGGCGAAGCGTCCCGAGTCCGCCGTCGAGGCGATGGCCGCGCTCGCCGCGCTGAACCCGCCTCCACCCGCGGTGCCGCCGGAGACCTTCCGCCCGCGCCCCACGCCGCCGAAGCCACCCGGCCCCCTCGGCTCCGGCATCGCGAAGCCCCCGCCCGCAGCCAGCTCGCCGCAAAAGCCCGCATCCGGCATCCGCCAGCAGCCGCCTGCGCCTGCGGCCGCGCCCGCAGTGGCGGCATCGGCGGCCACTTCGCCGGCGAAAGCCGCACCGCAGACTCCGGCGAAAGCCGGCGCACCCGGCACACCCGTCGCAAAGCCCGGCGCGGCGGCACCCCCGCACAAGGCGGGCGCCGCGATGACCATCGCCTTCCTCGTCTCCTCCCTCGCGCTGATCGCCGGCATCGTGTGGTTCCTCTTCTTCCGCGACCGCGAGGTGAAATATCCCGGCGATGTCGCCAAGGCGGACCCTCTCGCGGGCCCCGCCCCCACCGTCGCCGCACGCACTCCGCCGCCCAGCGTCGGCCAGAACATCGGCAAGACCTACACCCCGCCGCCGCTCCCGAAGAACACCACCGCCTCCACCGGCACCGCGAACCAACCGGCGAAGCCCGCAAAAAAGCAGACACCGAAGCCCTCGCCAAAACCCAAGCCCGCCGCCCCCGCCAACACCGCCCCCTCCCCCTTCATCGCCGGCGACGCCTTTGCCGGCGTGGGAGCGGGCCCTGTGAATGGGAAAAACGGCGGCGCCGGCTGGGCCGGACCATGGAAGGCACAGTTCGGACAGATCGACCCCGGGCCATCCCCGCAGCAGGGCTCCATCCTCCTCATCCCGCCCACGGAGCAGGACACCCTCCTCTCCCGTCCGGTCGGGTCGCTGGATAAATTCGTCGAGCCCGCGGACGGCGGCACCTGGTATTTCGCCTGCCGGCTCCAGCACAGCACCGACATCCCCAGCCCCGGCGGCGACATCCAGATCAACCCCCTCAACGCCGCCGACATCCACGACCTCGTCCGCATCGTCGCCACCGACACCGGCGGCAGCCTCCAGCTCACGCTGAACAACGAAAAGAACCCCATCGAGGTGAAGGACAACTCCAAGCCCGTCCTCGTCGTCCTCCGCATCACCCTCACGAATCCCCGCCTCGGCAACTGGGACCTCGAGGCCGACCTCGCCGTCAACCCCGCCATCGGCAACCAGTGGCCCCCGCCCGGCGCCCAGCGCGTCACCGCCAAGCTCCCCAACCGGCAGCTCCCCCAGCAGCTCGGCCTCCTCATCCGCAAGCCCCGCGCCGAAGCCACCACCCGCATCGCCGACATCCGCTTCGTCAAAAAGCTCACCGACCTCGCCCTCCCCGCCGTCCCCGCGGCGAAGTAGCG
>JBGAPU010000140.1:0-12467 GCA_044221035.1 Chthoniobacteraceae bacterium | reverse complement strand
CAGCCACAGCTTGCAGTTGCGCAGCGTCGCGAGCCCGGCGTCGTCGGCGCTGGAGAGCACTTTGTAGGTGCCGCTGCGGGCGGCGAGCGCCCTGCCGACCCCGAAATCCGCGAGCGCGGCGGCGGCGAGGGCTTTGCCGATGGCGGCGGCGGTGTTCTGCCTCACGCCGAGCGCCTCCTCGTGGATGCGGAGGCCCTGGATGAGGCATTCGGCAAAGGAGCGGAGCTTGCCGGTGTGGCGGGGGACGGGGTTGGCGGCCATGGGTGGGAGCGTTGAGAGTTGAGAGTTGAGGGTTGAGAGGGTGCGGCGGTCGCGGGGGAGTGCTGGAGACCGGGGACGGAGCCGCTGGGGTCGTGGAGGCGGTGTGCGGGAGGCGGGAGGGAGGCGGTGGCTGCGCGCGGAGGATGGGTGGCGGTGGAAGGAGAGTGCCGGAAGGTGGCGGGAGCTTCGGTGGAGGTGGAAGGAGCTTCGGCAAAGGTGCGGGAAAGGTCCGGCACATCGCCGGGAGCCTCCGAGCCATGCGCCGCGAAGTGTGCATGAGTGGGAAAAGACATGCAAGGGTCAGCCAACGAATCTTGCTGATCCGGCGGAGCCTCCCCGGGCTGGAAAATACCGCAGTTTTCTCCGGACATCGCCCCGGAAGGACCGGCGGAACAATGTCTGAAACAGGAAGGAGTCTCCCCCGGCTGGAAAACAGAATGGCTGGAGGTGGAAAAAGACGTGCAAGGCACGGCCAACGAATCCGGCAGGCTCCGAGGCGGCTTTCCCGGTGAAAAAGGAGAACGGCTGGCGCTGGGGAAAGACATGCAAGACCCAGCCGACGAATCGCCGCAGGTGGGAAAAGACCTGCAAGGGTCAGCCAACGAATGGGCGGAGCTCGGGGAAGTCTCCTTGCCCCTTGGAACGGAATGGTTCTTCCAAGGAAAAGACGTGCAAGGGTCAGCCAACGAATCGTTGCGAGGCGGGGGAGACTCCTTGGCGGTGAGAACGGAATGGTTGTTCCCCAGCAAAGACATGCAAGGGCTAGCCAACGAATGGTCTGGACATGGGGGAGACTCCTTGCCTTCGAAAACGGAATGGTTTTTCCCACACAAAGACCTGCAAGGCCCAGCCAACGAATTGCCGTGACCTGCCAAAGACGTGCAAGGGCTGGCCGACGAATTGTTCCAAGTGTGGAAAGCCTCCAAAAGCCTCGGAAAGAGGTGGTTTTCCCCCGCCGGAGCCTCCGGCAACCTCGGATGAGGGCCATTCTCACCTCGCGGAGACGCTTTCCCGCACCGGAGAGCATCGGCATCGGCCGGGGGAGGCGGTGGAGGATCGCGGCGACAGTGTTCCCGACCGAGACAAGGAACCACCGGAATTGCGCTCTTCGTCTTTCGGCATGCCGGAGACTCCGGCGGGCCGGGATGAGGATTATTTTGAGCGAGGGGAGACTACCGGGCTTTGGAACGAGGCGGTTTGGAGCGCGCGGAGGGGCCCGCTCTCCCCCGCGACGGGTGGAATTCCTTACCGGGGGATGGTCGGGATGGTGGGGAAGGGGGAGCCGCCGGTCTTCACGGCGGGTTTCTTCGCGGGTTTTTGTCCGGAGAAGTCGTTTGCTTCGCCCCGGAGTTCCAAGGCGCGCTGGTAGGCGGCCCGCTGCTGCTGCTCCTGGGCAAGTTTCTCGCGGGTGGAGAAGGAGGGGCGCAGTTCCTCCAGGCGGGTGATGTCGGACTTTGAAAACAGGTCCTGCATGAAGCGGCGCTGCACTTTCTGCCGGTCGGTGTCGCCCATCGCGGCGCCGTGCATCACGCTGAAGTAGTCGTTCACCAGCTTGCGCAGCGGGTTGTCCGGGCCCTGGTAGGCGGGCTGGGTGATGGCGCCGCGCTTCTGGATGTCGTCCACGAGGATGCGGATGGCGTCGGTGCGTTTCTGGATGGCGGCGACCGCGGCGGCTTCCTGCCGGATGGCGTTCATGTCGCGCGCTTCCATTTCGCCGAGATTGTCGATGCGCACGCCGAAGCGCCGGATGCCGCCGAAGGGCGCGTCGCCTTCGAGGCTGCCGAGGGAGCGCCGGCTCGCGTAGGTGGCGACGCAGATGACCTTGCCTTGGTTCGTGAGGATGACCGGCCCGCCGCTGTTGCCGGCGACATAGGGTGCATCCACCTCGACGAGGATGGGGCCGATGGCCTTGAGCTTGCCGGAGAGGGCGGTCATCACGCCGCCGGCGTGGCTGTTGCCCAGGACGTCGATGGGCGCGCCGAGTCGGGCGGTCTCCTGGGGGCGCTCGGCGACAGGGAAGCCGTCTGTGGCGTCGGGCACTTGGAACATGGCGATGTCGCGGTCCTTTGCATAGAGCACGCGGGTCACTTTCAACGATTTGCCGTCTTCCGTTTGAAGGGTGACGGGCAGGTCGGCGTTGAGCACGTGCTGGTTCGTGACGCAGAAGACGCCGTCGGGGCGCTTAATCAGGAAGCCGCTGCCGCCGCCGGCATTGCCGATGGTGCCGCCGGCCATGCCGTAGCTGATGGTGACGAGGAATTTCGCCATCTCCGCGTAGCGGACTTGGATGGGCTCGGCCTTCACGGGCACCGCTGCGGCTTTCGCCGCGGGTCCGGGTCCGGGCTTCTTCTTTTTCTTTGCCGCAAATGCCGGCGTGGCAGCAGCAAGCGCAAGGACGAGGGAAGCAGCAAGAAGGGGAAGTCTGCGAGGAGAGGAGAGCATGCGGACAGTAAGGCACCGGCAGGAGCGAAGACAAGCTTGGAGGCGTGTCATTTTCCTCACGCGGGTCGGATCCGGTCTCGGCAGCAGTGGGATTCGCCCGTCACGAATCGCGCACGAGGCGCCTGCCCATGCTGGTGAGCACCGGGCTTGCCGCGGGAGAACCTCCAGCGGGGTGCGTTTCTCAGCGGGTAACTTTCAGGCGGATGAAGACCTGCGGGTTTCCGGCGAGGGGGACGCTGAAGGTGTGGGTGTTGGCGGTGCCTGTGTCGGCGATGGGCGTCCAGATGCCGGAGGCGAGGTCGGCGCTCCATTCCGCGCCGTAGTTCACGGCGCCGACGCCGTCGGGCTGGGTGAAGGTGACGACGTAGCTGTCGCCGACGATCTGCGGCTGGGGGAGCTGGCCGGACTGGGTGAGCGCGGGATTCTGGCCGGGGCCGAGGAGGCCGAAGACGGCGAGGTTCGGGACGCCGGTGCCGTAGGGGTCGGCGTTGTCGGTGGCGTTGCCGGTGTTGGCGAAGTCGCTGAAGAACTGCTGGCGCCAGTTTTCCAAGGGCGTGAGGCCGGTGCCGGTGAGGGGGATGTCGTAGCTGTGGGTGTGGCCGGCGACGTTTGTCGCGATGTGGAGCGTGGCGGTCTTTGTGCCGAGGCTGCCGGGGAGGAAGCGCACGGTGAAGGTGGTGCTGCCCCCGGGCGGGACGGGCGCGGTGGGATCGGCGGTGATGGAGAATGCGGCGCTGTCGGCTCCATCGAGGGTGATGCCGAGGCCGGTGAGGGGCGCGGTGCCGGTGTTGCGGATGGTGAGCGTGGCGGTGCGGTTCGCGCCGGGGAGCGCGCCGCGGAGGTCGAGCGTCGAGAGCTGGTCGAAGACGGCGGTGCCATCGGCGGTCTGCACGGTGATGGCGGGGCCGTCGCCGAGGAGGCGCACGAGGACGAAGTCGTCGAAGAAGCCGGCGGTGTAGCGCCGGGGAGCGCGCCGCGGAGGTCGAGCGTCGAGAGCTGGTCGAAGACGGCGGTGCCATCGGCGGTCTGCACGGTGATGGCGGGGCCGTCGCCGAGGAGGCGCACGAGGACGAAGTCGTCGAAGAAGCCGGCGGTGTAGTAGCCGGCGACGACGATTTTGCCGTCCTCCTGCAATGCGAGTGCGCTGCCGAAGCTGTCGCCGAGGCCGTAGTCCGCGGTGGTCATGCCGGTGCCGAGGAAGGTCGTGTCGAGGCTGCCGTCGGTGTGGTAGCGGGCGACGGCGATCTTCGCATGGCCCGGCTGGCTGGTGGAGCCCGCGGCGACGATCTTGCCGTCGGGCTGGAGCGCGATGGCGCGGATGGCGTCGTTGCCGCCGCCGATGTCGGTGGCGACTTTTCCCGTGCCGTTGAATGCGGTGTCGAGCGTGCCGGGCGCGCCGGTGGCGGGGTCGCCGTGGACGCGGAAGAGGGCGAAGTCGTTGCTGGTGCCGTTGTATGCGAGGCCCGCGACGATGATTTTCCCGTCGGCCTGAATCGCGAGGGTGCCGGGGGTGTTCTCGCCGTTGGCGATGACGGCGGTGACGAGCCTGCCGGTGCCGTTGAAGCCGGTGTCGGGGCTGCCGTCGGTGAGGTAGCGGGCGACCGCGGCGCTGATGGTGCCGGCGTTGTTCGTGGGTCCGGCGACGACGATTTTCCCGTCGCCCTGCATGGCTAGGGCGCTGATGAAGTCGTCGGTGCCGCCGAGGTCGCTGATCACTTTGCCGGTGGTGTTGAAGGAAGTGTCGAGCGTGCCGGGAGCGCCGGTGGTGGCTTTCCCGTGGATGCGCAGGATGGCGAAGTCGTATTCGGCGCCGTTGTTCGCATAGCCGGCGGCGACGATTTTTCCATCGGCCTGGATGGCGAGGGCCGTCGCGCCGCAGTCGCCGGTGCCGACCTGCGCGGTGAATTTGCCGGTGCCATTGAAGGTCGCATCGAGGCTGCCGTCGGGATTGTAGCGTGCGACGGCGAAGAGGTTGCCGCTGCCGCCGTAGGAGGTGCCGGCGACGACGATTTTTCCATCGGGCTGGAGCGCCATCGCTGCGATGGCGTCGCCGCCGTTGCCGGAGTCCGTCATCACGGTGCCGTTGCCGTTGAAGGTCGTGTCGGGCGTGCCGTCGGGGTTGAAGCGGGCGAGCGAGAAGTCGTAGTCGTTGCCGTTGTAGGATGCGCCGGCGGCGAGGATGCGGCCATCCGGCAGGATGAGCACCGCGTAGGCGTTGTCGTAGCTGGCGCCGATGTTGGTGAGGAGCATCCCGCCGGTGGCGAAGCTGAGGTCGAAGTTGCCGGCGACCGGCGCGGCGCGCGTGACGGTCACCGTGTAGGTCTGCTGCACGGCGCCATCGAGCGAGGTGACGGTGACGGTGAGCGTGTTGCTCCCGATGTTCAGCGGGATGGGGCTGGCCGGCACGCCGGAGTTCACGGACACACCATTCACGAGCACGGACGCGATGCCCGTGGAGGCCGTGGGCGTGGGGATGAGCGCCGTCGTCTCAAACGGCAGGCTCATCGTGTAGGCGGTCACATTCCTGTCGAATGCCGGGGAGAGCGCGCCCGTCTCGAAGGTGAGCGCGTAGAGCCGCGCCTCGTGCGGGTCGGGCGTGGTGAAGGTCATGTCCTGCCCGTAGGTCGTGCCGATGTTGTTCGTCGCCTTGATGCGGTAGTGGTAGGTGACGGAATCGCCCGTGACGGGAATCTGCGCCTGAAGGGCATCGAAGCCGGAGCTGGTGAGGAACGGGGTGACGGCCGCGATGCTGCCGTAGTTCGTGTCGAGTCCGTATTCGAAGCTCACCGTCGTGACGGGGCCGTTGTTCGCACTGGCGAAGCCGCGGAGGACGGCGGTCGTCTGCGTGATGTCCGTCGCCGCGCTGGTGCTCGCGGCGGGGAAGCCGATGGCCGGCGTGGTGAAGGTGACGTCCGGGCCGTAGGTGTAGGTGCCGGAGGCAAGGCTGCGCGTGCGGTAGTGGTAAGTCGTGCCGGGGCTGAGCTGGCCCTTTGTCGTGGCGATGGCCGTGGCGGTGCTGCCGCCCACCGGTGAAGGAAAGGCGCTGACGGCGGAATTGTAGTTGGTCGTGGTGCCGAACTGGAAATCCACGGTGGCGTCGCTGCCGTTGGCGTTCACGGTTCCATTGAGCATCGCGCTGTTGCGGTTCACCATGGTGGGCACCAGCGTGTTCACCGCGGGCGTGCCGGGCGCCGGCGGATCGGGCGTGAAGGTGGAGTCCGAGCTGTAGGTGATGCCGCCGGCATTCTCCGTCTTCACGCGCCAGTGATACGTGACGCCGCCCGTGAGCCCGGAGATTTGGCCGTAGGTGGTGCCGGGCGTGGTCAGCGGGCTTTGCCAGGCCGGCGTGCTCGAGCCGTAGTTCGTGTCGGTGCCGTATTCAAAGCTCACCGTCGTGGCCTCCCCGTCCGTGAACACCGTGGTGTAGAAGCTCGCGCTCGAGCCGGTCACCGCGCTCGTTCCGAAGTCGCTGATGGCCGGCGCGTGCGGCAGCGTGGTGAAGGTCGCGTCGGCGCCGTATTTGGTCGTGGCGCCGTCGAATGTCTTCACGCGGTAGTGGTAAAGCGTGTTCCCACCGAGCCCGGAGACTGCGGCGCTCGACACCGTGTCGCTGTTCCCCATGTAGGGCGATTGCGGATCGGTGATCACGCCGCCGTAGGCAGTCGTGGTGCCAAACTCGTATTCCACCGTGATGGCGGAGCCGTTTGCGTTCACGGTTCCGTTCAGCGTCGCACCGGAGAGCGTGATGCCGGTGGCGGTGCCGGTGATTGGATTGCTCGAGGCCGGGAAGAGCGACGCGGTGCGCACGTTGTCGAGCTGGAAGAAGCCGGGCCCCGTGTGGTTTTCGGGAATGATGAGATCGAAGCACACGCGCACCGTGGTGCCGATGTAGGCGGAGAGATCCACGGCTCCGACGAGCGCCCCGGTGTCGAGGGTCTTTGTGTGCGCCGCGGCGGAGAGGATGACCGTGCTCTGCATCACCGGCCCGCCGCCGGCCGGCTCGATCGTCACCGAGAATGTCCGCGCCTTTGTGGAGCCGGAGTAGTCCAGCATGTTCCAGCCCGCGCGGTAGTCGAAGCGCACCCACGGCTCGGCGGCGGTCACGGCCACGTCGTGCGCGAAGCGGACGATGCCCGGGCCGTTTCCATCGAAGCCCGACACCGCGGCGTGCGTGCCGTCGGTCGGCGTCGTGACCGCGAAGCCGAAGCTCGGGTTCGGATTGTAGCCGGACAGCGCAGGAGAAATCGGGACGCCGGGGCTGTTGATGTCCGAGACGCTCCAGCCGGTGAAGCCGCTTTCGAAACTGCCGTTGCTGATGAGCGTCCCTGTCGTGAGCTGGTTGAAGAGCAGGGGCCTCGCGGCAATCGCGAGGGTGTGCACCGCATTTGCGCCGGTGGCGGGCACCTGGAAGCGCTCGCCCGCGGTGAGCGTTGTGGTGTTCACGGCCACAGGCACTCCGCTCAGCGAGAAATTTCCCGTGCCGAGTTCGCCGGAGGCATTTCTCCCCCATGCGGTGAGGGTGCCGTCGGAGCAAAGCGCGAGGCTGTGAACGGACCCGCCGGCGATGGCGGTGACCGATTTGTTCAGCAGCGCGCCGGTGGTGCTCACGCCTGCGGGAAGCAGGGGCGAGCCGGAGGTGATGCCAAGCTGGCCGTAGGTGTTCTGCCCCCACGCGGCGATCTTTCCATCCGAGCAGAGCGCGAGGCTGTGGAACCCGCCCGCGGCGATGGCGGTGACCGTCCTCGTCTGGAGAAACGTTCCCGCAATCGTCACGGCGACCGGCTCGTTGCTCAGAGCCGTGCTGTTGTTTCCGAGCTGTCCGTCGGCGTTAGCGCCCCACGTGGCAAGCGTGCCGTCGGAGCAGAGCGCCATGCTGTGGCCCTGCCCCGCGGCGATGGCGGCCACCGATTTCCCCGACAGCACGCCCGCCGTGCTCACGGTGGCGGCGACTAAGCTGTTCGTGTTGCTGCCGATGCCGAGCTGGCCTTTTCCGTTGTCTCCCCACGCCACCACGGTGCCGTCGGAGCGCAGCGCCATGCTGTGAAACTGCCCCGCGGCGATCGCGACGGCCCGCTGCCCGGCGAGCGCGCCGAAGTTCGACGTGGCGACGGGTGTGCCGGTCGGGCCCGTGAGGTCGTTGCCGAGCTGGCCGCTGCTGTTCAGACCCCATGCGGCAACGGTGCCGTCCGAGCAGAGCGCGAGGCTGTGGCTGTCGCCCGCGGCGATGGCGATCACCCGCTTCGAGGAAAGCGCACCGAGCGAGCTAATGAGGACGGGTGTCGTGCTGCCGCCGCCGCCGTTCGAGCCGATTTGTCCGGATGAATTCACGCCCCAACCGGCGAGCGTGCCGTCTGAGCACAGCGCGAGGCTGTGGCCCTTTCCGGCGGCAAGCGCGATGATCGTCTTGCCCGACAAAACGCCGGTCGCGGTGACGGATGCCGGCAGCGTGCTTGTGGAGAAGGAGCCGTTCCCGAGCTGCCCCGAGGAATTCAGCCCCCACGCGGCCGCGCGCGTTCCGGCCCACTGCAGCACGAGGTCGTTGCCGGTGCCGCCGTAGTAGTTGGCAGTGAACTGGAAGCTCTGCCCGGCGTAGTCGAGGGTGATCGACTGGTTCTGCGCGAGGTTGGAGAAAGTGCCGTTGATGGTGCCGAGCCCGGTGAGCTTCACCACGGTCAGGTTCGTTCCGGCCGGCGGCGCGAATTTCAGCGTGATGCCCAGGCTCCGTCCTGCGGTGTCATAGTCGCCGGGCCTTACGACGGGCACATCCGAAGCCGAGTCATAGGCCACATTCAAATCCGCCGCGCCCGCCCGCGCGAGCGGGAGCAGGAGCAGGCAGAGCGCGATGAGCTTCGTCAGGCGGAGAAGCGCGGAGCCGGAGGGCGAAGTTCTGGAAATCACCGCGCGGACTATTCGGATGCAGCCGCCGTGTTCAACCGGGAAGAGGTCAAAGTTTTGTCAAAGTGCCCCCGGCAACGGCGGGCCTGCCCCGGCGCGAACGACGTGCGGGCGTGCGCGGCTCACACTCACACGCCCTTCGGCGCGGCCCAGTGGTCGCGGTATTCGCGGCGGAGGAGCTTGGAGGCGTCGTCGTCGCCGATGAACTTTTCCTTTGCCGGGTCGAAGGTGAGGGCGCGGCCGGTGCGGAAGGCGATGTTGCCGAGGTGGCAGAGGACGCTGGAGGGGTGGTGCACTTCGATGTCGGCGTGGGGGCGGCCGCCGCCGCGGATGCAGGTGAGGAAGTCCTCGTGGTGCGCGGGGAGGTCCACGCCTTTGGCTTTGATCTCGCCGATGAGCTTGTTCTTCGGGCCGAAGATCTGCCAGCCGCCGGCCTTGCCGCCGATCATCATGCCGGCGGTGCCATACCATGCGCAGCCGTTTTCATGGCCCTCCTGCACGTAGGGGCTCCAGATGCGCTGCTCGTAGATGAACTGCTTCTTCTTGCCGCCGGGGAGATCGTATTCGTAGGCGCAGTAGAGGGTGTCGGGCCATTCCTGGTCGTCGTCGAAGAAGAGCTTCTGCCCCATGCCGGCGATGCGCGTGGGGTGCTGCTCGACGCCGAGGCCCCAGCGGGCGATGTCGATGTCGTGGACGCCGTCGTTGCCGGAGTCGCCCGCGCCGAAGTGGAAGAACCAGCGCCAGTGCGCGGGGTGGTAGGTGGTCTTGAAAGGGACGCGCGGGACGGGGCCGAGCCACAGGTCGTAGTCGAGCGTGGCGGGCGGTTCGGTGGGAGGCTGGTGGCCGTGGTTTTTGCGGAGCTGGCTGTTCCATGCCTTGGCGACGAGGATTTCGCCGATGACGCCGGAGCGGAGTTTTTCCACCGCCTCCATGACGTGCGCGGTGCTGCGGCTCTGCGTGCCGACCTGCATCACGACTTTGTTCGCGCGGGCGGCCTCGATCATCAGGCGCCCCTCGCGGATGTTGTGGGAGCAGGGTTTTTCGACATAGACGTGCTTGCCGGCGCTGGCGGCGAGGATGGCGCCGGGCGCGTGCCAGTGGTCGGGCGTGGCCATCACGACGGCCTGGACGGATTTGTCGTCGAGCACCTGGCGCATGTCCTTTGCGATGCGCGGCGTCTGGCCGGTGAGTTCCTGGATGGTCTTCGCGGCGGTCTCGGCGCGGGTGGCGTCGGGGTCGCATACCCAGGGGAAGAGGACGTCGCTGCGTTTGCAGAAGTTGCGGACGTGGTTCATGCCCATGCCGCCGGGGCCGATGAATGCGAGGTGGATTTTGTCGGGGCCGGCAGCGGCCCTGAGAAAGGCGGGGGCGGCGAGTGCGGCGGAAGCGGCGGCGGTGTGCTGGAGGAACTGGCGGCGGGATGGGTGTTTCATGGGAGAAGGGAGAAGGGGAGGGCCGTGATGAAAGGCGGCGCGGGGCGGATGTGCAATGCCATTGGCGATGGCGCCGTGCAGGGATTCTTCGACGGATGGCTCGCCGAACGCGCCGATGCCCGCCTACTCCGCGAGCGCGCCGGGCTCGAGGATGGCGATGTCCTTCAGCTTGCTGCCGGTGATCGTGTTGTCGCGCACGGTCTGCCGCGCGCCGCCGACGCTGATGCCGTTGCGGCCGCTGTCGCGGATGGTGTTTCCGGTGATGACATTGTCGGCGGTGTCCTTCGCGATCTGCATGCCGTTGCCGCGCGTCTGGTCGAAGATGTTTCCCGTGATCCGGTTGCGTTCGTTGAGGCCGGGCTGCTTGCACCAGCGCCAGAGATTGATGCCGATGCCGCAGTCGCGGAACACGCTCTCCGCCACGGTGCAGTCCGCCGCATCGTTCAACTCCACGCCCACCGCGCAGCGCTCGGCGCTGACGCCCCGCACGGTCGTGCGGAAGGTGAAATGGTCGAGGTCCACGGCTTCATCCGAGGTGTCGGTGACGGTGCAGTTTTCCACGCGCGAATCCTCGGCGGCGTAGAATGCGACGCCGCGGCCGTGGCAGTTCCGGATGAGGCAGCGCGACACGGCGACGTTTTTGACGAGCGGTCCCGTCGGTCCCTTCTCATACGAATACGGCCCCTGCACGAAGACGCCGGACAACTGTGCGTGGCCGTGCACCGGCGGGTCGTCGGCGAGCTTGCCGCCGTCGAGCGTGAGGCCTTCGATGGCCACGCCGTCGCTGGTGCCGCGGATTTCGAGGAGGTTCGGCGCATTCGGGTCGCGGATGAATGTGCCCGCGGGCACGGGGAACTTCAGCGGCTCGCGGAGGACGAGCGCCGCGCCGTCGATGCGCTCGACGACGGCGAGCTGGTAGGGCTTCGGCTTTTTCGAGAACGAATCGATTTCGCCCGGCGCCTCGATCTGAATCCGCAGGCCCGGCGTGATGCCGCGGAGGCGCCTGGTGGTGAGCTTCGCCGCGCCCGGCTCAGCCGCGTCGGCGACTTCGCCGAAGATGATCGGCGGCAGCATCAGGATGGATTCGCCGCCGCCCGCGCCGACGATGCGGAGCTTGCGCGCGTCTTTCACGACGAGGCCCTTTTCGAGGACGTGAGTGCCGGGAGGGATGACGACCTCGCCGCCGCCCGCGCGGATGGCGGCGTTGACGGACGCCTGAATCTCCGCGCCGGTGAGCGCGTGCGCCGATGCGAGCCCGCCGAGGAGGAGGGCAAGCACCGCGGCGACAGATTTCCCCGCGCCGCCTGTCCGGCTGCGGGCCTCCGTGCTCGCGGGGGATGCGCTCATTTCACAATCCGGTCGGCGCCCGGCTTCTCGAAGGCGGAGAAGCTCTTCTCGATGCGCGCGACCCACGGGTCGTATTTTTTGTTCTTCGCGTGCGGGTAGGTGATGCGGAAGGCGGCCCAGCGGCTCTCCTTCGGGTTCACGAGCAGCTTGTGGTAATACTCGGTGCCGTCCTTCCTGACGCCGGAGACGACATACCACGTGGCGGCTTTCTTCCTGTAGGTCACGGTGTCGCCGAGTTCGGCGAGCTCCTCCTTCCAGCGCTTCTCGAGCGAGTCGCCGTCGTCGGTCATGAGGAAATGGCCGAATGCCGCGACGCTGAACTCGCCGTCGCGCGTGTGGAATTCGCGGCCGTCGCCGTTGTCGGGCTCGCGGCTCGGGACGAGGCCGGCGGGATACCGCAGCAGGAAGCCGAAGCGGGCGTTGAGGTATTCCTTCCAGTCGTCCGCGGCGCGGGCGGGGAATGCGGCGGCACTGAGGGCAAGGAGGAGAAGGAGAATTCGGCGCATGGAACTCGGCGGGAAGCTATCCGCAGAGCGGCGGCGCTTTCAAGCGTCGTGCAAGGTGGGAGAAGGCGAGGCTGCGAAACTTCGGTCAGAGGCTGGGAAAGATGAGCTCGAAGAACAGGAAGAGCGCGGCGACGGTGCCGAGCGCGAACAGCGCGGGGGTGCGCACGGATTTGCCGCCGGTCTTCATGCCCACGGCGCCGAAGACGAGGGCGGGCGCCCAGACGTAGGAGAGCTGCACCATCGAGGTCTCGGACATTCGGTTGAAGAAGATGCCGTAGATGAGCGCGGGGATCACGATGCTGGCGATGAGGATGAGCTTGTAGGGCATGGTTGTCGGGTTTGCTTGCCGCCCCCGGAGCGGCTTTCGTGACGGGGTTCTCAGCCGTGTGCTGGAGTAGGGGAAGCCGCGGGAAATGGCAAGGTGCGGGAGGAGGCGGCGGAGAGCATCCGCCATTTGACGGCCCCGCGGGGGTGCCGTAGCGTGCGCGCCTTTTTCACCATGAAAACCAACGGCTTCACGCTCTACGACACGACGCTCCGCGATGGCACGCAGGGCACGGGGATTTCGTTCTCCGTCGTGGAC
>JBGAPU010000016.1:0-70313 GCA_044221035.1 Chthoniobacteraceae bacterium | reverse complement strand
AGAGAGCGGCGGTCGCACACAGTTGACGGAGGAGCATGCGCGCACGCTACACGCGCATCACTGCGCGCTGCAACGCACACTTGGCCGCGCCGGATTTTCCGCCTATCGCTGCCTGCGATGAATCCGCTCCTCCTGCGCACGCTCGCTGTTTTCCTCGGGCTCTCGCTCACCATGCATGCCGCCGACTGGCCGGAATTCCTCGGACCGAACCGCGACGGCACTTCGCCCGAGACGGGGCTTCTCGACAAATTCCCCGACGGCGGCCCTCGCATCGTGTGGCAGAAAGACGTTGGCACTGGCTATGCGGTCCCCAGCGTGCGCGACGGCGTGCTCGTGCTGCACCACCGCATCGCCGACAAGGAAGTCGTGGAAGCCATGAACGCCGCGACCGGCGAATCGCTCTGGCGCCACGCGTATCCGAGCTTTTACCAGGACCCCTTCGGCTACAACAACGGCCCGCGCTGCTCGCCGCTGCTCACCGCGGACAAGTGCTACACGTTCGGCGCCGAGGGCGTGCTGAAGTGCCTCGAACTGAAGACCGGCAAGCAGCTCTGGATTCGCGTGACGCAAAATGACTTCGACGTCCCGCAGGCGTTCTTCGGCTGCGGCAGTTCGCCCGTTTTGGAAAATGGGAAGCTCATCGTGCAAATCGGCGGCCAGCCGAACTCGAACCTCGTCGCGTTCGACGTCGAGACGGGAAAGACGCTGTGGCAAAACGGTGGCGCGAAATCGTGGGACGGTGCGTTGATGCAGAAGTGGCCCGGTGAACCTTTCGTGAAGTGGGATCCCGGCCATCCCGCGTTTCAAAAAATGGCGAGCTACTGCACGCCCGTGCTCGCGACGATTCACGGAAAACGTCACCTGCTCACCGTCACACGCCAGGGCCTCGTCTCGCTCGACCCCGCGACGGGCGAGCACCACTTCTCGTTCTGGTTCCGCTCCGCGCGCGAGGAGTCGGTGAACGCCATGACGCCCGTGGTGAAGGACGACCTCATCCTCATTTCCTCCGCCTACTACCGCAGCGGCGCAGTGCTCCTGCGCGTGAAGCCCGACGGCAAGGGCGTGGACGAAGTGTGGCGCTCGCTCGCGCTGGAGATGCACTGGTCGCAGCCGAGCCTCGTCGGCGGGCATCTGTTCGCGTTCAGTGGACGCAACGAGCCCGATGCTGTTTTCCGCTGCGTGGAGTTTGCGACTGGCAACGTGAAGTGGGAGCGCGACGAGCGCTGGCCGAACGCCAGCCACTCGAAGCTGCGCGCCAGCGAATCCGCGCCGAATGTCTTCGGCCGCGGCTCCACTATTTTCGCCGATGGAAAACTCATCGCACTCGGCGAGGCCGGGCTGCTCGGCCTTTTCAAGCCGAGCGCCGAGAAGCTCGAGGAAATCTCCCGCTGGCAGGTGCCCGGCATGTCTTATCCCTGCTGGGGAAACCCCGTGCTCGCCGACAAGCGCCTCTATCTCCGCTGCGAGGACAAGCTCGTGTGCCTCGATGTGGCGAAGCCGCAGTGAGCGCGCGTTGACTTCGCGTGCGCGCTCTGGCACGCGTGCGCGCATCATGCCCAAGTTCCTTCTTTCCGCCGTCACCGCTCTCACCCTGATTGTCGCCACGCCGCTCGTCGTCCACGCGGCTGACGCGCCGAAAGTGGCGGTCGTGCATTTCGCGAAACTCACGCCGCTCCTCGGTGACGTCGCAGGCTGGGAGGCGGAGAAGGCGCAGGGGCAGACGGTCGATGCGTCGGGATTCAAGATGACCACCGCCGAGCGCACCTACCGCAAGGGCGACGCCAGCGTGAACGTCCACATCATGGATTACAGCGAGTCCGGACAGATGCTGCAGGCGATGACCGCGGCGTGGGGCTTCTCGGTCGAGACGAGCGATGGCTACAGCAAAGGTGTGAGCGTGGACGGAGCAAAGGGCTTCGAGCAGTATGAGAACGAGCCGAAGAGGGGGACGCTCTTCCTACTCGTGGCGGGGCGCTACATCCTGCAGATCGAGGCGCAGGGGCTTCCCGCCGCGGAACTGCAGGCTTGGGCGAAGCGCGTGGACATCAAAAAGCTCGCCGAAGTGAAGTGAGCGCGGTGGCACACTACTTTCTTGCCGCTCCTTGCCACGGGCGCCGAGGGTGCCGCGTCTTCATCACGTCCATATTTCAAACAGCAAAGTGAGCATCGCACTCGTCACCGGCTCGGCCGGACTCATCGGCTCGGAGACCTGCAAGCGCTTCCACGCGGAGGGGCTCGACATCGTCGGCATGGACAACGACATGCGTGCGCGCTTCTTCGGCGCCGAAGCCTCGACGGCTGGAACACGTGCGAAACTGGAGACGTCGCTGAAGAACTACCGGCACGAGAGCGTGGACATCCGGGACAACGGCGCAGTGAACAAGGTGTTCGCGGCGCTTGGCTCGACGGTGAAAGTCGTTGTCCACACTGCTGCGCAGCCGTCGCATGACTGGGCCGCGCGCGAGCCGCACACCGATTTCGGCGTAAACGCCGTCGGCACGCTGAACCTGCTGGAAGCCGCACGCCAGCATTGCCCGGAAGCAGTCTTCATTTTCACGAGCACGAACAAGGTCTATGGCGACACGCCAAACCGGCTGCCGCTGCGCGAACTCGAGAAACGTTGGGAGATCGATCCCGCGCACGCTTACCGCGAGGGCATTGATGAGACGATGTCCATCGACCAGACGAAGCACTCGCTCTTCGGCGCGAGCAAGGTCGCCGCGGACGTGCTCGTGCAGGAATACGGGCGTTACTTTGGCATGAAGACGGCCATCTTCCGCGGCGGCTGCCTCACTGGACCCGCACATGCCGGCACGGAGTTGCACGGCTTCCTTGCTTACCTCATGAAATGCACCGCGATGGGGCGTCCTTACCGTGTGTTCGGCTACAAGGGGAAGCAGGTGCGTGACAACATCCACAGCCACGATCTGGTCGAGGCATTCTGGCAGTTCGCGCAGAAGCCGCGTGTCGCCGAGGTTTACAACATGGGCGGCAGCCGCCATTCAAACTGCTCGATGCTGGAGGCGATTGATACCTGCGAGGAGATCAGTGGAAAGAAGCTCTCGTGGAGCTACGTGGAGGACAACCGCATCGGCGATCACATCTGGTGGGTCAGCGACGTGCGAAAATTCCAGGCGCACTACCCGGATTGGAAATACAAGTTCGACCTGCGCGCCATTCTGGAGCAAATCCACCAGGCGGTGGTTGCGACCTCCTGACGCTCATGGCCGAGAACGCGCAGGAGCTTCAGAAAATTTACCGGCAGCGGTTCGCCCAGACGTCGGACTACCGCAACCGCGTCTGGCAGGTGCTCACCGGGAGCTTTTTCAACCGTTGGATTTCTCCCGACTCCACCGTGCTCGACCTCGGCTGTGGGTGGGGGGAATTCATCAACAACATCGCCGCCCGGGAGAAATTCGCGATGGACATGAATCCGGACGCCGCGGGCCGGCTCGCATCCGGCATCAAGTTCCTCCAGCAGGACTGCTCCGCCGAGTGGCCGCTGCCGGAGAACTCGCTCGACACGGTTTTCACGAGCAACTTCTTCGAGCACCTGCCGGACAAGCAGTGCCTGAAGCGCACGCTGCGGCAGGTCCTCCGCTGCCTGAAGCCGGGCGGCCGATTGATCGCGATGGGGCCGAACATCAAATACCTTGCGGGCCACTATTGGGATTTCTTTGATCACCACACGGTCCTCACGGAGGCGTCGCTCGCGGAGGTTCTTGAGATGGAGGGCTACGTGGTCGAGCGGATGACGCCGCGCTTCCTCCCCTACCGCATGGTGAATGCCTTCCAGTATCCGCTCTTCGTGCTGCGGATCTACCTTGCGCTGCCGTGGCTGTGGTGGGTGAAGGGGAGGCAGTTTCTGGTCATCGCGTCAAAGCCCGCCCCGACCGCATGAAGGACAACAAGCCGAATCCCGAGGCGCCGCCGCTGACGCTCTTCTCCGTGATCATTCCCGCGCGGGATGAGGAGGGCTCGCTGCCCGCCACGGTCGAGCATCTGCACCTGGAGTTTTCGCTGAACAATGTGCCGCACGAAATCGTGGTGGTGGACGATGGCAGCAAGGACAAGACGTGGGAGGTGCTCCAGCAGTTGAAGGAGAAGGTGCCTACGTTGAACCCGGTGCAGAACACGGGCGAGCATGGCTTCGGCCGCGCGATCCGCTTCGGCCTGCACCACTGCAAGGGCGACGCCGTGGTGATCATGATGGCGGACGAATCGGACGATGCGCGCGACGCCGTGCGCTACTGGAAGCTGCTGAACGAAGGCTGGGACTGCGTGTTCGGCAGCCGCTTCGTGAAGGGCGGCGGCACGATAGATTACCCGCGCTTCAAGCTCTTCATGAACCGGGTCGCGAACTTCTTCGTCCGCATGATGTTCCGCATCCGGCTGAACGACACGACGAACGCCTTCAAGGCATACCGCCGCACGGTCATCCAGGGCTGCGAGCCGCTTATCGCGCCGCATTTCAACCTCACGGTGGAGATTCCGCTGAAGGCGATCGTGCGCGGCTACACGTGGACTGTGGTTCCGATCACGTGGCGCAACCGCCGCTTCGGTGTGCCGAAGCTGAAGATCAAGGAGATGGGCAGCCGCTATTTCTTCATCTGCGCCTACGTGTGGCTGGAGAAATATTTCAGCCGGGGCGACTACCGGAAGCAGTGACGCGGGCGGGCTGTGGACGGCCCGATCGGCGCGTGCTTTTCCATCGCCACAGGACAGCGGGTGAATATCGTGCCGCCGCACCCGACACGATGCACGGCTCCATGAATTCATACCTCCCGCGTGTTTTCGCCGCGGCCATTGCGGCCGCGCTCTCGCTTGTCGCCGTCCGCGCCCTTCTTGCGCAGAAGCCCGCGCCCGCAGCGCAGCCGATTCCGCTCGCGACGATTCTGCCGGGCAAGAAGGAGAAGCACCAGAAGCACGCGGATGAGTTTTTCGCGGGCCCCGTCGTGCATCTCGAATTCGTCTTTGCACCGAAGGACTGGGAGGAACTGAAGAAGGACAACCGCCGCTATGCCGAGTGCACGATGGTTGAGACCGCGCCCGACGGGAAAAAGACGGAATACAAGCACGTCGGCGTGAAGCTGAAAGGCGCTGCAGGCAGTTTCCAGGGACCGGACTCGAAGCCGGGTCTCACGGTGAGCCTCGACAAGTTCAAGGGCAGCGAGCGCTTCCACGGGATGGAGAAGTTCCACCTCAACAACGGCGCGCAGGACGGAAGCCTGCTGAACGAGTTCGTCGGGGGAGAGATGTCGCGCGCGGCGGGCGTGCCCGCATCCCGCTGCACACATGTGGTGGTGAAATGGCAGGGGCGGGACACGGGGCTCTATCTTTTCAAGGAGGCGTTCACGAAGGACTTCCTGAGCTATTTCTACGAGCAGACCGGCGGCTCGCTTTACGACGGCCACTTCATCGCGGAAATCGACGGCAACCTCGAAAAGCAGCAGGGCGGCGACAAGTCCGACATGCGTGACATCAAGGCCCTCGCCGCCGCGTGCAAGGAGGGTGATCCAAAGGTGCGATGGCAGAAAGTGAGCGAACTTCTCGATGTGGATGAATACCTGCGCTTCCTCGTGATGGAGACCTTCCTCTGCCACTGGGACGGCTACAATTTCAACCGGAACAACTACCGCGTCTATTTCGACCCGAAGACCGGCAAGGCGAGCTTCTTCATCCACGGCATCGACCAGATTTTCGGCGACGCGAACTGGCCGCTCGTGCGCGATCCCGGCGGGCTCGCCGGACAGGCCGTGTGGAGCAATCCCGACTGGAAGGCGATGGCGCCGAAGCTCGCGAAGGACATCTACGAGAAGGCGCTCAAGCCCGTGGACTGGGAGGCGCGCATCACCGCGCAGGGACAGAAAATCATGGAGGGCCTCGCGCGGAAAAACCCGCAGTGGGCGAAGGACTACCAGGGGCAGATCGGCGGTGCGCGGGACCGCGTCGCCCGGCGGCTCGCATCCATCGGGCGGCAGCTCGGCGAAATGCCGAAGCCGATGGAGTGGGTGAACGACGTCCACAAGCTCGGGCCGAAGCAATGGAGCCCGCAGGGAGGCGGCGCGCTCGACGAGCAGAATGTGGACGGCCAGCACTGCCTCCACATCCGCGCCGATGGCAGCGCCGCCGCGTCATGGCGCCGCACCGTCACGCTTCCGCAGGGCCGCTACCGTTTCGAGGCGACAGTGAAGACCGCGGGTGCGGAAGGCGGCGACGAGGTCGGAGACGGCGGTGGCCTGCGCATCAGCGGCGGCAAGCGCAAGGGCGTGAACGGCCTCACTGGCAGCGCCGCATGGCAGAGGCTAGGCTTCGAGTTCGAGGCGTCCGGCGACGCGATCCTCGTGGCCGAACTGCGCGCGGGGAAAGGCGAGATGTGGATCCAGACCGGCAGCCTCCAGCTTGTCCGACTGAAGTAGCCGCGCAGCCTACTTCTTTCCTGCCAGCTCGGGCACGAGCGAAGGATCGTAGGTCGATCCCTTCGACACCTGCACGAGCGTCATGCGCACCTTCGTCGGAAAGAACTTCTCCGGCGCGGGCAGCTTGTGCGCGTGCATGTTGTGGTCGTCCTTGATGACGAGGTGCATCTCCTTGATGCCCTCGCTCCACACGATGTCGTTGTTCTGCCAGAAGGCCGTCATCGGGATGTCCTTCTCCAGCACGCCCTTTTCCTTGTAGGCACCCGTTCCGATGCAGCCGTAGCCGTGGCCCTGGCCTTTGTTCGGGACGTAGCAGACGCTCCACGTGGTGGGCTGACTGCCGGCGGGTTTGTCGAGGACTTCGAGGCGCACATGCACCGTGCCGTTGCGGAAATCCACGGGCGCGGTCCAATCTGTCGGCCGCTGCGGGTTCAGGCGGTCGCCTTTCACATAGTAGTGCGACTGGCTGGGCTTCGAGTTGAAGGCGTCGTCCTTCGTGAAAGTGAACGTCACATCGAACAGCGTGAACTGCTCGGCGTGCGCGGATGCGCAGGCGATGGCCGCCAGGAGTGAGAGGGTGAAGCGGGTGCGGGAAGGCATGGCGGCGCGTAGGATAGGGGAGAGGACCGTGCCTGACCACCGCGAATCGGTCCCGGGGAAACTAGGCGGCCTTGGTGGCGGCGGGGGCGGTGATGGCGTCCTTCACGCAGCGGAGGAGTTTTTCCGCGGTGTAAGGCTTTTCGAGAAACGCCTTCACGCCGAGGCCCTCTAGGATGGCTTGGTTTTCCTTCTGAATGTGTCCGCTCGAGACGATGATGCGCGCATCGGGCGTGAGCTTCTTCAGCGACTTGGAGAGCGTGATGCCGTCCATCATTCCCATGTGGAGGTCGGTGATGATGAGCTGGATGGCGCCGCGGCGCTCGAAGTAGAGCGCGAGGGCGTCGGAGCCGTCCTCGGCGGTGTAGCAGCGGTAGTTGTGGGCCTCGAGCGTGCCGACGATGACTTCGCGGATGGGGGCCTCGTCATCCACGACGAGGACGAGTTCGCCGTTGCCCTTCAGCTCGGCGAGGTTCTCCTCCATCGCCTGCGCAGCGGCCGCGTCGCGGTTCGCGGGAAGATGCGCGCGGAAGGTGGTGCCGACGCCGACCTCGCTCTGCACGGTGAGGAAGCCCTTGTGGCCTTTGATGATGCCGATGACGGTTGCGAGCCCGAGGCCGGTGCCCTTGCCCTGCTCCTTGGTGGTGAAGAACGGGTTGAAGATTTTCTCCATCACCTCGGGCGTCATGCCGGTGCCGGTGTCGGTGACGGTGAAGCAGACGTGCGGGCCGACGGTCGCGCCGGGGTTCATGCTGGCGACCTGCTGGTCCACGTCGGTGTTCGAGCAGGAGATGCGGAGCAGCCCGCCGCGGGGCATCATCGCGTCGCGTGCGTTCACGCAGAGATTGAGGAGCACCTGGTGGAGCTGCGTGGCGTCGCCCATCACGGTCCACAGGTCGGCGGCAAACTGCGTCTTGATGTCGATGTTCTTCGGGAAGGTCTGCGTCATCACCTTCACCATCTCGGTGAGCAGGTGCTTCGGCTGGAGCAGCACGCGCTCGCCCTCGACGCCGCGGGCAAAGGTGAGCACCTGCTTCACGATGCCGGCACCGCGCTCGGCGCTGCCCTCGATGATGTCCACCATCTGCTGGTCGTGCTTCGGCAGCGACTGGCGGAGGATGCCGGTGGCCATGAGGATCGGCGAAAGGATGTTGTTCAGGTCGTGCGCGATGCCGCTCGCGAGCGTGCCGATGCTCTCGAGGCGCTGGGCGCGGAGGAACTGGGATTCGAGCTTCTTCGTCTCGGTGATGTCGGAGTTGATGAGCAGGACGGACTTCGGCTGGCGCGTCTCCTCGTCGAAGCCGAGCGTCCAGCGGCTGTTCACAATGGCGTCGCCGCCCTCGCGGCGCTTGTGGGTCATCTGGCCGTTCCAGTCGCCCTTTTCCAGCAGGCCCGCCATGCAGAGCAGGCAGGTCTCCATGTCGATTTTGAGGAGGTCGTGGACTTTGCGGCCAATGGCCTCCTCGGCGGTCCAGCCGTAAACGCGCTCGGCGCCCTTGTTCCAATAGCGGATTTCGCGGTCGAGGGTGCAGACGATGATCGCATCGGCGGCGAGGCTGAGCACATGGCTGAGTTCGCGGCTCTCCTCCTCGGCGCGGAGATGGCTGGTGCGGTCGTGGATGGTGACAATGAGCGCCCGGCGGCCGTGGAAGGTGACGTTCTGCCAAGAGGTCTGGACGGCGACGATCGCGCCGGAACTCGTCTTGTGCCGCCAGTTCTGCGACTGGTTGAGGCCGGCGCCGTGCGAATTGACCTGGCGGCGGTATTCGAGAAATGCCGCCACGTCCTTTTCCGGAAGGATGCGGTCCATCGACATCGCGAGGAACTCCTCGCGCGACCAGCCGTAGGCTTTCAGCGCGGCGAAATTGACTGCGAGGAAGCGGAAGTTTTCCGCGTCACAAATCCACATCGGGAGCGGCGCGCGCTCAAAGAGAACGTCGAACCCGGGCACGTCGCCGCCGTTTCCGGGGGCGACAGGAGCGCTGCCGCCGGAGACTTCTGGAAACGGGATGGGAGAGCCGTAAGAGACCATTGATCTGCTGATTGTAACCTTGGGAAAGCAGCTATCGGGCAAAAGCGCGGTGTTTTTTCAGACATTTTCGCCTCTCCGATCGCGTGCCGGCAGCAGCCCGCGGGTGAGCATCGCACCCAGCACGAGAAAGGCGCCGGCGATGGTCCAAGGCCGGGGGATTTCGCCGAGGAAGAGAAGCACCCAGACGGGGTTTAACACCGGCTCCAGCAGCGGGATGAGCACGCCTTCGATGGCGGTGACGTGGCGGATGGCGATGCCGTAGAGGATGTATGGGACGCCGAGTTGAAAGACCCCGAGCACGAGGAGCCAGCCCCACTCCACCGCAGTGGGCATTTTCCCCTCGCCGCCGAAGCCGAACGGCAGGCCGACCAGGGCGGTGAGCACATTGCCGAGGAGCAGCGCCGCCACGGGTGAGCCCTCCTTTTCTCGCCGGAGAAAAAGCACCATGAGTGCCATCGCGAAGCCGCTTGTGAGTCCGGCGAGGATTCCGGCGGCGTTGTTTGCGGCAAAGCCGTCGCGGCACAGCATCGCGATGCCGGCGACCGCCAGCACGATGCACAGCCAGTCGCGCGGCTGCGTGCGCTCGCCGAGCATCCATGCGCCGAGGAGGGCGACGTGCGCAGGCGCGGTGTATTGGAGAAAGATGGCGTTTGCCGCCGTGGTGAGATCGATGGCAACCACGAACGAGGCGACCGTGACGGCATACGCGGTGCCGCCGAGGATCTGGTTCAGTGAAAAGGAGAATTGCGGGCGACGGAGCCACGCGAGCATCACGATCGCGGCAATGGCGCTGCGCGCGCCGGCCTTCGCCATGGGGTGCCAGTCCACGGACTTCAGCAGCACGCCGCCGAGGCTCCAGAGCACGGAGGTGATGATGAGCAGAAGGATGGCGGAGCGGTGGCGCACGGCGGGGCGCGCAGGCAAAGGAAAATTGCGGCATGCGTCGAACACGAACTCGCACGCTCATTCGCGGTTGAGCGCGGGGGGCGTCCTGCGCTTTAGTGCGGGTGGTGAAATCTCCCACGGATCCAGCGACTGACTCGGCCGGGCAGCCCGTGCATCCACGCACGCTCGCGGAGAATGCCTTCTCGCGCGCGGCGGGCGCGCCGCTCGTCGGCGGGAATTCAGTGCGGCTGCTGATCGATGCGGAGGCAAACTACGGCGCATGGCGCGAGGCGATCCGCTCGGCGCAGCGGGCGATCCTCTTTGAAAACTACATCATCCGCCCGGACGCGACGGGGCGCGGCTTCCGCGATGAACTCGCCGCGCGCGCCGCTGCGGGCGTGAAGGTGCGGGTGCTGCTGGATTGGTTCGGCTCGTTTTCCACGCCGCGCAGCTTCTGGCGTCCGCTCGTCGAGGCCGGCGGCATCGTCCGCTATCACAATCCGCCGAGCTTCAGCACGGAGATGAGCTGGCTCTGGCGCGATCACCGGAAGTCGCTCGCGGTGGATGGCCGCGTCGGCTTCGTCTCCGGCGTCTGCGTGAGTGACGCGTGGCTCGGCGATGCGAAGCGCGGCGTGGAGCCGTGGCGCGACACCGGCCTCGAATTGCGCGGCCCGGCTGTCGCGGACATCGTGCGGGCATTCTCGGAAATCTGGGCGCTCAACGGGCCCGCGCTGCCTGCCTTGGAATGCGGGGCGCCCCGCGACGAAGGCCCGGCGGGCGATGTCACCCTCCGCATCGTGGCCACCTCGCCGAATGTCACCGCGCTCTACCGCCTGGACCTCCTCGTTGCTTCTCTCGCGGAGCGCAGGCTCTGGCTCACGGACGCCTATTTCGCCGGCACGGCCAGCTACGTGCAGGCGCTCCGCGCCGCCGCGCGGGACGGCGTGGATGTCCGCCTGCTCGTCCCCGGCGGCAGCGACCTGCCTTGGCTGCGCCCGCTCGCCACCGCCGGCTACCGGCCGCTGCTGGAGGCAGGGGTGCGGGTCTTTGAATGGAACGGCTCGATGCTGCATGCGAAAACCGCCGTGGCCGACGACCGCTGGGCGCGTGTCGGCTCAACAAACCTGAACATCGTGAGCTGGCTGACGAATTTCGAAGTGGATGTCGCAGTCGAGGACGAGGGCTTCGCAAGGCAGATGGCCGAGACGTATGAGCGCGACCTCGGGCATGCGACGGAGATCGTTTTGAAAAAGCGGCGCCGCGTGCGCCTTCCGCCGGAAAATGACGAACGCAGCAAGCCTGCGCGCGGCAGCCTCACGCGGGCGACGGCCGGCGCCCTGCGTTTCACGCGCGGAGTCTCCGCGGCGATGTCCGGCCAGCGCGTGCTTGAGCGGGGGGACAGCATCGCGCTGCTCATCGTCGCCGCAGTGCTGCTGGCGTTCACTGCTGTGGCCGTGATTTTTCCGACGGTTGTCGCGTGGACGGCTGCATCGCTCGCCGCGCTCGTTGGATGCATTCTGATTTTCCGCTCGGTGCGCTCGACGGCATCCCGGCGAAGGCGGCGGAAATCGCAGTGTGCGTCCCGAACTGCTGCGCCGTGATGCCGAAGTTCGCCGGCGCGCGAGTGGTTTGACATCCTGCCGCCCGTCGGGAGACAACCGCGCCATGAACACCTCCCGTCGTTCCTTCCTCACCACACTCGGAACCCTCGCAGCCGCGCCGCTGCTCTCCAGGTCGGACGCGCGCGACTTCGGCAAGAACGCCGCGCCCGTGCGCTATCCTGAGCCGGATGTGATCGCGCTGGAGGATGCGTTCAAGAAGATCAAAATCGGCAATGCAGCCATCGAGCGCCTCGCCACCGGGATGCGCTGGGCCGAGGGGCCGGCGTGGAGCGGGCAGGGGCAGTATCTGATGTGGAGCGACATCCCGAACGACCGCCAGATGCGCTACATCCCCGACGACGACCACGTGAGCGTGCTGCGCAAGCCGGCGGGCTTCAGCAACGGCAACACCTTCGACCGCGAAGGCCGCCAGCTCTCCTGCGAGCACGGCACTCGGCGCGTCGTTCGCTACGAGCCGAACGGCGAAGTGACTGTGCTTGCGGAGAAATTTGGTGGGAAGCCGTTCAACGCCCCGAACGACGTCGTGGTGACGCCCGATGGCGCGATTTGGTTCACGGACCCGGGCTACGGCGCGCTTTTCGAATACGAGGGGAAAAAGCAGCCGCTGGAGCAGAAGGAGGCCGTCTATCGAATCGACCCTGCGACGGCGAAAATCGAAAAAGTCACCGACGAGATTTTCAAGCCAAACGGCCTCTGCTTTTCGCCTGACTACAAGAAGCTCTACGTCGCCGACACCGGCGCGTCGCACTACAAGGAGGCGCCGAAGAACATCAAGGTGTGGGACGTGGACGGCGCGAAACTGAAGAACGGCCGCGAATACATCTCGATGGAGATGTCGCTGAAGGGCGAGAAGGTCGCGGGCATGGCCGATGGCATCCGCTGCGACGCCGAGGGAAATGTGTGGGTCGGCGCAGGCTGGGTCGGCGCCGGATATGACGGCGTCCACATCTTCTCACCCGCGGGCCAGCGCATCGGCCTCATCCTGCTCCCGGAGATTTGTGCGAACCTCTGTTTCGGCGGCCCACGCCGCAACCGCCTCTTCATGTGCGGGAGCCAGTCGCTCTACGCCGTGTATGTCGAAGCGAAGGGCGCGCACTGGTGCTGAGGCGCGTGCTGTGCCGGATGAAACCGGCATCGCCAGACGATGCCGCATGTGTTTTCCTCGCTGCATGAAACGCCTGTTCCTCACCTTCGCGCTTGCGGCTGTGTCGGTCGCACCTGCCGCCGATGTGCCGCCGCCGCCACCCTACGAGATGCGTGCGGAGCATGACCGCAACGGCATCGGGAAGTTTTTCATGGGCCGCGAAATCGCGCACGTGATGGGGCACCAGGCCGCCGGCTGGCTCGAGCGGCCCGAGCGCGAGGAGGAGGAGCGCGTGAGCAAGATGGTCGAGATGCTCGGCCTGAAACCCGGCATGGCCGTCGCCGACATCGGCTGCGGCACGGGTTATCTCGCGGAGCGCATCGTGCCTCGCATTTCCCCCGGCGGCGTCGTGTATGGGGTGGACATCCAGAAGGAGATGCTCGGTTTGCTCGTCGCGAAAATGAAGGTGAAGGGCATCGCGAACGTGAAGCCCGTGCTCGGCGACGTCGCTGATCCAAAGCTCGATCCCGAGAGCTGCGACATGATGGTGATGGTGGACGTCTATCACGAGTTCGAGTTCCCGTATGAGATGATGCGCAAGATGGTCGCGGCGACGAAGACGGGCGGGCAAATCGTGTTCATCGAATACCGCGGCGAGGATCCCAACGTGCCCATCAAGACCGTGCACAAGATGACCGAGGCGCAGGTCCGCCGCGAGATGGCGCTGCACCCGGAGATGGAATGGGTGCAGACGAAGAGGGATCTGCCGCAGCAGCACATCATCTTCTTCAAGAAGAAGTAGCCCGTGGGAAAAGCGCGCTTCATCTGGCGGAAGCTGAGCACCGTGAAATGGGAGGACGCATGGGGCGAGCGGCTCGCGTGGCTTGGCCAGCGGCTGGTGATGTTCACGCTGCCAAATTCGCAGTCGCTCCGCATCGAGGCCTATCACCTCACGCGCAGCGAGGCGGACAAGCTCGTGGGCGAGTTTGGCGGCACGCTGCGCACCGCGCGGCCGCTCACGAAGCGGGAGCTGGAACCGAAGCCGCGCCCGCCGCTGCGTGTGCGGGGAAAGCTGCTGGTTGTTTCGACCGACAAGGAGCGTGCGCTCGCGGCGATGCAGCACCCGGAGACGCCGGTGATGCTCATTCCTGCCACCGTCGCGTTTGGCACCGGCGAGCATGCGACGACGGCGACTTGTCTGCGCGTGCTTGCGGATGTCGCGCACGAACTGCGCGGCTCGGAGTGGGACGCGCTCGATATCGGAACCGGCACGGGAATTCTCGCCTTCGCTGCCCGCGTGCTCGGCGCACATCGGGTGCAAGCGGGCGACTTTGACCCGGTCGCGGTGCGCGTCGCGAAGGAAAACGCGGTCGCAAACAAGGTCGCGGGCATCCGTTTCGCCCGCACCGACGTGCTGAAGTGGTCACCGCAGCGCCGCTGGTCCGTGGTGCTGGCAAACGTCTTCAGCGCCACGCTCATCGCGGCGGCTCCGCGTATCGCGGGCGCAGTGGAAAGAAATGGACGCCTCATCCTCAGTGGCATTCTCCGCACGCAGGAGCGCGAGGTGGTTGCGGCTTTTCGGAGTGAGGGTTTCCGCGTCGAGCGCGCGGTGCGCCGGGGAAAATGGGTGACGCTGCTCCTGCGCCCGCGGTAACCGCTCACAGTTCGCAATCCACCCAGCGCACGAGTGGCGCGAGCACGCGCCGGCCGTCGTGGTGCCAGTCGAGCGGAGGCTGCTGCATTTTCCCAATCGCGCAGATGCGCGTGAAGCCGAGGGCCGCGGCGGAGTCGCGGTTCGCCGCATTCACCGGCCAGACGCCGCAGGTGCTGAGGTGCTCGCGGTGCGGCGAGAGCATCGGGGAAATGTCCGTCGTCAGCGGCTTCACGAAGACGATGCGGTTGAGCGGCGAGATGGGAAGGGAATCAGTGCGGTCCACGACGACGGTCCACGCAGTGCCGCCGCTCGCGATGAGTTCCAAAGGTTCGCCGTTCGCCGCGCGGAATGCCGTCTCCTCGCGCAGTGTGCGGATGCTGTTTGCCTCGCTGATTGTGAGCGCCCCGCGCGGCGTGTGTGCTTCAAAGCATGCCATCGCACCCGCGAGCCGCTCGGCGTAGCCCTTCGCCGTGAGCACGCCCTTTTCCCGCACGAAGATGGTGTGCGGCGAGAGGCAGCCCTGCTGGTCGAACACGGACACGTCGCGCGCCATGCCGTCCACGCTGCGGAAGCCCGCATCACTGAACACCATCGCGAAGCTGAGCTTGTGGCCGTGGGCGAGCACCGGGATGCCGGGCGGCAATGCCGCGCGAATGGTGGCGACGGTCTCGTCGCCTCCAAAAATCACCGCGGCGTCGGCGGCCGTGAGCCAGGACGCGGGAAGCTCCTGCGCAAAATGCAGCCGTGTCGCGAGCGCGGGCGGGAGCAGCGAACGGAACGCCTCCGCTTCGGCGATCCCCCCGGCGGGGAGCTTGCAGAGATTCTCCGACCCGAGCAGCAGGCCGCGCAGAATCGTTTGCAGCGCGGCGGCGGGTGTGTTGCCGCTCAGGAGATGGAGAATGCGCTGTGGCGCGATGGCCCGGATTTGTCGGCGTCCCTGAGCGACGAAGCGGTCCAGCGCCTCGGTGTGGCCGAGTTCCGATGCGATGAGTCTGACGAGCCCGGCCGGCGTGACTTTGCCGAGAAGGGGAAAGGAGGACGCGGCCTTCGCGATCGAACGCGCGCGGCTTGCGGTGCTCGGCAATGGAATCGGGCTCAGCTTCGGCAGCGGCGATTCGACGGTGCGCACGGCTGCGATGCGCGCCGGCGTGCCTTGCAGCAGCTCATCCGCACGGCGCGAGCAGCCTCGCGGGACTGCGGCCGGATCGCGGCCGAGAAGCTCGAAGCCATCCGCGCGCCGCACGGCGAAGTCGGACGTCTGGATCGCCAGCACGCTGCCGACATTCGCGAGGTCAAACATCCGCAGCACGCCCGCCTCGCCGATGGCGGCCTCCTTGCCCGTCTCGGGATTGACGACCATCGCGCGCAGCCAGGGCGGCGCCTCGTGCGCGCGCCCGAGTCCGCGCGTGTAGGCCTGCGAGGAAAGCTCGGTCATTCCGTATTCGTTCCAGATCGCGCCGGCCGGCAGACCGAGGTGCGCGGAGAATTTCCCGTAAAGCTCCCCCTTTGGAATGTCGCGCCCGCTCCCTTTGTAGCCACCGGTCTCGAAAGCAAAGCTCCCCTCTGGCAGCCGCACGCATTCGCCGCCCATCCGCTCGAACAGCGCGAGAAAGGCGAGCGCCGTTCCGAAAATCGCACACGGGCCCGCGGAGGCGAGCCGGTGCAAATCCGCCGCATCCGCGCGGATGTCGAACGTGGCGCGCGGCGCCGCATTCCGTGCGAGGACGCCGAACATGCACGCGAGCGACGAGTCGTCCGCCTCGGCGGGCGTCTGCGATAGGAACAGCGCGGGGAGCTTCGGGAGATTCAGGCGCCGCCAGCCCGCGAGGGCGCTCGCCTCATAGAGCCCCGCGTGCAGGAAGAAATGCTCGCCGCGCGCCTCGCCGGTCGTGCCGCTCGTGCGGAATGTGACCGGCGTGAGCCCCGGCGGGAAGCACGAGAGTCGGAATCGCTTGAACATCGCCTGCGGCACCGCGGGGATTTCGCGCCAGCTCGACGGCGTGGGCAGCGTGTCGCACCAGCGCCCATAGGGCCGGTTGTGGCAGCGCTGGAACGCGTAGATGACGAGCGCCAGCGCGTTGAACCGCTCCTCCGTCAGGCTGCCGCTCAGGGCCGCGAGCACCTGCGGCTTGATGCTCTCGTAGATGGCGACGGCTTTTGCGGATGTGCTCACTGGTTTTGGTGAAAGGAACGGCGTGCCGGCGATGCGCCGCTATTCGCCGATGATTTTGATCAGCACGCGCTTGCGCCGCCGTCCGTCGAACTCCCCGTAGAAAATCTGCTCCCACGGGCCGAAGTCGAGCCTGCCCGCGGTGACAGCCACGACGACTTCGCGGCCCATGATGGTGCGCTTGAGGTGCGCGTCGGCGTTGTCCTCGCCGGTGTCATTGTGGCGGTATTGCGCGTGCGGCTTCTCCGGCGCGAGCTTCTCCAGCCACGCCTCGAAGTCCCCGTGCAGCCCGCGCTCGTCGTCGTTGATGAACACGCTCGCCGAGATGTGCATCGCGTTCACGAGGCAGAGCCCCTCGCGCACGCCGCTCTCCCGCAGCGCGGCCTCGACCTGCGGCGTGATGTTCACAAAGCCGCGCCGCGCGGGCAGCTCGAACCACAGTTCTTTTCGGAAGGATTTCACCGCGCAAGGCTGCGCAGGGCAGGGGCGGCGGCGCAAGCCGGCGCGCCAATCTGAAATGTCACACAAATTTCAGCTTCCCGAAGACCGCGTGGTATCCGCCCTGCTATTCCAGAGGCCGACACCGTGAAGACCGACGACAAACGCATTCTGATCGTGGACAACGAACCCGAGCTGACCGAGGTGCTGAAATGCTCCCTCGAAGCCATGGGCGGCTTCCGCATTCAGTCGGAAAACAACCCGTTCCAGGCCGTGGCCGCGGCGCGGCGCTTTTTCCCGGACCTCATCGTGATGGACATCCGCATGCCCGGCCTCGACGGCGCCGATGTGGCTGCGCGCCTCCAGGCCGAGCCGTCGCTGCGGCAGACGCCCATCGTTTTCCTCACCGGTGCGGTGAACGCGCCGGAGATCGTGCGGCACGGGAAGAAAATCGGCGGCCTGCGCTTCCTGCCCAAGACGCTGAGCATGGACGCCATGGCAAGCTATCTCCGGGAAATCCTCGGAATGGCTCCGCAGGCCCCGACCGCGCACGCGGCCTAGTATCCGGGAGGGCATCCCGGCACGGCGCGGCGCGGATCGGAGTTGAATGCGCCTCGGCATCCGGCGGGGAATGTTGTCCGAATTTTCCGCCGCAGTGCGGTTACTCTGGCGTGAAGCAAAACCCCCGTTCCCCGTCGCCGTTCCACCCAAGACTGGGCCCTGCGTGGATGGCCCGGGGCGGGGCGGGGCGCGAGCTTGTCCGGCCATGGGGTTAAGGGCGCTCGCAGCCGCGATTTTCTCCGCGCTCGGCGCAGTGTGGTCCGCAGTTCCCGCGGCCGCCGCCGACGCGCGCCCGAACGTCATCTTCATCCTCTCCGACGACTCCGGTTTTGCGGACTTCGGCTGCTACGGGCATCCCTACGCGCGGACGCCGAACATCGACTCGCTCGCGCGCGACGGCACGCGCTTCACGCAGTTCTACGCGACGGGAGTGACCTGCTGCCCGACGCGCACGGGACTGATGACGAGCCGCTGGCCCGCGAGCTATGCGACCTATCCGGCGAACGGCGGCTTTGGCGACCGCGTCACCGTCAGCGAACTCCTTCACAGGGCCGGCTACGCCACGGGGCACTTCGGCAAGTGGCACATCGGGCCGGATGAAAAGGCGGGGGTCTATGGCTTCGATGCCGTCCGCTCGGTGGACGAGTCGGGCCGGAAAATGATCGAGGCCACGCGCGGCCGCGATGCGCGGATTTACGACGAGGCGATCCGCTTCATCGAGAAGCACAGGGACGGGCCGTTTTACATCAACGTCTGGAGCCACATCTCGCACCACAAGATCGCGCCGCCCGCGAGCTATGTGGAGAGATTCAAGGACGTGGTCGTGGACGAGTCGAAATTCCCGGCGCCGATGCAGGAGAAATTCGCGGCGTGCAGGGCCCGCGGCGGCGACGTGAGCGAGCACATGCGCCGCTACCTTGCGGACATCCATTCGATGGACGAGGACATCGGCCGCCTGCTGAAGCGCGTGGACGAACTCGGCCTGCGCGACAACACCATCGTCGTGTTTTCGAGCGACCAGGGCCCCGCGCCGATCAATGCGGGCGCCGAGAAGGACCCCGAGGCGAAGAAGCAGCGCGGCAAGGGCCCGAAGAACGCCGTCCCCGGAAAGGACGCCGAGTATTCGCGGCTCGACTCGATGGGCTGCACGGGCGAGTTCCGCGGCGGCAAGCACGGCATGTATGAAGGCGGCGTCCGTGTGCCGTGGATCGTCCGCTGGCCCGCGCGCGTCCCGGCCGGCCGCGTGGACGGCGAATCGGTCCTCAGCGGCGCGGACTGGCTGCCGACGGTCTGCTCGGTCGCAGGGGTGAAGATCCACGCCGCGGACTTCGAGGGCGAGGACACGAGCGGTGCATGGTTCGGAAAGGCGGCGCACGTCCGCGCGAACCCGCTGCTCTGGAAGACCAGCGCGCCGGGCAGCAGCGCCGGAATCCGCGAGGCGCAGTGGAAGCTCATCCACCCGACGCGGAAGAACGGCGGCGAGCCCGAACTCTACGACATTCCCGCCGACCCCGGCGAAACGCGGAACGTCGCGGCGCAGCATCCCGATGTCGTGAAGCGCCTCTCCGGCAGGGTGGAGGCTTGGGTCGCCACGCTGCCGAAGGAATACATCAAGACGAACGACGCGGACAAATGACCCGCCGCCGCGCAGTCTCCGCCCGGCTCAAGACTCACAGCAACTCCGATGAAACGATCCCTCGCACTCCTCCTCCCGCTCCTCGCCGCGCTCACGCTGCACGCCGCGGAGCGCAAGCCGAACGTCCTCGTCTTCTACCTCGACGACATGGGCTGGGCGCAGCCGGGCAGCTACGGCGGAAAGATGGCGCCCACTCCGAACATCGACGCGCTCGCGGCTTCCGGCGTGCGGTTCACGGACGGCTACTCGTCCGGCTGCATCTGCTCGCCGGGGCGCGTGGGGCTGATGACGGGCCGCTACCAGGCGCGCACGGGGCACGATGCGAACCCCACGCGCGCCGGGCGCGAACTGCTCCTCACCGAGACCACCATGGCGCAGCGGATGAAGTCCGCGGGCTACACCACGGGCATCGTGGGCAAGTGGCACCTCGGCGACACGTCGGAGAAGTTCATGCCGGCGGCGCGCGGCTTTGATTTCGCCATCGGCAGCATCGGCAATCTCGGCGAGGGGAAAGGCCCGTCGTTTTACCGCGGCAAGGAAATGCTCGAGGACCTCGCCGGCGCGCCCATCACGTCGCCGGTGTATGCGCGCGAGGCCGCCGGCTTCATCGAGCGCAGCAGGGACCAGCCGTGGTTCCTCTACCTCGCGTTCAACGCCGTCCACTCGCCCCACGTCGCGTCGCAGAAGTGGCTCGACAAGTTCAAGTCCCTCCCGCGGCACGACCAGCAATACGCCGCGCTCGCCGCGGAGGCCGACGAGGCCGTCGGCGACGTGATGGCGAAAGTGCGCGCGCTCGGGCAGGAGGAAGACACGCTCGTCTTCCTCATCAGCGACAACGGTGGCGCGTATCAGAACGCCGAGATGGGCGGCCTGCGCGGGCGCAAGTGGTTCGTGTGGGAAGGCGGCATCCGCGTCTCGTGGATCGCGTCGTGGAAGGGCCGCGTCCCCGCCGGGCGCGTGTCTCACGAGCCGGTGATCCAGCTCGATGTGCTGCCGACCGCCCTCGCCGCGGCGGGCGTGGAGGCAAAGCCCGAGTGGCAGCTCGACGGCGTGAACCTCCTCCCGCTGCTCGAAGGCAGGGCCGACAGGCTCGCGCCGCGCGAACTCTACTTCCGCTTCGGCGTGCAGCACGCCGTGCGCGCCGGCGACTGGAAGCTCGTGAAGGCCGGCAGGGACATGGAGCCCATGCTCGTGAACCTCGCGCAGGACCGCGCCGAGCAGAAGGACCTCTCCGCCGACAACCCGGACAAGAAGAGGGAACTGACCGCCCTCTTCGACAAGTGGAACGCCTCCATGCAGCCCCCGCGCTGGGAGGACCAGCGCTGGAACGGCGAGGAGAACCGCAAGCAGCTCAAGAAAGAGCGGAAGAAGGGAAAGACCGCCGAGTGATTTACCCGACATGAAACCGACACAGCATCGCTCCACCCCGCGCAGCCCCGGCCCCGGGGCACTCACAGCCCGGCTCGCCGCGCTCCTCCTCACCTCGCTCATTGCCCTCGCCGCGGATGCGGCGGGAAAGCCGAACATCCTCGTCATCGTCGGCGACGACATGGGCTACGCGGACGTCGGCTTCCACGGCGTGAAGGACATCCCCACGCCGAACCTCGACGCCCTCGCGGCGGCCGGCGTGCGCTTCACGAACGGCTACGTCTCCGGCCCCTACTGCTCGCCCACGCGCGCGGGGCTGCTCACCGGGCGCTACCAGACGCGCTTCGGGCATGAGTTCAATTCCGGCGGCGCGGGCGGCGGCCTGCCCGTCACCGAGACCACGCTCGCGGACCACCTGAAGGGCGCCGGCTACGCCACCGGCATCGTGGGGAAATGGCACCTCGGCTCCAGCCAGGCCATGCACCCGCAGCGCCGCGGCTTCGATGAATTCTTCGGCTTCCTCGCAGGCTCGCACAGCTACTTCGATGCGGGCGGCATCCTCCGCGGCACCGAGCCCGTGAAGGAACTCGACTACACCACCGACGCGTTCGGCCGCGAAGCCGTCGCCTTCATCGAGCGCCACAAATCGCAGCCGTGGTTCCTCTACCTCGCGTTCAACGCCGTCCACACCCCCATGCACGCCACGGACGACCGCCTTGCGAAATTCCCCGGCGTCGAGGACAAGCGCCGCAAGACCTACGACGCCATGATGCTCGCGATGGACGACGCCATCGGCAAAGTCCGCGCGAAGCTCGCCGAGACCGGCCAGGCGGAGAACACGCTCGTCACCTTCATCAGCGACAACGGCGGCCCCACCATGGTCGGCGTCACCGTGAACGGCTCCGTCAACGCCCCGCTCCGCGGCAGCAAGCGCACCACGCTCGAGGGCGGCGTCCGCGTCCCCTTCGTCGTCGCATGGCCCGGGCACGTGAAGCCCGGCGTCTTCGAGCATCCCGCCATCCAGCTCGACCTCCACGCCACGGCGCTCGCCGCCGCGGGCGTGGCCCCGAAGCCCGAATGGAAGCTCGAGGGCGTGAACCTCCTCCCATTCCTCTCCGGCGAAAAGACCGGCGCCCCGCACGACGCCCTCTACTGGCGCTTCGGCGAGCAGATGGCCATCCGCTCGGGAGACTGGAAACTCGTCCGCTACGACAGCAACGCCGACACGAACACCGGCAGGCGCCAGCCCGTCACCGCCCTCAGGCTCTACGACCTCCGCGCCGACATCCACGAGGACAAGGACCTCTCCGCCGCGAACCCCGGCAAGGTGAAGGAGCTCCAGGAGAAATGGGCCGCATGGGACAAGCTCAACATCGCCCCCGGCGGCAAGGACGGCGGCGGCGACAGCGACGGCGCGGAACCCGGCAAGCCGGGGAAGGGGAAGCGGCGGAAGGCGGAATGACGAAATCGGAATGACGAATGCAGAATGCCGAATGACGAACGCGGTGGCGCAGCCCCGGCCGTCAACCGCGTTCCCGCAGTGCCTCTCCCTTCGTCCTTCGTCATTCGTGATTCGTCCTTCCGCATCACCACATTTCCCTCGCCGGCCACCCGGCGCGCGCCCACTCTCCCGCCTGCAATGAATGCAAAACTCCCCCGCGCGCTCCTTCCCATTCTCACGAGTCTCATCTTGGCCTGCGGCGGCAGCGCGCGCGGTGCGGACGACGCCGCGGCGCTGAAGGAGCGCGACGACAAGGCGATCGCCCTCGCGGAGCGGGGCAAATACGCCGATGCCGCAAAGGAGTTTGCTGCCGTGCTGGAAATCCGCCGCCGCGAACTCGGCCCCGAGCATGCCGACACCGTTCGCAGCCGGCATTACCTTGCATCCGTCCTCGTCATGCAGGGCCGGTATGCCGAGGCGGAGAAGGAGACCCGCGAGGTGCTTGCCCTGCGCGAGCGCATCCTCGGCCCGGAGCACGGGGAGACACTCAAGACGCGTGGCAACCTCGCGGGGATCCTCGCCAAGCAGGGCAGGAACGCCGACGCCGAGCGGGAAATCCGCGCTTCGCTGGCCATCGAGCAGCGTGTCCTCGGCCCGGAGCATGCCAAGGTTCTCGGCACCCGCAGCAACCTCGCCGCCGTGCTCACGGCGCAGGCGAAATTCGACGAGGCCGAGCGCGAGTCGCGCGCCGTGGTGGAGAGCGTCACCCGCATCCTCGGTCCGGAGCACCTCGACACGCTCGGGAGCCGCAACAACCTCGCCGCCCTTCTGCACCTGCGCGGCCGGGATCGCGAGGCCGAGCGGGAATTCCGTGCCGTGCTGGAAATCTGTGAGCGCACGCTCGGCCCCGAGCACCCGCTCACGCTCAAAGGCCGCGGCAATGTGATCGGCCAGCTGATCGAGCTGGAAAAATTCGAGGAGGCGGAAAAGGACAGCCGCTCGCTCATCGCCCTCCAGTCACGGCTCTTCGGCCCGGATCACCCGGACACCCTTCGTTCCCGCAGCAATCTCACCATCGCGCTCAGAGAGCAGAAAAAATACGCCGAGGCGGTGGCGGAGAACCGTGCAGTCCTCCAGGCAAAGGAGCGCGTGCTCGGCCACGAGCATCCCGAAACGCTGCGCAGTTGGGCGGCGTGGGCTAGCTCTCTCAGCGATGCAGGGAACCACGCCGAGGCCGAGCGGGAATCCCGCACGCTCCTGAAGATCTACGAGCGCACCTTTGGCCCCGAGCATCCCTCCACCCTCCACCTTCGCAGCAACATGGCCAATACCATCCGCCATCGCGGCCGCCCCGCCGACGCCGAGGTGGAGGACCGCGCCATCCTCGCCATCCGCGAGCGCGTCCTCGGGCCGGATCATCCGGGCGTCCTCGACTCCTGCTTTGATCTCGCGCTCGACCTCGACCTGCAGAAGCGCAGGGCCGAGGCCCTCCCGCTGGCGCGCCGGGCATGGGAGGGGAGAAAGAAAGCAAAGGGCGAGAGCCATTCGGACACCCGGAAGGCGCGCGAATTCCTCGACCATCTGGAAAAGGACAAGGCGTAGCGCATCGCCGGGGGGCGGCACTGCAAATGACGGGCGGCGGGTGACGAACGACGAAGGGAGAGGCACCGCGGGAACGCGCCCGGCGGGCGAGTCAGCGCCACCCCTTCGTCATCCGTCATCCGCCGTCCGCCCTTCCCATCATGCTCCGACGTTCTTCGCCACGGTGGGCGACGCGGGGCCTCCGCCTCCGCCGTTCATCGGCACCACATACGCCTCGATCGCGGCGCCGGGGGGCAGGCCCTTGAACGTGTATTCGAGGTCCTTCGGGTCGGCCACGTTCACGAAGTCCTCATCCACGCCCACGCGCTTGAGGAAGACGCGGTAATACTCCGCGCGCACCGCGTAGGACCATGCGGCCAGCTCGCGGCCCGTGCCGGCGGCGGTCACGGTGAGGGTCGCGACGCCCAGCGGCGGGTTCGGGTTCGCGGGGATGTTCAGGCCGAAGACCTCCCAGCGCGCGTCCGTGTCGCCGAGCAGGTCCGAGAGCTCCGCGATCGTGCCGGAGACTTCGGCAAAGAGCGCCTCCACATCCGCATCGCGCGCGGCCTTCGTGGACGCCTGCTGCGCCTCGCAGGAGCTGATGAGCGTGAACGCCGCCTGCATCGCCGTGTGCAGCGTGAGCGCCTGCGCGGCGGTGATCGCGAGCTGCGGCCCCTGCGCCTGCGGCAGCGAAGCCTCATAAGTGGGGTGCGCCGCGAGGTAGGCGCGCGCGGCATTCAGCAGCGCCTGGCGCGCCTCGTGGTTGCGCGGCACGGCGGTCGTCCCCTGGGCAAAGCCCGCCGCCACCCAGCCTGCGTTCGCCTTTTTGCCATGGATGCCCTCCATCACCTTGCGGTAGCCGTCCAGCCACGCCTTCACCGTCGTGTCGCTCAGCTCTCCGAGCGCGTCGTTGGCGTCGCCCGCCGCGTCCACGCAGTCGCGGTAAACGAGCTGGCTGCCCTTGTTTGCCGCGGAGCCCGCGGCGGCGGCAGGGTCGCCCTCCAGTTTCTTGATGATGGGGTCCATCTGCGCGTCGGTGTGATGGTGGAGGCCGACGGATGCCCCGATGCTGATCTGCCCGGCGAGAATCTTGCGGGCGAGGGCGACGAGGATGATGCGGTTGTTGGGAGTGGCGTTCGTGCTCATGGGATGGGATTTGTTGGTTTTGGTTTCGGAAATCTGCCCCGGCTCCGGCGGGGGGACGCGGTAGCCCGGATCACCGGGCTCCAGCACATAGGAGGGATTTCCCCACCTAGCGTTGATGTCCCCAAACTTTGTGCCATCCCCATATTTGATCACTCTCATGGGGAAGCGGGGTTTGGGACGGGCACCGCGGGGTGCGGTAGGCCAGTCTTGGGCGTTGGAACGGCGGAAAATGGGCAAACGGGCACCATTCGCCGCTTTGCTGCCGCTGCAAAGCGGTGCGCGAGCCTCGTGCGCCCCTCCGTCGTGGCTGCAAAGCGGTGCGTGAGGCTCGTGTGCCCCTCCGTCGCGGCTGCAAAGCGGTGCGCGAGCCTCGTGCGCCCCTCCGTCGTGGCTGCAAAGCGGTGCGCGAGCCTCGTGCGCCCCTCCGTCGTGGCTGCAAAGCGGTGCGCGAGCCTCGTGCGCCCCTCCGTCGCGGCTGCAAAGCGGTGCGCGAGCCTCGTGCGCCCCTCCGTCGCCGCTGCAAAGCGGATCCCGAGGCTCGTGCACCGCTCCGTCGCGCCTGCGGGGCGGCATCCCGGCCCAGAGGGATGCAGCGAGGCGCCGCCGAGGGGTGGCGAAAGGTCCACCTGCCGCTGGCAGGTTCGCGCTCTGGGGAGAGTCACGCTTTTCATGACGCCGGAAACGCTAGGACTCCCTTATGCACCTGCAAGATCTTTTTTCGCACGAAAAGCCGCCGCCCAAAACACCGCCTTGCCGCGCGAGTCCCCCGGTGCTGCACTGCGCGTGAATGCAGGCCGCCCCCACAGCATCCCCACTTTCGCGAGGCGGACAAATCTTCCGCCGGAGCCTTTGCCTGTCAGCAGGCCTTTTTGTGATGGGCTCCATTTTGGGCTGCGTCATTGCATCACCTTATACCGATTGGCTGGCAGAGCATCTTCATCCCGCCATCGTTCGATTGCCGTCGGAGCCATCGGCGGCATGGCGGCACAATGTCGCCTTCGGCATTTGGAGCGGGTTGCTGCTCGCGAGTGCTCCGTTGGCGGCAATGCTCTCGGGCCGCCTGTCGAAATCGAACTGGCTGCTTGCTGTCCTGCTCATGGTCGGCGTGCTTGCAGCCTTATCGATCACATGGATTGGCGCTCCCATTCTCGCCGAGGCTCCGCCGGGCGATGTCGTGGCGACATTCCGCAAAACCGATGTCTCGTTTTGCGTTCCGGCACTGGCCGGCATCGTAGCCACGGTCATTGCGGGATTGGTTGCCCGGTTGGTTCCGAGGTTGTTTCAACGGTAGCTGCGGCACGGGATGTTTGCGGGAGGCACCGGAGCCGCCGTTGCATATCCCCATCAGGTCGCGCCGTGGAGCGGATGGACCAGCGGGGTCTTGCCAATGGAAAGCGGCGGTGCTGCACTGCGCGCATGCCGCATTCACCCCGGAGCACTCAGCCGCATTGGTATGGTGCGATTCAGACGACCATGCGATTCAGACGACCATGCGCTGCGAAAATCCCATGGGGGGCACCCCGGAAATCGCGGCATCGCTGCAGCACCGCCGATGATGAATGATCTCGGCACCATCACCCTTCCTCCGCGGCTGCGTGCAGCGATCCTCTCGGAGTTGAAGCCTGGGGAGCATGTCATCTGGATGGATCAGCCCGATCCGGAATTCATCGGGTGGAATTCGCCCACGGACGTGGGATTTGGCTTGGTGTTCCTCCTGTTGGGCGTTGGTCTTGCCTGGATGTTTGCGTGGGAAATGCGCGATCCGATGTCGTGGACTCATGATTTGGCGCTGGCATACCAATATGGGGAAGGGCGGTTTGCGGCGGCGATCGGTGATTTCGTCGCGGTGGGGGTGGGAATTTTGTTGGCGATCCTCGGGTGCTGGCTGCTTCTCTCCCCGTGGAGGCGCCGGAAGCGCGCGCGCTTTCGCGTATGCGCTCACTGGGCAGCGCGCGATTTGGTTTAGGCCAGACTGGAGGGGGCGCATCGTGTCCGAATCGTTGCTGCCGGAGGAACTCACGAATGTGGAGCACCGCTCTGATCGTGGCCGCTATGGGCATGTGGTGTTCGTCCGGGAATTCACGGATGACGAGGGGCAGAGGAGACGATTCAATGCCCACGGCTTTTGGGCTGTTCGGAATCCCGAGCAGGTCGCGGCACTCGTGCGGACCGTCGCGTCGGCGGAGGATGGATGCAGCGCGGGCGGCGCGCCGGGTGCGGAGTGATTTTGCCCGACTTCCCCGCACCCGCGCGGTCTTTTGCGGAGTGAAGCCGCTCCTCCCTGCGGCGCTGCGCGCGCTGTGTGGCGGTAGTGGTGCTGGTGGCGGAATCTGGCCGCGGTCTCAGGCTGCGGGGGCGCCGGGGGCTCCGGGGGCGGCGCTGCGCTGGAGCATGCTGGTGGTGGATTTGCCGGGGACGAGGGGGAGGAGGCGGATTTCGGCGCCGACTTCCTGGAGGGCGGCGCGTTCGCCGGGGTCGAGGGTTTCGAGGGTGTAGTCGCCGCCTTTGGCATAGACCTGCGGGCGGATGGCGCGGGCGAGGTCGGTGATGCGCGGGGTGTGGAAGATGGTGACGTAGTCCACGCAGGCGAGTGCGGCGAGGACTTCGGCGCGGTCGTGCTCGGGGTTGATGGGGCGGGTGGGGCCCTTGAGGGCGCGGACGCTGGTGTCGCCGTTGAGTGCGACGAGGAGGGCGTCGCCGAGGGCGCGGGCCTGCTGGAGGTAGCGGACGTGGCCGGGGTGGAGGAGGTCGAAGCAGCCGTTGGTGAGGACGAGGCGCCTGCCCTGCGCGGCGAACTGTGCGGCGATGGCGGCGAGTTCGTGCGGGGACTTGAGTTTTTCGAGGCTCATGGCTGGGGGGTGTGGATCGCGGAGAATGGGGCGGGGGGCGAGGAGAAAAGCAGGGGGGCCGGGGATGGGGATGGCTGCTGGTTTCTGGCCGCTGGTGGCTGGTGGCTGGTGGCGCGATGTCCGCGGCTTTTCTTTCCCGGCCTTGCTCCGCGCTCGGGGGCTCCCTACGGTGGCGGGCGATGAATGACCCACGCTTTGATCTGCTCGCGAAGAATCTCGTCTCCTTCTCCACGTCGCTCAAGAAGGGGGAGCGGGTGCTGCTGGACATGTTTGACGTGCCGGACGAGATGACGGTGGCGCTGGTGCGTGCGGCGCGCGCGGCGGGTGCGGTGCCGTTCGTGCAGATTCACCACGGGCGCGTGTCGCGCGAGATGGCGATGGGTGCGGTGGAGGATGGGCTGGCCGTGGCGGCGGGGGTGCAGCTCGCGCAGATGAGGAAGATGCATGCCTACATCGCGTTCCGCGGCGGGGCGAACATCACGGAGAGTGCGGACGTTCCGCCGGAGCAGATGAAGCTCGTGTCGAAGAAAATGCGGCCGGTGATCGACTGGCGGGTGAAGAAGACGAAGTGGTGCGTGCTGCGCTGGCCGAGCCCGAGCATGGCGCAGCTCGCGGGGATGAGCACGGAGGCGTTTGAGGATTTCTATTTCCGCGTGTGCACGCTGGACTACCGGCGGATGGTGCCGGGGATGAAGGCGCTGGCGTCGCTGATGATGAAGACGGACCAGGTGCATATCAAGGGGCCGGGGACGGACCTGCGCTTCAGCATCAAGGGCATCGCGGCGATCCCGTGCGGGGGGACGCACAACATCCCGGACGGGGAGGTGTTCACGGCGCCGGTGCGGGACAGCGTGCAGGGGCACGTGAGCTACAATGCGCCGACGATTTACCAGGGGATTGCGTTCGACAATGTGCGGCTGGAGTTCAAGGACGGGAGGATTGTGAATGCGGCGTCGAGCAACACGGAGAAGCTGAACCACATCCTGGACAGCGACGCGGGTGCGCGGTTCATCGGGGAGTTTGCGATCGGCTTCAATCCGCACGTGCTCTCGCCGATGAGGGACATTCTTTTCGACGAGAAGATCGCGGGGTCGTTCCACTTCACGCCGGGCCAGTGCTACGAGCAGACGGAGAATGGGAACCGCTCGCAGGTCCACTGGGACCTGGTGTGCATCCAGCGCAAGGACTGGGGCGGCGGGGAGATTTGGTTCGACGGGAAGCTGATCCGGAAGGACGGGCTCTTCGTCGTGCCTGCGCTGGAGGCGCTGAATCCCAAGCACCTGCTCGGGAAATAGGGGGCGCGCTATCTCGGCGGCGAGGGGAGCGTGGGGATGCCGCCGGGCGGGATGGGCTTGCCCGGGGGAATGGGCGGCGGGCCCGCGCGGGGTATCGGGGGCAGGGGATCGCCCGGTCCCGGGCCTGCGCCGGGACGCGGAGGCGGGGGAGGGCCCGGAGGCCCCGGAGGTTCCGGGGCGATGGGCGCATCGAGCGGGGCGGCCTGCGGCGGCAGATCGGGATTATTGCCTGCGCCTGCGGGCGCCGGCATCGGCGTCGTGGGCGCTGCCGGGGGAATGGGGGCGGTGGACGCGTCGTCGGCTGGGGCATCGGCGCTGCGCCAGCCTTCCTGCGCGGCGAGCTGCTCGCCGATTTCGAGGGGCCATTTCGGATTCTTGAACAGCGCGGGCATTTCGAGGCGCAGCTCCTTGATGCGGCCGACGAAGAGTTCGTTCTCCGGGGAGTCCTTCACGCCGATGGCTGGGTAGCGGCGCATGAGTTCGATCTGCGCCATCTTTTCGATGGCCTCGGGCGTCTCCTGCGAGGAGCCGGTGATTTTGACGAGGTCCACGTCGATGGTGGCCTCCTGGCCGTTGGCGACGAAGGTCACGATGCCGTCCTCGAGCTTCGTGAAGGGGAACTTGCTGCCGGCTTTGATGAGGAACTTCTTTCCGTTGATGGAGAGCTTCGCGTCCTGCGTGACGACGATGATTTTCCTCACGGAGGCATCGGGCTCCCTGGCGACCATCTCGTGCACGGTGTCGTCCTCGGCCGGGGGCGGGGGGACCGCGGGCGAGGGGGCCGCGGGGGCGTTCTGGCGTGTGGGGACGGGGAGCGTGCCGGCGGGCTCCGGCTCGCTCTCGGGCTTCGCGCTTTCACCCGCGAGGCCGGCCTTTGCCGCGCGGTCGAGCGAGAGGAAGCCGCGCTCGATGAAGGGCAGCGACGCGGCGAAGAGCGCGACGGCGCCGGTGGCGATCACGCCGCCGTGCTGGCGCTGGAAGACGCGTGTCCGGTGGAGCACCCACACGAGTGCGAACGTGCCGAAGCTCGCGACAAGCGTGCGGATGGCGACGCCGTTCGGGAGATACTGCGCCATCCAGAAAACGAGGAATGCGCTGAGGAGGAGGCCGGCGCCGATGGCGAGGTTGCCGAGATCGACCTGCTCGTCGTTTGCGGTGCGGGGCTTCTCGGTCTTCTCGGGCAGGCTGCGGGGGGCTGGTGCGGGGGGCTCGGCGGCGGAGCCGGGTGCAGCCGGGGGCGTTTCCTGCTGGATGTCTTGGTTCGGGTTCACTGCGCGCACGATGGCACGCGCGGGGCAATTGTCTCCATGAAATTCCTGCGTGCCCCGGGGCTTCCCGGCCGTGCCGCGCTCAGACCCAGTGGATGTCGTGGTGCTCGATTCCGGCGAAGTTTTCCAGATCCACGAGGAGCGCCCGCAGCGTGCGCACAAACTCCGTCGCCTCCTCCTCGAGCGCCTCCACTTTGCCCGCGCGCGCAGTCATTTCGAGGAGCTTCGCCGCGGCCCACGCGTCGCTGGCATTGAAGGCGCCGACCATCCCCTTCAGCGCGTGCGCGGCCTTGGCGCAGGCGTCGGCGTTGCCGCCCTGGACCGCCTGCGCGAGATCGGCGAGCAGGCGGGGCGTGTCGTTTTCGCGGCAGAGGATCACCACTTCGGCGAGCATGGACTTGTCGTCGCCGAGGTTCTCCATGAGCGCCGCAGAGTCGAAGAGCGGGCGCGCGGGAGGAATGGGCTGGGGTTCCGGAGTGGGCATGGCCGGCAGTGGTTCGGGGGTGACGGGGGCAGGGGGTTCGGGCGCCGGCTCGGGCACTGCCTGCGGGGCGGATGCCTCCGGCTGGAGCACGGGCTTCGGCTCCGCGATCGGCTGCGCGGCTGGAGCGGGCTGCGGCGGCAGGCTCGGTGCGGGAGGAGGCGGAGCGGCGGCACTGGCGACCTGCGCCGCAGGTGCGGTGAAGACCGCCGATGTGGGCGCGCCGGCGACGCCGCCTTTCGGCGAGTGGCCCGCGAGGTAGGATTCGGCGGACGCGCGATCCACGAAGAGGTGCGGGATGAGCTGCGACATCGCGCCGAGCAGCTCCGGCTGGCGGACGGGCTTGGAGACGTAGCCGTCCATGCCGGATTTCACGCACTCGTCGCGGACGCCTTTGAGGACGTTGGCGCTGAGGGCGAGGATCGGCGTGCGCTTGATGCCGCGCATTTTCTCGAGCTTGCGGATCGCGGAGGATGCCTCGAAGCCGCTGAGCCTCGGCATTTGCAGATCCATGAGGATGAGGTCGAAGTCCTTCTCCTTGTAGGCGTCCACGGCCTCGGCGCCGTCGTTCGCGAGGGTGACGGTGTGGCCCCAGCCCTCGACGTTGAGTTTGCAGAGGCGCTGGTTGACGGCGTTGTCCTCGGCGATGAGCACCTGCAGCGGGCGCTGCGTGGGGACGTTGCCGTTTTTCGGCACGGACATTCCGCCGTCCTTCTTCGGTTCCTCGAGCGCCTTTGCGACGGCCATGCGCAGCGAGCGTGCGGTGACGGGCTTGATGAGCGTGGCGCGGATGGCCGCGTGCTGGTAGCGGTCCATCTCGCCGCGGCGCGTGGAGGAGACGAGGAGCACGACGCGCGTGGATGCGAGCTCGGGGTAGGTGTCGATGGCGGAGGCGAGCTTCACGCCGGGGCTTTCCGGCCGCACTGCGTCGGCGACGAAGAGGTCGTAGGGGCGGTTCTGCGCCTTTGCGCCGCGCAGCTCGCTGAGCGCGCTGGTCACATCGCGCACGGCGTGGGCCTCCATCTTCCAGTTGCTGAGCAGTTCCGCGGTGATGCGGAGGCTGTTCGGGTGTGCATCGAGGACGAGCACGCGCAGTCCGCGGAAATCCGCGAGGGTGAGGTCCTCGGCCTGGTCCTCGGAGGGCCGGTAATTGAAGCGCGCGGTGAAGCGGAACACGCTGCCGCGGCCCATCTCGCTCTCCACTTTGACCTCGCCGCCGCCCATGAGATGCACGAGCTGCTGGGTGATCGCGAGGCCGAGGCCGGTGCCGCCGAAGCGCCGCGTGGTGGAGTAGTCGGCCTGGTTGAACGCCTGGAAAATCGTGCCGACGCGGTCCGGCGGGATGCCGATGCCGGTGTCGGCCACGCTGAAGGCGAGCTCCGCGTTGCCGTCCACCCAGCGCGAGTTTTCCACGCGCACGACGACCTCGCCGCGCTCGGTGAATTTCAGCGAGTTGCCGACGAGGTTCACGATCACCTGCCGCAGGCGGTGCGGGTCGCCGACGATCATGTCGGGGACTTCCGGTCGGATGTGGAGGAGGAGCTCGATGCCCTTGTTCTGCGCGCGCGGGGCGAGCGTGGTGACGGTCTCGCCGAGCAGTTCGCGGAGACTGAACTCGGTGCGCTCCAGCTCCAGCTTGCCGGCCTCGATCTTGGAGAAGTCGAGCACGTCGTTGAGGAGCGCGAGCAGCGACTCCGCGCAGGAGTTGATCGTCTCCAGGTAATCGCGCTGGCCGGGCGTGAGGCCGGTCTGGAGGGCCAGCTCGGTCATGCCGATGATGCCGTTCACCGGGGTGCGGATCTCGTGGCTCATCACGGCGAGGAACTCGCGCTTGGCGATGTTCGCCTCGCCGGCCTTGAAGGCGAAGCTCTTCACCTGCTCGTTCGCCTTTTCGAGCTGCTCGTTCATGCCGAGCAGCTCCTTGTTGTTCATCATCAGCCGCTCGCGGTCGCGGCGGCTCGCGTCGAGCACGCGGCAGAAGGCCTCTGCGAGGTCGCCGATTTCGTCGCCGCGCGATGAATAGGCGAGGTCCTCGCGCTTGCCGTCGGCGACGAGGCCGGCCTGCAGTGCGAGTTCGCGGAGCGCGCGGGTGGTCCCGCGGATCATCATGGCTGCGATGAACACGCCGCCGACGAGCCCGACGCCGCCCGCGAGGAGGAGCATGTTGGAGGTTCTTTCCGAAAGGACGCCTAGCCTCACGCCGAAAGCGCCGACGGCGATCACGGCGCTGGGGAGGGCGAACGCGAGCGCGGCGACGAGGAGCCTCTGCCACACGCGCAGTCTCGCGCCCTTCACCGTGCCGCCATTTTCGAGGGCAGCACGCGGCACTCCGGGAAGAATCTCCTCGGCGGTGAAGGGATTCTTTTTGCGGACTTTCTGCGGCGGTGCGGGCGTCTGGCTTGGCAGGACTACGGTGGGCACACATTTGGGAAAGCAGACCACGCGCCACCTTTCCGGGCATTTTTGGCGGTTCGTGGCGGAGGCTTGGGCGAAACATGGGCTTTGCGTGCCGCCGTTCGGTTCCTATGGTCCCGTCCAGTTTGCTCAAACATGTCCAATTCACCTGAAACGCCGGCTTCGCATGGCGCGGTCCTGCTCATCGGCAATTACACCCAGCCTGCCCATCGCGCCGAGGCAGCAAGCCTTCTGGAGGAGCTCGCCGAACTGGTGAACACGCTCAGCCTCCGCATCGCCGGGCGTGAACTCGTGCAGCACCGCGAGATGCACGCGCGCTACCTCATCGGCAGCGGGAAGGCGGAGCAGATCGCCGAACGGGTGAAGGCGGAGAAACTCGGCGGCCTTGTCTTTGACCACGACCTCTCGCCGAGCCAGCAGCGGAACTGGGAGGAACTCGCGGGAGTCCCGGTGCTCGACCGGCAGAAGGTGATCCTCGACATCTTCGCCGCGCGCGCGCGGACGCGTGAGGCCCGCCTGCAAATCGAGCTGGCGCAGCTTGAGTATTCGCTGCCGCGGCTCACGCGCGCTTGGGGCCATCTCGGCGGTCAGGGCGGCGGCATCGGCGGCCGTGGCGAAGGCGAAAGCCAGCTCGAGCAGGACCGCCGCCGAAGCTGGAAGGCGATGGACCGGCTGAAGCGCGAGCTCGAGGAAATCCGCTGCGCCCGGGCGACGCAGCGCAAGGACCGCCAGCGCACGCCGGTGCCGAACTGCGCGATCGTCGGCTACACGAACGCGGGAAAATCATCGCTGCTGCGCCGGCTCACCGGCGCGGACGTGCTGGTGGAGGACAAGCTTTTCGCCACGCTCGACACGACGACGCGCAAGGTCGCGCTGCCATCCAAACAGCCGCTGCTGCTCACGGACACGGTCGGCTTTGTCCGCAAGCTGCCGCACCGGCTCGTGGAGGCGTTCAAGGCGACGCTGGAGGAGGCGGTGCAGGCGGATTTCTTGATCCACCTGCTCGATGCGAGCGCGCCGGAAGTCCTCGAGTTCCACCAGACGACGCTGGACGTGCTGAAGGAGCTTGGCGCGAGCGAGCGGCCCACGATCTTGGTCTTCAACAAGACCGACAAAGTCGCCGAGCCCGCCGTCCTGAACCGGCTGCGCGCGAATTTCCCCGATGCGCTCTTCATCTCGGTCCACACCGGCGATGGGATCCCGGCGCTGCTCGAAAAGATGACGGAACTTGCGGCGCCGGGCACGGTCACGAGGCGGCTGCGCATTCCTGCCGGCGAGTCCGGCCTGCTCGCCCGGCTGCACCGCGAGGGGCAGGTGCATGAGGTCGCCTACGAAGGCAGCGATTCGCTTGTCACGGCGACAATTTCGCAGCGGCTCGCAGCGGACTGCGCGCGGTTCATCGAGGCTCCCGATGCGTCGAAGCCCGGGGGGCGCGGCGCAGCGGGCGGTAAGGTTTTTCGGGACACGGGGCCCGAAAGCAGCTACGGAAAACGCTCCGCAAAAAGACTGCGTAAAGCCCAAACCAGCGCATGAGTTTTCTCGATCGTTTCAAGCGAAAGCCAAAGGCCGAAGAAGCCCCCGCGCCCGCGCCCGCACCGGCCCCGAAACCGAGCCCGCTGGATGCCATTGGAGCGCTGAAAACTGCCCCGGCTGCACCGAAGGCGCCGCAGAAGGCTCCGGCCTCGCAGGACGAGATTCGGCTCGAGCTCGGCGATTTTCTCCACCGCATCCCCGCGCAGCTCCTCCTGCCGGGGCCGCATGACTTGAAGATGGAGCTGCGCTTTGACATCGGCGACCTCTCGCAGCGCATCACGAAGGGAAACACCACGATCAACCTCGCGGAGATTTACCGCCGCGTGCCGCAGATTTTCCGCTCCGAGGTGCTGGAGGGCGAGGGCGTGGAGGTGCGCTTCCCATGGCAGAAGATCGCGAAGCTGGTGACGAAGACGCAGAGCGCGGCTCCAGTTGAGAATGTGGCTGCACAGCCGGCCTTGGCGGACAAGCTCCGGGCGAAGCGCACGGCAAAGCCGGGCGAGCCGGGAGCGATCCTTCCAGGACGTGCGGGCGCGGGCCAGGCATCGTGGTTCACACGCACCGGTCCCGAGAAGCCGGGCGAGAAGCCGCCGCAGAAGCCTGTCCGCAAAGCTCCCGGCGCCGGCGCACCGCCGCCACCGGGGCCAGCAGCTCCATTCACGCCTGCTGAAACGCCACCTGCTGAGTCCGCCGCCCCGAAGCCGACGCAGCTCCGCGATGCGTATCAGGTCGCCGATTTGTCCCCGGAAGTGCAGCGCCGCATCGCGATGATTCGCGGCGATTACGAGAGGCAGCTTGCAGACATCGACAAACAGCGCCTCGCGCTTTCCGTGGCGCGCGACCGGTCGGCGTCCGAGGCGGAGAGCCTGCGGAAGGATTTGGAACTCGCGATGAACAAGATCGCGAAGGGAGACACCGCGGCGTCCATCCGGGAGGAACTCGCGGGACGTGCGGCGGGCGAACTGCAGAAGGTGCAGGATGAACTGCAGGAGAAGCGCCAGGAGATCGAGGAACTGAGGGCGGAGATCGCCCGGTTTGAGAGCGGCCTGCCTCCCGGAGCTCCCAGTTCGTCGGGCGAGCCGGTGCGCTCGAAGCGTGAATCCGAACGGATGGTCGAGGAGCTGAACCGCCGCATCAAGACGCTGGAGCAGGCGCAGAAGGAGACGGCGCTGGAGCTCGCGCGCGAGAAGGAGGCCCGCTCGAAGGCCGAGAAATTCCTCGCGGCGGCGGACAAGCGGCAGGAGGAGACTGCGATGCACATGGAGTCGGCGAAGGCCGAGATGCGCAAGGAGATCGAGGCCGGCTTGAAGCAGCGCGACACGGATGTGCGGAAGGCGCTGAAGGATTTGCAGGCGGAGGTGGATGCGCTCCATGCGCACAATGAGGCGATCAACGCGGAGCTGGACGCGGCCCGTGAGCGCGCGGCGGAGCTGGAGGTGCAGCTCATCGAATCCATGTCGCCCACGGAGCAGACGGCGAATCTCCACGCGCAGACTGTCGAGCGCCTCGAGAAGGAAATCGAAGGCTACCGCGAGCGGCTCAAGATTCTCGTGCAGGAGCGAGACGCCGCCCGCTCGGAGAAGGGCGCCGGAGCCGGGGACGCGGAAGCCGCGAGGAAGCTCGCGGAGTCGGCGACGCGGATCGCATCCCTCGAGCAGATGCTGCAGGCGCGGGACTTGGAGCTGCGCGAGCTTCACAATGCGATCGAGGGCGGCGGTGGCGCCGGCGCGGGCATCCAGGCGCTGCGGCAGCAATACGAGGCGCTGCAGGCGAGGCATTCGGACACCGAGGCGCAGATTGCGCGCGAGCGAGAGGCGATCGTGCAGGAGCGCCAGCAGCTTGCCGGCACGCTGCGCGAGCAGGGCGCGGCGCTCGAGGGGCAGCTCAAGGCGCTCATCGTGGAGCGCGACCGCATCCGCTCGGAAATGGAGGCGCTGGATGCCCGCTACCGCAGCGATGCGGCGGAGCACGAGCGCACGGCGGCAAAGATTCAGGCGGAGCACGCCGCGGCGCTCCAGGCGCGGGACGAGGCCGCCCGGCAGCTCGCGGAATCCGAGCGCGCTTTCCGTGAACTCCAGAAGCAGGGCGTGCGGACGGCGCCCGGGGGACAGGGCCTGCTGGGAGATCCCGGGCTTCAATCCGAACTCGACAAGCTGCGCGCGCAGCTCGCTTCGTCGCGTGAGAATGCGAAGGCCGCGGCGGAGGCCCAGCGCAGGGCGGAGACCGAGATGGAGCGCATCCGCTCCGGGCAGCAGGCGACGCTCGAACAACTTTCCGAGGAGCGCGCGGTGTCGGAGCGGCTCGGGAACCAGATGGAGCAGGTGCAGGCGGAGCTGGCGAAGCTCCATGAGAAGCTGGACAATGTGACGCGCGAGCGGGACGAGGCGGAGACGGAGATGCAGCGCGTGGCGATCGCGCTGGCGGACCTTGAGAAATCCAGCGCGGAGCAGCTCGCGGCGCTCACCGCGGAGCGCGACGAGGTTCGCCGGGAGAGGGAGCTTGTCGCGAGCCAGCTCGCCGAGGCGCGCACGCACCACGAGCAGCTTCACGGTTCGCTGGACAGCACGCGGCAGTCGCTCGCCGCGGAGGTGACGCAGGCGCAGGGGAAGGTTTCAGAGCTGGAGCTTCTGCGCCAGCAGCTCGAGTCGAAGATGGAGGCCGAGCGTGCAGCGCAGGGCGAGCGCCTGGCGGCGCTGCAGGCGAAGCACGAGCAGTCGAAGGACAGTTTTGCGGCGGAGCTCGAGAAGGTGCGCCGCGAGCTGGCGTCCGCCTACGCGAAGATCGCGTCGAGCGAGCAGACGCTGTCGGAGGCGACGCAGTCTGCAAACCGCGAGCGCGCCGCGCTCTTGCAGGAGAAGGCGGAAATCGAACGCCGGGTCGCGGAACTGCAGCAGTCCGCATCCGAGGCGGCGCGGAGGGCGGGGGAGCAGGAGAAGCAGCTCCGTGCGGCCGCGGAGGAAATGGAGCGCCGCCTCGCTGCCGCGGATCAGGCGCTGGCCGAGGCGAAGCGTGTGGCGGGCGAGGAGATCGCAGCTCACAGGAAGGCGCGCATCGAGCTCGAGGAGAGGCTGGACGAGTCGCGGCGGCACTTTGAGCTGACGGAGCAGCAGACGCAGGAGCGCCACGCGATGCTGACTTCGCAGCGGGACGACTTGCACGACCGGCTGGCAACGGCGCTCTCCACGCTGGAGGAGACGCGGCATTCCTCGGCGCAGGAGAATTTCGCGCTCACGCAGGCGAAGAGCGAACTGGAGCGCCGGCTCGCCGAGGCGGAGGCCGCGCATGCCGAGGCGATGCGCGCAGCCCATGAGGAGCGCACGCATATCTTCGACGCGAAGGTGGAGCTGGAGACGCGCTTCTCCGAGGTGGACCAGATCATCGAGCAGGAGAAGCGTGCCGGAGAGGCCGCGAAGGCGGAGCTCGAGCGCGAGCTGGCGGAGCTAGGCGATGCGTTCAGCGAGGCGAAGCGCATCGCGGGCGAGGAGCATTCGGCGCTGTCCGCGAAGCACGATGAGCTGAAGGCGAAATTTGAGGAGGTGACAAGGACGCTGGAGGAGACGCGGCGCAACTCGGAGGAGTCTCACAGCGCGCTCAGCGCGGCGAAGTCGGAGATCGAGTCGAGGCTCGCCGGGGCGGAGCAGGCGCTCGCGGAGTCGAGGCGGGCATCGGGCGAGGAGATCGCGGCGCTTTCCTCGGCGAGGGACGAACTGCAGGAGCGCCTCGCGGAGAGCGTGCAGAGCCTCGTGGAGGCGCGCCGTGCGGCGGCGGATGAAGTCACCGCGCTCAACCACGCGAAGGCGGCGCTGGAGCAGCAGCTCGCGGACAGCGAGAAGGCGCTGGCTGATTTCCAGATCGCCGCATCGGACAGATACGAGGCTCTTGCCGCGGAGAAGACCGCGCTTGAGAAGAGCCTCCTGCAGGCGGAGCAGGCGCATGCGGATTTGCAGGCGGAGTCGGCGCTGAAGCACGAGGAGCTGGATTTCGCGAGGAGCGCGCTGGCGGCCTCGCTCGCGGAGGCGCAGAAGAAGGCCGAGGAGGATCGCAGGAGCTTCGAGGGCCTCAAGGCCGGCCTCCAGCGGCGCCTTGCCGAGCATGAGCAGTCGCTGAATGAGCTCAACGATTCAACCCGGAGCGAGATCAACCAGCTCGCCGCTGAAAAGATGGAGCTGGAGCGTCGTCTCGCCGCAACCGAGCAGACGCTCGCCGACACGCGGCTCACGACGGACAAGGAACATGCCGAGCTTGCCGCCGCGAAGGGTGCGCTCGAGACGCAGCTCGGCGAAACGGAGCGAACTCTGGCGGAAGTCCGCCGGACCGCCGCCGAGGATCATGCCGCGCTGACCACGTCGCGGGATGATATCCAGCGCAGGCTGGCGGAGACGGAGCAGGCGATGGCCGAAGCGCACCGTGCCGCCGGCGAGGAGCATGCGGCGCTGAGTGCTGAGCGCGATGAATTGCAGCGTCGGATTTGCACGGCGGAGAGCAGCTTGGTCGAGGCGCGCCGTGTCGCGACCGAGCAGCATGGCGCGTTGAGCGCGGAGCGCGACGAGCTGCAGAGGCGGCTCGACGAGTCATCGCGGGCACTGGTGGATGCGCAGCGGGCTGCTGAGGAAAAGCACGGGCTGCTTTCCGCGGACCGCGACACGCTTCACCAGCGCCTCGCGGCGGCGGAAGCGTCGCTCGCCGAGGGCCTGAAGCTCGCGGACGAAAGGCACGCGGCGTTGTCCGCCGAAAAGGAGGATATTCACCGCAGGCTGGCGCAATCGGAGCAGGCGCTCGCCGAGGCGGTCCGGTTGGCGTCCGAGCAGCATGGCGCGCTGTCGTCCGAGCGCGATGAGCTGCAGCGCAAGCTGGAGGAGACCGGGAGGGCCTCGACCGAGGCACAGCGGATCGCGGAGGAGCGGCACGCATCCCTGATCGGCGAGCGGGATGAGCTGAATCGCCGGCTCACGGAATCCGAACACGCATTGGCCGAGGCACGCCGTGTGGCGTCCGAGCAGCACGGCGTCCTGGTCACCGAGCGCGACGAATTGCATAGGAAGCTCGACGATGCCGGGAAGGCGCTGGCGGATGCGCAGCGGGCTGCGGAGGAGAGGCACGGGCTGCTTTCCGCGGACCGCGACGCGCTGCATCAGCGGCTCGCCGCGACGGAGACGTCGTTGGCCGACGGCCTCAGGATTGCGGACGAAAGGCACAGCGCGCTGACGGGCGAGAGGGATGAACTCAACCGCCGGCTCGTGGAATCCGAGCACGCATTGGCCGAGGCTCGCCGCATCGCGACCGAGCAGCACGGTGCGCTGGCGACGGAGCGGGACGAACTGCACCGGAAGCTCGAGGAGGCGGGGAGGGCCATGGCTGAGCTTCAGCGGGCCGGGGAGGAAAGGCACGCGTTGCTCGAGGTTGCGAAGGCCGAACTGGAGCAGCGCCTCGCAGCCGGCGAAAACTCCCTCGCGGCGCAGCGGCAGACTGCCGAACAGCATCAGGCCGAGTTTGTCGCGCAGCGCGACGACCTGCGGCGCAGGCTCGGCGACATGGAGTCATCGCTTGCCGAGGCTCACTGCCTTGCTGCGGAGGAAAAGTCATCGCTGGAAGCGAAGCTCGCCGAAGCGGAGAGCCAGCTCGCCGCGGTTCGTCAGGAACTCGCGGATGCGAGGCAGTCGCTCGGCGCGGAAGTTTCGAACCTCACGAATGCGAAATCCGATTTGGAGCGCGGCCTCGCCCAGCTCCGCGAGGAGATGGCGCATTCCAGCCTCGGCATGGACGCCCGTTATTCGCAGCTTTCGGAGGCAAAGGCGACCCTCGAGCAGCGCCACGCGGAGACGCAGCGTGCCCTGGATGAGGCCCAGCGTTCGCTCGGCACTGCGCGCGGTGAGATCGACGAGGCACGGAAACAGGCTGGTGAGCAGCAGGCCAGCCTCGCGGCGATGCGCTCGGGGTTCCAGCGGAGGCTCGGTGAAGCGGAGCAGGCGCTTTCGGAATTCAACCAGTCGTCGCGCGAGGAAATCGCGGCCCTCAATGGCGCGAGGGCAGACCTCGAATCCCGGCTGGCGGAGGCGACCCGCCTGCTGGAGGAGTCGCGCCGGAATTTGGAAACCGAGCGCGCGGCCTTTGTGTCTGAAAAGCAGTCGGTGCAGGACAATCTCGCGGAGTCTCTGCAGGCGCTCGCGTCAGCGCAGGCGGTTGCCGCGCAGGTCGCCGGACTGAAGGCGGAGAAGGAAGAACTGGAGTCGCGTTTCTCCGCCCTGCAGGGTTCCTTCGACGACGCGAGGCGGAATTTCGACGGTGAGATCGCGGTGCTTGCGGCAGCGAAGGCCGAACTGGAGCAGAGAATCGCGGATTCGAGCAGGTCGTTCGGGCAGGATCTAGATGCCGCGCAGCGGCGTGCCGAGGAAGCCGGACGGCTGGCTGCGGCGCATGAGTCGCAGCTGGCGGAGTCGCGTGCTGCTCGCGCCGAGGTGATTTCGGCCCTCGATGCGGAGCGTGCGCGGGCCGCTGCGGAGCGCGCCGAGCACGACCGCAGCCTCGCGGCTGTGGATGATGCGCGGCGTCAGCTCGCGGAGGCGCTGGCTGCGAGCGAACGCACGGTGAAGCACCTCGAACAGGAACTTGGTGAGGCGACTCGGAATTCCGTCCGTGCCGGTGGCCAGCACGAAGCGGCGCTTGCCGGGCTCCAGGGCGCCCTCGATGCCGCGCGCGGGGAGGCGGGGCAGGTCCGGCTCGCGGCGACCGCGGAAAAGGAGATGCTCGAGCAGCGCCTGGCTGCGATGGAGGCGAGGCTTTCCGCCGCAGTCGCGGATGCGAGGCTTGCGGCCGCGGAGCGCGATGATGCGCTTTCCAAGGCGGAGGCGGCGCGCGCCAGCCACGCGCAGGAAAGTGCGGAGGAACTGCGCCGCAAGTCAGCGGAGCTTGAGGCGGCCCGCCGGGAAATCGCGATGCTTGAGAGGGAAAATGCCGCGGCGAAAGCCGAGATCGAGGCTGCTGCCCGCCGCCATGAGGAGATGGCCCGGCGCGAGCCTGTCCCGACAGCACCCACGGCGAATTACGACGCCCCAGTCGTTCATCGGACGCTGGAAGCAGACGTTTCCATGCGCGCACCGGTCGAGGCGACCGACGTGAAGCCGCGTGTCGCACCCGCTCCGGACTTGGAAACTTCTACGGAGAGCATCGAGCCTCTCATCAAGCTTCCGCCAATGCGCCCCGTGACGGTCGTGCCGCCGCGAGTGGGGACGCTTTAGCCCAGCCTGACTCCGCCGCTTCCACCGAACGTGGTCCGGGCTGCCGCGAGTGCTGCGGAATGCACCTCGCGGAGAGTGACCCCGGTGCGCTCCGCCAGTTCGCGGCAGCTCTCGAACTCCGGGGCGATCTGCAGCAGATGGTCGCCCTTGAAGCCGAGCTTCACGGCCACATCGCCATGCGGCGTCTTCACCGTCTCGAAGCGCCGAGCCAGCTTGAGGCGCTGGATTCTCTCAACACGCAGGCCGAACGCAGTCGTCTCGGCGAAAACGATGTCTGCCATCCGCTCGGCGGCGCCTTCCTCGCAAAGCACCGAAAGCATGGTGCCGGGCCGGCTCTTCTTCATCTGCACGGGTGTGAACCACACGTCGAGCGCGCCAGCGGTGAGGAGTTGCTGCATCACGGCGCCGAGCACCTGGGGCGACACGTCGTCGAGGTTCGTCTCGATGCGGGTGACGGTGTCGGTCTCGTAGCCGGGCATGGCTGTGCGGGGTGAAGGCTACGCGAGTTCGCCGAGCACGGCGCGCAGCACGTTCGGGCGCTTGGGGAGGTCGCGCGTGCCGAGTCCGTAGCCGATGCGTTCGGTCTTCATCGCAGGCATGAGGCCGAAGCTCGCGCCGAATTCCGCGACGATGCCTGCGCCGGTCGGCGTGATCAGTTCATGCGGTTCGTCAATCTGGCCGAGCGGGATTCCCTTCAGAACCTCCAGCGTCGCGGGCGCGGGCACGGGGAAAATGCCGTGAGCGCACTTCACCGTGCCGTGTCCGTCGTGCAGCGACGAGACGAAGACCTTCTCCACGCCGAGCGCCTCGATGCCGACGCAGGCGAGCACGATGTCCGCGATGGAGTCGAGCGCGCCGACCTCATGAAAGTGGACGTCCTCGGCGCTCATGCCGTGGATTTTCCCCTCGGCCTCTGCGATGCGGCGGAAGATGCCGAGCGCGTGCTTTTTCACGAACGGCGAGAGGTCGCTCCCCTCGATGAGGGCGCGGATGTCGCGGTGCGTGCGGCCGTGGACATGCCCATGATCATGGTCGTGATCGTGATCGTGGTCATGCTCATCGGAGTGCTCGTGTGAATGCCCATGCCCGCAGCACTCGTGTCCGTGTTCGTGTGCGTGAGAGTGTTCGCCATGTTCGTGTTCATGGCTGTGGGTGTGGGAATGGCCGTGCTCGTCGGTGTGCGTGTGCTCGTGCGTGTGCTTCAGCGAAGCGTGGCCCTCGTCGTGGTGATGCTGATGCTCCGGATCGTGATCGTGCTCGTGATGATGATGCACGTGGCCTTCCTCGCCGTGCTCATGCCCGCAGCCGCCGCACTTGTGCTCATGCCCGTGCTCATGCTCATGGCCATGCTCGTGCTCGTGTGAGTGCCCGTGCCCACACTGCTCGCCGTGCGTCGCGCCGCCGTGGATGTCGAATTTCACGCCCTCGATATCCCTCCGCTTCGCGCGATCGTAGTGCATGTGGAAGTCGCCGATGTGCAGCTTGCTCAGCTCCCATTCGAGCGCGCTGGGTTTCACGCCGAGGTCGATGAGTGCGCCGACCATCATGTCGCCGCTGATGCCGGAGATGCAGTCGAGATAAAGGGCTTTCATGGAATGTTGAGAGGTGAGTGTTGAGAGTTGAGAGGCGGCGCAGGCTTTGCGCATTTGCCGTGGTGAAATAGGAGGCGTCGAGCGCGAAAGCGATGCAAGAGGAGGCCCGGCATGCGCAAAGTAGTCGCGCGCTTCAGCGCGTGACCGCGACGCAGACTGAGGAGGCGTCCGACTTTCGCGAGCGTGACGGCTGAAGCCCGATGCTACTTTGCCTACGCGTGCAGCGCCGCTTTCACCTCTGCAAGCGAGACCGTCTTGTCGTAGAGCGCCTTCCCGATGATGCAGCCATACAGCGACGGGATTTGCGCGGCTCGCAGCACATGCGCCGCGGTGCCCACGCCCCCGCTCGCGATGAGTTGTCCGCCGAGCGGGACGATGGCGGCGTTCACGCGCTCAGTTTCGGCGAAGTTCGGCCCCTGCAGCATGCCGTCGGTCGCGATGTCGGTGTAAATGATGGTGCCTGCACCGGCTTTCACCGCGTTGATGGCGAGATCGAGCGCGCTCTGTCCGGTCTCCTGCGTCCAGCCTTTCACACTCACGATGCCGTTCTTTGCATCGATGCCCACCGCGATCTTTTCCCGGCCGAACTTGCGCGCCATCTCGCCGACGAACTCCAGCGACTCCGCGGCCTTTGTGCCGAGAATCACGCGCGCCACGCCGGCATCGAGGGCTCGCCCGATGGCCTCCGCGTCGCGGATGCCGCCGCCGAGTTCGCACGGGATGCCGGCTGCCGCCGTGATGGCGCGAACGTGTTCGAGATTCTGCTGCTTGCCGGAGAACGACGCATCGAGATCCACGATGTGCAGCCAGTCGCCACCCTCGGTTGCCCACTGCCGCGCAACCGCCGCAGGGTCGGAGGAGTAAACGGTCTTCTGGTCGGCGCGACCCTGGCGCAGACGCACGACTTGGCCGGACATCAGATCAATGGCGGGATAGAGAAGCATGAGCCGGGAAGAAGTGGCGGGGAGCGCCGCGCGTGGCAAGAGCACGTGTGTCGCAAATCGCGGCTATTTCCACAGCGGTGCGGCCTGCCCGGCATTCCACCTGTCCCATAGCGCGGACAGTTCATGCACGCGGGCGGGCTCCTTCGCCGCGAGGTTTGCGGTTTCGCCGGCGTCGCCTGCGAGATCGAAGAGCTGCCATTCGCCACCCTCGCGGATGATTTTCCATTTGCCGTGCCGGAGGGCGTTCATTTTCCCGACTCTCCAGAACAGCGTGTCGCGGCCGCTCGCTTCGTGGCCGTCGGTGAGGCGCGGCATGAGGCTCGTGCCGTCGAGGTCTGCATTCCCGAGCTTGATGCCTGCGAGTTCTAGGGCCGTCGCGGTGGCATCCATCGAAATCGCCGGTGCGTCAAGCGTCCTGCCCGCGGGCAGCCGGCCCTTCCACGACACGATGAACGGCACGCGGATGCCGCCCTCCCACAGCTCGCCCTTGCCGCCTCGCAGCGGGGCGTTGTTGGAAGTGAGTTCCCTCGTCGGCCCGCCATTGTCGCTGAGAAAAACGACGAACGTGCTCTCCTCCAGGCCGCAATCGCGCAGCTTGGTGAGAACGAGGCCCACGCTGTCGTCGAGGTGCGAGAGCATCGCGCCGAAGATGCGGCGCTGGATGTCCCGGATGTGCGCGAATTTTTTCATGCGCTCGTCGTCTGCCTGCATCGGGCTGTGGACGGCGTTAAATGCAAGATACAGGAACCACGGCTGTGCGCGGTGCCGCCCGATGAAGCCGCACGCCTCTCGCGCGAATGCGTCGGTGAGATTCGTGCGCTCATCCACGGGCTGGCCGCCGCGCAGCAGCGGATTGTCCGCGTCGTATTCCGGTTCGTTGTGCCTCATGTGCGTGCTCCACACAATGCGCCCATCGGGCGAAGCCCAGCGGCCCTGCGCGCCATCGGGCAGTGATTTGCGGCGCAGCCATGTCGTTGTGTCCGTCCACGGCTGCGGCACGTAAAAATGGCCCTCGTGCAGGAATCCGAAGAACTCATCGAAGCCGCGGCGCATCGGATGGAATGCCGCCGTGCCGCCGAGGTGCCACTTGCCGACAAGCGCCGTCGCATAGCCCGCGTCGCGCAGGCGATCAGCGATCGTCTTCTCGCCGACGGGCAGGCCGACGCCCGGCGCGGCATTCTTCGCACCGATGGGGTTGAACTCAAAGCCGAAGCGCGTCTGGTAGCGCCCCGTGAGCAGCGCCGCACGCGACGCTGCGCAGAACGGTGCGGTGACGTAGCCATTCGTGAAACGCACGCCGCCAGAGGCGAGGGCGTCAATGTTCGGCGTCGGGATTTCCTTCCCGCCGTAGCAGCCGGCCTCGCCGTAGCCGAGATCGTCGGTGACGATGAAAAGAATGTTGGGCCGCGATGCGTGCGTCGCCGCGTTCAGCATCAGGACGATCGTGAGGGCAAATATCGCGGGTAAAACTCTCACGCGAGCAGCCCTTTGATCGGCTGCCCGCCGAATTGGCTGAGCTGCTTGAAACGGCCGGCGTGGTAGAAGGTGAGCTTGTTGTCGTCGAGGCCGAGGAGCTTCAGCAGCGTGATGTGGAAATCGCGGACGTGTGCCACGCCTTCCACGGCTTTCATGCCGAGGTCGTCGGTCATTCCGATCGTGTGGCCCGCGTTGCAGCCTCCGCCGGCGAGCCAAATGGTCATCGCGTTGGGATTGTGGTCGCGCCCGTAGGCGGTGCCGCCACGCACGCCGTTGTCGGGCGTGCGGCCGAATTCGCCGCACCACACGACGAGCGTGCTTTCGAGCAGGCCGCGTTGCTTGAGGTCGGCGATGAGCGCGGCGAGGGGCTGGTCCACGCCGCGGACGAGATTTCCGTGCGCTCGCTCGATGTAGTCATGGCTGTCCCATGAGCCGTTGTAGAGCTGCACAAAGCGCACGCCTTTCTCGACGAGCTTGCGCGCGAGCAGGCACTTCCTGCCGAACGCATCGGTCGCGTCTTTTCCGATTCCGTAGAGTTCCTTCGTCCGCGCGTCTTCCTTGGAAAGATCGAGCACCTCGGGCACCTGCGTCTGCATGCGAAACGCGAGCTCGTAGTTGTCCATGCGCGCTGCGAGTTCGTCGTGGCCCGGGTGCATCGCGGCGTGCGCGGCGTTCAGCTTCGCGATCAAATCGAGATTCTTGCGCTGGTGCTCCTGCGTCACGCCCTGCGGCGGCATGAGGTCGAGAATGGGCGAGCCTTTCGGACGCAAAGGCGTGCCCTGGAAACTCGCGGGCAGATAGCCATTGCTCCAGTTTGCCGCGCCGCCCTGCGGGTAGCTCACTTCCGGCAGCACGATGAAGCCGGGCAAATCCTGGTTCACCGAGCCGAGCCCATACGTGACCCACGCGCCGATGCCCGGGTCGCCGCCAAAGCGATTCCCGCAGTTCATCTGATACATCGCCGTCGGGTGATTCACCGAGTCCACCTGGCATCCGCGGTAAAAGCACAGCTCGTCGGCGACCTTCGCGAGATGCGTCCAGTTATCCGCCATGTCCGCGCCGCTCTGGCCGGCCTTGATGAAATTGAACGGGCTCTTCACGTAGTAACGCTTGCCGCTTTCCATCGCGGACTTCTGCTTCCCCTCGCGGACGAATTCCTTGAGGTGCATGCGCGCGAGCTCGGGCTTCGGATCGAACGTGTCGATGTGCGACGGCCCGCCTTCCATCATCAGGAAAATGCACGCCTTCGCCTTCGCCTCGGGAAAATGCCCGGCCTTCGGCGCAAGCGGGTTCACCTTTTCCGCCGCTGCGAGCATTGAGCTGAACGCCACGCTGCCGATGCTCGCACCGAGCGAGTAGATGAATTCGCGGCGCGTCGGCGCATGCAGCGCACGGCCTCCCGCGCAGGGGAAAAATGCGTTAGTAGACATAGGCGAATTCGTTGGAGTTCAGCAGCGCGAGGCAGACATCGGCGAGGGCGCGGGTGCGGGTGCCGCAGTCGGAAGGCTGCAGGTCGGGGACGAAGTCCGCGTTCGCGTGCAGCTTCTCCTGGAAGGAAAACTTCTCGCCGGTGTTTTCCTCGACTGCGTCGCGGCGCACCTCGAGCGGCGGACGCACGTCCGTGAATTTCGCGTTCGCCTGCACGGCCTGCATTTCCAGCCAATGCGCGAGGCAGGCGGCGAGTTCGTTGACGCTCGGATGACGCCCATACGCCAGTTCGAAGCACCGAATGATCGAGTCGTTATCAGATTTCGCTTCCTTCAGAACACGACTCGCGAGCGCGAGCGCGCGTGCGTAGCTCGCCTTGCTGTTGAACAGCGCGAACACCTGCGGCGTGACGGTGCTGGCTTCGCGGCGCTCGCACGAAAAATCCGGCGCAGGTGCGTTGAAGACTTCCATCGCGGGATCGCTGAGACCGCGGAGCTTCAGCGCGTAAATGGAGCGCCGGTTGCGCTGCTCGGGCTTCGGATTCGGCACCCACGCGGCGGCGAACGTGCCCATCACCTGCCGCGGCTGGAGCCCCGCCTCCAGGTTGATCTCCGGCCGATTCGGGATGCCGCCGAGCGTGGGATTAAGCTCGCCGGTCGCGGCGAGCATGGCGTCGCGCAGTTCCTCGGCGCTCAGTCGGCGCGGCTTGAAAACAGCGAGGCTCGTGCCCAGCGGATCTTTCTCGGCGAGCGCCTTGCGATCCGGATGCAGTGAGCTGCGGCGATATGCCTCGCTCGTCATGATCAGGCGGTGCATCGCCTTGAACGACCAGCCGTTCTCGACAAACGAAGCCGCGAGCCAGTCGAGCAGTTCGGGATTCGTCGGCTTCTTTCCCGTGCTGCCGAAATTGTTCGGATTGCCCGCGATTGGTTCGCCGAAATGCCACATCCAGATCCGGTTCGCGATCGCGCGGGTCGTCAGCGGGTTTTCAGCGCTCGCAATCCACTCGGCGAATGCGCGGCGCCTGCCCTCGACCGAGTCGGGAATCGGAACCTTCTGCACCGAACCGAGCACGCTGAGCACGCCTGGCTTCACTTTCTGCCCGGACGAAAACGGGTCTCCACCGCGGAGCACGCACGTCTCCTCGAGCTCGCCGTTCGTCATGCGATCGGCCGGCATGCGCGTCGGCGCATACACGGATTTCACGTCCGGCGTGCGACCATTGTAAACGGCGAGCGCAAACGGCTCGTAACGATCGAGCTCCCACTTCAGCCGCTCGAGTCCCTTGCGCGCGACACGCTCCATGCCGAACTGCTCCGGCGTGAAGCCGACGAGCTTCGGCGGGAATTCACCCTCCGGCACGCCCTGCTGCATGAGCGCATTGCGCGCGATGCCGAACACCTCGGAAAAAGCGCGCCGCTTTCCCCGCTTCGCCTCGCCTGCGTTCTTGCGCGCGTTCTCCACGGCGGCATTCCACTTTGCGGGATCCTTGCCGTTCTCCGCGAACCACCGCTGCGCGTTCTCGATCAAAATCCCGTCGAGCTTTCGCAGAGTGTCCTGGTATTCCGCCCGCGTCTTTTCAAGGTAGGCGCGCTCCTCGAAGCCCGCAGTGTTTTCGACCGGCAGGAATGGCGCCGCCCGCTCCGATAGCTGCGTCGTCGCGAAGACCGCCTGCAGCGAGTAGTAATCCTGCGTCGGCACGGGATCGAACTTGTGATCGTGGCAGCGCGCGCATTGCAGCGAGTGCGCGAGGAAGGTCTCACCCACGCCATTGCTCACATCGTCGAGGAAACGCTGCCGCGCGACCTTCGCCACTTCCATGCCGGTGAGTTCCCACGGACCCATCCGGAGGAAACCCGTCGCGATGACCTTCTCAGGATCGTTCGCATCAATCTCGTCTCCGGCGAGTTGCTCGCGCACGAACTGGTCGTAGGGTTTATCGCTGTTGAAAGCGCGCACCACGTAATCGCGATAACGCCACGCATTCCCGCGCTCGTAGTCATTCGCAAAGCCCGACGAATCCGCGTAGCGCGTCACATCGAGCCAGTGCTGCGCCATGCGCTCGCCGTAATGCGGCGAAGCGAGCAGGCGCTCGATCAAATTGCGGATTGCGGATTGTGGATTGCGGATCGACTCGGCCTCGAACGCCGCGACTTCCTCCGGCGTCGGTGGCAGGCCGAGCAGATCAAATGTCGCGCGGCGGATGAAGGTGCGAGCGTCTGCTGGCGGCGCTGGCTGCAATCCCGGCGGCATCTTCGCAGCGACGAATGCATCGATGGGACTCAGAGCTGCGGATTGATCGCCCTTCCGCACTCCGGCTTCCGCATTCCGGATTTCCGGGACCGCAGGCTTTTTCACGGGCTGGTAGGCCCAAAGTCCCTCGGGCTTGTATTTGCGGCCCGTCCATTCCGGCGAAAGGCCGCCGCTCGTTTTCACCGTCACGCCATCCTCGGCGCTCCACTTGTCCGCGTTCGCCTTTGCGATCTCCTTCAGCCGCGCATCGTCCGGCCACGGCGCGCCTCCGGCGATCCATTCCTTGATCCACCCGATCTGCTCCGCGGAGAGCTTGTCGGCCTCCTTCGGCGGCATCGGTTCCCAATCGTCGTGCTTGCGCGTTGCTGCGAGGTAGATGGGGCTCTCCTCGGGCTTTTCCGCGACGATTCCCGGCTTCCCGCTCTCGCCGCCCTTCGCAATGGCCGCCGGCGAGCGCATGTCAAAATCACCTTTGATTTTCGCCTCATCCTTCCCGTGGCAGGCCACGCACTTTTCCTGAAGCATCGGGAAAACGCGCCGGACGAACAGCACCTCCGCCGTCGTGTCATCCGCAGCACGAGCCAGCGTGGCACCAAGGAGCAACGGAGCGATGACGACGACGCATTTCATGGATGGGTGGGAGAATCGAATATCTCCACAGTGAACCCCGCAAGGCCGCTTCGGCGTGAAAAAAATCGGGATTTTCGTTCCGGTCGCCGCGCTAGACTCCGCGCTTCTTGCCCGCGCGGGGCTTCGCCGGCGCAGGGCCGGGGTCCTTGAATTCCTGCACCGGGAATTTCGCGCGGAGCTGCTTGCTCAGCGACTCGATCACCTTCGCGTGCTCGGGTTTGTCGGCGACGTTCTGATCGTTCTGCAAATCATGCACGATGTTGTAGAGCTCGCGCTCGGTCGGCGCACCGGGCTTCGTCCATTCCACATAGCGCCATTTGTCCGTCCGCATCGTGACACCGAGATAGCCAGCCTTCGGATACCAGCTGAAGGACCCGCTGTTCACCGTCGCCTTCGGATCATCGAGGATCAGTTTCAGGCTGCGGCCCTGGAAGCCTTCATTCGGCGGCAGTCCGCAGACATCCGCGAGCGTCGGCGCGAGGTCCACGGCCTGTGCGAGCGAGTCCGTCTTTTCACCCGCGGTCTTCTGCCCGGGCATCGCGATGATGAGGCAGTTGCGCGTCGCGCCCTCGTAGTTGTTGTGCTTGGCGCCCCACCACGTGTGCTCGCCCATGTAGTAGCCGTGGTCGCTCCAGAAAACGACGACCGTGTTCTTGGCGAGCCCCGTCTCCTCGAGCGCGCCGAGCAGGCGGCCGACCTGCGCATCGACGTAGCTGATCGCCGCGAAATAGCCCTGCAGGCACGCGCGCTTGAAGCTCTCTGGAAGCTGGTCGCCGGGGACCGGCGGCACTCCCTTATACCAGTAGAAATCCGCACCGCTCGTCGCGGCAAACGCAGGCGCGCCCTTCGGCAGAAACTCGTTCTTCGCGAGCGGGAGCTTCGCCGGATCGTAGAGGTCAAAATACTTCTTCGGCGCAATCCACGGCACGTGCGGATTCGCGTAGCCGACCGCGAGGAGGAACGGACGATCCGGATGCTTCGCGTGCTCCCGGAGCTGTGCAATGGCGTTCACCGAGGTGTCGCCGTCGAGCAAGTCATCGTCCCCGCAATCGACGGACTCGAAGGGCGGAATCTGCGAGCCGCGGCTCCCCTTGCCCCTCTGCGGGATCTCGACGCCGCTAGCCTTTGCGTCGGCGATGAACTTCGCGATTGCAGCCTGCGTCTCCGCGCTCGTGCGCGGCTTCTTGCTGTGCCACGCGGGGACGGTCCACGACGCGTCGTCGTCGATTCCGACGTGATAGACCTTGCCGAGGCTGCGCGTGTGGTAGCCGTTGTTCTTGAAATGCTGCGGCATCGTCGTGATGTCCGGCATCGTCGCACGGAGCGGGCGACCGATTTCGAAGATGCCCGTCGTCGCGGGATAGCGACCGCTGAGCATCGAGATGCGCGAGGGCGAACAGAGCGCCTGCTGAACGTAGCTGCGGTTGAACACCATCCCGCGCTTCGCCAGCGCGTCGATGTTCGGCGATTTCACCGTCGGGTCGCCGTAGCAGCCGAGCTGCGGACGCATGTCGTCGCTCGCGATGAAAAGGACGTTCAGCTTTTCCGCGGCGGATGCTGCGGCGGCGAATGCTGTGAGGAGAAGTGCGAAGAGTTTCATGGCGAACGGAGGTTTTGAGGTTTCAGGGAAGACTGAGCGGGGCACTCACTTGACGAGCGTGAGCAGGATGAGCCGCACGTCCATCACGCTTTTTCCGGGGACGCTGAGCGCCTTGAGCGTGAGTTGGCCGCGGCCTGGCTGGAGATCGAATTTTCCGAGCGAGAGCGGCTTGAAGTCCTTCACAAACGACTCTGCTTCGCGCACCGCGCGGTCGTGCTCCTTGCCGTAGAGTGGCGGATCCCACGCATCGCTCACCGTCGCCTCGGTGTGCGCGCCGTTGAAGCTCAGCTCCACCTTCGAGCCCGTGTCCGCGGCGGGGCATGTGTAATAGACGACCGCCTCGTATTTCCCCGCGCTCGCGACCTCGATGTCCCACGTGATGCTGTCCTCGGGTTTCGTCCAGTTTGTGAAATACGAGCAGTTCGGCGCCCTCGCGCTGCGCTTCACGCCGCCGTGCTCCACGCCGTCGCGCGCGGGGAGCTGCGTGATGGGAAATTCGCGGTAGCCGACGGCGAACGGCTTCAGCTCCTTGTTCGCGATGCCGGGGATCACTTCAGCGCGGTAACCGGCGACAGCCTTTGCGAGGCGCGCGGTCGCCTCCGGCTGCTCCTTTGAAATGTCGCGCTGCTGCCCGGGGTCGGCGACCATGTCGAAGAGCGCGCCGCCGGCATCGAGCCGATACTGCTGCGTGCGCACGCTCACCTTTCCCGCCCAGTGGGAGAAGATCATGCGGTCTGCCCACTCGATTTTCGGTGAACCCGTGAGCAGCGGCTTGAGTGATTTTCCGTCGAGCGGCTTCTGCGAGGCGACCTGAATGCCGCATAGGTCCGCAAGTGTCGGCAGCAGATCGACTGCGCCGGCGATTTGCGGGACGCGGGTTCCTTCGGCGATTTTCCCCGGCCAGCGAATCACCAATGGCGACCGCACGCCGCCTTCGTCCGTCGTGCCTTTCTTGCCCTTCATGCCGCCGTTCCAGCGGAACTTGTTCGGCCCGTTGTCGCTGAAATAAATCACGATGGTGTCCTCCGCGAGCTTCAGTTCGTCGAGCCGCTTCAGGATGCGGCCCACGTTCCAATCGAGGTTCGCCGTCATCGCGAGCGACGCGCGCGTGTCGGCGATGTCTTCCTGCTTCGGATTCGTCGCGCGCATCGCGATTTCCTTGCTGGCAAACGGCGCGAAAAATTCATCCGGCACCTGCGCGGGCCAGTGCGGCGTGTTGTAGGGCACGTAGCAGAAAAACGGGCGCTCCCTGTTTTCCTCGATGAACTTCAGCGCGTGGTTCGTGAAGTCGTCCGCGATGAAACCCTCGCCCTTCACGATCCGGCCGTTGTGCTCCAGCGGCGCGTCGAAGTAGTCGCCCCAGTGCCCCGAGCAGAAGCCGTAGTATTCGCCGAAGCCGCGGCCGCGCGGGTGATACGGATACTGCATCCCATTGTGCCACTTGCCGAAGGCCGCCGTCGCGTAGCCCGCCGCGCTGAAGGTGTCGGCGATTGTCTTCTCCGCGAGGCTCATCCGCTCGCCGCCCGACGAGGTGCTCCACACGCCGCTGCGCGGGTGCCAGCGCCCGGTGAGGAATTCCGCGCGCGTCGGCGAGCACACCGGGCACACGTAGAAGCGCTCCATCACCGCGCCCTTCTTCGCGATGGAATCGATGTTCGGCGTCGAGATGTTCGTGTTGCCGTTGAAGCTCAGGTCGCCCCAGCCCTGGTCGTCCGCGAGCATCACGACGACGTTTGGCTTTTTCGCCGCGGCAGCGTGGGCGAGGGTGGAGGCTAGGAGGAAAAGGAGGGCGAGAAGGGGACGCGGCGTTTTCATTGCGGGGTGGGGAGCAAAGCACGAATGCGCGGCGAGGGACAAGCGCGGCCGTTAACCGGAGAGGCCAGACGACATCAGCCTCCGATGCGCTCGAATTGCCGCTTCTCCCGGTTCTTCCGGGCCTCGGCAGCGGGGAGGATGAGGCCGTTCATGGCGATATAGACGCCCGGTGCGGCGAGCTGTGCGGCGGCGATGGCACAGCCGATGTTGAAGGTGGCGTCCGTGTTCTTGAAGCGCGCGGGCGACATCGCGCCGGTGAGGACGATCACCTTGTCCGGGATGCCGGCGAGGCGCTTCGCCGTCTCCGTCATCGTGTCCGTGCCGTGCGTGATCACGACGAGGCGCTCCGGCGCCGTCTCCACCCGACGGCGGATTACCGCGCGGTCCGTATCGGTCATCTCCAGGCTCTCGCGGCGGCAGACTTCCTCGAGCGTGAAATCAAACGCCACATTTGCCTCCGCGAGCACGGCGGGAATCTGCGGCTCGCCGATCTGATACGTGCTGAGCGCGTCGAAATACACTTTGTCGATGGTCCCGCCGGTGGTGAGGATGCGGAGTTTCATGGTGTGTCGCGCGACCATGCGCCGGGCTCTGGGAGATGCTCAAGTGCGGGCTGGCGGGAGCGTGTCGGCCGAGCGGATGCCTCGGTCTGGACTGCCGCCGGCGGTGGGAGCGCGGGGATGGGAACCGCCTCGAATCGCATGCGCTCCGGCCGCTAATAATTTTTGCCTGCGGGGGACATCCTGCCGCACATTTCAAGCGAGCTGCATGTCCCCGCGTTTCCCCATTTTGCTGTCGGCGATTTTCCTGCCCGTCCTGCCGGTCGCGGCGCGCGCGGGCGCGGTGGATTTCAACCGGGACATCCAGCCGCTGCTCTCGGAGAACTGCTACCACTGCCACGGTCCGGACGCGAAGGCGCGCAAGGCGGAGCTGCGGCTCGACACGAGGGAAGGGGCGTTCCGCGTGCAGGATGGCGTGGCGGTGGTGAAGCCGGGCGACAGCAAGGCGAGCGAACTGATCGAGCGCATCTTCACGAGCGACGAGGAGGAGCTGATGCCGCCGAAGAAATCGAACCGCGTGCTGACCGCCGAACAGAAGGAGCTGCTGCGCCGATGGGTGGACGAGGGTGCGAAGTGGGGCGAGCACTGGGCATTCGTCGCGCCGAAGCGTCCGGCGGTGCCGGAGGTGAGTGCGCCGTTGTCAGTGCTCACTTCTCAGACCGGTGGCGCCAAACTGAGCGCTGGGCACTGGGCACTGAGCACAAATCCCATCGATGCCTTCGTGCTCGCGCGGCTCGCAAAGGAAAAGATCGTCCCGCAACCCGAGGCGCCGCCGGAGAAACTGTGCCGCCGGCTTTACCTCGACCTGACGGGACTGCCGCCGACACCGGAGGAGCTCGACGCATTTCTCCAATCGGCGAAGGGCAATCCGAAGACGGCGGTCGAATCGCTGGTGGACAGGCTGCTCGCGTCGCCGCGCTACGGCGAGCGCATGGCGTGGGAGTGGCTGGAGGCGGCGCGCTATGCGGACACGAATGGCTACCAGGGCGACCCGACGCGCTCGATGTGGTATTGGCGCGACTGGACGGTCGGGGCGTTCAACCGGAATTTGCCGTTCGATCAGTTCACCATCGAGCAGGTCGCGGGCGATCTGCTGCCGCAGCCGGAGCACGAACAGCTCATCGCGACGGGTTTTCACCGCAACCACATGATCAACGGCGAGGGCGGGCGCATCGCCGAGGAGTCGCGCGTGGACTACGTGCAGGACCGCGTGGAGACGACGGGCACGGTGTGGCTCGGTCTCACGCTGAACTGCTGCCGCTGCCACGACCACAAATACGACCCGCTTTCGCAGCGCGAATACTACCAGCTCTCCGCGTATTTCAACTCGATCGACGAGACGGGTCGCAACGACGCGGGCGGCCTCGCAAATCCGATCCTCAGCTTTGCCTCGGACGGGCAGAAGGCCCGGCTCGCGGAGCTGGCGCAGAAGGAGAAGGAGGCGAACAAGGCGAAGGCCGATGTCGAGAAGCGCATCGGCGCGGACGCGGCCTCGCTGGAAAGGCTGTTCGGTGCCGACGGGAAACTGCCCGAGGCGAAGTGGCAGCCGCTGAAGCCGGACGAAATCTACAGCGCCAACGGCGCCACGCTCACGGTGCTCGACGACGGCTCGATCCGCGCCAGCGGCAGGAGCCCGAAGACGGACGACTACAACGTGACCATCCACACGACGCTCGGCGGCATCACGGCGTTCAAGCTGGAGGCGCTGCCGGACGAGGCATTCATCAACAAGGGGCCGGGCCGCTCGGACAACGGGAACTTTGTGCTCACCGAGGTGTCGCTGCAGGACGGCGGCGCGCCGGTCGTGCTCAACGCAGTGAGCGCGGATTTTGCGCAGGGAGGGTTTTCGGCGGGCGCGGTGTTCGATGGTTCGAAGAAGGGATGGGCGGTGATGCCGCAGTTTGGCAAGACGCACACGCTGGTCTTTTCGGCGGACAAGCCGCTGCCGGGCGGCGGCACGCGCGCGCTCGGCTTCCGGCTGTCGTTCGGCTTTGGACGCGAGCACACGCTGGGGCGCTTCCGCATCTCGGCGACGACGGACAACCCTGCGCTGCTGCGCCCGGTGCCGGAGGCGATCCGCAGCATCATCGCGAAGCCTGCGAAGGATCGCACGAAACGCGAGCGCGACGAACTGACGGCCTTCCAATCGGAGACGAGCCCGGAGCTCGCGGCGGCGAACAAGGCAGTCGAGGCTGCGAGGAAGGCGAAGGCGGATTTTGAAAAGACGCTGCCGCGCACGATGGTGATGCGAGACCTCGCGAAGCCGCGCGACACCTTCATCCTCGTGAAGGGCGCCTACAACCAATACGCGGACAAAGTGGAGCATGGCGTGCCCGCGAAGCTCGCGGCGCTCCCCGCCGATGCGCCGAAGAACCGACTCGCGCTGGCGCGGTGGCTAGTGGCGGCGGAGAATCCGCTCACCGCACGCGTGACGGTGAACCGCTTCTGGCAGCAGTTTTTCGGCACGGGCCTCGTGAAGAGCGTGGACAACTTCGGCCTGCAGGGCGACGCGCCGTCGCATCCGGAACTGCTCGACTGGCTCGCTGTGGAATTCCGCGAGAGCGGCTGGGATGTGAGGAGGCTCGTGAAGCTCATCGTCATGAGCGCCGCCTATCGCCAGTCGTCGCAGGTCGCGCCGGGAATGGCGGAGCGCGACCCGGACAACCGCCTGCTCGCCCGCGGCCCACGCCACCGCCTGCCGAGCTGGATGCTGCGTGACCAGGCGCTCGCGGTCTCGGGCCTGCTCGTGGACAAACCCGGCGGCCCGCCGGTGAAGACGTATCAGCCGCCGGGCATCTGGGAGGAGGCGACGTTTGGAAAAATCACCTACGCGCAGGATCACGGCGAGGCGCTCTACCGCCGCAGTCTCTACGTGTTCTGGCGGCGCATCGTCGGACCCACGATGTTCTTCGACGTGGCGAACCGGCAGAACTGCACCGTGAAGCTCGCGCGGACGAACACGCCGCTGCATGCGCTCATCACGCTGAACGACACGACCTACGCCGAAGCTGCCCGCGCGCTCGCGCAGAGGACGCTGCTTTCGCCCGGCGACGACGCGGGGCGGCTCGCGGCGATGTTCCGCCGCTGCACCGCGCGTGGTCCGTCAGAAAGTGAAACCCAGCTGCTGCTCGCGCGGCTGAAATCCCTGCGCGGGACTTACGCGCAGGACACCGTCGCCGCCGGCGGAGTGCTCGCCGTCGGCGAGAGCAGGCCGGACCCCTCGCTCGCCCCGGGCGAACTCGCCGTGTGGACGGGCATCGCGAGCCTCGTGCTGAATCTCGACGAGGCGCTGAGCAGCGAGTAGCCGGGGCCATTTCGGGGGAAGATGAAGAAACAGAGAGGGGCTCCGCGCCTCTGAGAAGGCATTTGCTTGGGTGAGGGGATTCCGCTAGGGTGCGTCCCCTTTTCCCACACCTCTATGCGCCGAACGCTCGCCATCCTTTGTTTCATCGCCGGAATCTCCCTCGCGCCACTGCCGGTCCGCGCACAGGGAGTCGAGGCCGCACAGCAGCAGTTTGTCGATGCCTTCCTGAGCGCGCGCAAGGGTGACGAGCAGGAGAAGGCGGGCGACCTGAAGGGCGCGCTCGCCACGTATCGCGCGGCGCTTTCGACGCTCATGCGGATCAAGCAGGAGAATCCAAGCTGGCAGGCGGAGCTGCTGGATTTCCGAATCACGCGGACGCAGGAGGCCATCGCGCGCGTCCAGGAGAAGATGGGCGGCCCGTCCCCTGCGATGAAGCCGGGCGGGAATGACGCGGGCGTGCTTCCGCCACTCGATCCGCTGCAGCCCGACACCGGCCTGCCGCCGATTCCCAAGGGCAAGGCCTCCAAGGCGGCTCCGCCGATCAGCGCCGACGATCCGCTCGCGGCGGTGAAACAGCGCTTGGAGCGGCTGGAGGCGCAGCTTTCCGAGGCGAATGAGCAGCTCCGCGAGGAGAAGGAGAAGAACGCGGCGCTCACGAAGGACATCGCCGACGCGATGTCGGCCCGGAAGAAGGCCGAGGAGGCGCGCAAGAAGGCGCAGGATTTGGCCGAGGTGTATCAGGCGAGCATCCACGAGCTGAAGGCGGCGGGCGATGCGAACGGAGCAAAGGCCAAGGAACTCCAGACGAAGCTGGACGCGGCGAACCGCACGTCTGTGGACACGCAGGCGGAGCTTCTCGCTGCGGAGGAGCGCATCACCCAGTTGCTCGGACGCTCGCGCGCGATGCAGGCGAAGGCTGCCGAGGCGGGGACTTTGCCGACGCAGATGAAGACACTTCAGGCGAAGCTCGATGCGGAGCAGAAGGCGACCGCGGAGAAGGCGGAGCAGGCCAGGAAGCGGGAGGAGGACTTGAAGGGGCAGATTGCGTCGCTGACGAATGACAAGAAGGAGTCTGCCGCCGCAGTCGCGGAGCTGAAGTCGCTGCAGGCGAAGCTCGATGCGGAGCAGAAGACCAGTGCGAGCGAGGCGCTGAAGGCTAAGAAGCGCGAGGACGACCTGAAGGGGCAGATCGCGTCGCTCACCACGGAGCGCAACGATGCGCGGGACGAACTCGTCCGGCTGCGCGAGGCGAACAAGCAGACCGACAAGCTGATGGCGGACAACGCGAGCCTGCTCAAGAAACTCGGCGAGGCTGAGAAGCAAATCCTGTCCTTCAAGACCTCCGGCACGGATCGCGACAAGGAGCTCGCGCTGCTGCGCAAGCAGGTGACCGACGCGCAGAAGGCGCTCGACACTTCGGACAAGAAGAACGCGACGCTCCAGCTGGAGATCGGCGAGCTGCAGAAGAAGGTGGCCGACTACTCGAAGCAGATCGCGCAGTTCAAGGCCGACTCGAAGGCGAGCGCCGAGGAGCGCAAGAAGATGGAGGACGAGAACCGGCTGCTGCAGGGCATCGTGATGCGTGTGCTGCAGGAGGACGCAAACCGCGCCCAGCGGAAGAAGATGATCCAGAGCGAAGTGAGCAAGCTGCACATCCAGTCCGACGCGCTGCTCCAGCAGATCAATTACCTCACGCAGCCCGCGGTGAAGCTCTCGGCGGCGGAGCGCAGGCTTTTCAAGAAGCCGGTCTTCGACGTGCAGGATCCGAACACGCTCGTCGCGGTGAAGACCGACAACACGACGCCTGCGCCGGACTCCGCGGCGCCTGCGGCCGCGACGGCGGAACAGCCCAAGCCAGAAACTGAAAAGCCGGAGACCGCACCGGCTGTGCCCGCGCCGAGCGGCAGCAACCCGCCGGAAGCAGTGAAGCCTCCGGAGAAGACGGCAAAGACGAATAACTCGTCCTCAAGCCCGAAGGGAAAGACCGACGATCTGCCGGCGAAGGAGCCGACCGACACGAAGCCGGCGGAGACCGCCAAGACGACCGAGGCCACGAAGCCCGGCGAATCCACCGGGGCGACGCCCGCCGTCTCCAGCAATGCGAGCAGCAGCTCGACGGCGAAGCTCTCGGCTGAAGTGAAGCCGATCGCGGAGCAGGCGAAGCAGGCCTTTGAGCGCGAGAAATTCCCCGACGCGGAAAAGCTCTACGACAAGGCCCTGCAGATGTCGCCGAACAACGTCTATCTGCTCTCGAACCGCGCCGTCGTGCAGTTCCGCCAGGGCAAGTTCAAGCAGGCGGAGGAGAGCTTCAAGAAGGCGCTCGCCCTCGCGCCGGAGGACGCATTCTGCTGGTCCACGATCGGCATCGTCTATTACAGCGAGGAGAAATACGACGAGGCGGTGAATGCGCTGACGAAGTCGCTCGCGATCAATCCGCGCAATCCGACCGCACACAATTACCTCGGCATCACCGCCGCGCAGAAGGGCTGGCTCGAGGCGGCGCAGAAGGAGCTCGAAAGCGCCGTGCAGCTTGATCCGAAGTATGCCGATGCGTGGTTCAACCTCGCAGTCACGCACACGACGAAGCAGCCGCCGGACAAGGTCGAGGCGAAGAAGGCCTACGACAAAGCCATCGAACTCGGCGCCAGCCGCGATCCCGCGATGGAGGACATGCTCAAGGATGCCGGGGCAGCCAAGGAACCGGCGAAAGATCTGCCGGGCAAATAGGCCGCGCTATTTGACTGGGAAAAAGCCGCGCTGCTTCGCGGTGATCTCGCGGCCGAGCTTCACGAGCACGGCCATCATGTCTTCCCACACGAGGCGCTTGTTCGACATTTGGTCGGCTGTCGGCCGCAGCAGGAACGACGGGTGAAACGTCGGCATCATCGGGATGCCTTGGAATTCCTTCCAGTTGCCCCGCATCCGCGTGATGCCGGCTTTCTCGATCCCGAGCAGCCCCTCGACCGCCGTTCCGCCGAGCGCGACGATCACCTTGGGGCGGATGATTTCGATCTGCTGGAGCAGGTAGGGCTTGCAGACGCTCATCTCCTCGGGCGTCGGCTTGCGGTTGCCGGGTTCGCCGGGCGGCATGTTTGGGCGGCACTTGAGGATGTTCGCGATGTAAACGTCCGCGCGGCGGAAATCCATCGCCTCGATGATCTTGGTGAGGAGCTGCCCGGCTCGCCCGACAAACGGCTCTCCGACGATGTCCTCGTCTGCGCCCGGCGCCTCGCCGACGAACATCAGTTCCGCGTCCGGATTGCCAACACCGAAGACGACCTGCGTGCGCGATGCCACGAGGTTCGGGCATCTTGTGCAGGCGAGCACCGGCCCGCGAAGTGCGGCGAGCTTCGCGGCATTGCCGCTGGCGGATTCGGGGACGGGCTGGGGGCGCGGCGGTTCCGAAATGGCTTCTGCGGGTTGTGGCGGAGCAGGGTGGGGGACCCGCTTTTCAGCCGCGGGGCGCCTTTGGACGGGTTCCTCAGAACGCGTCGCCACACTTGCTGCCGCCGGGGCTGCGGCTGTGGCACGCAGCCGCTCGCACGCCTCGCGTGAGGCACGTGCGCGCGCGCCGTTCGCCTGCATCTGCTGCAGGGCGCTGAGGACAATGTCGGTGGGCTGGTCGCTCATGGAAGTTTGGCCGGCACTCCGGCATCGACGAAATCGGGCGGTATCGGCGCGGTGAAGTCGAGGCGTTTTCCCGTGCTGGGATGGGAAAAGCCGAGCTTCCATGCGTGGAGCATCTGACGCGGAAATCCGGCTCGCTTCCCATACACCTCGTCACCCAGCAGCGGATGACCGAGGTGCTTGAGGTGAACGCGGATCTGGTGCGTCCGTCCGGTGTGCAGCGTGCATTCCAAGAGAGTGCCGGATGGAAGTTCCGACAGCACACGCCAGTCGGTCACCGCATCACGCGCCTTTCCCTTCCCGAGAACGGCCATCTTCTTGCGATACACGGGATGCCGCCCGATCGCTGCGGCGACGGTGCCCTTCTTCGCGCGGAAACGCCCGGCTGCCAGCGCGAGGTAAATCTTCGAAACGCCCCGCGTGGCAAACTGCGCGGCGAGCGATTGGTGCGCGGCGTCGCTCTTTGCGGCGACAAGGCAGCCGCTCGTCTCCCTGTCGAGCCGATGGACGATGCCTGGACGCTCGACGCCACCGATGACACTCAGCGCGCCGCAGTGGTGCAGCAGGGCGTTCACGAGCGTGCCGCCGGCGTGGCCGGGTGCGGGATGAACGACCAGGCCAGGCGGCTTGTTGACCACGATGAGATCGGAGTCTTCGTGGAGAATCTCAAGCGCGATGTCCTCAGGGAGATTCTCCGATGCGATTGCAGGCGGGATGCTGAGAATGATCTGCTCGCCACCGCGGAGCTTGCACGAGCGCAGTTGAGCCTCGCCGTTCATGAGCACATGGCCGTCGCGCATCAGCGCCTGAATGCGCGAGCGGGAGATTCCTGAAGCGTGTGTCGCGAGAAATTGGTCCAGCCGCGTGCCGGCAGCGGCGGAATCAGCGACAAACTCAAATCGCTCCGGGCTCACGTCGCGGCGCGCGGCCTCGCCTGTTTGCCGCTCACTCGCTTGAGGCCGACTGTCTGTGCGGCGTGGATGACGAGGTCGGCGACGCGGCGCTTCAGGCGCAGTCCGCGGAACAGAAGCCACGCTCCGAACGCCGCTGAGAAAATCCAAAGCCAGACGTCGTTCGCGTGGGAGAAGACCTTCCGGTAAAGCAGTGTGCTGACGAGGATGACGCCGACAAGGAATGTCGTGGGCACCATCATCAGCCCGAGACGTGCGCGCGTGAGGCATTTCGGCCCGCCGTGATACTCGGTCACCGTCGCGACCTTGACGCTCCACCAGAGGTTTCCATAGACGAGCACGTCCCACGATTTCCACCCGGTGTCGGTCGAATAGCGCCAGCCCTCGTCCTCGAGCAGTTTCACGGTTTCCGTGATGAGCGCCTCGCGCCCCTGGCCGGTCTCGTTCCAAAAATCGATGCGGCCCGGGCGGCCCGAGTGCGCATCCCCGCCGATGCCGGGCTCCGGCTTCGAGATGACGCCGGCCGGAGTGCGCTTGAATTTGAGCCAGGTGAAGTAGCGCGCCCACCCGCGCCCAAGCGGCTGGATGAAGGCGAGGAACGCCACGAGCAGCCGCGCTGCGATGGTGTCGTATTTCGGCTCGATGCGGATGTTCACCATCCAGGTGAGCGCCACACTCACCGTGCCGAGCAGCATGATGACGGGCACGACGCGCAGCCACTCGAGGGGAATGCCGAGCACGCCGACAAAAACCGTGAGCGCGATCCACTCGATGCTGCTGAGATACGCTGCGATCTGCGACTGCTGCGCAGGGTATAGCGATTGGAAGAGCCCCTGGCCAAAGACGCCATGGTAAATCAGCGGCCTGCTGAAAAGCCACGTGAGCCGCGGCGCGCCGTAGATCTGTCCTTTCCACTTCGCCGTTCCGGTGGGGCCGAAAAAGATGAGGTGCTTGAAGCGAAGCAGCGCCTCGGCTTCGCCGTAGCCTTCCTGCTGCTTGCGGAACGCCTGCAGCGTGAAGCGCCGGTAGTGCCACACGATCGCGCTTGGCGAAAATGCGACCTCGCCACCCGCGGTCTGCAGCCGCCAGCAGAAGTCCACATCGTCGCCTGCCTTGCGGTATTCCGTGTCGAACCCGCCCACGAGATCGAATGCCCAGCGCCAGAACGCCATGTTGCAGCCGGGCACGTGCTCCGCAACGGTGTCTGTCAGCAGCACATGGCTCGGCCCGCCGGGGCTCGCGGCGACGGCGGCCTGCACCCAGTTCACCGCGGGCGGCGAGATGTTCGGACCGCCGACGCCCGCGTAGTTGCCGCTTGTGAGCACGGCGACGAGGTAATAAAGCCAGTCCGGGTCCGGCATGCAGTCGCTGTCGGTGTAGGCGATGACCTCGCCTGAGGAGGTCTGCGCACCGACATTCCGCGCGTAGCTGAGCCCCATGTTTTTCTGCACCACGTTGACGAAGTGCGGAAGCTTGCCTCCCGCGGTCGCGCGGTGCGCCTCCCACTGCTTCACGATCTTCTGCGTGTCGTCCTTGGAGCCGTCGTCCACCAGCACGATTTCAAAATCCGGATACCGCAGCCGGTCGAGTGCGCGCAGGCAGTCGCCGAGTGTCTTGCCGCCGTTGTAGCTGCAGACGATCACGCTCACCTTCGGATACCGCTCGAGCGGCACGACCGTCGTGATCGGGGCACCGCTGCCGAGCTTGGCCCTGAGCGTGTGGAATGCCTTCTTCGGTTTCCGGTCCTCGGTGACCAGGCCGAATTTCCAATCGGTGACCTCGTGTCCGCCGGTGAACCATTCGTCGGTCCACGAGAAGAAAATCGTGCCGGCGGCGCCGCCCTTCACGACCACGTCGAGATGCCAGTCGAGCACCTCCGACTGCCGGTCCTCGCCGTTGCGCAGCGTGTCCATGCCGAACTCGCCGAGGATGAGCGGCTTCTCCTCCGCGATGTTCTGCAGCCGCGCGAGGTAGCGCTCAAAGTCCACGCGCCGCTCCAGATAGACGTTCAGCGAGAGGAAATCCACGTTCGCCGGCCGCAGGTATTCCGTCGGCGGGAAACTCGCGTAGCTGTAGAGCGGGCGCGGGTCGGTGGCGCGGGCAACGTCGATGAGCTTTTCGAGGAAGCGCTGCACTCGGTCGGCGCCAAGCCAGCGGATCATCGTCGTCGGCACCTCGTTGCCCACGAGGTAGGCGAAGATCGCGGGGTGGCCCTTGTTCTTGGAGACGGTGTCGCGCACGACCTGCGTGATCTGCCGCTTGAGCGAGCGCGAATTCAAAAACTCCACGTGCTGCGTCCACGGGATGCTCACCAGCACGCGGAGGCCCGTCTCCGCCGCAAGGTCGAGCAGCCAGCGTGCGGGCACGTGATAGACGCGGATCAGGTTGATTCCCATCTCGCGCATCAGAGCAAAGTCGCGCCGGGCCTGATCCGGCGTGCTCATGAAGTCGCCGTCGGCGTTCAGCTTGAACGGCCCATAAGTCACGCCCCGGAGGAACCACGGCTCCTCGCCCTCGAAGAAGAACTTCGCGCGGACGCGGATCGGCGGAAGTTCGGGCGCAGTCTTGGTTCGTTCGGACATGTGGACGCGTTTTACGTTCGCGTGCGGATCACCGCAAGCAGCCGCATTGCCGGAGGCATCCCCACTTTGTCAAAGCGACCACACTGTCTTGCCGCCGACGATGGTGCGGACGGCGCGGCCCTTCAGCTCGCGGCCGTGGAAGGCGTTGTTCCGGCTGCGGGAGAAACTCAGCTCCCTGTCCACCGTCCATTCTAGGTCGGGATTGATGAGCGTAACGTCTGCTGCGGCGCCGACGCCGAGGGTTCCGCAATCGAGGCCCAGCAGTTTGGCGGGATTGGCAGTGTAGAGTTCAATCAGCCGCGCGAGAGGGATTGCCTTCCGTTTGTGGACGAGAATGTCGAGGAAGAGGCCGAGTTCGGTTTCAAGTCCGAGAATGCCAAACGGCGCGAAGTCGAATTCGACCTCCTTTTCAAATGAGCAGTGCGGCGCATGGTCGCTGGCGAGGATGGTGATGGTGCCGTCCGCCACGCCCTCAATGAGGGCCTCGATGTGCTCCTGCGAGCGGAGCGGGGGGTTCATCTTGAAGTTCGTGTTGTAGCCGCGAATTGCTTCGTCCGTGAGCGCGATGTGGTGCGGGCAGATTTCGCCGCTCAACGGGACTCCGCGCGCGCGCATCCGGCGAAGGATGCCGACACTGCCCGCGGCGCTGAGGTGCTGGCAGTGGATCGGCGTGCCGGTGAGCTCTGCGAGCAGGGCGTTGCGCGCGACGATGATTTCCTCGCCGATGGCGGGCCAGCCGGGAAGGCCCAACTCGGCGCTCACGCGGCCCTCGTGCATCACGCCTTTTCCGACGAGGTTGTAGTCCTGGCAGTGGTCCATGATCACGAGGCCGAACATGCGCGCATACTCGCACGCGCGGCGCATGACCTCGTGGTTTTGCACGCAGTGGCCGTCGTCGGTGAGCGCGACGACGCCCGCCTTGTGCAGCGAGCCGATGGGTGCGAGTTCCTCGCCCGCGAGCCCCTTGGTGATCGCGCCGGTGGGCAGCACGTTCACGCACGCCTCGGCCTTCGCCTTTTCCAAAATCCACGTCACCACGCTGGCGGTGTCCACCGGTGGTGCGGTGTTCGGCATGCAGACGACCGTGGTGAAGCCGCCCGCCGCTGCGCACTTGGCGCCGGTGGCGATGGTCTCCTTCGCCGACTGGCCCGGCTCTCGGAAGTGGACGTGGATGTCGATGAGACCCGGCGCGACAACGAGGCCGGTCGCATCGATCACTTCGAGATCGTGCGGGTGCTTCCGCAGCGTGGCGTCGAAGTCGAGCTTCGAGATTTTTCCGCCGGTGATGTAGAGGTCGCCGACTCGGTCGATGCCGTTGGCTGGATCGACGATGTGGCCGTTGGTGATGAGGGTGGAAGTCATTCAGGAAGGTCGGGCGCTTGCGCAGAGGAAGAGGACGGCCATGCGGACGGCGAGGCCGTTGGTGACTTGGTCAAGGATCACGCTGCGCCCGCTGTCGGCGATGTCGCTGTCGATTTCGACGCCGCGGTTGATCGGACCGGGGTGCATGATGAGTGCGTCGCTCCGCAGACGCTCCGCGCGCTGCTTGGTGAGTCCGAAGAACGCGGTGTATTCGCCGAGGCTCGGGAAGTATTCCTTCCGCTGCCGCTCGTGCTGGATGCGGAGTAGGTTCACCACGTCCACCTCGGGGAGGAGTGAGTCGAGGTCGTGCGTGACGGCGACGCCGAGCGCTTCGAGCGAGCGGGGGACGAGCGTGGGCGGGCCGCAGAGCGTGACGCGCGCACCGAGCTTCACGAGGGCGTGGATGTTTGAGCGCGCGACGCGGGAGAAGAGGATGTCGCCGATGATGGCGACGTGCAGACCGGCGATGCGGCCCTTCTTCTCGCGGACGGTGAATGTGTCGAGCAGCGCCTGCGTGGGATGCTCATGCGCGCCGTCGCCGCCGTTGATGACGCTCGCATTCAGCCGCTCCGCGAGGAACTGCGCGGCGCCCGCGCTGCTGTGGCGGAGCACGATGATGTCCGCGAGCAGCGCTTCGAGGTTCTTGGCGGTGTCCTTGAGCGTTTCCCCCTTGGTGAGGCTGGAGGTGCTCGCGGAAATGTTGATCACGTCCGCGCTGAGTCGGAAGGCCGCGAGTTCAAACGAAGCACGCGTGCGCGTGCTCGGTTCCACGAAGAAATTCACCATCGTGCGTCCGCGCAGCGCCGGCACCTTCTTCACTTCGCGGGTGCCGACATCCTTGAAGGCCGCGGCCGTGTCGAGGAGCTGTGTGATTTCCATGGCGGTGAGGTCAGCGATGGAGACGAGATCCTTGCGCTGCCATGCAGACTGGCCGAGCGGGTTTTGTGTGAGGGTGGAGGTCATTCGGGAGTGCTGGTGCCGGGGGTGGAGTCGAGCCACACGCCGTCGGCGGGCACGCCGTCGGTCGCGGTGAACCGCACATAGACGCGTTCGCCCATCGCTGTGGGGACATTCTTGCCGACGTAGTCCGCCCGGATCGGCAGTTCGCGGTGGCCGCGGTCGATGAGCACGGCGTATTGGATTTTTGCCGGCCGGCCAAAATCCGCGAGCGCGTCCATCGCCGCGCGGCAAGTGCGGCCGGTAAAGGCGACATCGTCCGCTAGGATGATGGTGCGGTGTTCGAGATCGTAGGGCAGCCGAGTCGGCACGACCGCGGGAATCGGACGACGCGCGAGATCGTCGCGGTGCATCGAGATATCCACGATGCCGGTCTCCACGCCGTTGCCACCGAAGAGCTGCACGAACGATGCGAGCCGCTCCGCCACGACTACTCCGCGGGAGGGAATGCCGACGATGGCGAGCTTCGAGGTGTCCGGGTTGCGCTCGATGATCTCGTGCGCGATGCGCTTGAGCGCGCGGTCGATGGCGGCTGCGTCGAGCAACGGCCGGGCGGTGGGGCTTGGTGGGTTTGGCTTGTTCATCGTGGCGTCCTTGTGACCTCGCGGGGTCGTCTTAAAGGCACCGGCTGCCCTGCGTCATGCAGGCGCCGAACTTTGCTGCTCCTTGCGCTTGCGCCGCCAGTCCGCGCGGTGCTTCACGAGCCAGTCGAGCAGCGCCTTCTCAAAGCCCACGTCGTAGCCGGCTTTCTCGCTCTCCAGCCACTTGTGGCGCATGATTTCCTCCTTCTCGGCAAGGAATTCCTGATACAGGCGGGAGCCCTTGAGAAGCTTTGCATCAGCGTCGCTCATTGCGCGGCGAACATGAGTCGGGCGCGTGACGCCGTCAAGACGCGCGGTGAAAAGTTCGCCAGAGGAACCGTGAAAGTCAGTTCTTCCGACGGCTGGATGGCGATGGCTGGCCGCGCGAGGCGCCGTTGGCGAGCGTGACGCGGGATGCGAGGCGTTCGTCCGCCTCACGGCGGAATGTGCTGGCGGTCTGCTCGCATCGCTTCATGAAGCGCAGCCAGCCGTCGGCGCCTGCGGGCATCGCCGGTGAGGATACAAGTGTCTGCACCCAGACGAAGCCGAGAAAGCTGAGCCTGCCGTCCCATTTGCGGCCCAGGTTCCTGTCCAGCCACGCCGCTGCCGCGGGGTATCGTTTGCGCAGGTCGAGCGGCTGGGGCGTGCTGAAGTCGAGTTCCTGCGTCTCCTCAGATGCGAGCGCGGCGAAAAGCACCGGGCTCTGCATTCCGCGCCTCCACGCGGAGTCATCCAGGAGCGCGGCGGCGTAGCAGGCGTCCACGATCACGATTCGGTTTGGATGCGGTGGAATATTCGCCTCGGCAGCGAGTGTGCCGAGCGACTCGAGTTTCCTCTGCATGAAGTCCCATTCGCCATCGGGGGATTGGTGGCTTGCGAGATAGACGATGCTGAAGCCGCATTCCGCGCGCGTGGGGAGCGAGCGGAGGAAATCGCGGAGGCTGCTGGGAGAGCCGTTTTCCACGAGGGTGTGCGCCGCGCGCCCCGCATGGCTTTGCTCCAGCGTTTTCAGGATCACTGTCTCCGTCGCCCGCCATCCCCGGAGTTTTTTCCGATGGCGGAAGTCCCAGTTCACGAAGCTGTGAAGATCCGCGGATTGCGTCCGCGGCTGCGCGGATGCCGGAGTGCCGGTGAGGATGCACAGGAGGAGAATGAGAGGGATGGAGAGAAGCCGCTGCATGTCGTGGTGAGTTTCCGCGCTGAAAGGAAAACGCCCGGCGTGAGGGCTCACGCCGGGCGCATCCTGTGTTTCAGGAAATCCTTTCCCGGTTTTTAGAACGTGTAGCGCAGGCCGGCGGTGGCGGTGTGCGTTTCGAGGTAGCTGTTGAACGCGTCGTAGGAATAGCCCGCGTATAGCTCGAGCATGGTGCTCACGTTGTAGGAAACCCGCCCGCCGAAGGTCGCCCATGCGCGCGCCTCGCGGAGGCCGGCCGCCTGTGCGAGGCCGGTGAGGATCTGATTGTATTTCGCCGAAGCCTGAACCTTCAGCTTCTCGCTGACGGCGTAAGTGCTCCGCAGCGTGAGGCTGAACTTCGTGGTGTCGTCCACGATTTTGACGCCGGCGGGTGCGCTCGTGTTGTCATACTCATACTGATACATCGCAGTGAGCGATGTGGTCAGGGCGCCGGACTTGTAGGTGGCCGCGACGAATGGCGACACGGTCCAAGTCTCCATGTTCGCCGGAGTGATGGTGCCGGCGACTGTGTTGTTCACGTTGATGTCGGTGTTCCCGTAAGCGCCCGACACGCCGATGGAGAGGAAGTTCCAGAGGCTCTTGGCCGCGACCAGTGAGAAGAAGTGCGCATCCGACTGGCTGCTGACGCCGGCTGAGTTCCTGGCGTTGGTGCCGTTGCTGTAGGAGTAGTTCACGCCGAGGAATGTGTCCCCGTTGAAGAGCGCGGAACCGCCGAGGGTGAACGCATGCGTGACGACATCCGAGCCGAGCGCGCGCGAGTCGTCCGTGTAGATGTAGTTGTATTCGGTGAAGAGCGAATAGAGCGGCCCGCGTGTCGGCTGAATCACCGGCTTGTGGTGGATGCCTGCGGAGGTTCCTGCGCCGTTGAGCTGATCGATGGCGATGTTGGCGCCGAAGTCGAAGATTCGCGACGAGGCGGCATCGGGTCGGGCGAGCGGGGTGTTTGCGCGCAGCGACACTTGGCCAGTCCGAAATCCCGGGCTGGGAGCAGACGGCGTCGAGGTGGTGGTCGGAGTCGAGGGAGCGGGCGTGGTGGCGATCGCACTTGCGACGGACGCAGTGAGTATGCCGACGAGGAGGTGCTGGGTTTTCATGGTGGTGTAGGGCTTTAGTGTTTGGGTTTTGTCGGTTGGAGCAAAGGCTTTTAAGTCTCCAACCCCACACGTTTTTAACGTATCGAAGGAAAACGTCAAGTGCTCCGATTTGCTCTTCTGTCCAAACTCGCCGACCTTCCGAACGCGACCTTGCGATGCCAACATACCGAAAGGTGCGGCTGTCCGAGGGAAAACAAAACCCCGGATGCTCCGACGAAGCATCCGGGGTTTGTGAAAATAATCTCGCTGCTGCGTCAGGCGGCCTTCGGCACGCCCGGCTTGTTGGCGAGGGCGGCCTTTGCCTTCTCGACGAGCGCCTTGAATGCGGCTTCGTCTTGAGCGGCGAGCCCGGCGAGCACCTTGCGGTCGAGCGTGATTCCGGCGGCTTTGATGCCCTCCATGAATCGGCTGTAGGTCAATCCGTTGGCGCGGGCGGCGGCGTTGATGCGCTGGTTCCACAGCATTCCGAAATTGCGCTTGCGCGTCTTGCGGTCGCGGAAGGCCCAGTATTGGGCTTTCATCACCGCGTTCTTGGCGTAGCGGAACAGTTTGGAGCGGCGGCCGCGGAAGCCCTTTGCTTTCTCAAGCATTCTCTTGCGGCGCTCGCGTGAGGCGGGAGCGTTTGTTGCTCTTGGCATGGTGTCAGTTCAGGTTGTTCGGATGGCCGTTTGGTTTTGGTGAATGGCCGGGCT
>JBGAPU010000139.1:0-12742 GCA_044221035.1 Chthoniobacteraceae bacterium | reverse complement strand
AAAAGCATCACCCCGCGCACAGCGGCTGCCGTGCGCGGGGTGCGAATGCTGGGCGAGTGGCGCTTAGATGACTACCGACTTTCCGGGAATCGCGCGCGGATACATGCCGTCGGGGCCGGGCTTCACGGGCATGTCAGCGTCCCATGCGAGGTTCTTCGGGAAGATGCTGACCTCGCTCTTGAGCGCCTTCTCCATCTCGATCTCCTTGCCGCTATAAGTGGCGAGGCGGCCGAGGATGGCGGTCATGGAGCTCATCGCACCGTATTCCGCCTCGTTGTAAGGCTTGTTGTTGCGGATGGCGTCGAAGAGGTCGTCGTGCTCCTGCTGATACGGATCCTTGTCGCCATCATTCTTGTGGCGCCAGCTCTCGCCGCCGGTGACGGAGATGGTGTGGCGGTTCACGTCGCACTTGCCCTTCGTGCCGACGACAGCCTCGCTCACGGAGTTCCAGCAGCCGACGATGTGGCGGCAGAAGCTGGTGAGACGCGAGCCATCCTCATACTCGAACTCCACGGCGTGGTGGTCGAAGATCTCGCCGTAGTCGGGTCCCTTGCGGACTTCGCAGCCGCCCATGCCCTGCGCCTTCACGGGCCAGCCCTTCTTCACCCAGTTGATCACGTCGAGGTTGTGGATGTGCTGCTCGCAGATGTGGTCGCCGCAGATCCAGGTGAAGTAATACCAGTTGCGCATCTGATACTCCATCTCGGTGAGCTTGCGGCCATACTGCTTCTCAAGGTCCTCGCGTTTCTTGAGCCACGGCGTCGCGCCGTTCCAGTAGGCACGCATGGAAGTGATGTCGCCGATGGCACCGTCGTGGAGGCGCTTGATCGTCTCAATGTAGCCGCGCTGGTGGTGGCGCTGGAGTCCGACACCGACCTTGAGCCCCTTCTCCTTCGCGACCTTCGCGGCGGCGAGCACCGTGCGGACACCCGCTGGATCGGTCGCGACGGGCTTCTCCATGAAGACGTGTTTGCCCTGCTTCACCGCTTCCTCGAACATCATGGGGCGGAAACCGGGAGGCGTGGAAAGGATGACCACATCCGCTTTGGCGATGGCCTTCTTGTAGGCGTCGAAACCGAGGAAGCGGTTCTCCTTCGCGACCTGCGCGCGGTCACCGTGCTTCGCCTCGAAGTTCTTCAGCGCCGACTCCATGCGGTCCTCGTGGACATCCGCCGCGGCGACGAGCCGGATCGGGCCGAGGTTCGTGGTGTTCAAAGCCTGATTCGCAGCGCCGGAGCCGCGTCCGCCGCAGCCGACAATGGCGAGCTTGATCTCATCGCCGCCGCTCACGCCGAGGGCAAAGCGGGCGGGATCAAGCGCGGTGGCGAGAGCCGCACCGCCGAGCGCTGCGCTGCCGCGCTGGAGGAAGCTGCGCCGGGTGAGGGTCTGCGGGGTGATGATTCTGGGTTCCTGATTCATGTGTGGGTTGTGGGTTTCTGTGAAGTGAAGGAGCGCAAGCCTGCGGCACTGCGCCACGCCTTTGCAACGCCCGAATGACCCCCGCGCCGGAAAATTCTTTGCGCCACGCATCTCCGGACGTGGCGCACCGTTCACCGTCCGTCCGCGGTGCGACGGCGAACTACACCTTCAGCCGCGGCGCGTCGTTCCAGAGATCCTCGAGCCGGTAAGCCTGCCGTTTTTCGGGATGGAAAACATGCACGACCACATCGCCGTAATCCACGATGACCCACTGGCTCATCGGGAAGCCGTCGATGTTCAGCGGGCGGCGGTCGTGCTCCTTCTTCAGACGGTCGCCGATCTCATTCGCGATGGCCTTCAGCTGCGGCTCGGAAGCTCCGCTGCAAATGACGAAGTAATCGGTGAATGACGACAGCTTGCGCAGGTCGAGAACGACGATGTCCTCCGCCTTTTTATCGGCGGCGATGCTGGCGCAGAGCTTGGCGAGTTTGTCGGATTTAATGGGAGCCTCCTTGGTAAAGGCGGTGCGTCTCAATGATTTGGCGCACCGCTTCCGGCACGAGATAGCGGATGCTGCGCCCTTCTGCAACGCGCTTGCGCACCTCCGTCGCGGAAATATCCACGCGGCGGTTCACCGTCGGAAAATCGTGCGACGGCGAGGATGAGGCGCGGCCGAAGACGACGAACTCCACCATCTCCCGGAGTTCCTCGTAGCGGCGCCATTTCGGCAAATCGGCGACGTTGTCCTCTCCAATGAAATAGAACAGCTCGTCGCCGGGTGCCTTCAGCCGCCACGCCTCCACCGTATCCACGGTGAAACTCGGCCCCTCGCGCTCCACTTCCGAAGCGTCGCACTCGAATCCCGCCTCGCCACCGACCGCAGCCTGCACCATCGCGAGACGCACGGTGGCGGGAGCCGGGTTGCGGTCGAGTTTGAATGGCGACTGCGCGGCCGGAATGAAGACGACCCGATCGAGCTGAAGCTGCTCCATCGCCTCACGCGCAAGGATGAGATGCCCGTGGTGAATCGGATCGAAGCTGCCGCCGTAGAGTGCCGTGCGCATCGCTAGGAATCCATCGTCACAGTGAGACGCCGCGCTTCCATGGAATGAAGTCATCCTGTCCGAGGCGAACTGCCGCCGGGACCGCGCGCCCGCTCGCCACCTCGATGACATGGTCGAGCAGTTCCTCGCCGACTTGGTCGATCGTCCTCTCGCCGCGCACGATCGCACCGGCGTCGAAATCGATGATGTCGCTCATGCGCGTCGCGAGTTCGGTGTTCGTGGACATTTTCACCACGGGGCAAATCGGGTTGCCGGTCGGCGTGCCGAGTCCAGTCGTGAAAACGATCACATTGCAGCCGCTGCCGGTGAGCGCCGTCGTCGCCTCCACGTCGTTGCCCGGCGTGCACAGCAGTGTGAGGCCGCCGCGCTTCGTGATGCGTTCCGGGTAATCCACCACATCGAGCACGGGAGCGCCGCCTCCTTTGCGCGCGGCACCGAGGCTCTTCATCGCGTCAGTGATGAGGCCGTCCCGGATGTTGCCCGGAGACGGATTCATGTCGAAGCCCGACCCCACCGCCTTTGCCCGCTCGGCATAGCGCCGCATGAGGTCGAGGAAACGCTCGGCCAGCGCCGTGTCGCCGCAGCGGTCGCAGAGCCACTGCTCCGCGCCGCAGAGTTCCGGGAATTCACAGAGCACCCCAGTGCCGCCGAGCGCGGAGAGAAGGTCCGAGCAATGACCGAGCGCCGGGTTTGCTGAAATGCCGGAGAAGCCATCGGAGCCGCCGCATTTCAACCCGAGCACAATCTCGCTCAGCGGCACCGGTTCGCGGCGCAGTTCGTTCGCCTGAGCGATGCCGCGGAAGGTCGCGCGCAGCGCGCGCTCCAGAAGTTCGCGCTCGGAGGCGCTCTTCTGCTGCTCGAAGACGAAGAGCGGCTTTGCGTCACCGCCGCGCTTTGAAATCTCCTCGCGCAGCGTCTCCACCTCCGCATTCTGGCAGCCGAGACTGAGCACGGTCGCACCCGCCACATTCGGATGCGTGATGTAGCCCGCGAGAAGGCCGCAGAGCGCACGCGCATCCTGACGCGTGCCACCGCAGCCGAGCGTATGCTGGAGAAACTTCACGCCATCCACGTGTGGAAACACCCGCGACGCAGCCGCGGACTTTTCCACCCTCGCCTCATCTAGAGAGTCACCCGAGCGCCACGCACCGGCGAGCTTCGACACGAAATCGGAATACGGCGTCGTCACCGCGTAGCCGAGGCCCTTCGTCAGCGCCTCGCGCATCACGTCGATGTTGCGGTTCTCGCAAAAGACCATCGGCACCACGAGCCAGTGGTTCGAGCGCCTCGCGCATCACGTCGATGTTCCTGTTTTCGCAAAAGACCATCGGCACCACGAGCCAGTGGTTCGCCGTTCCGCAGCGTCCATCCGCACGGCGGAAGCCGTCAAACGTCCTCCTGCGCCACCGAGAGACATCCGGCGCCTTCCAGTGAAAATCGTTCGTGCGCGCCACAGGCGTCGCCGTGGCATGCGTCACATTTTCCCGGGAAAGGAGCTCGCCTTCGGCAACCGAGCGCGTCGCCTTCCCTGCGACCGTCCCATACATCGTGACCAGTTCTCCCTCGGCAAAACTGCGTGCGGCAAATTTGTGCTTCGCACCGATGTCGCTGCGCAGCGTCCAAGAACGTCCGTCGAGGGCGACGGTCTCACCGGCTTTGAGTGGACTGAGCGCGACAACCGCGTCGTCGTCGGGGTGGAGCTTCTGGATTCGCATGCGGGCGCGAACATGCAGCGGCGGCGTCCCCCGCTGCAACGCACGAATTGCCGGCCGCTATCCCGTCGTGCGCAGGCCGCTCGCGATGGCGTTGATGCTCAGAAGCAAGTCCGGGAGCATCTCGCCTGCGGCATTTTCATCCCCCGCGGCCCGCAGGCCGCGCCACCGCTTCAGCAGCGAAATCTGCTGCACATGCAGGATGCGCAGCGCCTCGGCCCGCAGATTCAGCGTCTTCCACATGCGGGGCCGCCGCGCCTCCATCGCACCGCCGCGCAGTCTCTCCAGCATCTTTTTCGTGAGGTCCCACTCGGCGAGGATGATCCCACTCACCCGTTCGCGCACCGCCGCGTCGCCGACGAGCGCCGCGTAGGAGAGCATCAGCTCCCGGTCGCTGCTCGCGAGCGACGACTCCACGTTCGTCAGCACGTAGTGCAGGAAAGGCCACGTGCGCACGCCCGCCGCGAGCTGCTGCAATTCCTCCCCGCCCAGCGATGCGAGCGCCGTGCCCGCGCCATACCAGCCTGGCAGGTAAAAGCGCGCCTGGTTCCACGAAAACACCCACGGAATCGCGCGGAGGTCGGCGAGACTCGCCTGCCCCGTCCGGCGCGACGGGCGCGAACCAATGCGGCTGTGCTCCAGCGCATCAATCGGAGTCGCCTCGCGGTAAAACGGCAGGAAGCTCGGATCCTCCACCAGCGCGCGGTAGGCGTTGCGGCTCGCCGCGGCGAGCTTCTCGACAATCGGCGCGAGCGGATGCGCCGTCTGCCCCGGCGGCGCGATGCGTGCGGTCGTGGCTGCGACGCCGGCGAGCAGCAGCTCAAGGTTGTAGGCGGCGGTCGAGCGGTTCGCGAATTTCTGCGCGATGGTCTCCCCCTGCTCCGTCAGCCGGATGTCGCCGCAGAGCGAACCCGGCGGCAGCGCATCAAGAAACCGATGCGTCGGCCCGGCACCGCGGCTCACCGTGCCGCCGCGTCCGTGGAAAAAGCGAATGTTCACGCCGAGCTCCGCACCAACGGCAGCGAGCTGTGCCTGCGCACAATGCAGCGCCCACTGGCTCGCGATGATGCCCGCGTCCTTGTTGCTGTCGCTGTAGCCGACCATCACCTGCTGGAGCAGTTCACCGGGCCGGCCGGCGCGCACCGCGTGAAACTCCAAGCTTCGCCGCGTGACCGGCTGCTCGACAAATGCGCGCAGCATTTCCGGGCCCCGCTCGAGGTCATCCGCCGTCTCAAACAGCGGGACGACCGGCAGCAGGCACACGATTCCCTCGGGGAAATTCCGCAGCAGCCCGGCTTCGCGCGCGAGCACGTAAACGACGAGCAGGTCGGACTGGCGCCGCGTCATGCTCACGATGAGCGAACCCATTCCATCCGCTCCGAATTTCGCGAGATGCTCCGCGAGCACCCGGTAGCAGCCGAGCACCGCATCCGCCTCCGGCCCCGCGCTCGCGGCCGGATGCAGGAACGGCCGCGGCGAACGCAGCTCGCGCTCGAGGAATCGCATGCGGTCGCCCTCGCTCCATTCCTCCCACTGGCTGCCATCGAGGCCCGCGGCGCCCATGAGCTGCGACAGCGCCTTCGAGTGAAATGCCGAGTTTTGCCGGATGTCGAGATGCGCAAGGTGGAAGCCGAACACCTCCAGCGAGCGGAGGATCGGCTCGACGTCCGTCTCCGCGAGGCGGCTCGCACCCGCGGCGACGAGTGAGTCGCGCAGCAGCACGACATCCGCGACGAGTTCCGCCCGGTCGCGGTAAAATGCGGCGCCGCTCAGCAGCTCGGACGCATAACCGTTTGCAATGGCGACGGGCAGCCGCGCGAGCAGGAGCTCGACAAACTGCCGCCACGGCTCCTCGACGTGGTTGGCGAGGATCGGCTTCGCAGTGTCGCCGAGAATGCCGGACAGACGCGTGATGCCCGCGAGCAGTTCGTCCGGCGGGTGCTGCATCCACTTTGTGAGCGTAAGCTTGTCCGCGAGCGCGGAGAGGCTGCGGTGCTGGACGAGCAGCGCATTCGCACGCAGGCGCTCCAGCGTCTCGCGCGTCACATCGGCAGTCACCCCGGGATGGCCGTCGCGGTCGCCGCCGACCCATGTGCCAAAGCGCACCCGCGGCAGTGCTCCGGGCTTCCGCAGCAGCGCGGTGTCGAACTCCGCTCCCTCCCACGCGATGCGGAGGCGCTCATCGAGGATGGGCAGCACCGACGGGAAAATCTCGCGCAGGTAGTGCATCACATTGCGGCGCTCGTCGGTGAGCGTCGGTTTTTCGAGGAGAATCTCGCCCGTGCGCCAGAGTCGTTCGAGCGCCGCCCGCAGCTCCGTGCCGAGCATTCGCCGGCGGGTGGCGGTGCGCGGTTCGCGGCCCGCGCGCTGGAGCAGCGCGAAGAGCGCGCGGTGGTGGTCGAGCACCGAGAGGCGCTTCGCCTCGGTGGGATGCGCGGTGAGCACCGGCTCGATGCGCACGCGCGGCAGCAGCGCGGCGATTTTCTCCTGCGAAAGCCCGAGCGATTTCAGACGCGCAAGCTGGCTGCCCCACATCCCCTGCTCCGCAGCGAGCCCCTCGTGTTCCTCTCGCAGCTCGCGCATCGCGCTGGCCGCATTCTCCTCGACCATGTTCAGGATTTGAAAAGCCACGGAATACGCGAGCCCGAGATGCCCCGGCAGCGTGTGAGGCTCGGTGGAAGGCCGCGGGCTTCCGGTCCACGGAAGATGGTCCGCGAGCGCTGCGTGGCCGAGGCTTCGGAGCACGTCGGCAAACGCCTCCATGAGGAGGCGCAGGTCGCGGTCAATTTGCTCGAAGCCGATGTCGAGATAGTCCGGCTTGGTGTTTCCCTGCATAATTTTTCCCTGCGCCTTTTCTGGCGCGAGCCGGCACGCGCGGCAAACGAAAAGACGATTGCAGTTAAACAGCGCCACGCGCGGACGTTCAGTTCCCTAACTGGGCCGTTCAGTTCCGCAACTGGATCGTTCAGTCGTCCGTCTGGTTCATTCAGCGACACGACAGAACCATCCTGTGCCCCCGCAGAACCATTCTGCGCCCCCCACAGAACCATTCTGCGCTCCCGCAGAACCATTCTGTGCTCCCGCAGAACCATTCTGTGCTCCCGCAGAACCATCCTGCGCCCCAGCAGAACCATTCTGTGCTCCCGCAGAACCATTCTGTGCTCCCGCAGAACCATTCTGTGCTCCCGCAGAACCATCCTGCGCCCCAGCAGAACCATCCTGCGCCCCCACAGAATCATCCTGCGCCCCCACAGAACCATCCTGCGCTCCCACAGAACCAGCCTGCGCTCCCACAGAACCAGCCTGCGCTCCCACAGAACGATTCTGTGCTCCCACAGAACCATCCTGTGGCCCCGCAGAACCATCCTGTGCCAGCATCCAGCGGCTGGCGACTGGCGACCGGCGACCGGCGACCGGCGACCAGAAACCAGTTTCCGATTGAACCGCATGGCACGCGTCCGCATGTTCGCGCGAAGGGAACTATTCAGTGAGCAACGAACCGACTTCAGCGAATCCGCTCCGCGAGGGGCTCCAGTCGCGGCCAATGCCGCAACCGTGCAATGTGGTGATCTTCGGCGCGTCCGGCGACCTCACTTTCCGCAAGCTCATCCCGGCGCTCTACAACCTCGCCGCAGACGGCGACCTGCCGGCGGCGACGAACATCATGGGCTTTGCGCGGCGCGAGAAGACCGACGAGTCATGGCGCGGCGAGTTGCGCGAGACGACGGCGAAATGCTCGCGCTCGGGGCTCAGCGATGATGTGTGGGGCGGGTTCTCGAAGCGGATCTATTACCACACGAGCGACTTCACGAATGGCGAGGGCTACCGCGCATTGCGCGAGCGGCTCGACGCGCTCGACGCCGCCGGCGGCGCCGCGGGCAACCGCCTCTTTTACCTCAGCGTGTCGCCGACGGACTACGACCTCATCCTGCGCCAGCTCGCCGAAAGCGGACTGAACCGCCCGCGCCCCGGCGCTTGGACGCGCGTGATCGTCGAGAAGCCGTTCGGCACGGACTTCGCGACCGCGGAGTCGCTGAACAACTCAATCGCCCACGCATTCCCCGAGCGCGACACGTTCCGCATCGACCACTACCTCGGAAAGGAGACCGCGCAGAACATCATGGTGCTGCGGTTCGCGAACCAGATCTTCGAGAACCAGTGGAACAACCGCTACATCGACCACGTGCAGATCACGTCGGCGGAGACGCTCGGCGTCGAGGCGCGGGGGCCCTACTACGAAAAGGCGGGCGCGCTGCGCGACATGGTGCAGAGCCACCTGCTCCAGCTCGTGTGCCTCACCGCGATGGAGCCGCCGACGAGCCTCACTGCTGACGCGATTCGCGATGAGAAAGTGAAGGTCGTCCGCTCCCTGCGCCGACTTTCGCCCGACGACGTCGCGCGCGACATCGTGCGCGGCCAATACGCCGCGGGCTCCATTTCCGGCAAGCCTGTGCCCGCCTACCGCGCGGAGGAGCGCGTGAGCCCGCAGTCCATGACCGAGACCTACGTCGCGCTGAAGCTGCACATCGACAACTGGCGCTGGCACGGCGTCCCATTCTACATGCGCGTCGGCAAGCGCCTCGCGAAGGGCGGCGCGGAGATCGCCGTGCAGTTCAAGGAAGCGCCGCGCGTGCTTTTCAACACCGACGCCGACGCACCGCTCGGCCCGAACCAGCTCGTCATCCGCATCCAGCCCGACGAGGGCATCTCGCTGCGGCTGCAGTGCAAGGTCCCCGGCAGCGTGCTCCGCATCGAGCCGGTGAAGATGGATTTTCACTACGGCGCGAGCTTCGGCAAACAAAGCCCCGAGGCCTACGAGCGCCTCATCCTCGACGCGATGAGCGGCGACGCCACGCTCTTCGCCCGGCGCGACGAAGTGCAGGAGGCGTGGAAGTTCGTGGACGTCATCGAGAACGCCTGGCACGCGCCGGACACGAAGTCCGCACTCTGCGAATACGCCGCCGGCTCCTGGGGCCCCAAGGAAGCCGACGACCTGCTCGCGCGCGACGGGCATGCGTGGCGGAGGATGTGAGGCTTGGGAATGTTCGCTTGCCCGCTTTCCGTCGGCGCGTAGGATTTTCCTACTATGACCACCGTGCTCTCACAAAAAGGCCAGGTCGTCCTTCCCGGATCCATCCGGCAGAAGATGCACCTGCACGCGGGCGATGACTTCGAGGTTTCCATCGAGGACGAGGACACCATCACCCTGCGCCGCGTCACCCAGCCCGCGAACCGCGGCTTGGTGGACCTGCTGCTCGCCTGCCCCTCGGCCTTCGAGATTCCCGCTCGGGATGACGACGACCGCGAGCCGCCGTCGCTGTGAGCTACCTCGTTGACACGAATGTCTATAGCGAGCCGGTGAAGCCGAAGCCGGACCCGAAGGTCGTCGCATGGCTGCGCAAGCACGAGGGCGAACTCCACATCAGCACGATCACCATCGGCGAAATCCGCCGCGGCATCGAGCGGCTGCCGGAAGGCAAGCGCAGGACGCAACTGCGGGCATGGCTTCAGGCCGTGTGCGACTGCATGAAAGGCCGCGTGCTCAGCTTCAACGCGAGCACCGCCCACGTCTGGGGCCAGCTCAAGGCGAAATGGGACAAGGCAGGCATCATCGTCCCATCGCTCGACAGCCAGATCGCCGCCACCGCGCACCGCCACTCGCTAACGGTCGTCACGCGCAACACGTCAGACTTTGAAAAGACAGGCGTGAAAGTTCTGAACCCGTTCTAGCCGACGACAAAACAATCCCGCTTCATTTCCGCCATGCCCACCGACACCGCACCCAGCGAACTCGCCGCGACCTTCGGCACGCCCGTCGAGATTCCCGCCATCGCGCGCGAACTGAAAAAGTTCTGGGCGGCGGACCAGACTCGCACCCGAGCTTCGCTCATCAACTTCGCCATCATCTGCGAGGGGGAGGCGGCGATGCGCGAAACCACGGAGCTGCTCACGCGCTTCGTGCGCAACCACGCCTTCCGCGCGCTGCTCATCGGCATCGAGCCCGGCGCTGACAACCATGGAAACACGGGCGTCCAGTCTTGGGTGAACGCCCACTGCTACCTGCCCAAGGCCGGCGCGAAGCACGTCTGCTGCGAGCAGGTCTCCATCCTCGTCCGCGGCAACGTCCGCGAGCTGCTGCCGAACCTCCTCTTCTCGCAGCTCGACTACGATCTTCCCCTCACCCTCTGGTGGCGCTGCGAGTGCCCCGAGCAGATCGACTCCGAAATCTGGCGCTGGGTGGACCGCCTCATCTTCGACAGCGGTGTGTGGAAAAATCCTCGCGCGCAGTTCGCCGCAATGCGTGCGGCGCTCGGCGGAAACCGCACGGCATCCAGCGCGCGCGATGTCTTCACCGCGGGCCGCACGGTCCTCAGCGACTTGAACTGGGTCCGCACCTTTCATCTCCGCGAAGCCGTCGCGCAGATGTTCGACACGCCCGATGGGGCTGCACGGTTGCGCGCGCTCCGCAGCGTGTCCGTCAGCCATGGACCCGGCTCCCGCACGACGGCGCTCCTTTTCCTCGGCTGGCTCGCCGCGCTGCTCGGCTGGAGCAAGGGCCACGCTCCCGCGCGCTTCGAGGCCGCGACCGGCGTCGCCAACCGCATCGGCTTCTCCACCGGCGATGGCGGCAAGGTCGCATGCGAGCTGAGCGAGTCATCCGGCGCCGCAATCCACCGGGTCGTCCTCGAACACGACGACCTCAGCATCACCGTGGACCATCCCGCGCACGCGGAATACCTCAACATCACGCTCGTGTGGAAGGACGGCCGCCTCGCGCGCCACCTCGTCCCCGCCGACAGCTCCGACCTTGCCGACATCCTCGACGAGGAACTCTCCCGCGGCAGCCGCCACGGCATCTACCCCCGCGCGCTCGCCGCAGCGGAGGGATTGATGTGATCCACTCGATCGAGTGCAAGGAACACAGCGTTGCGCCGCTGCCTGCTCCGTGCCAATCTCACCGCCATGAAACCTGCCCGTCCGTTTCGAACCCTCCTCATCCTTTCCGGAACCATCGCGGCGTGCCTTTCGTGCAGCGTCCTGATGACCGGGTGCAAGACTGCAATGGTCATCGGCGCGGTCGCCGGCGCGGTGACGATCGCCGTCGTGGTCGCGAAATACAAAGCCAGCGCGGAGCAGAAAGCCGCGGCGGAGCAGCGGGCTCATGCGGTGATGGCTCGCGCCGCGCAGCCGCGCATCGAGCACAAGCGCGCGCAGGTGCGGGCGGCGTCCCAGAAGAAGACCGCGGACATCGAGGCCAGATACGCCAAGCGCATCGCGCAGGCGCAGGGTCCATCCGCCGCGCAGCTTGAGGCGGAGAAGAAGAAGGAGATCGAGAAGGCGCAGTCCCAGTCGTCGGTGGAACTCGCCGCCCTCGACCGCGAATGGAGTTCACTCGGCGGCTCCTCCGCAAGCGGGATGAAGGCGGACACCACTCCCGCGGGCACCGCGGCCGAGCCCTACGCGACCAACCAGGACACCGAGTCGCTGTCCGCCTCCGCCTCCGCCCACGTGCCGCGGTATCTCGCCGTGAATGTGCCGATGCAGGGCGTCGCCGAGGAGCGCAAGGGGAAGAGCACCGTGATGCTGTGGGACACGCGCCGCAACCAGCTCGTGACGGACTACGTCTATGTCCTCAAGCGCGATCTGCCCGAGGGCAAGACCGTGAAGATCGCCGGCGTGAGCGCGCAGGTCGCGAGCGCGCAATAGCGCCCGGCCTTCGAGACGTTTGCGCGCTTTTCGCGGCACCGCCACACTCGCGCCATGCAACGCCGCATTCAGACCCTTCTCCGCTGCGCCCTCGGCGCGGCATTCGTCCTCCTCGCCTCGTGCGACAATCCGCGGACATGCTTCGAACGCGCGGTGCTGAACTGCAACATGCTCCAGGGCTTCGCCGGCACAGGCATGCTCCGGCAGCTCGAAAGCCCGTCGGCGAAGCTCACGGATGCGAAGACGGGCGCCTCCGCGCCGATGAGGCGCGCAGAGATCGTCTCGGACAAAATCACCTTCATCGAGCAGTCGCTGGAGAAGGTCCGCAAGCTCAGCCAGAACAACGACACACGCGAGGTCATCCAGGCTTCCCTCGCGCTGCACGAATTCGTCCTCCCCGTTTACAGGAACGAATACCAGCAGCTCGCCAAGCTCTACGACGACGGCGCTCCAAAGGCGCAGATTGACGCGCTCGCCACCGCCATCACCACGAAATACCGCGCCGGTTTCCAATCGCACTTCGACCGCCTGACCGCCGCGGCCAAACCCTACGCGGCGAAGCACGACATCAAGGTCGTCTGGGACGTGCAGACCTCCCCGACACGCTAAAGCCGCGAGCCGAGGTAGTAGGCGCCGAACAGAATCAGCGCCAGCACGAGGAACACGCAAAGCACGACCACGGGATTCGCGCCTGCAGGCCGGGCCGGCGCACCAGGGTGCGGCGCGGCGGCCGGCTCCTCCTCGGTCTCCATCTCCAATTTTTCCGGCAACTCCGAAGGCCGAACGTCGCGTGCCGGTTTGGGCGATGCCTGCTTTGCCTTCCCTCCTGCCTCAGCCGGC
>JBGAPU010000138.1:0-12937 GCA_044221035.1 Chthoniobacteraceae bacterium | reverse complement strand
CGTCCGGCATCGTCGCCCACAGCAGATACGACAGGCGCGACGCGAGCTGATGGTCGTCGAGCGGCACGATCTTCTGACCTGCATCCGCCTCCTTCGCCGGCGTGATGAAGAGGAACTGCGGAGAGACGAGCACGGCCTTCAGCATCAGCCGCAGCGACGCGGTGTAATCGAGCCTGTTTGCACGCCCGAGATCGAAGACGCCGAGGAGCACGTCAATTTCCGCGTCCGACGGCGGGCGGCGAAACGCGCTGCGGGCGAGTGGGCGGGCGACCTTCCGCGCTGCTTCGCGGAGATCCGCGCCTCCCGCGGGCGTCTCCCCGAACAGGCGTCTCTGGATCGCGGTGGGGGGCTTTCCGCCCGGGGCCAGGATGCGATCGAGCACGTCGTTTGCAACGCTCAGATACTGCTCCGTCTGCATCGGTGAGAGCGAGTTGAGGTAGCCTTTGCCAAACACCTCGTCCGGCAGCTCCTTCGCGACCGACGCATCCACGCCGAAGAGATCGTGGAGCGTGTTGCCAAACTCCACTTTCGTCAGGCGCCGGATCACGAACGGGCCCGGGTCGCGCGGGCTGAGAAACTTGATCTTTGCGATGCCCTCGAGGAACCGCTCGCGCTCCGCGTCCGTCGGCTGCTTCTCGACGTCGTCCGGCGGCATGTCGTGCGCCTTCACGTTGGCGACGGCCTGCTGCCACCGTTTGCTGAAACCCGGATCACCCGGCTTCTTGAATGCCGGCTCGAAATTGATCGCGCCCTTCGACTTCCGGTTGCCGTGGCACTGCACGCAATGGCTCTTCACGAACGGCACGACGCCGTCGCGGAAGGATTTTTCCGCGTCCGCCTTCTGTGCCGCGGCCAGCGCGTCACCCGCGTCCTCCGCGAGGCTCGGCGGAGCAGGCAGAAATGAAATGCCAATCAGCGCTGCGGCAAATGCGCGGCACATGCTCGTTCCGACTTTCATCATTCTCGTTTTCAAGGGCGGCTTCAGACTATCAATGACCACCGGGCGGATGGTCTGAAAGGAACTTCGTGGTGCGGAGAGTGACTGAAATCGAGCCCCAAGCATTACCAATTGGAAAGCATCCCACTTGTCGCAGCGTGAGGTATTCGCGCTGCTCAGAAAAGTTTATCTCAAGCGAAAGCAATCACCCCCGACCATGACTCCCGCCCCCTCCGAACATTCCGAAGCACGCCAGCAAGCCGCTACCGAGGCAGCGTTGAATGGCCGCTCGAAAGCCGGCCTCGAACGCAAGCCCGAGGACGCGGAAAAGGACGCGCCGGCATTTCCGAAACATGCCGCGCGGAAAGGCGCGGAGCGTGGACCGGACAGGTCATCGTTCGTCGCAGTCTTCGGGCGTTTCCGCTGACGGTGATCGATCTTCCGCTCTGCGCTCTTCCGGATGTCTTCCCAGTGTTTCCCGGAATCGAAATTCATCGGTGGGGCAGGGCTCGGTTCGACTGGCGGCGAAACCCATTCAGCCGCAGCGATCCGTCGGCGAACATGTTGAGCATCGCGTAGCCGCTGTTTTCGGCGCCGCTGCCCTCCACCATCGCGACGAGCGTCGTGTAGTGGATGCCCGCGATCTGGCAGTAGTCGTTCTTGTGCGAGTGGCCTTGGAAAACTGCGAGCACCCTGCCGGATTTCTCCAGCAGCGCGCGCACGGCGGCGGCGTTCCGCACGGCATGCGCCGGATCCTCATCGAGACGCTGGTGAGCCAGCACAATCACCGGCCCGCGCGCCTTCGCCAGTTCGCCTTCCAGCCATGCAAGTTCCAGCGGCGGTATGTTCGCATCCATCCAGTTGAAGTTCTTCCGCTCATACGGCGCGCCATCCTCGCGGAAGCAGGCGTCGAGGATCAGGAAGGTGACTCCGCCCGCCTCGAAGGTCGCATATCCACCGGCGGCCTTGGTGTTCTCCGCAAATTCCCGCTTTGTGAGCGTGCCGACGCAGTGATTGCCGAGCACGTAGTGGCGGGGCACCGCGAGTTTTGAAAAGTGCGACTCCATCATGCGCAGCCACTCGATCTCACGCTCCACGGAATCCGCCTGATCGATGAAGTCCCCCAATTCCACGACCGCCGCCGGCTTCTCCCGGTTCATGAAATCCACGGCCCCGGTTCATGAAATCCACGGCTTCGTCGAGCTTCGCCAGCGCCTCGCGGTAGAAGCGCGTCTTACCCGGCTCCTTGTCCGCGTAGTGCAGGTCGGTCATCAGGCCCACGCACAAACTCGGCTTTGCATCAGGTTGCGCGGCGAGCAGCCTGCCCACGCCGAAACCAGCGAGGCAGAGCGCAGTGGATTCGAGGAAAGCGCGGCGTGTCTTCATGAAGGACATCAGGGCTTCATCTCCTGGTTGCACACGCCTGCGGTTCCGGGAGGGAAAAGGTTTCCGCTGAAGTGCAGGCCGCGCGGGTGGTTCGGCTCCGTTGAGATGATGACCGCGTATTTGTAGCGCGGAGTTCCGGAGTGATGGATGAGGTTGCCCTGCACCAGCACATCCGTGAGCGGCGGATCGTCGGCGTCCTGCCCGGCGTCGAACTTGAACGGTGAGCGCTCCGGCCCCCACATCCAGTGCGCGTCGCCACGGCCGAAGTCGGAGATGATGTTGTTCGCGATCACGGAGCCGCCGTCGGAGTTTTCCGGTTTGCCGTCCGCAGCCGGATGCGCAGCCGCGCCGGGCATCAGCCCGATGGCCCAGAGGTCGTTGCGTGCGAACTGGTTTCCCGTGATGAGCACGTTGCGGCTGCCGTGCATCGCCTTCATGCCGATGTGCGCGTGGTTCACGATGTTGTTCGCGACGATCACGCGGTCGCAGTGGAGATCAATGCCCTGCGCGGCGTTTTCGATGTGGTTGCCGAGGATGCGCGTGAAGTCGGTGACTTCCGGCGCGGTGACCAGCAGGCCGCTGCCCTGCCGCCAATTGTCAGTGTAGCCTGCGTCCCACGCCTGCTGGCTGATGTGCGGACCTTTCTCCGGGTTCTTCTTCACGAAGGCGCCGAGCTTGTGTTTGTCGCGCATCTCGCGTGACGGCGTGAAATTCTCCTCCACGACTCGGTTCCCCTCGATGAGCGTGCCGGTGCAGTAGCGCACCATGATGCCGGTGCCGTCGGTGCAGTTGAATGCGTAGCCTGAGACGTCGCCTTTCGTGCGGTCGTCCACGCTCACCCGCATGTAGTTTCGCACGAGGCAGCGGCTGATGCGGGTGCCGCTCGAATCGGTGACGAGAATTGCACCGGAGTTCGTGCGGTTTTCGATGACGCGCACATTCTCCACGACGAGGTCGCGGCAGTGATGGGCGACGAGGCCTTCCTTGCCGGTCACCATCCTGCCCTCGGGGCGGGTGAGCGTGACATCGCGAATTTCGGCGCTGGCGGCGTTCTCGATGTTCACGATGGGCTGCTCGGGATTCGACTGGATGATGCGCCCGGGGCCATAGAGGCCCGCGCGATCGCCGCGGATGCGGATGACCTCGGAGATTGTGTGGTCGCCGGATGGAACGAAAATCATCCGGTTCGGATTCGCCGCGAGCGCCGCTTGGATCGATTCGTAGTCGGCTGCGGAAACTTCACCGTGCGTCGGAGTCCCGGCGGTGAGGCAGGAGGCGGCCGCGAGCGCGGCAAGCAGGTGCAGCCAGCGTTTCATCGGGAGTTTGTCAGAGCTGGTTTCGGCGGGCCGGTCAGCCGAGGTGCGCTACTTCACCTCGGCGACGTCCAGCACGTTGAGCTGGATGAACTGGCCGTTGTAGGGCTGCGGGGCGGGGGGCACGTCCGGGACGACGAGCTTCGCGAAGTTCGTGATCATGCGGCCATTCTGCCCGTCGCCGTGAAGGGTGAGCGTGGCGCCGCCCTCGATCTCGATCGTCTTGGTGTAATCAATCGTGAAGATGCGGTGGCCGACCTTGTCCTGGCGGTTGAAGAAGAAGTGCGACGCGGGCGCGGAGACGGTGAGCCTGTAGATGTTGTAGGTCGCGTTGTTCGGCTCGCCGCCGATGTAGAAGTAGTCTCCGTCCTGCTTGCCGTCCTTATACATCATCGGCTCGACGACGCCGCGGACGCGGATGGTGACCTTGTAGCGCTTGCCGGGCTGGCCGCCGAACTTGCGCACGTCGGTGAACTTGTCGTTCGTCGCGGGATCATTCGTGGCGCGCGCTGAGATTCCGTCCGCGCCGGGTTTGGGGTTTTCGGGCATCGGGTCCTTGCAGGGGAATTCAAAGCGGTAGCCGTCGAGGGCGGCGGCGACCTTTTTCAGATCGTCGGCCTGCACGGCGGAGTTGGTGAGCGCGAATGCGAGGATGAGAGTGTGGAGTCGGAGCATGGGAGAGAATGGTGAATGGCTGTGGCCCGCGGATTGCGCCGGTTTTCGCGGCGGACTGAAAGGAGAATCTCCGCGCACTGCCAGATCCTCGAAGCTGAGAGCGGAGCCGAATTGCCCGTTGCAGCGGACGCATCGTGTGCTTTCTGTCCTCCCGAAAATTTCCGATGAACCGTCCCGTCCTCTCCCGCCTCCTTTCGCTCCTCGCCCTCTGCGTTCCCGCCGGCGCCCCGGTGGCGTTCGCAGCGATGCCGCAGATCATCAATGTCTCCGCCTACGACCCGAAGGAGAAGCAGCGCGGCGGCGCGAGCTATTCCGAGCATGACGTCTCCGCCTTGCGCGAGAGCGGCGCGAGCGGGCTCATCGCGCGCGCGGGGAAGGGCGGCAATCTCGACGAGAAATGCGCGGCCTTCCTCGCATCTGCGGACCGCGCGGGGATGCTGCCCGGCGTCTATTACCGGCTGCAGAACCACGTGCCCGCCGCGTCGCAGGCGGATCAGTTTGTCTCCCGCGTGCAGTCGCTGGCCCGCTCGCGCGACTGGAGCGCGCCTTCGCTGCTGCTCTGCGCCGACTTTGACGCAAAGTCGCGCATCTCAGACATGCTCAGCTTCATGGACCGCGTGGAGAGCCGCACGGGAGTCGTGCCGGTCGCGTATTTGGAAAACAGCACGCATCTCAAGCAGCTGCTCAGCACCGCCGACGACGCCACAAAGGCGAAGCTGCGGCGGATGCCCTACTGGGTCGCGCTTTACTCGCACGACAAGGGCGGCACCGCGGAATTTCCCACGCCGGGAAGCCCGGACGGATTGGTGCGGCAGTATCAGGTGTGGCCCGACTGGACGATGTGGCAATACGGCGGCGTGGACTGGCAGCGCGGCCGTTCGCAGCCGAAGGTGTATAGCCACGGCTCGCACCGCTTCCCGACCTACTTCGGCAACATGGACCGCCCCCTCGAGCGCAATGTCTTCAACGGATCCATCGCCGCGCTGCAGGCATTCTGGCAGCGGCACGGCTTCCGGCTGAAGTAGCCGGGCGGAAGGTGCGGCCGGCTAGAGCGGCGCGACGCGCATGTTGCGGTATTCGCACTTCATCTCCACGCCGGGATGAATCTGCAGGCCGAGCGGCCCGGTGCCGGAGAATTTCGCGTCGGTGTATTCGGAGGCCTTCTTCCCGTTGATCCAGCAGGTGAAAGTGTCGCCCTTCGCCTGGATGCGGAAGGTGTTCCACTCGCCCTCGGGCTTCATGAGCGTCTTCGCCTCCTTTGCCTGTCCTGACTCGGGATATTTTTCCTTCCCGCCGGTATACCACGAGCCGGACATGTCCACGCGCAGGCTGCCGGAGACGCCGAGCTGGAGCTGGATGTGCGGGCTGCGCATCTCGATGCCGGTGTCCGCCCCGCGCGGCGGCGTGCCCTTGAAGCGCACGTCGAACTCGATCACGAAGTCCTTGTAGTCCTTTTCGGTCCAGAGGTAGTGGCCTTTCTTCGCCGCGTTGTTCTCGCCGATGAGCACGCCGTTTTCCACGCGCCAGAACTCCGCCGCGCCTTCCGATTTGAAGTTGGCGAGATCCTTGCCGTTGAAGAGCGGCTCGAGCTTCGGCTCTTCGGCATGGCAGTGGAGTGTGGCGAACAGCGAGACGGCGAGGGTGAGGGCGGGGATTTTCATCGTGCGCATCTTGGCAGCTCCGCTTGCGCGAGGGAAGCGCGTTTCGCGGCTGCGGCCCGTTGACGAGGCGGCAAGCATGGGCATAGTCCGCCCGAGCGAAGAGCGATGATTTTCAAAGACTGAGAACAGACATGGCCACGAAGAGACCGGCGGCGAGCGCGCCCGCCACGACGAAGGATTTGATCGAATTCAGGGATTCCGGGATTCACGGGATGGGCGGATTCGCGCTGCAGCGCATCCGCAAGGGCAGCCCGCTCATCGAATATGTCGGCGACAGGATCACGAAGGCCGAGGCGGCGGCGCGCATCGCGGGGGGCAACCCGTTCATCTTTGAACTCGACGAGGAGACGGACGTGGACGGCGCGGTGGAATGGAACCCCGCGCGCTTTCTCAACCACAGCTGCGAGCCAAACGCGGAGGCGGAAATCCACGGCGACCAAATCTGGATCATGGCGCTTCGCACGATCCGGGCGGGCGAGGAGATCACGTTCAACTACTGCTACGACTTGGAAAATTTCGAGGAGCATCCGTGCCGCTGCGGCGCGGCGAAGTGCGTGGGCTACATGGTGGCCGAGGAGCATTTTCCGAAGTTCCGCGGCGAGGCTGCGGCGCACTGACACTGCGCAGGCCGGGAGCGGCGGTGCAGGCCGGGCCTAAGCCCGCCGTGAGCGGGGTCTTGAACACCGTGGCAAACCCCGTGATTCTCACTCCATGAAGCTGCGCCCTCTTTTCACGACAGCCCTCTGCATTCTCGCGCTCACTCCGCTCCGCGCCGATGAGCCGGATTATTTTCCCGCGGTGGCGAAGCTGATCGAGGACCGCTGTCTCGACTGTCATTCGGCCGATGATCCGGATGGAAAATTCGCGATGGAGAAACATGCGGACATTCTCAAGGGCGGCGAGAGCGGGGCCGCAGTGGTCGCGGGCAAGGCGGCGGAGAGCCTGCTCGTGAAGTATCTGCGCGGCGAGGTGGTGAAGGACGGGAAGAAGAAATTCATGCCGCCGGGGAAGCGCGACAAGCTGACGGCGGAGGAGATTGAAAAATTTGTGAAGTGGATCGATGCGGGCGCGTTGCCGCCGCAGCGCGAAATGGGGAGGAAGGTCGTCGAGGTTCCGAAGGTTGCTCCGAAGGTCGCGCCGCGCGTCGCGGTGAATGCGCTCGCGTTTTCGCCGCAGGCGAAGCTCGTCGCCGTGGGGAAGGGGAGCGGGGTGGAACTCGTGGACCCGGTTTCGCAGGCGCCGGTGAAGAAGCTCGACGGTCACCGCGGCACCGTGAACGCGGTGGTGTGGTCGGCCGATGGCGCGACGCTGTTTGTGGCTTCCGGCGAGAATGCCATCGAGGGCGAGGTGCGGCAGTGGGATGTGGCTGCTGCGAAACCGGCGCGCACTTTCACCGGGCACCGCGATGTGATCTACGCACTCGCGCTGTCGCCGGACGGGAAGACGCTCGCGACGGGCAGCTACGACCAGAAGATCAAGCTGTGGAATGTCGCGGATGCGAAGGAGCGGAAGACCTTGAGTGGGCACAACGGCGCGGTGTTCGCGCTTGCGTTCCGGCCCGATGGAAAGCTGCTCGCGAGCGCGAGTGCGGACCGCACGGTGAAGATTTGGGACGTTGCGAGCGGCGAGCGTCGCGACACGCTGAGCCAGCCGCAGAAGGAGCAGTTTGCAGTGGCGTGGAGTGCGGATGGCTCGCGGCTCGCGGCGGCGGGCGGCGACAACCGCATCCGTGTGTGGCAGGTGTCGCGTGATGCGCGCGAGACCACGAACCCGCTGCTGGTCGCGCGCTTCGCCCACGAGCAGGCGATTCTGCGCCTCGCTTGGAGCGCGGACGGCAGGACGATGCTGAGTTCCGCGCAGGACGGAACGGTCCGCGTGTGGGATGCAGCCGATGTGAAGGAGCGCGTCCTTTTGGAGAAGCAGCCCGACTGGCCGACGGCGCTCACGTTCTCCGGCGATGCGGTGGTCGCCGGCCGGGCGGATGGCTCGGTGGCGTTTTACGATGCGAAGAGCGGCAAGCTGATTGCACCGCCGAAGAGCGGCCACGTGCGGCATGCCCGGAGGATTTTCTGCCAGGCGAAAAGGAAGGCGATGGAGAAACCCGCGCCGCCGCCGAAGGGGCCGTTCGTCTCGGCCGTGCTTCCGCGCGCGGTGCAGCGCGGGCAGATGCTGGAGATGAAATTGACCGGAGGAAACCTGCCCCCAGTCGTGTCGGTGAAGTGCGAGGATGCGCGCGTGAGGGTGTTCGCGGCGGTGGCGGAGAAGGATGCGGTGCCGCTCGTCATTTCCATTCCAGAGAACCTGCCGAGGGGCACCTACTCGATCATCGCGAGCGGCGCGGACGGCAAGGAAGTCGGGCGCTCCGCGCTCCGCATCGAGGACATTCCGGTGGTCGCATTCGCCGGTGGTGAGACGACGCGCAAGCTGGCGTCGCTGCCGGTGAATGTGTGTGGCACGCTCGTGAAGGCGGGCGAGAGCGACCGCTATGAGTTTGAGGCGAAGTCGGGCGCGACGCTCATCTTCGACTGCCAGTCGAAGACGCTCGGATCGAAGGCCGACACCGTGCTGAGCCTGCTCGATGCGGGAGGTCGTGTGCTCGCGACGAATAACAATTTCGACGGGACAGGCGATCCATTTATCGCTCACAAATTCACGGCGGATGGCCGCTACGCCGTGGTTGTGACTGACGCGCTGATGACCGGCGGCGCGGATCATTTTTACAGCCTCACAGTGGGTTCGCTTCCATTTGTCACCGCGCTGTTTCCTCTGAGCGTGCCGGCAAACGCGGAGACGACGGTGACGATGATCGGCTACAACCTTCCTCCGGCCGCCGCGCGGACGATGACTGTGAAATCCGGTGCCAGCGGCATGGCGCAGGTGACGCTCGATGCGGGGAAATTCCGCGGCCGCGCGCCTTCGTCGCTGCCGGTGGGAACGATGCCTGAATTTGTCGCGAATGCGGAATGCGGAACGGTGAAGGGAGCGCAGAAGCTCAGTGCCCCGTTCTCGGTGAGCGGGCGTTTCCTCACCGCGCGCGAGGCGGACTATTTCCAGTTCACCGCGAAGAAGGGTGTGACTTACGCCATCGAGACGGAGGCGGCGCGGCGCGGCTCGCCGGCGGACACGAAAATCTCCGTGTTGTGGCCGGACGGGCGCCCCGTCGAGCGGCTGCTGCTGCAGGCCGTCCGCGACAGTGCGATCAATTTCCGCCCCATCGACTCGAACGTGGCGGACGCGCGCGTGGACAACTGGCGCGAGATGGAACTGAACGAGCTGATGTGGCTGCAGGGCGAAGTCGCGAAGATTTTCCGCATGCCCGAGGGGCCCGACAGCGGGTTCCAGTTCTATGCGAATGCGAACAAGCGCATCGCGTATTTTGACACATCGGCAACGGCGCATGCGATCGACGAGCCATGCTACATTGTGGAGCCGCATGCACCGGGCTCCAAGCTGGTCGCGAATGGACTGCCGGTCTTCACCCTGCACTATGAAAATGATGACGATGGCTCGCGTGTCGCGGGCACGGATTCGCGGCTGCATTTCACCGCGCCCGAGGATGGCGACTACATCGTGCGCGTGCGGGAGAGCCGCGGCGCGGCTGGGGAGCGGTTCGCCTACCGGCTCATTGTGCGCGAGGCGCGGCCGGATTTTGCCGTGAAGTTTTCGCCTGCAGTTCCCGTGGTGAATCCGGGCAGCGGCGCGGAGTTCACGCTGACGGCGGACCGGATGGATGGGTTTGATGGCGACATCCACTGCGAAATCACCGGCGTTCCGCCAGGCTGGCGCGTGACGACGCCGGTCGTGATTCAGGCCGGGCATCTCGTGGCGAAAGGGTGCATTTCCGCATTGCCGGACGCGAAGCCGTGGAAGACCGCAAAAATCTCCGCGAAGGCGGAGGTCGCCGGGAAAAATGTTGTCCATGCGGCAGGCGAAATTTCCTCGGTGAAACTCGAAGGAGAGGCGCCGATGATCGTTTCCCTGCAGCCCGCGACGGGGGACAACGCGGCGCCGGCCTTTGCTCGCAATGAGCCGGGGAAGCCTGCGGAGATTACGGTGGCGCCTGGCGAAACGGTGAGTGCGTGGATCGTGCTGAAGCGTCGCAGTGCGAAGGGAGCGCTGCGTTTCGACGTGGAAAATCTGCCGCACGGTGTGGTCGTGGACAACCTCGGGCTGAACGGCATCACGCTCCTCGAGGGGCAGGACTCGGGCGAGATTTTCATCAAGGCCGCGCCGTGGGTGCCGGAGACCGACCGGCTCGTGTTTGCCGTGAGCCGTGATGCGGGCAAGCAGGCGTCGATGCCGGTGCTCATTCATGTGCGGCGGAAGGGGCTCGCGGCGGAGGTGAATGCGAAGCCCTGATCAGAAGAATCGAGAAAACATTTGCCGAGAAGGCGAGTGATTGCTTTGCTCCGCGCCCTCAAAACCAATTCCTAACCAGCAAACCTACGCATGGGATCCATCAAGAAGCGCCGTAAGTCCAAAATCAACCGGCACAAACGCAAGAAGCGGATGAAGCTGAACCGCCACAAGAAGCGTTTGCGCTACAAGAGCTAGGCGCTACGGTTCGCGTCATGTGCTGGAGCCGGATTCCCAAGGGTCGCCGATGGCGGCAGGGGATTTCCGGTTTGCTGGCGGCGTTCATCGCTGCGGCATCCGGGGTCGCGTTCGCTGCTCCGAAGCCTGCTAGAAAACCGGCGGCCACGCCGACGCCTGCGCCTGCGGTGAAGCCGCCGGCGCAGCGTCCGCCGGCTGCGGATGATTTGTATGAAGGCCCGGGAGCGGCCGCGAAGCCTGCTGCCCCGAAGCCGGGAGCGGAGAATCATTTCACCGCGCCGCTTTCACCCGGGCCGAAGTATGCGGACGCGTGGCCGTCCGAGCGCCGCAAGTCGGAGCCGGACCTGCAACTCACGCGCGAGGCGGAGAATCGCGCGCTGGCGATCGCCGCTTTTGCCGAGGGGAACATGGCGGAAAAGCGCGGGGATGCGGACAAGGCCATGGAGGCATGGAAGCGCGCGACGGAACTCGACCCGGCCAACTCCGGTCTCGCGGTGAAGGTCGCCAGAGCCTTGGCGAAACGCAACGAGCCGGCGGAGGCGATCCGCGTGCTGAAGGACTCCATCGCGGCCGCGCCGAAGGAGCCGGAGACCTACATCTACCTTGCGCAGGTTTACGCGCAGCACCTGAACAAACCGGAACTCGCGATGCAGACGGCGCACAGGGCCATCGACGCCGCGCCGGAGCATTTTCCGGCATGGGCAGCGGTGCATGAACTGCATCTTTCCCTCGGGGAAAAGGAGAAGGCCGCGGAGTTGATCGAGAAGGCGTTGAAAAGCACCTCGAAGAAGCCGGAGTTCTGGCTGACGTTCGGCGGCTACCTGCGGAAGGCTTTCCTGAAGGAGGATGGAAGCGCGACGCCTGAGGAATTGCGGCAGATGGACGCGGTTTTCCGCAGGGCAGTGGAGCTGAGGCCGAATGACGCCTCGGTGCTGGCGCAGGCGGGGGACTTCTCCGTTCTCGCGCACAAGAACAAGGAGGCGCTCGAATACTACGAGCGCGCGGTGAAGCTCAACCAGCCGGCGCGCGACGAGGCGACGAAGAATTTGCTGGAAAAATACATCCGCGCGCTGGCGGCGAATGGGCGCAAGACCGATGCGATTCCTCTGCTCGAGCGGTTCGCGCGCGACCCGAACCAATCGATGCGGCAGGATTTGTTCGAGCTGCTGGGCGAGCTCTACGAGCAGAGCGGACAGGCGGACAAGGCGATCGATCAATACAAGCGCTCGCTGCTGCTCGATGCGGGCGAGCCAAGGAATCATTTCAACCTCGCCAACATGCAGCTCCGTGCGAAGCGACCCGCGGACGCCGTGGAGACAATGGAAAAGGCGAGGCGCAAATTTTCCGACCGTCCCGACGTGACGCTCGGCCTGGCGCTCGCGCTCAGCCAGGCAAACCGGCATGCGGACGCGATGAAGATGTTTGCGGCTGTGGTCGAGGAAGTGAAGGGACGGGGCGAGGGGCTGCTCGACGGAGAATTTTATTTCAAGTGGGGCGCAGCCGCGGAGCGCGCGGGGCAAATCGAAAAGGCTGCCGAGCTTCTCCGGAAAAGCATCTCGCTGAGCCCCGACACGCCGGAGGCCTACAATTATCTCGGCTACATGTGGGTGGACCGCGGGCAGAATGTCGAGGAGGCCGGGCAGCTCATCCGCAAGGCGCTCGAGATGAGCCCGGACAACGGCGCGTATCTCGACTCACTCGGCTGGTATTTTTTCAAAGCGGGGAAATTCGAGGAGGCGAAGAAGGAGCTGCTTTCCGCAATCGAGAAGCTCAAGGAGGAGGATGCCGTGGTGTTCGATCATCTCGGCGACGTCTGCGAGCAGTTGGGCAGCCACGCCGAGGCGATCGGATACTGGGAGCGTGCTCTGAAACTCAAGCCCGACGAGCCGGAGAAAATCAAAGCGAAGATGGATGCCGCGAAGGCCCGCCAAGGCGCAGCGAAGTGATCGCTGTGATTTGTCCCCGCCCCACGCAGCGGATCTGAAAAATCGCTGAATTTGGTTTTGACAGGCAGGGGGGCGTTGCTAGGTTGCGCGCCCGCTTTTTGGAAAAGAAGCAGCAGAAATTCCCAACTCGGTTCGGCGTCGCAAACGCCGGAGCGGGGCGGGGGGTTTTCGCTTTTTTCCCAGTGCGGATCGGCCAAAAGCCGGAACCTGTTCTTTGCATACGCCTCAGTAGCTCAGTTGGTAGAGCACGTCCTTGGTAAGGACGAGGTCACCGGTTCAATCCCGGTCTGAGGCTCCATGCCTCCGGCAGGCACCCATTCCAAACTCAACAAACAAACAACAAACAAACCACCTCACGCACCATGGCAAAGGAAGCATTCAAACGCGAAAAACCGCACATGAACGTCGGCACGATCGGCCACGTTGATCACGGCAAGTCCACGACCACCGCCGCGATCGTCCACG
>JBGAPU010000137.1:0-13001 GCA_044221035.1 Chthoniobacteraceae bacterium | reverse complement strand
CAGAAGATCATCGAGGAGACGCCGTCGCCGATCATGACGGAGGCGATCCGCGAGCGGATGGGCGCGGACTGCGTGAAGCTCGCGAAGGAAGTCGGCTATGTCGGCGCGGGCACCATCGAGTGCCTCATGGACGACAAGGGCAACTACTTCTTCATGGAGATGAACACGCGCATCCAGGTGGAGCACTGCATCACCGAGGAGGCTTATGGCATCGACCTCGTGAAGGAGCAGATCAAGATCGCCGCCGGCGAGCCGCTCTCGCACTTCGTCCGGCATGCGAAGCGGAAGTATCACGCCATCGAGTGCCGCATCAACGCGGAGGATCCCTACAACAACTTCCAGCCGTCGCCCGGCCGCATCGAGCTCTACTACGCGCCCGGTGGCCGCGGCATCCGCGTGGATTCGCACGCATACGCGGGCTACACCGTGCCCCCGTATTACGACTCGATGATTGCGAAGGTCATCGGCATGGGCACCTCGCGTGAAAACGCCATCGCCCGCATGCGCCGCGCACTCAGCGAATACATCATCCGCGGCGTGAAGACGACGATCCCGTTCCAGCAGTCCATCATGTATGACCCGGACTTCGTCCGCGGAAAATACGACACGGGCTTTGTCGGGCGGATGATCGATGCCCGCAGCGGCGAGTTCAAAAAGAAGAAGGCCTAGCTCTTCAGCGTGCCTGCGTGGGCGTCGCGCAGAATCTGCATCGTGTGGCGGATGGGAACCGCCGTGCCCTTCTTCGCGAGGTGCAGCTTGATCTGCGTGAGGCAGCCGATGTTTCCCGTGGCGACGACATCCGCTCCGGCCGCGATGATGGCCCGGGCCTTCGATGCGCCGAGGCTCGCGGCGATTTCCGGCTGGTCGATGTTGTAGGTGCCGGCGCTGCCGCAGCAGAGGTGTGGATCGGGGAGGTCCACAAGTTCAGAACGGGGAATCGAGCGGAGCAAGGCGCGCGGCTCATCGCGGACGCCCTGCGCATTCAGGAGATGGCATGCGTCGTGGCACGCGATGCGGATGGATTTTCCGTTGTCCGGAATCGGCGCGAGATCTCCGAGGCGTGCGAGGAAGACTGATGCGTCGAGCACGCGGTGGCGGAATTTCTCCGCGGCACCCTCCAGCTCGGTGCCCGCGAGGATGAGGTGGTATTCGTGCATCCCCGAGCCGCATCCGGCGGCGTTTGTGACGACGGCGTCCACGTCGGCGGGAAATGCCGCAAGGTTCTTGCGGGCGAACTCCTGTGCGCTGCCGATGTCGCCAACGTGCCATGCGAGCGCGCCGCAGCATGCCTGCGCGCGGGGAACGACGACCTCGACTCCGTTACGCGCGAGCACCTCGATGGTCGCGGTGTTGATGTCCGGCGCGAGCACCTGCTGCGCGCATCCAGTGAGCAGCGCCACGCGGGCGCGGCGTCTGCCACGGGCAGGTGTGATCCCGGGCCATGATTCACGCGGCGGCACGCTCTCCGGAATGAGGCCGAGCATCGCCCGGAAGGATTTCGGGAACAGCGGCGCAAACTCGCGCGCGAGCTTTCCCATCCACGCCGCGAGCCGGAAACGCGCCGGGTGGGGCAGCGTGGCCGAGACGAGCCAGCGCCGCACGCGCTCCATCAAAGTCCGGCGCCGCTTCTTCTCCGCGAGCGCGCGGAAGGGCGAGAGCAGGTCGCGGTAGGGGACTCCGCTCGGGCATGCGGGCTCGCAGGCGAGACAGCCGAGGCAGCGGTCCACGTGGGGCAGCGCATCGTCGAGCGGGAGCGCGCCTTCGAGCACCTGCTTCATGAGCACGATGCGCCCGCGCGGCGTGTCCATCTCCTGGCCGAGTTCACGGTAGGTCGGGCATGCGGCGAGGCAGAAGCCGCAGTGAACGCACGACTCGACAGCGCGCGTCATCGGAGTGCCGAGCGGGCCGTGGGCGTCGGGCTGGATCGAGTGAAGCACCGCTGTCTCCGCCGGTTGCTATTGTCCCGACTTCTGCACGGTGTCCGCCGGCTTCGAATCAATCAGCGCGAGGATGCTGCGGGCGGAGACGCAGTTTTTGAACACCATCTGCAGGTTCTTCTGCTGTCCGTTCTCCTCGGTGTAATAGACGCTGTCCGTGCTTGCGACCATGCCGACGACGTTGCCGCGGTCGTCGAACACCGGGCCGCCGCTCGAGCCCCGCGCGTAGTCCGCGGTGATCGCGAGAGCCTCGGTGCGGCCAGCCTGTTTCCGCTGGAGGAAGCGCCTCGCGATGATTCCGGAACTCAGGGAGAAAAAGCGGCTGCTGGGATGGCTCCAGACGCCGATGGGATTGCCGTCCGGCGCGTCGGCGCGCAGCGGCAGCGCTTTGAAGCCGGAGCCTTCGCAGCGCAGAATCGCGACGTCCGCCACAGGGTCGGTCGCGAGCACCTCGGTCACAGAGGTGATGCGCCCATCTCCCGAGAGCACGACGAACGTCTCCTTGTCCGCGCCGGAGACGACATGATGGTTCGTCACGAGGATTCCATCGCTGGAAATGAAGAATCCGCTCGCGGCGCCGAGATGCCAGCGCGTGCATTTCTTGCATTTGAACACGCTGCCCACGACGGCGACACCCGGCCGCACTTTTGACGCGGCTGCCGGCAGCGCGAGACCACCTTGGGCAGGCGGCAGCAGCGCGACGTTGCAGCGGCGACGGTCGAGCTGCGAACGCAGCGTCTCGCCCTTCACGGCCTTGCCGGCCTCGAGCTTTGACTCGCCGAACTTCAGCAGCTCGCTCATCAGCCGCTGGTCATCCACAGGCTCGTCGGTCAGGGAGACGGGTGCGGCGGAGGCGCCGGCGATGCCGAGGAAAAGGAGGAGGGAGAGGAGTTTCATGCGATGCGTGCGGAGCATCGGCGAATTCGCCCGTGCAGGCCACACGGAATTTGGACGGCGCCGCCGTGGAGGCGGGGCGGGCAGTGCGCGGCGAGGAATTGCCGCGCTATGCAATTGCCGAAGCGCGGCGAAACGTCTCTTTTGCCCGCAACGCATGACCGCCATTCCCGACGTCTCCACTCTCCAGTCGCTGGACATCCCCGTCCCGCCGCGAAACCTCCGCTACCGCATCGTCACGTCGCACATCGAGGAGTCGCAGTTTCTCGAGTCCGGCCGGCAGTGTGTGGGGGACATCATGCGCACGCTGAATGCGGCGGGTGTCGATGCGGGGAGCTTCTCGGAGGTCCTCGATTTTGGATGCGGCTGCGCGCGGGTGCTGCGCTTCTTCGTGCCGTTTCTGCCGCACGTGAAATTCTCCGGGTGCGACATCGATAAGCTCGCGATCATGTGGGACAAGGACAACGTGCCCGGCGTGGACTTCGAACTCGTGCCGCATCTGCCGCCGACGGCTTTTGCGCGCGGGAGGTTCGACTTCATCTACGGCCTCTCCGTCTTCTCGCACCTGGATCTCACGCGGCAGATTCTGTGGCTGGACGAGCTGCGGGGGATGCTGAAGCCGGGCGGAATCCTCCTGCTCACGGTGCATGGAGTCGCGGGGTTTGAGCGGGCGAAGGAGAAGAAGGAGATCACTCCGAAACAGCAGGCGGATTTCGAGTCGATGGGCTTCGTGTTCGTCGAGAACATCCCCGACAAGGTGCTGCCCGAGTGGTATCAGACCGCCATTTTCAAGGAGCGCTTCGCCCGCCTCCTGTTCGGCTCGGGCTTCTCCGTCCTGCGCTACGACGAGCGGGGAATGACGGGCTGGCAGGATGTCATCCTGATGCGGAAGCAGTAGGGGAGGGCGGGTTACTTGGTGAGCGGGAAGAGGCGCCTGCCCGCCTCGTCCACGGCGAAGCATTCGATGGCGGGGAAATCGCCGCTGCTCCAGGGCACGACTTCGCGGACTCCGCTTCGCAGAAGCGATTTCTTGCCGGTGGCTGCGATGGCGCCCTTCTCCTTGTAGCCCACCACGAGAAGCAGCCACGGGGCGAGTTTCCCATCCGGCGCGCGAGTGCAGACGAGGACGGCATCCGCGGGCACGCTGCGATCGGGAATCACGGCCCAGCCCGTGATGGCGAACTCCGGCTTCCCATCGGCGCCGTTCTGCGCGTTCCGCTTCACCGTAATCTGCCCGCCGCTCTCCTGCTGCACGTCTGCCGGTGCGCGGCGGAGCCAGTCCCCGAGCGCCGGCACCCTGTAGATGCCCCGCTCCCGGAGGGCGTCAACGACGACGAGCGGGTTTGCCCACGGGCAGACCTTGTCGATGAGCGGGCTTTTCGGGACGATCTCGCCGAGGCGCAGGGTCATCAGCGACTGCGATCGTTCCAGCCGCGCGCTGTCGGAGAGCTTCAGACCCTGGTTCCAGCCGCGCACGATGAAGTATCCGAAGAACAGCATGGTTCCGGCGAAGAGGAGCCGGACGAAGCCGGCCTGTGAGTCCCACTTCCGCGCCACGACTCTGCGGATGTTCAGCGCTGCGAGCAGCCCGAGTGAGAGTGTGCCGGAGTGGTAGAGATAGCGGAATGCGATCGTCTGCCCGAGGCCGTGCGAGACGCGGCCCACCGCGGTCATCGCGCCGGAGAGGCAGGCGTAGGCGATGATGACCAGCGTGGGATAGAGGATTCGGGTCAGCCGCACTGCGCGCCAGCCCCGCTGGACGCGGGCCGCTTTGATCACAAATGCCAGCAGCACGAACACCGCGGCGAACATCACGACACCCATCGCGAGGCGCACCGAGAAGCCCGCGTCGAACGGCCGGCCGCACCACGCGAAGAAATACTTCACCAGGTCCCACGGATGCTGGAGCGCGTATTGTCCCGGCGGCGGATCGCTCACCGGCTTGTAGCCGGCGAAATACGCGCGGATGGCGAGGAACGCGGTGAGCAGGTAGGCGGCGGTCCACGAGAGCAGCTTCGCCTTGGAAACCAGCTTCGCCTTCTGCCTCGCATTCGCCGCCAGCAGGAGGATCAACTCGCGCCAGAAGGGAAACGACACTGCCCAGATGATCAGCCCGTTCGAGAAGGTGAGCATCGCCACCGTGTTCAGCATGACCGTGACGGCGTAGCGGACTGCGAAAGAGCGTGCGCGCAGCTGCACCGGCAGCGCGGCGAGCGCGCAGATCAGCGGCACGAAGATCACCCACTGGATTCCCCACAGCCAGTTCTCGAATGCGGCCGGCGTGAAGAACAGCGCCGCCGAGACCGCGAGCGCCCAGACGGACGAATCGTCCAGCCTCCCCCTCGGAAACAACGGCCGGTAACAGAATCGCCAGAACATCAGCAGGATCACGCACACCAGGCCCCAGCCGAGATACATGTAGTGCTTCGGTTGCCATCCGGCGAATGTCGCGACGGCGGAGAAGACGAGCTTTGGCACCGGGATGCGGCTCTCGTTGGCCTGCATGAAGTAGTCTTTGACGGTGTGCGACTCCTTCATGAAGAACGGCCCCTGGATGGCCCACTCGTCCCAGAACGGCACATTCACTCCATCGCGCACGATCAGCGCCAGCAGCACCAGAGGAGCTGCGAAGCAAATGAGCATGCCGATGAGGCGCGGAAGTTTCATCGGCCGCTTCTCTAGCGGCTGCGGCGCGCGCGAGTCCACCCCGTTCTCCGCCGGTGCAATTTGCGCTATGCTCTAGCCCCGCCCGCTGCTAGTCAGCGCGCATGAGTTCTCCAAATTCCCCGGCAGTCGCGCTCCAGGACCTGCCGGGACTCCGCACGAAGACCGAGCGCGTCTCCGAGGCGCTCCGACAGCAGCTCACGACCCACCTCGACACGCTGCGCCCGATGTATGCGCCGGAGCGCGTGTTTGGAAAATTCGCGGGAGGCAAGGTGGACGTCCACACCTCGGAGCGCGCGCTATCGGAGGTGAAGGAGAAGTTCCCCGCGTTCTCCGGCAGCCCCTTCAACCTGCCCTCGGCGCTCGACCCGCACTGGCTCACCCTCACCGGCTCCGCACTCGAGCTCATCCCGTGGGAATACACCCACGAGATCGCGGGGCGGAGGATCACCATGACCTCGCCGCTGCGCTGGGTGCTGAACTACAGGAGCGGCCTGAACCTCGCGAAGCTGCGCGCGGCGATCAGCGGGGAGGCGAAGCTGCCGCCCGAGGTGCTGCGGCAGTTCGTCGTGAATGCGCTCGTGCTGCAGGCAGTGCTCCGCTTCACGCCGGGCCTGCCGGCGCTCTTCGCGGATCTGCGCTACGAGCTGAAGGTCGAGTCCTCCGCCGAGTTCAAGGGGCTGCCGCTCGTCACCGTTACCTCCTGCCTTGAGACCTTCCGGCCGGCCGATGATCTGATCTCCGCAGCCACGGCCTTCTCGGGTGTCCCCGCGTTCGTCGAGCTGATCGATGTCGAGGCGTCGAAGAGCCCGCGCGATCTGCTCCGCGAGCGCATCGAGCAGCTCGTGGCCTGAGCGACCGGCGCGTGGACACGCGAGCGCGAAAGCCCCTCTTCGGCCTGCTCCAAAGGAAGCAGTGTCTCGTGCCCACGTGGCGCGGCTGGCTCCTCCTCCTGCTCGTGTTCGGCACGGCGGCGGTGCTTTTCGTCCGCAACGTGTATTGGTTCCTCGCGGTCAACGACCCGAAGCCGGGCGGCTTCCTCGTCATCGAGGGATGGTCGCCCGACTACGTCCTCGAGTGGGCCGTCGCCGATTTCCGCAAGTCGAACTACAGGAAAATCTGCCTCACCGGCGGACCGATTGAGTTCGGCAACGCGATGCGTGAGCACCGCACCTACGCCGAATACGCGAAGGCGATGTGCCTGAAGCTCGGCCTCGCGGAGGACGTGCTGCAGGCGCTGCCGGCGCGGGCGGTCGAGCGCGACCGCAGCTACGCCTCGGCGATCGCTCTCAGAGACTGGCTGCGCGGGCAGGGCATGGCGGAGGCGACGATCAACATCGCGGGCAACGGGCCGCATTCACGGCGCACGCGGCTCGTCTATGAGAAGGCGCTCGGGCCGAAAGTCCGCGTCGGCATCAGCAATGCCGAGGAGCGGACCTTCGATCCGAACCGCTGGTGGGCGAGCAGCGGGGGATTCCGCGTCGTGGTCGATGAATGGATCGCCTACTGTTACGCGCGGTTCTTCTTCCACCCGCCGCAGCCGCAGCCGTGAACGCCGGGCGATCCTCTCAGCGCGGTTGGCTCTCCGCCGCCCAGTCCGCCGCGTTCAACGCTGCGGGCACGGACGCCCACCGGCTCTTCTCCTGCGAGGATGGATGGGTGGAGCGGCTCGCGGACGACGTGCTCATCTCCCACAAATCCGAGCCCGCGCTCGACATGATGCGCGACGGCCTCGCCGCGTGGAGCGCGGAGCACGCGTGGCGGCCGCGGCGTGTTTTCGCGAAACTGCTGCCGCGGCAGAATGAGGACCGCGATCCGCCCGTTCTCGCCGAGGGCGATGCCTCGCTTCCCCTCGCGGGCGAGGTTCGGGAAAATGGCGTCCGCTACGCGCTCGACTTCGCCGCGGGTTACTCGGCGGGGCTCTTCCTCGACCAGCGCGCGAACCGCTCCCATGTCCGCACGCTCGCCCCGCGCCGGCTGCTGAACACTTTTGCCTACACCTGCTCCTTCAGCGTCGCGGCCGCGCTCGCCGGCGCGGAGACGCTGAGCGTGGACCTCTCGAGGAAGTCCCTCGACCGCGGGCGCGCGAACTTCGCGCTGAACGGCATCGACCCCGCCGCGGGCCACCGCTTCATCGCCGACGACGTGCTGGACGTGCTGCCGCGCATCGCGCGCCGCGGGGAGAAGTTCGACGCCATCGTGCTCGACCCGCCGACCTTCTCGCGCGGCAACCGCGGCCGCCGCTGGCAGGTGGAGCAGCACCTCGAGGATCTGGTCGTCGCCGCGATGGAAATGGCCGCGCCGGCTGCGCGCATCCTCGTCTCGACGAACTGCACGAAGCTCCAGCACGCCGACCTCGAGCGCGTAGCGCGCTTCGCGCTGAAGTTCCACCGCCGCGCGGGCGACATGCACCGCGAGGCGCAGCCCCCGGATTTTCCGCCGGGACACGGCGCGCGCACGCTCTGGATTTCCCTGCGCGGCTGACGTCCTCCTGCCGCGCGCCGCGTCAGCGCAGCAGCACGTCGAGGAAGACCGCGGCCACGAAGGCCACGCTCACGAACGCGTTGCTCTGGAAGAACGCGCGGTTGATGCCCTGCACATCCAGCCGCCGCGCGCTGCGCTGCTCAAAGACGAGCGCCGCGGCGATGGGCGCGAGGCTCGCGAAGAAAATCCAGCCGAGCCCGGCGAGCCAGCCGAAGGCCGCGAGCACCGCGAACATCAGCCAGTGCAGCACGCCGGCCACCGCGAGGCTGCGCGCGACACCGAGCTTCACCACCAGCGAGTGCAGCCCCGCGGAGCGGTCGAACTCATGGTCCTGCGTGGCGTAGATGATGTCGAAGCCGGCGACCCACAGCAGCACCGCGAGGGCGAGCGCGAGCGGCGCCAGTGCAAACTGCCCGCGCACCGCGAGCCACGCGCCGACCGGCGCGACGGACAGCGCGAGGCCGAGGAAGAAATGGCTGAAGTGCGTGAAGCGCTTCGTGAGCGAGTAGAAGAAGATGATCCCCAGCGCCACCGGCGACAGCCAGAAGCACAGCCGGTTGATGAACCACGACGCCGCGACGAAGCCCGCGGCGCTCGCCGCGAGCAGCGCGATTCCCGCCGGCCGCGGCAGCAGCCGGTGCCGCCCCTCGGTGCGCGGGTTGCGCTTGTCGATTTCCCAGTCGGCGATGCGGTTGAATGCCATCGCCGCGGTGCGGGCGCAGACCATCGCGAGCACGATCAGCCCGCAGAGATTCCATCCCGGGAATCCGCCCGCCGCGACCACCATCGAGCCCAGCGCGAACGGCAGTGCGAAGATCGTGTGCGAGAAGCGGACGAACCGCAGCGCGTTGGCGAGCATCTAGGGCCGCTCCGGCGCGGCGTCGCGCGGGCGGCCGTCCTCCGACTCGTCGAACATCGCCGCGAGCTTGTCGTCCACACGCAGGTCGATCAGCCGCCACGCGTCCTGCGGCTTGTAGAAATAGAAGCGCCACCGCAGCGGGAACTCCTTGCCGAGCGAGAGCATCGTGTAGCTCACCAGCCGCGGGCCGACGCTCTTCTTCACCACGGAGTCGTAGCCGAGGATCGGGCCGAAGACCGAGATGGCCTCCTTCGTCTTCGACTTCAGCGTCTTCACATCCTCGGAGCGCTCGGCGATTTTCGTGCCGCGCGTGAGCTGGTCGTAGGCCTGGTCCACTTCCTTCCGCTGCAGGTAGGCGAAGAAGCGCGCGATGATTTTCTCCGGCGTCTCGCCATCGGCCTCCGTGGGTTCGGCCGCGCCGGGGACCGTCGGCTTTGCGACGACGGCCGGGACCGGCTGCCCGGAGAGCGCGTTCCCGCCGAGCGCGCACACGAGGAGGAAGGCGAGGTGTTTCTTCATGGGAGCAGTGATTCGAGTTTCGCGCGTGCGGAGTCGGTCAGCGGCGCGCCGTGGGCGAACGTCATGATTTGGAAATCACAAGACAACAGTTTTCTCAGCGAGTGCGGCAGTTGCGCGGAGTCCGCGCAGTATTTCTCCGGCAGCAGCCGGAGGCCGTGCGGCGGCAGGTGAATGAGCGCGTCGCCGATGCATGCGGTGCCGCCGCCCACGAGCGCGATCTCGCCGGGGCCGGCACCGGGGAGTGCGAGCACGCGCATTCCGCCGGGGGCCGTGTCGCCGTCGGCGAGCAGCGCGTCCGGCGCGACTTCGAGTCCCTCCGCGCCGGCGGGCGCGAACACCTTCACACCGAGCCGGGCGCGGAATTCCTCCGCGGCGCGAGCGTGGTTGCCGTTCGTCAGCACGATCGCGCAGGGCCGGCGGCCTTGCAGCAGGCGCGCGAGCGCTGGCTCGGCGAGCGGGATGGGATCCACGAGGACGAGCCCTTCCGCCGTGTCGAGCGCGCAGGAGGAGAGGTCGCACTTCAGCGCGGGCTCGTGGGCCTGCCACGCGAGGAGCGCGGGGGTGATGGCGAGAAAGTCAGTCGCGACGGCCAATGGATGCCTCCCTGTTCTCCGGCGGCGGCGGCGTCACTCCTCCTCGCCGAGGTATTCCTTGTTCACGAGCACGCCGTCGGAATCCACCTCGATGCGGTAGCGCCGCCGGCCCTCCTTTGCCTGGCCGACGTAGCGCGTCTTCTGCTCGAGGTGCTCGATCTCGAGGATCACCGCCGCGCCCGCCTCGCGCTGCATGGTCGTGCGCACGATGGCTGGCAGCATCTCGATGCGCAGCATCCGCGGCCCGCCGTCGCCGGTGTCGAGCCGCTTGCGCATCACGCGCCCCGAGGCGTCGAGCGACAGCTCGTAGTTTTTCCCGCCCACGGTGATGCCGACGATGTAGGTCGTGCCGTCGGATTCGTTCACCTTGCGGAATTCACGCACGGTTCCCGAGTCGCCCTTCTCCCGCGCGATGGTCGCCTGGACGGACGACGGGATGGAGATGGTGAGCTTTCCATCGTCCTCGGCGGAGGCAGCCGCGAGGAACGCTGACAGCAGGAGGAGGGGCATCAGTTTCATGCAGGAGGAAATGCCAGCGGCGCCGCGAGGCGTCAACCGCGCCTGCACGCCCGTGCTGATGCGCTGCGGGTGGTTTCACGGATGGGAAGAGGGCGCGCAAGTCCGGCAGAACGCGGGCCCGTCTTTTCAAAACGAGGCATCGGATTGCCAGACCGAGCTCTCGGATTTCAGGGCGCGGATCACGAATTTGCGCTTTTGCCGAGCAGAATGCCTCGTTTGGTGGCCGGTATATTTTTCCCAGCGGTTTCGGCCCAAGACGGCGTCCTCCGCCCACGGGCTTCAGTCCCGCGTGCCGCAGGCTCGACACCGGGCGGGTCCGCGGCGATAAGCGTCCCGGATGCGTTTCCTCACACTCTTACTTTTCGCCTTCGTCCTGGCCTGCCATGTCCACGCTGCGGAGAAGTCCGCCGCCGCCAGCGACCCGGCGCAGGCCCTCGTGTCGGAACTCTACGGCTCGGAGAAGAGTGGCACGTCGCCCTTTGGCACCAAGTCCACCCGCGCGCGAGTGGAGCATTTCTTTTCCAAGAACCTCGCCGCCCTGATCGAGAAGGACGGGGAGGAGTCGCGCAAAAGGAACGAGCCGGGCGTGCTCGACTTTGACCCGCTCTTCGGGGCGCAGGATCTGGAAATCAAGAGCCTCGTGGTGAACAAGCCCGTGACGGCGAAGGGGAGGACGACGGTGCTGGTGACCTTCACAAATTACACGAAGAAGGGCTCTGCGAAGCTGGACCTCGTGCAGGAGGAGGGGACGTGGAAGATCAGCGACATCCATTACTCGAACGGGCCGTCGCTGCTGAAGCTGTTCAAGGACGCCGGGGCGGCGAAGTAACCGCAGGGAGGATCTTCCATCATGGCACTCCGCATTCTCGCTGCCTTCGCACTTTTCATCGCCGCGGCGGTTCCCTCGCGCGCGGGGGAACTCGCGGGGTGGTTTTCCAAGCTCCCCGGTTCGGTGTTTGCAAAATGGCCCGGCGAGGACCCAAAGCCGATCGCGGACTCCGCGAACCGCGCGCGCCTGGCCGCGGCCACGGCAGATGCGGTGAAGACCGTCGCGGGGGAACTCGGCCTGCGCAGTTTTGCCGTGGATGAGAAGAGCGGATTCCTCCAAGTCGAATCGAACAGCGACGGCGAGGGCGCGGTGTTCACCATGGCGCTCTGGAAGTGTGACGATGGCTCGAAGCTCATCGGCGCCGCCATTGAGCAGTGGAGCAATGTGACCAATGAGACGTCGCACATTTCGTTCTGGCGCGTCCGTGATGGAAAGCTGACCGAGGCCACCGCCGACATCCTGCCCGCCCTGAAGCTCGCGAGCTTTTTCGAGGGACACCAGGCGAAGGTGAAGGCCGCGGCGGGCGAGGGTTACCGCTGGTGGTGGAAGCTTCCGCGGAAAGGCACGACCATCCGCGTCGAGGCGCCGTCGCTCGAGAACCTCGACGAATACGCCGAACTCGCGAAGCCCGACCACGCCTACGAGGGCCGCTGGGACGGCAAGGCATTCCGCTGGGTGAAGGTGAAGGGCGGGCGCTGACTGGACGGGACGGGCACCGTGGGCGGAATGGTCGGCAGCGCGCTGCTGCTTTGGGCCTCCAGCGAGGGAGAGACCGCGGCGAATGAGATGCCGTGAGCGTGCGGCGCGGGTCGCCGGGGCATTTCCCTCCGCTCTTTCTAGGACTGGCTGAGGTCCTCGACATACCACTTGGTCACGTGGTCTGCCGTGAGGTTCGGGATGTAGAGCTGCGTGGCGCCGCCGGGAAGGTTCTTGGAGCGGCCCCGTCCTTCTCCCGCCTTCATCTTGCTCGCCTCGCCGGTATCGATGCGCGCCATTTGGGCGAAGCCGCCGAAGAAGCCGTAAACGGGAACCTTCAGCGTGATGACGAGGAGGAAGGCGAGGGAGTTCCAGTTTTCCTTCACCGCGGAAGTGAGGCGGCCCCACTCGCGGACGCTGACTCCATTGGCGACGGCGATCTTCCTTTTTTGCACCCAGCCAGCGTCGTGCTTGTAGGGTTCATACGGGCTCCACCAAGGCGACAGGGAGTTGTTCGAGGGGCCGTGGAGCGTCCGGAAGTCGTTGAACTTGTAGAGCACGGTGCCGGCCGGGAGGAGGTCCTTGGTCGGTTTGGCGATTTTCGTTTGGAAAGCCGCGCGGACGAACTCGGGGAGATCGTCCCAATTGACGTTGAGGTTGAGGATCATGGCAGGGTTTGGGGGGCGCTGAGTTGGGGCGAGACTTTCAGAACGGCGGGAAAGGGGAAGCGGTTTCAGGCGCGAGCGAACAAGGATGGACAACGGCCCGCGCAGGCGTCATCACGCGCGCTCCCATGAAAGCTCTCCTCCTTTCGCTCTGCACGCTCGCAGGAACCCTCGCCACGGCTGCACTCGCTGCCGACACCAAGCGCCCGAACATCGTCTTCATCTTCTCCGACGACCACGCGTATCAGGCCATCAGCGCCTACAACGATCCGCGCAAGCTCATCGAGACGCCGAACATCGACCGCCTCGCGAAGGAGGGCATGCGCCTCGACCGCTGCCTCG
>JBGAPU010000015.1:0-73593 GCA_044221035.1 Chthoniobacteraceae bacterium | reverse complement strand
CGCGGCGACGACGGCTCCCTCACCCGCATCTACGAACGCGCCCGCACCGGCGAAGTCTTCATCATCCCCGACCCCCAGCTCCGCCTCGACCAAGTCGCCCAGATCCAGCTCCAAGTCGCCGACCTCCTCGGCGCCCCCGCACAGCCCCCCGCGGCTTCCGAGCCCGCACCCACGCCCGACGCCGCCCCACAGGAATCCAGCGAAGCCCCCTCGCCCTCGTAGGCTCGCGTTCGCCGGCCGAAGCGGCCCGATGCACTCCTACTGGCCGTTCACCTTCAGCCGCATGAAGACCTTCGTCTTCCCGGCAAGCGGCACGCTGAATGTGTGCGTCGTGCCGCTGCCCGTATCCGTCACCGGCGTCCAAGTCGGCGAGGTGAGGTCCGAGGTCCATTCCGCACCATAGGTCACACCACCCACTCCGGATGGCTCGGTGAAGCTGCATTGGAGGTTGCCCCCGACGATCTGCGGCCTCGGCAACTGCGACACGCTCACGGATGCGGGATTCTGCGCCGGCCCCGCAAAGGCGAATGCCGCGAGATTCGTCACGCCCTTCTGGTAAGGGTCCGCATTATCCGCCGCGCTGCCGCTGTTGCTCGTGGTTCCAAACCACGTCTGCCTCCAGTTGTTCAGCACCGTCAGCGTCGTGAAGGACTGGTTCGCGCCGGCGGCTGCACCGACGGGGCTGAATGCGGCAGTTCGGAATTCATACGTCGTCCCCGGTGCCAGGCCCGTGATCATCACGCTCGTGTCTTGCGGCAGGGTGCTGTTTGCAGGCACGACCGGCGCCGGGATTTCGGCGATGACTGTCCCGGTCGGCGTCAAGGTCGCGATCCTATCCGCCGCGAAGCTCGACAATCCATTGAACGAAGTCCCGCCGGAGCCCGACAACACTTCAAACTTCGCCGCCGTCTCAGTCCCGTTGGGGTTCACGACTCCATTCAGCACGGCCGAGGTGCTCGTGACATCCGATGCCGGAGCGGTCACCGCGGCGGGCGGCGTCGCATTGACGACCTGCATCGCGAGGTCCGAGGCCTGCCAGAAATTGTCGCCCGGCTGGTAAGCGATCACGATGACCGGGCCTGCGCCGGTGACCGTGAGCTGGTCTCCGTTCAGAGTCGCCGGGCCAGTCACGATGAACGACGCCGGCAATCCGCTCGTGGTTGTGGTGGTAACGGTGGCACTGTTGCCGACAGAAATCGAGGCAGGCACCGTGAGGCTGATCGTCTGCGGAGAGCTTAATGTCGGAAGCATCACATCCGGGACAAATTCGTTGCGCCACGCGGAGCCGATCTGCCCGAGGGAAGAACCACCCCATCCCCAGAGCGTTCCATCCACGGTGATGGCAATTCCCCAGCTCGAACCGCACATCGCTCCGACCGATGACCATGCCGTTGAGGTTCCAATTTGGCCGGGAGTGATGCGGCTGGTGAAACCGGCATCACCGAGCTGCGATGAGCCGTTCCCACCCCACGCCCACAAGGTGCCGTCGGACTTCGTGGCAAACGAGCTGCCGCTTGCAGCGACACTCGTCCAGCGATTGTCGGTCCCGACTTGGACCGGGGCTGGCTGCGGCTGCCCGGAACCATCGCCGAGCGCTCCGGCACCTCCCCACGCCCACAGCGTGCCGTCGGACTTGATCGCAAGAACGTATCTGGGCCCCTGCGCCGCAGCAATCCACTTGCTCGTGCCCACTTTCACCGGGGTTGTGTGCAGATTGGTGTCTGCCGCGCCCAGCCCGAGCTGGCCGCTCGCATTGCTGCCCCATGCCCAAAGCGTGCCATCCGTCTTCATGGCTGTCACCGAATTGCCCGCCGCAGATGCCCATGCGGCTTTCCAATCCGTGTCCGTCCCCACCCGCACAGGGCTGTTGCGCTGCGTCGTGGTGCCGTCCCCGAGCTGGCCGTTTGAATTGTCGCCCCACGCCCAAAGCGAGCCATCCGTCTTGATGGCCACCGTGAAGATGTTGCCCGCGCAGACCGACCGCCAGTCGTTGTCCGTTCCGATCTGCACAAAACTGTTCCGTTGGGTGGTTGTCCCATCGCCGAGTCTTCCGTTCCCGTTCCCTCCTGCGGCCCAGAGAGTGCCGTCGGATCTCACCGCAGTGACATAGTTCTCGCCGCCGCTTGCCGACTGCCACGTGAATCCCGGTCCGATTTGCACCGGATTCGGGTGCGGCATCACGTCGCTGCTCCCCAAGCCGAGCTGGCCATTTCCATTGGCACCCCAGCCCCACAAAGTTCCATCGCTGCGAATGGCAAGCGTGCTGCCATTCCCGCTGGCTGCCGCGATCACCCGGCCGAAGCTCGGCGAAATTGGCAGCGGCACGTGCATGAGATAACCGAGCTGCCCATTCCCGTTGCTGCCCCACGCCCACACCGTCCCGTCGCTCCGTGTGGCCACACAGTGATTGTTGCCGGGCGCGATCAACTGCCAGTTGGTCGCGGTGCCCACTTGCGCGGGAATGGGATGCGCGGCGGTGTCCACCGAATTGAGGCCAAGCTGTCCGAATGAGGCATTCGATCCCCAAGACCACAGCGTCCCGTCCGTCTTCACTGCCAGGACAAAAGCGGCGCCGGGGCGGATGTTCAGGATGTTCGAGAGCGCGGTGAACTGCACCGGGCTGTTGCGCTGCGTCGTGGTGCCGTCGCCGAGCTGGCCGCTGGAGTTGAGGCCCCACGACCAAGTCGTCCCGTCGGATCTCCTCCCAATGTTGAAGGCAACCCCGGCCGCGACGCTGTTCCAGTTCGTCGCCGTTCCGATCTGCACGGGCGCATTGCGCAGCGTCGTCGAGCCGTCGCCGAGCTGTCCGTTGGAGTTCAATCCCCATCCCCACAGCGTCCCGTCCGTCTTCACCACCAACGTGTAGTCCCGGCCGACCGCCAGCATGTCGGCTGACTGCCCCCAGTCGGTCAGCGTGCCGATCTGAGTCGGCGTGCTGTGCGCGTTTGCATCCGTGGTCCCCTGCCCGAGCTGTCCGTTGTTGTTCGCACCCCACGCCCACACTGTCCCGTCGCTCTTGATGGCGACCGTGTGAGTCTTCCCCGCCGCCGCGAGCTTCCAATTCCCTGGAATCTGCACCGGTGAAGTCCTCTGCGTGGTCGTGCCGTCGCCGAGCTGTCCGCTGCTGTTGAATCCCCAGGTCCACAGCGTCCCGTCCGTCCGGATGCCGACCGTATGATCGCCGCCATCGCAGACCGCCTTCCACGTCTTCACCGTTCCGACTTGCGTGATGATGTCGATCTTCGTCGTGCTTCCGTTGCCGAGCGTCCCGTTCCCATTCGCGCCGCACGCCCACAGCGTCCCGTCCGCACGAATCCCGTGCGTGTAGTCGCCCGATCCGCTGCCGATTACGCTCGATGAAATCTGCACAAACGCCGCCGGCGACACCGTGAACGTCTGGCTCACCGGCGTCGCCGCCGCGTAGGTCCCGTTCCCGTTCTGGCTCGCCTGAATCGTCACCGAGCCCGTCGTCCCCGTCAGCGTCACCACATTCCCCGACAGCACCGCGAAGCTGCTCCCCGCCGTGATCGCATACGTCACCGGCAGCCCGCTCGACGCCGTCGCAGCCAGCGTGAAGGGAACATCCGACGTCTGCTTCGCCGGGATCGCCGGGAACGTGATCGTCTGCGGCGTCGTCCCCTGCCCCTGCGGCGTCGCCGCCTGGTAATGCGCCAGCACCCGCGCCGCGCTCAGCTTCCCCTTGTAGAGCGCCACCTCGTCCAGCGACCCCTGCAGGAAATACTGCACCGTCCCCCGCAGGTTCATCGCCCCCAGCGTCATCGGCTGGTTGAAGTTCGACGACGCCGGCACGCCCCCCGCCTGCGTCACCGCCGCCGTCTGCCGCACCCCGTCCACATAGAAGAGCACCCGGTCCGCCAGCAGCGCCGCCGACGGGTCATACACATGCACGATGTGGTGCCACGCCCCGTCGTAGATGTTCACGTTCCCGCCCGACGGGTAAAAGTTCACCTCGTAGCGCTTGTAGGCATCGTCGCGGTAATAGAGCCGCAGCCGCCCCGCCTGCGATCCATACGCGATGTCCACGAGGAAGTTCGTGTTGTAGCCGCCGCTGTTCGCCGACCCGAGGATCACCTGATACGCCGTCGAGTTCGAGTCATTCAGCCAATACTCCACCGTGAACCCGCTGGTCATGCTGCTCCCGAAATTCCCCAGCGTCGTCAGCAGCACACGCTGGCTCGCCGCCGCGTTGAACGACACCGCCGTGCTCACCACATCGTTCACCAGCGCGCCCGACACCGCCACCGTCGGCCCGTTCACATACGCCCCGTTGTTCAGCGACATCTGGTCCACCGCCGGGTCCAGGTTGCTCGTCTCATCCAGCCGGTAATAGGCATACGGATTGTCCGACAACACCGCCGAGCTGTAAGTCGAAGCGGAAACCCCCGAGCCCCCCAGCCCGAGCACCGCAGCAAACGCCAGCAGGAGGAAGCGCATCGTGTTCATAAGAGGAGGCCGCAGTGGAAACCCCCGCAAACTCAATGCAAGCTTTTTTCCCGCCTTATTGAAATCCACATCCCCACCAAGATCCCCTCCGCGCGACGCGAGCCTCATCCCCCTGAACCCGCCGCGCGCGTCATTCGTCATTCGTCATTCGTCATTCCTCATCCCCTACCTCACCAGATCCCCGCGCATCTCCTCCACATACGCCGCAAACGCCACCAGCTCCGCCTGCGTCGGCGGATCGCTGAAGGTGCCGGTGAAAGGCCCGAGCGCATTCGGGTTCCGCGCCGTCGTCGCGATCGCGTCATCGAGATTCTGCGGCGTCACCGCACCCATCGGCCCCTGCGGCCCCTGCGCGCCATCCGCGCCGTTCGTCCCATTCGTGCCCGCCGCACCCTGCGGGATGCCAAAGCTCAGATGCAGCACCCCCGCAACGATGCTCGCAACCACCGTCGCCGCCTCGCCCGGCGGAAGCGTGGTCACGCCGTCGATGACGACTCCCGAGATCGCCCCGGCGTCGATGAGTTCTTTCAGTCCATTGAGCTGCCCGCGCATCTCGGCGGACACAAGCGGGGAATTCGGTGCAGGAAGAGAAGGGTCGAAGGGCATGGGGTGGGGATCGTTGAGAGTTGAGAGTTGAGGGTTGAGAGTTGAGCGTTGGGAGGAAGGAAGCATGGCGGGCCGGGAGCGAGGGCCGGAGCGGGAGGACGGCAGGTGCCGCCCCTCTCAACCCACAACCCTCAACTCTCAACCCGTCACCATCAGGTGACGATAACCTCCGCCGGGTCGCTCCAATCCCCCATCACCCCGCGCAGGCCCACCGTGCGCACGCGCACCCACAGGTGCGCCCCGATCGTCAGGTCCGCGAGTTCCGCGCGCTGCCCCTGGAAGATCCCCGCGGCATTCCAGTCCGCCTCCGTGTTCGGGTTGCCCGTGTTGATCTGCACCTCGTGGCTCGCCGTCGGCCGCTGCGACTTCCACCGCGCCACCACCGAACGGCTCACCGCCCCGCGCTTCAGCCGCAGGTTCGTCGGCGCGGGCGGCGGGGTCGGGTCGGCCGCATGCGTCGTCTCGTAGGACGGGATCCCGCTCTTCTCCACCACCGCCGGGTCGCCCTGCGCGAGGTCGTTCACGTAATTGCCCAGCCGGGCCAGCGCGTCCTCCAGCGCCTCCCGCGCCGCGTCAAAGGCGATGCGGTCCGCCGTGGACCGGCTCGCCTTCGCCCCGTATTTCGTCAAATAATCCGTCACCAGCGTCTGCAGCGCCGCCATCGTCACCGGCGGCGTGGCAAAGGTCGCCGCGTTCGCGGTCATCTGGTCGTGGACGTATTGGGCGACGCCGCCCAGTTCACCGTCCTTGTATTGGGAGAAGTTTACGATCGCTTTCGTGTATGGCATGGCAGTGGATTTCTTGGTTGCGCCCGCCCCGTCCCAGGTTCCTCCCGAATCAAAAGTTTGGCCGGGTTGATCCCATGTGTCCGGTGCGGGCATTGGTTTGGGGTTGCTAGTTTTGGGTTGTTGGTTTCGGGATTCGCATTCGGCACCTGCGCATTGCAGGCCGGGAGACAAGGGAAGCCGCCCGCCGCTCCCCGCTCCCCCTGCGGCACGGGCGGGAAATGCGCCGCCTCGCCGCCATCAGGGGACCGCGCGTGGGAATTGTCGAAAAATCCGCGGAAATGGCCGGCATTCCGCACTTTTCCGCCTGCCGCTTCGCCCCGAGAGCCGCTGGGCCACCGCATTCATGCCCATGAATGCCGCATTCGTGCCCATGATTGCCGCATTCGTGCCCATGATTGCCGCATTCATGGGCATGAATGCCGCATTCGTGCCCATGAACGCCGCATTCGTGCCCATGAATGCCGCGTTCGTGCCCATGATTGCCGCATTCATGCCCATGATTGCCGCATTCATGCCCATGAATGCCGCATTCGTGCCCATGATTACCGCATTCGTGCCCATGAACGCCGCATTCGTGCCCATGAACGCCGCATTCATGTCCATGATTACCCCATTCGTGCCCATGAACGCCGCATTCATGCCCATGAACGCCGCATTCATGCCCATGAACGCCGCATTCGTGCCCATGAATGCCGCGTTCGTGCCCATGAATGCGGCAAACCATCGGATGAATCCGGCCAACGAGAGCATGATTCCCACGGACTCCCGGCAGGGCGCGCTGGTCGTTCCCGAGAATGTCCCGGCCAAGACCTTCGCCGGCGCAAACGTCCGGAACTCCGCCGCACCCCATCGCACTTCCGCGACGGACCACCCTTTCATTCGCCTCGCTCATTCTTTCCTTTCGGCAGACCATTCCATTTCCGGAACCACTCCCCGCAACTCGCCGCAGACCCGGCGCTCCCCTCCGCAGACTCCGCGCTCCATCCCGCAGACCTCCCCCGGCGTTCCGCAGGATTTCAGCCCCATTCCGCCGGCTTCCCGCGGCACTCCGCCCACTCCCCGCCATCCCTGCGCCGGCCATCGCCCCTTCGCCACAAGGGAACGGCGGCTTGACACTTTTTGCTTGTCTTTCTTCGTGCGGCATGACATCCGCATCACAACCGATTTCCGTTTTCTCAGCAATATACAGGCCTATGTAACCAAAAACGCATACACCAAACTCCAGCACCCGCCATGAACTCACCCCTGCCCGAACCCCCGGAAATCACCGCGGCGATGATCCACGCCGCTCTCCCCATCCTCAGCACCCGCGAGTCGCAAATCCTCGAATGGGACATCCGCGCCAAGACCGACCCCGAGATCGCGGAAATCCTCGACCTCGCCCCCGGAACCATCCACGTCGTCCACAGCCGCATCTTCCTGAAGCTGCAAGTCCCCAACCGAGTCGGCGCCGTCGTCACCACCCTCTGCGCCGTCCTCCGCAACCTCTGGGGGAAAAAGTAGCGCCACCCGACGGGAACACCCGGCCTCCCCCACTCCTTCGGGATGGACATCCTCGAACCGCTCGTCCGGTGTGAAACCGAGGCCGAACTCGCCCGGTTTCCAACCATCGGCAAGCACACCGCCGAACCTCACGTCCAGAACCTCCTCTGGAAACTCCGCTCCGTGACCCGTGACACTACCGCGATGGAAGCCGCCTGCGCGATCCTCTGCGGCCACTGGCCGGGAGACGCGCGACGCGCCAACTCCGACGCTTTCCTGTGCCGGATCTCCCGCGGAAATAGATCGGCGGCAGCAGTGGAATATCCTTGGAACAGAGAGCCGGGCGCGCTCATAAGGAGTGTCCCACCGCAGTCATCTCATGCTTGCCGGAATCACCGAAACACTTGGCACAGCCCTCGTCGGCGCTGTCTTCGCCGTGCTAGGCTTCTTCGGAAAGGCCCTGCTCGACTGGCGGCGGGATAGCCGCGCGGCGAAAGCGGTGACGGTCGGCCGCCTTCAGCAGTTGATGTCGCTGCTCGATGCGTCCAAGGCCGTCTTTCACGCACAGAAGGCCGTGCTGCACAGATTGATGGATCTTCTCCAAGCCAACCACAAAGACCAGTTTCGGCCTGGCGGCGGCATGGAGGAAAACCTTGCCCGCTGCCATGCAGCCATGAACGAAAAGGAGCGCGAGCTGCACGGCATCGCCCGCACTTACACTGAGCATTCCATGCGCACGCTGAACGGGGAGATGCTCGCATGGCTCAAGGCGGACAATGTCTTCAAGTGCGGCATTGCACCCGTCCTCCAGCCCCGGGAACTTGCCGACGAACTTTTCGCCCTCGAAATCCATCTCCAACTCTGGCACGCCAAATATGAGGCATGGATTCCCGGTCATCCGGAGCACGCCGTCGTCTATATGCACGACGAAGACCGGCATGGCCTCGGCTTCCCCTTGCCCCGCACGGTGGACGATGGGGGGCGCAAACGGACCCTCCGCGGTGTTGACGCCGAAGTCCGCTCCGCGCTGGAGGAATTGCGCACCAAGTGGAAGCTGAATCCTTCAACGCAAACGCCCTAACCAGTCTGGCCGTCGTTCGCGGGCGCGATGAGCGGCGCGCGGTCCTTCGTGGAAAAGACGACGTGATAATGGAGGGAGAGATGCGTGGAGGGCATGGCGCCGCGAGTATCCCAGCGCCCCATCCGGGGCGCATGGCTTTTTCTTCGCATCCCGAGCCGGAGGCTTGATGGAAATTAGCCGCTGGGGAAGCGCAGCGAAACCACCGGACCCTCGCATCCTCCAGTCACACGCCCACCGATCGGGGGTGTGTCATTGGCGCAGCGCGCAGCGCGCTCGCACGGCGATACCGAGTGCACGATCGACCCCCACCGGCGCCACTGGACGCTAAACCACAGCGCCTCTTCGCACCCTTCTCCAGCGCCCGATCAGGACCTTCGATCGCCTTTCGGCCGAGCTCAAAAAAACAACTTGCGAGTTTCCACGTTCCACGCAATTGTTGCGTAATCACAACGCAGCCCATACGCATTTTTTGCACACAATAACGGAAATTACTGAGCGCTTCTTTAGGGGCAATATTGAACGGCAGCACGACATCTGCCTTTCGACTCGGGATCTTGCTGAGATGGTTGAATGGAAGCAGAAACGTTGTGAATGGGCGCGGGATAATATTTCCTCCGTTAGAGAATGGGTCGCCAATTCCCTCCTTAAGGCAACCGATGAGACCCTTGCAAAGATCCTCGGCTTTGATCAGGCTGTTGCCATATCGATTCGCGATCGGCAAATCTTTTCCGAGGAGCAAATTGCGCGACTGGACCACGTATTCGCACAAATAGGAACAAGTATCCGCTATGCCGACCATGTATTGTTCTTAGCGCGGATTTCTGAAGCATTCAAAGAAATCAAAAGCTGGGAGCGGCGCAAACATGAATATGCCCAGCATCGTCGTGAGCTAATTAACTCAACCCGTTCCCAGATTATTGTTAAGAAAAAGGGCACGGTGTTGTCTGCTAGTCGGAATGGCACTCAGGGTATTCGCACTTGGGTGCCAGCAACATTTAGATCGGATTCAGATACTGAGTTGAATCCACCGTTTTCCCTTCATCGAATTCTCAGCTCCTCAATGCCTCGGGATTGGAAAAAAGGCGTGACCCAATCACGCCTGTTTGCACGCACTCAAAGGAATAGTGCTGCGCTGAGCAAGCACGCTCTGTCTCACAAACTAAAATTCCAAACCCGCACGGCGATGACATCTTTCTTCAAAATCGATTCTATGTGTTACGATCAACGAGTTGCTCATTCGCTGTGTATAAGTGGGCTTCAAAATGTCTTCAAAATCCCGCAAAAACCAAAAAAAATCCTCTTTACGCACAGCTGAACAACGACTCAACGCGAAGATAGATAAGTGGCGCAATTCACCCATATCTATCGAACTGCAAACCGGCAACAATGTTATCCGCGCATGCCCACAAATTGCCGTTCATTTCGTCAGCATTCTGGCAATTCTTTATCTCGCGGCGCGAGAAGAACAAACCATTCTACCTTATCTAGGTGTCGCCCTCGTCGAGGCGATATCATATTTAGCGATTTATTTAAATGACAAGCGGCGTAGGCCAAAAGCAAAAAAGCCGACTGAACTTTGAAGTTCCAGCCAAAGTCCGTGAACAACTTGACGATATAGTCGAGCGAAGCGGGGCAACCTCTTTTACAGAAGTGGTTAGAAAAGCGTTGGCGTTATACGATCTTTTCTTAGAGCATCAAGCAGAGGGCGGTCAGCTCGTTTTTAGGCATGAGAATGGAAAAGAGGAGATCGTCCGATTAATTTGATTTTTTGACAGTCTCCAGAGCGGGCAAGGCAGGCGCTGCGCGCCAACCTTGGGCTGGTGGATGGAATCCCGTTGGGCTTCTCCGATGCAGGGAAGGGTGTTCCGGGCAAGGTTGCCGCAAAGCAGCTCACGTCCCTCACCGGCCCCATCCATGATCACGGTGAGGTCTGCCTCCCCCTGCACCTCGCGGACTGTGGCTGCGAATCCGAAACTCCTGAGCTCATTTCCAGCGCGGCCGGCCTGAATCTTCCCACCCTCCCTTGCCTGCGTCCGGCCTTCCCGGATCCTCCGTCCGACCCTTTTCCCTCCCGCCCATCCTGTTGACGGAGGGCGTTTGATCCGTCTGTTGAAACACGCATGAATCCATCCGATGCGGCTTCCGTCAGCCCCTCTGCGCTTGCCCGCGCGAAGGCGACGGCCATTTCGAGGCGGTCGCTGCTGGCGGGGTTGGCCGCCGCTGCGGCGGGGAGCGTGGGATGGGCGGACGCGGCGTGGTGGGGCAGCAAGGCGAAACCAGCCGGCGCCGGCGAAACCCACCGCGGCTGGCTGCTGCCCGGCTATCACCCGGAGAAGGCGTTCGCGGGCAGGCTGCCCGCGCTGCAGGACGCGCGGATGCGGCGGAATCTCGGGCGCGGCTGGAAAGGGCCGGTCACGCTGGTCACCCGCATCAGCGCCGATGGCAAATCCGTGGACCGTGCGCTGATGCCGATCACCGGGCACCAGATCGCGGTGCGCGATGATGCGGGCCTGGCGGTGTTCGGGGGGATGAACGACCTGAACTTGCTGAGCTTTGATCCGCGGAGCCTGGATCTGGTGCGGGTGGCGGCTCCGCACCGCGGTGGTTTCATCTTTGGCGGGCACGCCATGTTCCTGCCCGGCGGCGGCACCATCGTGACCAGCGAACGGGTGGCGGCCGGCCCGTGGCGCGGCAGCGCGCGGAAGCACCACGGCTGCTATGTGATCCGGGATGCCAGGACGCTGCGGCCGATGGAGATCTTCTCCACCCACGGGATCTCCCCGCACGAGATGGCGCTGCTCGGCGACGGGCGGCATTTGGCCATCGCAAACTATGGCACTATCAATCCAGGCGACTATCGCGGGAAGGCGGACATCCGGGGCGGGAGCCTCACGGTGGTGGAGCTGGCCACCGGCCGGCTGATCGACGCCACGCCGGCATCGAGGGCGGAGTTTGAAGTGCGGCATGTGGCCGGGCACTCGCTGGACCGCATCATCGCCATCCAGGCGAGGCAGGCCCCGGTGGAGGCTGCGGGCAGGGTGCGGGAGGCGGACCAGACTGTCGCGAATCTATCCGACACCTATCTGCCGGCGCCGCTGCTTGCGCGGAGCATCCCGGCGGGCATCGCCGCTGAAGTGGCGGCCCGCGAAGGGGACTGCACGCAGGGGCAGTCCATCGCATACGACGCGGAGCATGACGAGTTCCTCGCCACCTTCACCTCCTCCCACCGGATCCTGGTGATCGACGGGGCGACTCGGAGGGTGAAGCGGACCATCGCCACGGATTCCCTCGGGCTGCGGCATCCGCGCGGGCTCGCGCTGATCCCCGGTGAGCACGCGTATTCGGTGAGCGGCTCGTGGAACGGCCTGCTGGTCTTCCGCCGCGGCAGCCACCGGCAGATTCGCGACCGGTCGCGCCTCGACCTGGTGTTCTTCGATCACTCGCATCTCACCGCGTTCTGAAGGGCAGCCCGCCGCCCGGCGGCCGCGCGAAGGGGGAAGAAGGAGGCATCGTCCTTTCCCGTGCCACACTCAGTGGTCGCGCTCGCGGCGACCCGCTGGCATGGCACGCGCACTCCGAGCTACTTCGCCGCCTTGAGGTGCTTGTCGAAGAAGCCGAGGACGATGGGGCGGAGGTCGCGCTCCTTGGGCTGGAGGTGGAAGGTGTGCGGGGCGCCCTCGACGATGACGAGCTGGTGCTCGATGCCCGCCTTTTCCAGCGCGGCGTCGAATGCCTTCGAGTCGTCGAGGGGGACGGTCTTGTCGGCGGTGCCGTGGAGGATGAGGATGGGCGGGTCGTTCCTGTCGAGATGGGCGAGCGGGGAGGCGTCGCGGTAAAGGTCGGGGTCCTCGGCGCGTGTCTTGCGGAACATGGCGATGTCCTTGGTGCCAAACCAGAGCATGGGGCCGTAGAGGTCCACCGCACAGCGCAGGCGCGTGGAGCCCGCGCCGGGCGGGTCGAGTTCCGGCCCGGTGACGGCGAGCATGGCGGCAAGGTGCCCGCCTGCCGAGCCGCCGATGGCGCCGATGCGGTCGGGGTCCACGTGGAGGCGCTCCGCATTGGCGCGCAGCCAGCGGACGGCGCTCTTGCAGTCGTGAAGGTTCTGCGGCCACGTGGGCGCGGTGCCGTCCTTGGGGGCGAGGAGGTAATTGATGCTGAGGCCGACGTAGCCGTTCTTCGCGAGGGTGGTGCCGATGTTGATCTCGCGTGCCGCGCCCTTGTCGCCGCCGCTCCAGCCGCCGCCGTGGATGATGACGACGGCGGGGCAGCGCTGGCCGGGGGCGAGTTCCGCGGGCGAATACAGGTCGGCCTTCTCCGCGCGCTCCGCGCCGAGGTAGCTGATGTTTTTCTCGATGCGCACGCCGTCGTCGGCCATGGCGGAGAATGCGAGGAGCGGGAGAAGGAGGAGGGAGGGCTTCAGCATGGCGCGCCCTTTTACCCCGCGCGGCGGTGGAATGTCATCCCTTTCCCCCGCCCCGCGGCAGAATTCCCCGGCATGCGCGCACTCTCCGCCAGAATTCGGAAACGCCCCCCCGCGCCACAGAACCGGGGCGTGGCGAGAGATGACGCGCCCGGCATCCGCCCTCCTCTAGACTTTGAGGAAGATCTTCCGGCGGTGGAGGAACCAGGCGAGGAGGAAGACGAGCGCGAGGGCGCCGAGGGCGATGGCGAGGTCGCCGAGGCCGCGGGCTTTTCCGTCGAGGAATGCCTTCACGTCGCCGCCGAGGAGCATCTCGGCGCTCCTGGTGTAGCTGATGAATTTCGTGGAGAGGTAGAGGGTGATCGGGTTCATGCCGATCCAGACGAAGGGGGTGCACCAGCGGGACCAGCCGCGCACGTCCACGGTCCAGTGGAAGACGGCGAGCATGGCGGCGCTGCATCCGCCGGCGATGAGGCAGAAGGAGGAGGACCAGATGCGCTTGATGACGGGGAAAGAAGGGGACCAGAGGAGGCCGAGGGCGATGAGGAGGGCGCCGCCGGCGAGGAGGGCGGCGGCTTTCCACCCGGGCGCGCCGGGGCCGCGGAGGTGGAGGGCGGCGAGCATGCCGAAGAGGCAGAGGGCGATGGAGGGGAGGGTGCTGAGGATGCCTTCGTTGATGTAATAGACGGCCATCTTCCTGCCGGGGAGGAGGCGGAAGTCGAGGTAGTTGGAGAGGTTGCGGTGCTCCTCGTAGAGGCCGTGGATGCGCCCGGGGACGGCGGCGGCGACGGCGGCGGGGTCGTCCAAGGCCCTGGCGAGGCCGATGCGGGCGGCGACGGCCTCGACGTTGTTTGCCGCGGGGGCCTCGCCGCGGGCGGGGGGCCTGAGCTCGATGTCCGGGAAAGGGACGAGGGCCATGAGCGCCCAATACCCGGCGAGGAGGACGGCAGCGGAGCCGGCGAGCACTTTCCACCGCCTGCCGACGGACATGCGGTGGACGCCCACGTAGAGGAGCCCGGAGCAGAGGTAGCAGGCGGCGATGCGGTGTAGGACGCCGCCGAGGGTGACCTCCGGCCAGCGCTGGGAGAGGCCGCCGGTGTAGAGGATGCCGAGGAGGTAGAGGAGGATGCTGCGGCGGACGACGCGCGCGGCGGTCTTCACGGGGCCGTCGCGCTCGAGCGCACGGTCGAGCGAGAGGACGGCGGAGACGCCGACGATGAAGAGGAAGAGGGGGAAGATGAGGTCGTAGAAGACGAGGCCTTCCCACTGGACGTGCTGGAGCTGGCCGGAGAGGAAGCGCGTGAAGCCGTTGTCGGTGAGCTTTTCGAGGGCCTTCACGAGGGTGCCCGCGCCGAGGATCCAGAACATGTCGAAGCCGCGCAGCGCATCGAGGGAGCGGAGGCGGGCGGGCGCGGCCGCAGGACGGGCGGGCGCATCATCCCGCGCGGGCGCTGCTGCGGCCGGAGGCGGGGGGTCCTTCTTCAGCGAAAAGGGCGGCTGCACCGGCTCTGCGGGGGCATCGTTCCCGGGGGGATTCATCGGTTTTCAAGAGCCTCCGGGCGGCGCATTTCTTAGCCCGGCGACGGGGAATGGCGGGCGGCCTTTCACAGGACAGCCCTCGCTCACCGCATGGGCTCGGTGCCGCGCTCGGGCATTTCGAACGGGCGCACGGCCTCATCGCGCTTCTCGAGCTGGTTCCTGCGCAGGACGAAGATGACGACGGCGATCGCGGCGATGACGGCTGCGACGGACAGGGCGATGACGACGGGATGCCGATGGTTGCCTTCCCCGCAGTAGGGGCAGCGGGCGCGCATCCCGCCGTATTCAGTGCCGCACCGCCCGCACGTGTAGCGGAGTCCGCGGTGCCCCCGGCGGGAGCGGCTGTCATCGCTGGAGGGGTCAGTTTCCATGCGGGGACGCGGGGAGGCGGCTCTGCGGAGCGGAAAAGAGGGAGTCCGCAGGCCGGGGACTCATGGCGTGCCGGGGCCGGCGGCCGGGCTGGTCCCGCCCGCGGCGAGCCTCGCCCTGGCAGACTGATACGCGGCTTCAAACGCCGCGAGGAATGCGTGGGCGCGCTCCTCGAGTTCGGCGAGGGTGGCGCAGGGCGGGATGATTTCCTGTCCGCGCCGGGTGAAGCCGCCGGCGCCGATAGTGATGTGGACGCGCGGGGAGGCGCCGCCATTGGCGGGGGAGGGAGACGGCTCCACGTGGACCTCGAAGGGCGGAGCCGGGGGCTGGGAAGGGACGGAGGCGGGGTGCGCGTCGCTCATTCTGATAAAAAAATAAAATGCGGAGGAAGAGCGCCGTGGGGCGACGCCCAACCCCGAATGTTACGTTACGACGACTGCCGGGCGGGCTGAATCGGGGGTTTCCCTACTCCCCCATCGGGAAAATCCCTACAAACCGGCGAAGCCCGGGGCCGTTCAGGGCTCGATCAGCTTTTCGCGGATGGCGTAGCGGACAAGCTCGGCGACGGAGCGGAGGCCGAGCTTGCGCATGATGTTGGCGCGGTGCGCCTCGACGGTCTTCACGCTCACCGTGAGCGTGCCGGCGATTTCCTTGCTGTTCCTGCCCTCGGCGAGGAGCTGGGCGATCTCGCGCTCGCGGGGGCTGAGGCGGCCATCTTCCCCGCCGGTGCGGGCCGCACGGGCGGGATCGAGGAAGCCGCCGAGGACGACTTCGCCGGCCTTGCCGGTGAGGAAGGGCCTGCCCTCCGCCAGCGCCTCGATGGCGGCGACGAGGAGCCGGGCGGTGTCGGTCTTCAGCACAAAGCCGCGGGCGCCTGCGGCGAAGACATCGCGCATGAGGCCCTCGGATTCCTGCATGGTGAGGATGAGGACGCCGGTGCCGGGGCAGTCCCTGCAGACCTGCCGCGTGGCCTCGACGCCGTTCAGCTCGGGCATGCTGATGTCGAGCACGGCGATGTCGGGCCTGAGCTGGCGGGCGAGCTCGACGGCCTGCCGGCCGTTCACCGCCTCGGCGCAAACGCGCCAGCCGGGGACTTTCTCGATGCGCGCGCGCAGGCCCTCGCGGATGAGTTCGTGGTCGTCGGCGATGAGGATGGTGAGGGGCTTCATGGCTGGCTATGCGTCGCGCATCGGAAGGATGGCGCGCACGATGGTGCCGGTGGCGTCGGATTCAATCTCAAGGCGTCCGCCGAGGTGCTGGAGGCGCTCGCGCATCCCCGCGATGCCGACGCCGGGACCGCCGCCCGCGCCGAGCCCGCGGCCGAAGTCCTCGACTTCCAGGACGACACGCCCCTCCGCAAGCGAGAGGCGGATCACCGCGGAGCCGCTGCGGGAGTGGCGGAGGACATTCGACACCGCCTCCTGCATCACGCGGAAAAGCGCGAGCTCCGTGTCGGCCGGCAGCCGCCCGAAGTCCCGGGCGGCTTCGACGGTGATGCGGGTGTCGGTGCGGTTCGACAGGCCCGCGGCGTATTCCGCGAGCGCGCCCGCGAGGCCGGCCTCGTCGAGCCGCGGCGGATGCAGGACATAGGAGAGAGTGCGGATGTCGTTCGCGGCGTTCTCCACGAGCGCGATGCAGTCCGCGAGAATGTCGGGCGACTTCGCGACGCCCTGCGGGAGGGATTCGAGCAGCGTGCCGAGGCTCATTGCGACGGCGACAAGATCCTGCGCGGTGGCATCGTGCAGCTCCTTGGCGATGCGCCGCCGCTCCTCGTCCTCCGCCTGCAGCAGCCGCTGCGAAAGCCGGTGCAGCTCCTCCTCGGCGCGCTTGTGCCCGGTGATGTCGATGTGGCAGCCGAGCATGTGGACGGGCTTGCCGTCGGCATTGCGGATGAGGCTCCCCTGCGAGCGAATCCAGCGGTAGCTCCCGTCCTTGTGCCGGAAGCGGAACTCGATGTCGTAGGGCCTCACGGGATTTCGCAGGTATTCCTTGTATCGCGTTTCCGCCGGGCCGAGGTCGTCGGGATGCATGCGGCTCCGCCATTCCTCAAGGCTGGTGCCGATCTCATCGTCGCGGTAGCCGATCTGGCTCTTCCACTGCGGCGAATAATAGACGCTGCCCGATTCGAGGTCCGCATCCCACAGGCCGACGTTGCCGGCCTCCATGGAAAGGTGGAGCCGCGCCATGTTCACGCGCAGCTCGTCCTCGGAGCGTTTGCGGTCGGTGATGTCGATGTGGCAGCCGAGCATGCGCACCGGCTTTCCGCCTGCATCCCGAACGAGGCTCGCCTTTGCATAGATCCACCGGTAGCCGCCGTCCCTGTGCCGGAAGCGGAACTCCACCTCGTGATACGGCGTCGGGTTTTTCAGGAACGCGTCGAGCTTCCGCAGGGCGGGCCCGACATCGTCGGGATGCACGCGGCTCTGCCATTCGCGGAAGTCGTTGCCGATCTCGTCGTCGCGGTAGCCGATCTGGCTTTTCCACTCCGGGGAAAAATAGACGGTGCCAGCATCGAAGTCCCAGTCCCACAGTCCGACGTTTCCCGACTCGACCGCGAGACGGAGGCGCGCCTCGCTGACGCGCAGCGCCTCCTCGGCATCCTTGTGCGCGGCTTCGCTGCTCACCGGCAAACGGGGATCGCGCCCGCGCCGCATCCTGCAAAGGGGGCGGTGACCGGGCCGGGAATGCGGGGATCGCCCCCGAGGCTGAACGGTTCCATGCGGGCGGGATTAAGCACGCGGCGCCGCGGGTGGCGAGGATGTTCGCGCTGGCGCCCGACGGGAGTTCGCATGCGGCCCGCTGAATCAACCTCGCATTCCGCCGCGAAGCGGATCAGAAAGGCGGAAATCCCGCAGCCATGATCCCCTTCCCTCGCTGGCCGATACTCCTCCTCGCCGCATCGCTCTGCCCGCTCGTCGCACTCGCCCCCGCCCGCGCCGCCACCGCTGAGATCGCGCCCTTTCCAAAGGCGCAGGTGCAGAGCGCGTGGGTGCAGACGATCTGGAGCGACGGGAGGCACAACGGCTTCCCCGGCATCGCGCGGGTCGGCGACTTCTACTACGTCACTTTCCGCAGCGCGGACTCGCACCAGGCTGCATCGGCGAAGATTGCGGTGATCCGCTCCCGCGCGGATGATTTGAAGAAGTGGGACAAGGTCGCGGAGTTCACTCGCGAGCACGACTGCCGCGACCCGCTCGTCTTCGACAACCACGGCAGGGTGCAGGTGGTCTTTCACTCGAAGGAGGACTTCTACTCGCAGTCCGCCGACGGCGTGACGTGGAGCGAGCCGCGCGAGCTGGAGGCGGAGTTCGTCGAGCCGAAGGCGGGCAGCGGGCTTGTGTTCACCTCGCAGCGCCGCTGGCTTTTCCGCATCCGCAAGGGGCCGGACGGCGCCTTCTACAGCCTCGCGCGCTGCGGCATCAAGGAGAAGGGCGGCGGCACGTTCGGCCTCATCCTCTACCGCTCGGAGGACGGGGTGAAATTCAAGGCGCTGAACACCTACGGCGAAGGCCCCACGAGCGCGCTGGGGCAGGCGGGCGGCAGCGGCTGGGGACATGAGGCGGACGTGGCGTGGACGCCGGACGGCACGCTTGCGGCCGCGATCCGCAATTCCGAGCACGGCGTGGTGGTGCTCGGCACGGCTCCGCTCGGACCATGGAAGGCATTCGCGACGGATGCGTTCAACTTCGGCGGCCCCGCGCTCCACACGACGAAAGGCGGCGGCCTGCTGCTCGCGGCCCGCGCATTGCCGGAGAAAAAGACGATCGGCTTTCCCGCCGTGTGCAAGGTGTGGACCGTGACCGCCGAGGGATTGTCGAACCCGTGGATCATCCCGAGCGGAGGCGACTGCGCGTATCAGAGCTTCGCCGACGGGCCCGCGGGCGACGAGGTGCTGCTGTGCTACTATTCCTCGCACGAACACCCGCAGCCGAAGGGAGTCGGCAACAACGCCGCGAACATCTACCTCGCGCATCTCCGCGTGCGGCACGAGAAGCCGTGACGCGCGTCGCGGGCTCTACGACTCGCGCCGGATGCGCAGCTTGAGCTGGCGGGAAAGGAACCAGCGCACGGCGAGCATGTCGCACGTGGCCTTCCACGCGCGGCTGCCGAAGCCGTATTTGCTCACGCCGGCGGTGCGCGGGCGGTGGTTCACAGGCAGCTCGGTGATTTTGTAACCGAGCCCCTTCACGAGCGCGGGGATGAAGCGGTGCATGCCGCGGAAGAGGAACAGCGCGTCGCGGCACTCGCGGCGCATGACTTTCAGCGAGCAGCCGGTGTCGTGGATGCCGTCGCGCGTGAAGCGGCTGCGCACGAAGTTCGCGATGCGGCTGCTGATCTTCTTCGAGAGGTTGTCCTGCCGCTGCTTGCGCCAGCCGACGACGAAGTCGAAGCCGTCGTTCAGCTTTTCGAGCAGGCGCAGGATGTCCGCGGGGTCGTTCTGCATGTCGCCGTCGAGCGTCACGAGGATGTCGCCCTTCGCAGCCATGATGCCCGCATACATCGCGGCGCTCTGGCCGGTGTTTTTTTCAAACTCAATGACGCGCACGCCGGGGCCGCGCCTGATGCGCTCAAGCGTCTTGTCCGTCGAGCAGTCGTCCACGAGGATGAGCTCGTAGTCGTGCCCCTTCAGCGCCTCGGCAAGCTCGTCCTGCAACGGGGCGACATTGTCCTCCTCGTTGTAGAGCGGGATGATCAGGGAAAGCATCGCGCGCGGTTGTAGCGGCGCGTGTGCGGATGGCGAGCGGGTTTGTGCGGCGGGGAAATTTTCGCGCAAAGCAAACCCCGCGATGCGGCTTGGAAACCGGAACACAACGAACCACCGTCCCCGCCCATGAAACACGCCGCCCCGATCCTCTCCACGCTCGCAGCCGCCCTCACCGCATTCGTCGCGCACGCCGCCGACGAATGGCCGCAGTTCCGCGGCCCGGACGGGCAGGGCCACTCCGACGCGAGGAACGTCCCGATCGAGTGGAGCGACACGCAGCATGTCGCGTGGAAGACGGAAATCCCCGGCAAGGGCTGGTCGTCGCCCGTGCTCTCGAAGGGCAAGCTCTACCTCACCACCGCCCTCGGCGAGAAAGGCGGCGACGTCACACTCTCCGCGCTGTGCGTGGACGCCAAGGACGGGCGCATCCTCTGGAACACCGAGATTTTCAAGCCCGACTCCGTCGCATCGGGCGTGATGCACAAGAAGAACTCGCTCGCGAGCCCCTCGCCCATCGTCACGGCGGACCGGCTCTACGTTCACTTCGGCCACATGGGCACGGCGGCGCTCGACCTCAGCGGCAAGATCATCTGGAAGCAGGACAAGGAAGCCGCCTACACGCCGCAGCACGGCGCCGGCGCATCGCCTGCGCTCATCGGGGACCTGCTTGTTTTCAGCTGCGACGGAATCAGCGATCCGTTCGTCGCCGCGCTCGACGCCGCGACGGGCAAGCTGCGCTGGAAGACGCCGCGCAATTCAGCCGCGAAAAACCAGTTTTCCTTCTCCACGCCGCTCCCCGTCACCGTCGGCGGGGCCACGCAGATCATTCTCCCCGGCAGCGGATTTGTCGGCGGCTACGACCCGAAGGACGGCCACGAAATCTGGCGCTCCACCTACGGCGACGGCTACTCGGTCGTGCCGCGCCCCGTGTTCGCGCACGGCCTGCTCTACGTCAGTTCCAGCTTCAACAAGCCCGTGCTCTACGCCGTGAAACCCGAAGGCGCGAAGGGCGACGCCACCGAGACGAACGTCGCTTGGACGATTAACAAGGGCGTGCCGCACAGCGCCTCAATGCTCGTGCTCGGCGACGAACTCTACTACGTCGCCGACAACGGCATCGCCTCGTGCGCCGACGCAAAGACCGGCGAGGTTTATTGGAGCGAGCGACTCGGCGGCGGCTTCTCCGCATCGCCCGTCGCCGCCGAAGGCCGCATCTATTTTCAAAACGAGACGGGCACCACGTTCGTGCTGAAGCCCGGCAAGAAGTTCGAGCAGATCGCGAAGAACGAAATCGGGGAGCCCACGCTCGCATCCTTCGCCATCGCGGACGGGACGATCTACCTGCGCTCGGAAAAATACCTGCGGAAGATCACACGCTGACTTATTGTCGCGCGGCTACAGTTCCACCCGCACACCCGGCTCCGGCGAGAGCACCTCGGTGTCCGGCAAGTCCTCGCGCGCCGCAGCCGCGAGCCATCCGCAGGACGCCGGCTCGCCGTGGATGAAGATGAGCTTGCGCGGCTTTGCGCGCCTCACGTAGGCGCGGATGCATTCGCGGTGGGCGTGCGCGCTGAAATTGAACGCGCCGATTTCGCAGCGCACCGGCTCCTCCGGGTGGTCCGCACCGAGGGAAATTTTTCCGCCAGAGCCGACGGCGCGCAGCTTGCCGCCGGGAGATTCGGGGTCGGCGTAGCCGGTGAAGAAAATCGCGTTCTCCGGGCGCGAGAGGAACTGCCGGGCGACGACGTTGGACAGCGTCTTCTCGACCATCATGCCGCTGCTGAGCGCGAAGATGCGGCCGGGCCGCAGGCGGATGTCCGCGGCGTTTTGTCCGCTGACGATAAATGGGGCGACGTCGTTCAGCAGATCGAGGTGCGGCACGAGGCGCGGCGTCTTGCGCGCGAGCTTGTCATAGACTTCCGTGAGCTTCGCACCGAGGCCGCCGATGTAGATGGGGCAGTCGCGGCGCAGCAGGCCGCGGGTGCGCAGCGCGTGGAAGAGCGCGAGAAACTCCTGCGTCTTGCCGAGGGCGAACAGCGGCAGCAGCACGCAGCCGCCGCGCGCGAACACGGCGTCGATCGCCTTGGCAAAGCGCTCCGTCTCCGCCGCGCGCGTGAAACCCTCCGGCGTCGCGCGGCTGCCATAGGTGCTCTCCATGATCATCACGTCGCAAGGCTCGCCGGCGAACTCCGGGAACGCCGCCGCCTGCGAGATGCTCTGATCCTCAAACTGCACGTCGCCCGCGTAGAACAGCGTGCGTCCACCGCTGCGGATGAGCGTGCCCGCGGAGCCGAGGATGTGGCCCGCGTCGGAAAACTCGACCGTGACGTCCGCCGCCTCCGCCGGGCCGACGCGCTCGCCGTGCAGGTCAAACTTCTGCCCGAGCGGCCGCGCCACCCAGCGGCGCACACCGGAGTCCACCTCGCGGTGCGAGAAAAGCGGCGGTGCATCGGAGCCCGCCGCCTGCTCGGCGAACATCACATTCACCGAGTTGTGCAGCATGATCTCGCCGAGCTGCTTCGTGGCCTCCGTCATGAGCACAGGCGCACGCGGATGCCGGCGCATCACCACCGGCAGCGAGCCGATGTGGTCCTGGTGCGCGTGCGAAAGGACGATGGCATCCGCGGAGTCGTCCTTCAGCAGGTCGAGGCGCGGGAGCCCTTCGGTGCCGGTCTTCTTCGGATGATAGCCCGCATCGAGGATGATGCGGCGGCCGCCAGTCTCGATGGAGTAGCAGTTCGATCCGATTTCGAGGGCGCCGGTGAGGTTTGTGAAGAAGAACGGCTGCATGGCTCCGCGTGAACGATGGGCGGGACAGTGGGGCCGCGCCGCTAGAATGCGATGATTTTCTCAATCCGCCGCGCGACGAGCCGGAGCAGCAGCACCCACACGGCGAGGCCGAGCGGCAGCAGCGCGGGCAGGAGCACCTGGCCGCTGTGAAATGCCCACAGGGCGCCGCCGGCGCAGCAGCCGAGAAGCGCGAGCGTGATCACGAGGCAGAGCACGGGCCTCCATTTCCGAATCCAGAGTGCGGCGACCGCCGCGATGCCGACGAGCATCCAGTCGAACCAACTGCCGATGCGGCGCGGAAACGTGCCGGCCTCGACGCTGGCAAATGCGGTGCCGATGAATTCGCCGGGCGTCACCATGCGGCCGCCGGGCAGGGCGATGCGGCGCGCGTCGGTGTCCGTGCGCGCGAGGAGCACGATACGGCCGGCGAAGAGCTCCGCCGGCTGCACCGGCGGTTCCTTGCGGTCAATCTGCTCGCGGGCGAGGAGCAGGTCGTCGTAGGACACGCGGGGGAAATCGGCGCCGGGGTTCAGGAGCATGCGGCCGGAATCGTCAATCGGCAGCGTGCGGGCTTTGCCCACGGTGATGTGCGAGCCGAGGACGACTTCCACCTCGTCGAGCGTGACTTTTTCCAAATGCATCGCGAGCTGAAGCACCATCGTGGGCACCGGCTGGCCGCGGTAGCGGAGCACGAGCGGGCACCATCCGCGCGGGCCGGAGTTCTCCGGGACATTCGTCCAGCCGGGCTGCGTCGTGAGGCGCAGTTGCTCATCCGCCCAAGACTCGACGGCAGTGAATTCCGGAACGCGCGCGAGGTCGCCGCGCACTTTCCGCAGCACCGGCATGGGCTGAAGCTCCGGCACCGCCTCCGAGTCCGGCGCGAACCCGAGCGTGCCGCCGAGGACGAGCTTCGGGCTGCGGAGCACGTGGTCGTGCAGCATCTTTGCAAAGACCGGATCGTCCTCGGAGGCAGCGGCTCTCTCGAAATGCAGCGCCGGCTCCACCGCGAGCACCGCGGGCTGGAACGGCAGCACCGCATGGAAGAACAGCGCGAAGTCATCCGGGCCCCACGGCCACGGGTGCTTGGAGAGCGTGTCGCCGGTGATTTCCACGAGCGTGAGCTTCGCCGCCGTCGTCTTCGGGGTGCCGAGGCGGGTGATGAACGACCACCATTTCTCATCGAAGCGGGCCAGCCTGCCGAGTGCGGCCTCGCGGATGAGCGAAGCACCAGCGAGAAAAACCAGCAGTGCATATATCAGGGAGCCTCGGCGAAGCATGAGCGGGGAAACTGCGACAACTCGCGGCGTGAGGGAAAGCGGAAACCGCGCCGCGATTCGCCCGGCTGATAAAAATCTCCGCGCCGGAAAAAGAAAGTCCGCCAGGGAACCACGACAAGGAAGGGCAGGCTGCCGTTGCTGCCTTCCGGCCCTGGCGGGGTTCGCCAGCCTTCAATCCATGGCCCCTGACGGAGCGCGGACGTAAGCACGGCGTCGGGCCGGTGACAAAATGAAAACGCAGGAATCTTTGTGAAAGCCCTTGCCAACGAAAAACTCCCCCGCATAAAAGCAACGTCTCGCGGCGTTTTGGAATTGCAACCAACGTGCCGCGTTTGTCACATCTCCCAGCACCCACCCAACCACCTCATCGAAATTCTATGGCGAAAATTTTTTCCATCCTGACGCTCCTCGTCGCGTTGGGAGCAACCTTCTTCGGATTCCAGAGCAAGGAGCTGGTCGAAAAGCTGCAGGCATCCGCGAAGGCTGAGCACGAAGACCTCCTCGCCACGCGGGCGAAGCTCAAGAAGACGGAGGAAAAACTGAAGGCCACGGAGGATGAACTCGCCGCAACCAAGGCGAAGCTCGCGGAAACCGAGATGCAGCTCGCGGCGACCAAGATGGAGCTGGACAAGACGAAAGCCGATCTCACGACGGCGACCACGAAGCTTATGGACGCGGAGACGCAGCTCACGGCGATCAAGAAACAGCTGGCGGACGTGCTTCAAGGAGGCAATCCCGACGATCTGAAGAAAACCATCGACGACATGAAAACCAAGATCACGGATCTTGAGGGAAAGGTTCAGACCCTCGAGAAGGAGAAGCTGGAGCTCACGACCAGCGTCGAGACGCTGACCGCCCAGCGGAAGGAGAACGAGTCGACCATCAGCCAGCAGAGGTCGCACATCAAGCGCTACACGGACAACATCATGCAGAAGGGCATCAGCGGACGCGTGCTCGCCGTGAATCCCGGCTGGGGCTTCTGCGTGCTGAGCATCGGGGATCGTCAGGGCGCCGCCTCGAACAAGATCATGGTCGTCGCCCGCGGCGGGCAGGCCATTGGCAAGGTGAAAATCATCAACGTGGAGCGCACCCAGTCCGTTGCCGACATCCTCAGCGCGACATTCGTCCGCGGAACCTACGTGCAGCCGGGCGACGAAGTCGTCTTCACGGGTGATGACAAAGTGCGTGAAGAGCCCCCGGCCGCTGGCAACACGCCGGCGCCCGCCACAACCGCTCCCTCGAGCAGCATCGTTCCTCCTCTTCCACAATAAATCGGAGTCTTCGCCATGCGCACACTGCTTCGTTTTTTCCTTCTCCTCGTGGCTGCCGGCTTCACCGGATGCGCCACGACGGAAAGCAAGCCGAAGGATGAGCAGGTTTCCAGCATCCCGTGGAACAAGCCCGCGAGCTGGGAAGGCCAGGGCGCATTCGGGAGCATGCTCCAGGGCAGCCGCTGACAGCGGTCGCCTGCGTCGATTTTCTTCACCTGTTCGACTGGGAGAAGTCACCCCTTCGTGACTTTATCACGACCATTGGCGGCCGTAGCTTGCGGGACTCCGCTCCACATGAACTCCGCCGCCGCCGTCCCACAACCGCACGCCCAGCCGGAAACCGCCCTGCGATCGCTTTTTTCTCCCGCGGCCTCCACACCGGTCGTGCAGCCCCGGACCACATACCGCACCCGGCTGGCAGAGTCCGCCGAGGACATCCGCGCGGCGCAGCAGCTCCGCTTCGAGGTCTTCAACGTCGAGCTCCGGGAGGGCCTCAGCGAGAGCTGGCAGAACCGGCTCGATGCAGACCGCTTCGACACTGTCTGCGATCACCTCGTCATCGAGCACGTTGCGACGGGGAAGATCGTCGGCACCTACCGGCTCCAGACAGGCCGGATGGCCGCCGCCGAGAGTGGCTATTACAGCGCGCAGGAGTTCGACTTCACGCCGTTCGAGCCATACCGCAGCGAGATTGTTGAGCTCGGCCGCGCCTGCATTCACCAGGATCACCGCCGCGGTGCGGTGCTCGACCTCCTGTGGCGCGGCATCGCCGCCTATGCCCGCGAACGCGGGTGCCGCTACCTCATCGGCTGCAGCTCGCTGACTTCACAGGATCCCGCGCTCGGCCGGGCCATGCACGCGCAGTTCGTGCCTGATTTCCTCGCCGCCGAACCGTTCCGCACTTCGCCGCACCGCGACTTTGCGCTGCCCGAGGCGGCCCCGCTCGCGGACTGCCCGAAGCCCCCGCGGCTGCTCCGCACCTATCTGACCGTCGGCGCGCGCATCTGCAGCGAGCCCGCGCTTGACCGCGAGTTCGGAACGATCGATTTCCTCACCATGATCGATCTCACCTCGATGCCCGCCGCGGCATCCGCGCGCTTCCTTTCATAAATGGGCGCACTGGCCGGTGCCGCGCGCACCGTGATGCGCTCGCTGCTGCTCCCCCCCGTCACCGCCGCGTGCCTCGGCGAATTTGTCCTCGGCAGGGCGTCGCATAGCCTCCGGGATCGCATCGTCTGGCTGCAGCAGGCTGCGAGGCGGCATGCAAAGTGGCTCGGCATGCACATCCGCATCCATGGCGCCCCCCCGCAGAGCGGCCTCATCGTGTCGAACCACGTGAGCTACCTCGACATCCTCGCGCTCGGCGCGGCCACGCCATGCACTTTCGTCGCAAAGAAGGAGGTCGCCGACTGGCCGCTGTTCGGCCTCTTCGCAAAACTCGGCTCCGCGATCTTCGTGGACCGCGAGCGCCGCGGCGCAGTCGCCGGCGTGGCGGATGAAATGCGCGGGCACCTCGACGCCGGAGTGCCGCTTGTGCTTTTCCCCGAGGGGACGAGCACGGGCCACGAAGAGCCTCTCCCATTCCGCAGCTCCCTCTTCGAGCCAGTCGTCGCCCTGCACTGCCCCGTCACCGCCTGCGCGCTCCGCTACACGCTCGACGACGGCGGCTCCGTGCCGGACGAAATCGCCTACTGGCGCGACATGGCCTTCGGCCCGCATCTGCTGAACCTCCTCGGCAAACGCAGCATCACGCTCGACATCCACTTTGGGCCGTCATCGCTCCGCAATGGCGACCGGAAAACGCTCGCCCGCGATCTTCACGCAGAAGTCTGCGCACTCTTGAAAGGATAGGCGCACCCCGGAAACCCCGTCGGTCATCCGCCGTCACCTGCCCGCACGCATCTCAGCCGCGGCAGCTTTCACGCCTCCGAGCAATGCAGGCCAGTCGTCGCGCGTTGTCCCCCACCCCGCGCTGAAACGCAGCGCGCGCCCTGCGTCCGTCGGCGGCACTCCCATCGCCGTCAGGACATGCGACGGCTTTTCCTTTCCGCTCGCACACGCCGAGCCGGTCGAAACAGCGAAGCCGAGCCGGTCCATCACGACCACCCAGCGGCGCCGGCAATCGGGAGCCTCCGGCATGATCACCGCGACAGTATTCCACAACCGCTCCGCTCCCGCACCGAGCACCCGCGCGCCTGGCAGCGCCGCGACGAGGTCACGCTCGAATTCGTCGCGCCACTTCATCCGCTCGCGCAGCGCGCCGCCACGAATCGCCGCCTCCCGCTCCTCGAGTGCCGCAACCATCGCGAGGATGCCGGCGAGGTTTTCCGTCCCGGCGCGGCGCCCCTCCTCCTGCGGACCACCACGGAGCAGCGGAGGAAAGTTCGCCGGGCATTTCAAAAAGCCGACACCCTGCGGACCGCCGAACTTGTGCGCGCAGCCGCTGACGAAATCACACGCACCGAGCCCGTTCGCCGGCATCCGCCCGACCCACTGCGCCGCGTCGCAGAAAAATTTCACGCCATTCCCGCGGCAAGCCGCCAGCGCCTCGATCCAAGGCTGCAGCACGCCCGTCTCATTGTTCGCCGCCATCAGCACCGCGAGCTGCGGCTTTTCACCCTCGAAACGCAGCGGCTCAACGACCCCGGTCGCCGACACCGGAAGGACGCGGGCTGCTTTCCCGCGCACTGGCTCCATCACACACGGATGCTCCACCGCGGAGACCGCCACCGAGTCGAATTGCGCGAGCACCATGTTCGCCGACTCAGTCGCACCGCTTGTGAAGACGATCTCGTCCGCGCTGCAGCCGAGCAATGTCGCCAGCCGCTCGCGCGCATCGTGGAGCGCTGCCTCCGCCCGCTGCCCGAGCCGGTGCGGTGACGAGGCGTTCGCTGCGAATTTCTCCACCGCCTCCAGCCAGACGCGCTTTGCCGTCTCGGAGATTGGATGGGTGGCATTGTGGTCGAAGTAGAGCACGGCAGTCGGTGCCGACGATTTGCCGGCATGCGATGCGTGACAAGCACCGAGACGCACGCGGAGCAAGCGAGGGTTCACATTCCACTCGCGCCGCGCGGGGCAATCCCCGATGTTCCGCGGCCCGATGAGCGCACCCGCGACTTCATTCTACAAACGCAGCAACTTCGTCACGCACCTGCCGGTGGACTGTCTCTACAGCCCGTCGCATTTCTGGATCGGCCCCACATTCCACTCGCGCCGCGCGGGGCAATCCCCGATGTTCCGCGGCCCGATGAGCGCACCCGCGACTTCATTCTACAAACGCAGCAACTTCGTCACGCACCTGCCGGTGGACTGTCTCTACAGTCCGTCCCATTTCTGGATCGCGCGGATGGGCGGAGCGCGGCTGCGGGTGGGCTTCACGAAGTTCGCGACACGGATGCTCGGCGAGATCGTCGAGGTGCGGTTTGAAAAGAATGCGGGCGACGCGGTCGCGGGCGGCGACATCGTCGGGAGTATCGAGGGCTTCAAGGCCATCAGCGACATCTACGCGTGCGTGCGCGGCACGTTCGCCGGCAGCAATCCGTCGCTCGCCGCGAAAGTGGAGCTCGTCGGAAAAGAGCCGTATGCGGGCGGTTGGCTCTATGAAGTGGACGGCGAGCCGGATGATAAGTGCGTCGTGCTCGACGAATACCGCGCGATGCTGGACACCACGATCGACAAGATTCTCGAAAAACAGAAAGCCGACGAAGCCCCGTGACGCCCAATTCAGAATCCAAAATTCAAAATTCAAAATCACGGTATGTGATGATCGGCGGCTTCCTCGGCGCCGGGAAAACGACGGCGGTCGCAGCCGTGGCAAAGCACTTCGCATCGCAGGGCCTGCGCGTCGGGCTCATCACGAACGACCAGGGCAGCGAGCTCGTGGACACGGCGATGCTGCGCTCGCACGGCTTCGCGACGGAGGAAATCACGGGCGGCTGTTTCTGCTGTCGCTTCAACACGCTCACCGACGCCGCGCGCAAGCTGACCGATTCGACGCGGCCCGATGTGTTCATCGCCGAGCCGGTCGGGAGCTGCACGGACCTCGTCGCGACGGTCACCTATCCGCTGCGGCGCATCTACGGCGATGCGTTCACCATCGCGCCGCTGAGCGTGCTCGTGGACCCCATCCGCGCCGAACGTTTCCTCGGCCTCGCGGAAGGCGGCCGCTTTTCCGAAAAGGTCACCTACATCTATCGCAAGCAGCTCGAGGAGGCGGACATCATCGTCATCACCAAGACCGACCTGCTCGATGCGGCGCGCATCGACAGGCTGCGAGAGCGGTTCGCGGCGGAATTCCCGCATGCGGAAATCCTCGCAATCAGTGTGAGGAAAAACGAAGGGCTCGCTCCGTGGTTCGAGCGTCTCGCGACCGGCGAGCAAAGCCAGCGCGCGACGATGGAGGTGGACTACGACCTCTACGCCGAGGGCGAGGCGCTGCTCGGCTGGCTGAATGCGACCGTGCAGCTCGCCGCGCTGGGCGGTTTTGATTCCGACGCCACGCTGAAGACCATCGCCAGCGGCATCCAGCAGCGACTCGCGGGCGCGGAGATCGCGCATCTGAAAATGACGCTGAATCCCGACAGCGGCCTCGGCGACATCGCGGTGATCAATCTCGTGCGCACAGATTTCGTCCCCGAGCTTTCGCTCACGCTCGAGGAGCCGGTCGAGAGCGGGCAGCTCATCATCAACTGCCGCGCCGAAGCCGCGCCCGAGGCCATCCGCGACGCCGTGCGCGAGACAATCGCCGCGCTCAACGGCCCCGAGTTTTCCGCTCAGCTCGAGCACCTCGAGTTTTTCCGCCCCGGCAAGCCGCAGCCGACGCACCGCGATACGGTGACGGCCTGATTCATGGACAAGCCCGCGATTCTCTACTGCCACTGCCAATACGCGCAGGTCGTGCCGAAGGACGTGAAGGAAGCAGTGCTCCGGCGGCTGTGCGAGAGCGGCGTCGCATTCGATGCCGTGGCCGACCTCTGCGAGATGTCCGCGCGAAAGGACCCCGCACTCAAGCAGCTCGCATCGAGTGGCGCGGTGAAAATCGCCGCATGCTTTCCCCGCGCGGTGAAGGGACTCTTTCACCAATGCAGCGCCGACCTCGCCGCCGACAAAACCGAGGTGCTGAACATGCGCACGCTGACCGCGGACGAAGTCTTCGCGCGGCTCGCGGGGGAGGATCTTTTGCCGAATCTGCCAACGAAATCGCCGTTGCCGAACACGGCTACGGAGGGCACTGTCGCTCCATGAAAATGCTCCAGCTCACGGCGCTGCTCGAACGCGAGGACGACGGTTATGTTGCGCTGTGCCCAGAGCTTGATGTCGCGAGCCAGGGTGCCACGGTCGAGGAGGCAAAAGCCAATTTGAAGGAAGCCGTGGAGCTTTTCCTCGAAGCGGCTCCCGCGGAGGAAATTGAACGCCGCTACCACCCCGAAGTTTTCATCACGCGCTTCGAGGCGGCATATGCCTAAGCTCGGCGTGTTCTCCGGCAACGAGGTGTGCCGGATTCTCGAAGCCGAGGGTTTTCAAATCGTCCGCCAGCGCGGCAGCCATATTATCATGCAGAAACTCACCCCGTCCGGCGCAACAACGGTGCCAGTGCAAAATCACCGCGTGGTGCGGACAGGCACGCTGCTCTCCATCATACGTCAAAGCGGAGTCGCTCGGGAACAATTTGTCCGGTAGCAGACTGAGAACAAGATGAGCATCCAATCCGAACCCACCCTGCGCGTCGTCCTCTACGAAGGCGACGGCGCAACTCCGCTCGATGATTCCTTCGCCGCGATGAGCGCGCTGCTCGAGAAAGGCTACGCCGTCACACGCACGACGGCAGGCGGAAAGGTCGCGCCGCAGGGCAACGGTTCTCTCGTGGTCCTCGGGAAATTCTCCGACGGCGCGCCGAGCGCGGACGATGCATCGGGCGCAGTCAACGTGCGCTTTCACGACATCACGAACCGCGACGTCGCAGCAGTGACCGCGCTCGTCGAGGAGGAGCGCACGGCGGCAGGTGCGGCGCAGCACGGTGCGTGGAAGCCATGGTTCCCGGTGATTGACTACGACCGCTGCACGAACTGCATGCAGTGCCTCTCGTTCTGCCTCTTCGGCGTGTATGGCGTGGACGACGCGAGCCGAATCGAGGTGCAGAACAACGACAACTGCAAAACGAACTGCCCCGCGTGCTCGCGCGTGTGTCCCGAAGCCGCGATCATGTTCCCGAAATACAAGGCCGGCCCCATCAATGGCGACGTGGTGAGCGCGGCGGACCTCAACCGCGAGAAGATGAAGATCGACATCTCCGCGCTGCTTGGCGGCGACGTGTATTCGATGCTTCGTGAGCGCGCGATCAAGGCGAAGAGCCGTTTCAGCAAGGAACGCGACTCGGACAAAGCGCTCGCCGAGCGGCAGAAGTGCCTCGTGAAACTCGCAAGTGCCGGCGACATCCCCGCCGAGGTGCTCATGTCGCTCCCCTCACCCGAGGAAATCGCGCGCCGCGCCGAGGAGGCAAAAGCAAAGGCCGCAGCCGCGCTGGCCGCGCAGCAGAAACTGGCGAACTAGGCTTGTGCTTCAGAGCACGAGGGCAACTGGAAGCGTGCGCTCCCGTTCTCCTGCTCGCCCCCCATTCCGAGCTCACAAATCTTTTACAGGTTCCCTCCCGTTTTCACTCGCCGCGCATGGCGTTCCTCTACAACCTCCCGCGCGTTTTAAATCCAGCGTCAACATTTCTCCGGAAACGTCTGTCCCAAAGCGCCAACCCCTCACCTCTAGGCATCACGAATGAGCACCGCAACTACCACGCCACCCGCACCGAACACCGCGAACGAAGCCGACGTCGTCGCCATTGATCAACTTCGCGAGCTTTACGGCAAAGTCCGCGTCGAGCTCGCGAAGGTCATCATCGGCCAGGACCGCGTGATTGAGCAGCTCCTCACTTGCGTGTTTGCACGGGGCCATGCGCTGCTCATGGGCGTGCCGGGGCTGGCGAAGACGCTGCTCATTCATTCGGTCGCGGACCTGATGTCGCTTTCCTTCAGCCGCATCCAGTTCACGCCCGACCTCATGCCGAGCGACATCACGGGCACGGAGATTCTGCAGGAGACGGAGACCGCCGGACGCCGCGCGTTCGAGTTCGTGAAAGGGCCGATTTTTGCAAACATCGTCCTCGCGGACGAAATCAACCGCACGCCGCCGAAGACGCAGGCCGCGCTCCTGCAGGCGATGCAGGAGCAAGTCGTGAACTCCGGCAAGCACCACTTCCGCCTCGATAAGCCGTTCTTCGTCCTCGCCACGCAAAACCCCATCGAACAGGAAGGCACCTACCCGCTGCCCGAGGCGCAGCTCGACCGCTTCATGTTCCTCATCAACGTCGGCTACCCGAGCGCCGAGGAGGAACTGCAAATCGCAAAGACCACGACGGGCTCGGCGACGGCCACGCTCGCGAAGCTCGTCGGCGCCGAGGAGATTTTGAAATACCAGGACATCGTGCGCCGCGTGCCCGTGCCGGATCACGTCTATGAATACGCCGTGAAACTCGTGCGCAAATGCCGCCCCGGCGGAGCGGAGGCGCCGGACTGGGTGAAGAAATTCGTGATGTGGGGGCCCGGCCCGCGCGCCGTGCAGTATCTCGTGCTCGGCGCAAAGGCGCGCGCCGTCCTCTACGGCAGCTACCTCGCGCGCCTCGAAGACCTCCTCGCCGTCGCCGAGCCCGTGCTGCAGCACCGCATCCTCGTGAATTTCCACGCCGAGAGCGAAGGCATCGACAGCGCGGAGATCATCCGGCGGGTGATCAAAGAGACGGAAGCGTAGGAAATAGCGGATGACGAGCGTGACGCACATCACGGCGCTGTTCGGCCTGGCTTGTCTTGCGATGTTCCCAAAACGAGCGGACGCACAGGACAACTTCACACTGGCGATACGCAACAACTCCACTTCGACAAGGCTGACGCTCGTGACGATTGAATATCCCGATCATTCCAAACGCGTGATCGTGACGAGCGGTCAAGCGCTGCTGGATGCACTGGCGAAAGAACGAGGATTCCAAAAGTGGGAGAACCGTTATAAGGTCGCAGAGACGGCCGCGCTCGTAGGAAAGGATCGTCCGTTCCGATTCACAAAGCCCGAAGCCCTGAAGCTGGTCGAAGCGCCTTACTCGCCGGAGGTGCTCGCAGGGGTCCGGAGAAAAATTGGCGGACTCAGCACAGCCGATCTCGCAGCACGTCTGCGCAAGATAAACGGGTTCAAAGATGTCTATCCGGCAGATTTGGACAAGCGACCGGCATATGAACTCGCGGTCGCACACCTTTGCCTCGAAAAGGGTCTCCCGGTGCAGATCAACTGCGTTGATGGCTCACTGGGTTTAGCGCAATGAGCCTTCGCGTCGATCAACACCTGTCTTCTCAACGATGGATGCTCGCATTTTCTAAACACGATGCCCGCTGACCCGCACAACCTCGACTTCCTCGACCAAGGCGTCATCGGGCGCCTTTCGCGGCTGATCCTGAATGTGCGTAATCCGATGCTCGGCTCGGTGAACGGGCTGCATCGTTCGGCGACGCGCGGGGCGAGCGTGGAGTTTGCGGAATACCGGAAGTATGCGCCGGGGGATGACATCAAGTTCCTCGATTGGCGCGTGTTTGCGCGGACGGACAAATTTTTCATCCGTGAATTCGAGGCGGACACGAACCTGCGCTGCTACCTCGTCGTGGATACGAGCGCCTCGATGAAATTCACGAGCACGCCGGAGGGCGGCACGCGCTTCGACTACGCGCGCAAACTCGCAGCGACCATCGCACACATGCTGGTGCATCAGGGCGACTCAGTGGGGCTCACGTGCTTTGCGGAGAAGACGGTGGACCTCCCGCCGCGGCACACGCCGTCGCATTTGCGGCAGCTCTACCAGACGCTCGCGGAGGCAAAGCCGACGGGCGAATCGAACATCGTGCAGACGCTGCATGACTTCGCGGAGCGCATTCGGCAACGCGCGCTCGTGGTGATCATCAGCGACCTTTTCACCGACCCGCCGCCGCTGCTCGACTGCATCAAGCACCTGCGCTTTTACAAACACGACGTCGCCGTCTTTCACCTGCTCGATCGGCAGGAGTTCGACTTCGACTTCACGCGCCCGGTGCGCTTCGTGGACCTCGAGACCGGCGCGGACCTCATCACGGATCCCAGCATCGTGCGCGATGCGTATCGCGATGCGGTGCAGGACTACCTGACGGCGATCCGGCACGGCTGCCAGCAGTTCAACGTGGACTACCACCTCACGTATCTGGACCAGTCGTTCGAGGGATTGCTGACGAATTTCCTGCTCGCGCGCATCCGCCACTCGAAGAAAGGGGGACGATGAGCTATCTCCAGCCATGGATGCTGTGGGCGCTGCCGGCGGTGCTGCTGCCGATCATCATCCATCTGCTGAATCGGTTGCGCTACCGCACGGTGCATTGGGGCGCGATGATGTTCCTGCTGAAGGCGAACAAGGCGGCGACGCGGCGCGCGAAAATCCGGCAATATCTGCTGCTGCTGTTCCGCGCGCTGGTGATTCTTTTCCTCGTGTGGGCGATGGCGCGGCCGATCACGGGCGGCTGGATCGGCAAGGCCGCGGGCGGTGCGCCGGAGGTCGTGCTCGTGCTGCTCGACCGCTCGGCGAGCATGGAAGGACGCGCGCCGGATTCGCAGGAGACGAAACGCGAGCACGCCATCGCGCTGCTCTCGCAGGCGGCGAAGCAGAGCGCGGGCAGCCGCTTTGTGCTCATCGAAAATGTGCTGCGCCAGCCGCTCGAAATCGCCGACACCGCATCGCTCGGCGCGATGCAGATGGCGTCAGCGACGGACACGGCAGCGGACATTCCAGCGATGCTGCGCGCGGCGCTCGATTACCTCGTGAAGAACAAGCCGGGCAGCGCGGAAGTGTGGCTCGCGAGCGATTTGCAGTCGAGCAACTGGCGGCCAGACGCACCCGAGTGGCAGGACATCCAGGCGCGCTTCGCCGGGCTGCCGCAGGAGACGCAGATGCGCGTGCTCGACTTGTCATCGCCGGGCGGCACGAACCTCGCCATCGAGATGAAGAGCGCGGATTTCCGCGTGCGCGATGTGAAGACCGGCAAGGGCCAGCTCGCACTCGGTTTTGAAATCCGCACGAACGGCAAGACGGGCACGTTTCCGCTGCTTGTCACGCGCGACGGCGCAAAGAGCCAGAGCGATGTGAAGCTCACCGCGCCCGTGCAGCGGCTGACGATGAAGTTTGACGCGCAAAAGCCCGAGGCCGGCGGCGGCTGGGGCAAGCTCGAGCTGCCCGCCGACGACAACCTCGCGGACAACACGGCGTATTTCGTTTCGCGTCCGCCGCTCGCGATGCACACGACGGTGGTCGGCGAGCTGCCGGCGACGACGAAGATTTTCCGCTTCGCTGCAGCGCCCGATGCGACGCGGCTCGACCGCACGGCGGAAATCCTTCCGACTGCTCGTGCGGCGAACACGAAGTGGAAAGACACGGCGCTCGTCGTCTGGCAGGGCGCAGCGCCGGACGAGGCAGAGGCGAAGGCGCTGGAGCAATTCGTGAATGACGGCGGGGTGCTGCTCGCGCTGCCGCCGGGAAAAAATGAAAGCACGACCGGCCCGCTCGGCATCACGTGGAGCGAGATTGAGAAGGCGGGAAAGGATCCGCTGCGAGTCACCGCATGGGATGATCTCGACGGCCCGCTCGCGCGCACCGATTCCGGCACATCGCTCCCGCTCGCGCGGCTCGCCGTGTTGCAACGACAGGTCCCGCGCGCGACGACTGGCGCGGCGCACGTGCATGGCGCGTTTGCCGACGGGCAGCCGTTTCTCACCGGCAAGCGGGTCGGCAACGGCTATGTCTTTGCCTGCTCGACGCTGCCGGAGGACGAGTGGAGTTCACTCGGCGAAGGCTTCGTGCTGCTGCCGATGGTGCAGCGGCTCATCGTGCTCGGCGGCGCGCACCTGGCACCGCCCGCGATGGCATTTGCCGGCGAGTGGAAACCCGAGAGCACCGAGGGAAGCTGGGCGCCCGTCGAGACCGACCGCCGCCGCGACCCGCGCTGGAACGCCGGCGTGTATCGCAACGGCGCGCAGCTCATCGCGCTCAACCGCCCCGACGCGGAGGACCTGCCCGAACTCGTCGAGTCCGCGCGGCTGAAGGATCTCCTGCGCGGCGCAAAGCTCACCGTGATGTCCGGCGCGCTCGAGCTGAAAGCCGACCGCCTGATGAGCGAAATCTGGCCCGCGATGACCATCGCCGCGATGCTCTTCATGTGCCTCGAAATGCTCCTCGCCACGAGCAAGGCACTGCTCCCGATGAAGCCGAAACCGAAGGTGAAGCCCGCGGTGAGCGCCGAGAAAAAGGAGGAGGTCGCCGCGTGATCGAAGGCTGGCAAATCAACACGGCACCTTGGGCGCTCGGGATTGCGGCGGCGTTTCTCATCGCGTCGGTGTGGTTCTTTTTCCGCTCGCTGAAACGCGAAGGAAGCAATGGCGGGATGATTGTGCTGCATGTGCTGCGGCTCGTCATCGCGGTTGCGGTGGCGCTCACGTTTTTGCGACCGGAGCGCGTGCTGCTGGCGAAGCGCAGCGAACAGCCGCGCGTGGCTGTGCTGTGGGATGCTTCGGGCAGCATGGCGACGAAGGACGTGGTGGCCGATGGCAAGAGCGCGACAGCGCGCAGTGAGTGGGTAAAGTCGCAGGTGGACGCGAAATTTTGGACGCCGCTCGAGAAGCGCTATCAGGTTAGCGTCGAGCCGTTCGCGCAGCCGCCGGAAAATCCGAAGGCCGACGTGGAGACGGAAATCGGCACCGACCTGAACGAGCCGCTTGAGCGCGTGCTGAAGGCGCATCCCGATTTGCGCGCGGTGCTGCTGCTCACCGACGGCGACTGGAATCTCGGCAAATCGCCCATCACCGGCGCGACGGCGCTCGCGCAGCGCGATGTGCCGGTGTTCACCGTCGGCGTCGGCAGCGAGACGTATCTGCCGGATGTCGAATTGCAGAGCGTGCTCGCGCCGACTTACGGGCTGCTGAATGAGCGCATCAGCGTGTTCGTCACGCTGCAAAATCATCTCACGCGCGAAGTGAAGACGACCGTGAGCGTGAGCGGGCCGGGCGGCGCGACGGGCTCGAAGGCGGTGACGATTCCGCCGATGACGCAGATTCAGGAAATGGTCGTCATCACGCCGCAAGCCGAGGGCGAGGGCGACTTCACGGTGAAGGTGCCCGTCGAGCGCGAGGAAATTTTTCCCGAGAACAACGAGAAGAAATTCCACATGGCCGTGCGCAAGGAGACCCTGAAGGTGCTCGTCGTGGATTCGCAGCCGCGTTGGGAGTTCCGCTACCTGCGCAACGCGCTCATGCGCGATCCCGGCGTGCAGGTGAACACGGTGCTCTATCATCCGCAAATCGGCATGGGCGAGGGCGCGGGGTATCTCGGATCGTTCCCGACGAAACGCGAGGATTTGCAAGGCTACGATGTCGTTTTCCTCGGCGACGTGGGCGTGACGAAAGGCATGCTCACGCCCGAGCAGGCGACGATGCTGAAGGGGCTCATCGAGCAGCAGGCGAGCGGCCTCGTTTTTCTCCCCGGCCCGCTCGGCTGGCAGAAGACGCTGAAGGATTCGCCGCTCGCGGACCTCGTGCCGGTGGAGACGGATTACGAGAAGGGCGCGGGCATGGTGAATTTCTCGCAGGGCAGCGGATTCACCACGGCGGGCGAGACGCGGCTGGAGCTGACTTTCCGCGGACGCGATCACTGGCTCACAATGCTCGCGACCGACCCGAGCGCGAATCAGGCCGTGTGGCGCGGGCTGCCGGGATTCTATTGGTATGCGCCCGTCGTGAAAGCGAAGCCCGGCGCGGAAGTGCTCGCGGTGCACGAGTCGGCGCGCAACGCGTCAGGCCGCATCCCGCTGCTCGTCACGCGCAGCGCGGGCAGCGGCAAAGTGCTCTACATGGGCACCGACGCCGCCTGGCGCTGGCGCAAGGGCGTCGAGGACACGTATCACTACCGCTTCTGGAGCCAGGTCGTGCGCTGGATGTCGCATCAGCGCCACCTCGCGCAGACGGACGGCATGCGATTTTTTTACACGCCCGAGGCGCCGAAGCGCGGCGACAAAGTGCGCCTGAGCGCGACCGTTCTCGACAAGCTCGGCACGCCCATCACCGAGGGAAAAGTGACCGTCACGCTGAAAGCGCCCGGCGGCACGAGCGAGACGATCGAACTCGCCGCGGAAAATTCCGAGTGGGGTGTCTACAACGGCACGTTCTCGCCGCGCGAGGGCGGACGCTACGAAGTCGAAGTCGCAAACGAAACCGCAGGACGGCGCATGAAGACGACGATCGATGTGACCGTGCCCACGCTCGAAAAGGTCGGCCTGCCCGCAAAGCTCGACGTGCTCCGCGAAATCGCCGCGCTCACCGGCGGCAAGTTCGCCGCCCCTGGCGACCTCGCGCAGGTCATCAGCAGCCTCAGCCTGCTCCCCGAACGCAAGCCCGAGGAACTGCGCTTCCGCCTGTGGTGCGACCCGTGGTGGTGCGGGGTGCTGCTCGGGCTGTTTTCCGCCTACTGGATCGGACGGAAGGTGGCGGGTCTCGTCTGATGCATCGGTCACAATTTCCTGACAACTCAACGGTTTTCCTTCTCAGATTCCCCGCTACACTCCCACGAACATTCCAGCCATGAACTCGATTACTCTGCCGGAGTCACTGGTCGCGCAGCTTCAAGCCTACGAGCGGAAGCTGCGAAGGATGGAGACACTCGTCGCATTCGCCGGCGGGCTGGCGGGGCTGCTCGTCACGTATGTGCTGCTGTTTGCGTTTGACCGGCTGGTGAACACACCGGTGTGGGCCCGGACGGTGCTCGCGGTCACGGGCGCGCTGCTGGCGGCGTGGTTTGCGCAGGGCTGGGCGAGGCACTGGCTTTGGAGCCGGCGAGGACCCGCGCAACTGGCGAAGCTTCTGCAAAAGCACTTCCGTGTGCTCGGCGACCGGCTGCAGGGCGTGATCGAACTGACTCAGACCTCGGAGCTTCCGCCAAACATCTCCCCCGCCCTGCTACGCGCGGCGATCCGGCAGGTCGCGGATGATTCGAGCAAGCACGAATTCCGCGACGCGGTGCCGCGCGGACCGGCGAGGCGCTGGGCGTTTGCGGGGATCGTCGCAGCCGGGCTGACTGCGGCACCATTCGTGGTAGCGCCGCGTGCGGCATCGAATGCCCTCGAGCGCTGGTCAAAACCCTGGGCCGACGTGGAGCGCTACACTTTCACGACTGTCGAGGCACTGCCGGATGCGCTCTACATTCCGCACGGCGAGGCTTTTGAACTGTCCGTCGGGCTGAAGAAGGATGCGGAATGGAAGCCGTCGTCGGCCACGGCGCGCATCGAGCGGCAGGAAAAGCTGACCGCCGAAGCGAAGGAATCGAAGGCGCTGTTCAAATTCCCCGGCCAGACACGCGACGGCGTGCTGAGCCTCCGATTTGGCGATTACCTCAAGGACATCGCGGTGCATCCGCTCCATCGACCGGAGCTCAAGGAGCTCGCGGCGCGCGTGAAACTGCCAGCCTACCTCGGCCACCCGGAGATGCGGACGCCGGTGAACGGGACCATCGCGGATTTCCTCGAGGGAAGCAGCGTGGCGTTTGAGGGGAAAATCAGCCGCGACGTCGGAAGCGGCACGCTCACCGCCGGACAACTGGCGCTCAATGCCAGCGCGGACGCCGCGACTTTCACCACGCCATCCACCGAACTTGCCAAGCTCGGGAACGAGGTCGCCCTGCGCTGGACGGACATCCGCGGGCTCACCCCGGTGCAGCCTTACACGCTCAAGCTCGGCACCACGCAGGACGCGCCGCCGCGCGTGGAGCTGCAAAACATCGAGGCGCAGGAAATCGCAATCCTGCCCGGCGAGGAGGTGCGCTTCACGCTCGCTGCCGGAGATGATTTTGGGCTGAAGGAAATGTGGGTCGGGTGGACGATGCGCAGCATCAACGACAAGCCGAAAGATGCGAAGAAGGAGGACAAGGAGAAGGGGAAGAGCAAGGACTGGGTCGCCGACCTCTGGAACGAATGGAAGTCTCAGGCCGAGGTGAAACCCGAGACGGCGGACCCGAAGAAGCCCCTGCCGGAGCTGCCGCGCATCGCCGGTGGACAGACGGTGCGCGAGCTGACCCGCCCGATCATCTGGTCGCCTGCGAAACTCGGGGTGCCGCCGGATTCCATCGTGGAGCTGAGCGGCTTTGCGGTGGACTACAAGCCGAAGCGGGAGCCGAGCACCTCGTGGAAGCTCACCATTTTCGTCCTCAGCCCGGAGAAGCACGCGGAGCGCCTCCGCGAGCAGATGGACCAGGTGCTGCGGCAGCTCGACGACCGCATCCGCGACGAGGAGCGCGCGATCGAGGAGAACAAGGGCATCGCGGAGAACAAGGACGACTTGAAGACGGAGAAGGCGGGCGAGGAGATCAAGCGTGTGGAGGCCGGGGAAAAGGCGAACCAGGAGGCGCTCGACAAGCTCACCGAGCAGATGGCCGACGTGATGAAGGACGCCCTCCGCAACAAGGATCTCCCGACGGAGACGCTGAACGAGTGGAGCAAGATTGCCGAAGCCCTGCAGAAACAGGCTTCGCCGAAGATGCAGGAGGCGCAGCAGAAGATGGCGCAGGCCAGCCAGTCGCCGCAGCAGCGCGAGGAGGACTTGAAGGATGCGATGAAGAACCAGCAGGACGCGCTCGACGCGATGCGGCAGGCGGCGTCGAAAATGAAGACGACGAACGAGAACCTGTTCGCGCGGAACTTTTACAACCGCCTGCGGCTCGCCGCCTCGGTGGAGCACGAAATTTCCGAGGGGCTCAAGAAGCTCGCGAAGTCCACTGTGGGATTGAAGCCGGAGGAAATCGGCGCGGGTGAGAAGAAGTCGTTCGAGACAGTCGCAGGCAAGCAGGACGGCAACGTGAAGGACGTGGACGGAATCCAGAATGACATGACCTCGTTCCTCCGCCGGATGCCGAACGAAAAATACCAGAAGGTCGTGAGCGAGATGGAGGAGAAGCGCGCGGTGCCGGAACTCGGGGAACTGGCCGGCTTTGTCCGAGCGAATCTCGGGCTGAAGTCGGTCGGGCGCGCCAAGGCATGGGGCGATCAGCTCAACGCTTGGGCTGAGCTGCTGCGCGACGAGGCCAGCGGCGGCGGGGGTGGCGGGGGCGAGATGGATCCCGACTTGATGGAGCTGATGATCGCGCTTGTGCGCGTGGCCGTTGCCGAGGACGCCATCCGCGAGCAGACACTCGAGCTGGAACGGACAAAGGAGAAGAACCCGAACCATGCGGACGACAGCTCGAAACTCGGCCTCACGCAAAACCAGCTCAGCGGCACGATTGCGGACATCGAGGGCAACCCGAAGTTTGCGAAGTTCATGAGCTACACTGGCGAGGTCATGCAGCTTCTGGGGCAGGTCACTTCGCTCATGCACGAGGTCGCCGGCGAGCTGCACAAGCCGAACACCGGCGCGGAGACGACCTCCGCGCAGGGCATGATCATCGAGCTGCTCGTGCCGCCGGACAAGAAGGGCGGCAGCGAGAGCGAGTCGCAGGGCCTCTCGATGATGCAGCAGCGCATGCAGCAGATGATGCAGCAGATGACAAAGAGCCGCACAGCCGGGGGCAACAACGGCAAATATCGCAGCGACACGGAGGGCGCGACCGCGCAGGGCGCGACCGCAAAGGACAAGGCAAACACGCGGACCGTGGAGAAAAGCGGCGGCGCGGCGAATGCCGGCGAGTGGCCGGAGGAGTTCCGCGAGTCACTGCAGGCCTACTTCCAAGCGCTGGAGGAGCGGAGGAAATGATGTCCTCACTCCGCAGCTCCATCGCCGCGTGCGCGCTTCCGCTGCTCCTCGCAGCTCCGGCGGCTGTGCATGCCCAGACGACGGATTTCCAAGTCTATCGCGGGACGCAGGTGCCGCCGGAGGTCGAGCGCATTTACGAGAAGGGGCTGAAGTATCTTTCCTCGGCGCAGAATTCCGACGGCTCCTTTCCCGGCCAATATGGCACTGAGCCGGGCGTCGTCGGCTTCGCGCTGATGACGTTCCTCGCGCACGGCGACGATCCAAACCACGGGCCGTATGCGAAGAGCATCAAGAACTGCATCGAGTTCATCCTCAGGCAGCGCAACGAGACCAACGGATACATCGGAAGCTCGATGTATAACCACGGCTTTGCCACGCTCGCGCTTGCGGAATCCTACGGGGCGGTGGCGGACGACCGCATCGCGCCTGCGCTGAAGAAGGCGGTCGAGTTGATCCTCACGTCGCAGGACAAGAACAAGTTCAAGGCGTGGCGCTATTCGCCGGACGCGCAGGACGCGGACTCGACGGTGAGCGGCGCGTGCTTTGTCGCGCTGATCGCTGCGCGCAATGCGGGCATCAAGGTCCCCGACAAGAACATCGAGGATGCGCTCAAATTCTATACCGACTGCCAGAACGTGGGCGACGGTGGCATCGGCTACATGCCGCGCAGCGGATCGCATGGCGGGGCGACGACGGCCATCGGTGTCGCGGCCTATGCCTACGCCCGGAAGAAGGACATGCCGACTTTCACCAAGGCGCTGAAGGCGATGAAGAACACCGACGACGGGAACGGCGGCGGCTATCCGTTCTACTTCGACTACTACGCGGCGCAGGGCTACTTCCAGGGCGATTTCAAGGCGTGGCAGTCGTGGAACGAGCGGCAGGTGAAACGCCTCACGGAGATGCAGAACGATGATGGAAGCTGGGACGCGGGCCTCGGCCCGGGCACCTGCACGGCGCTCGCGCTGCTCTCCATCGCGCTGAACTACCGCTACCTGCCGATCTACGAACGCTGATGAAAACACGCCCGATCCTCGCCTCCGCCGTCGCAGCCATCGCCACGATGTCCTGCTGCGCGGAGCAGCTCGAGTTTTTCGGCAACGATCCGGACATTTTCGACAATGGCGGGATGGATGGCGCGGAGGGCGTGCAGATCGTGAACGGCCGCATCGTCCTCACCGGCAGTTCGGCAAACAAACCGGAGAAGCCCGCGCCCGATCCGGCGGGCGACCAAGTGCTCGAACTCACGGATGGTTCGCAGCTCCACGGAAAACTCACGTCGTTCGGCAAGAGTGAGTTCGTGTGGCAGCGTGCGGACACCACGGCGCCGCTCATTTTTGCGCCGCAGGACGTGAAGCGAATTGTGCTCGGCGGCAACGAGCCCGCGCCGGAGCAGAAGGCGAATGCCACGCTGAAACTCACGGGCAACGATTGGCTGACCGGCAACCTCACCGCGCTGCAGAACGGAAAATTTCAACTCACGATCGAGGGTGCGGGAACACTTGAAATCGACCGCAGCCGTGTCGAGTGGCTGCACCTCTCGAAGTCCGCACCGCCCGACGCCTACGAGGGGCCGAGCGGGCCGATGGGCCTCGCCGGTTGGGACACAGGCGGTGCGGGCGCATGGGACTACGCTGACGGCGCGCTCATCGCCCGGGCGGCGATGCCGCTCACGCGGCGCTTCGAGGCGTTGAGCGACCGGCTCGACCTCGAATTCTCGGCGAGCGACGGTGGCAACGCCATCCGCGGCCTCACTCTCTGGCTGCAGCCGGGCCTCGCATCGCGCGGCTATTCGAAGGGCTCCGTCTATCTGCGCTTCCAGGCCAACAACATCACCGCGAATTCCTACGACGGCAGCAACATGAAGAACCTCAGCGCGAACGTGCCGGAGGAGAAGAACGCGCCGAAGGAAACCCGCTACCGCATCCTGCACGACCGCCGCGGTGGAAAAATGATCATCTTTGTGAATGGCAAGAAGGTCGCCGACTGGGATCTCAAGGGAATCAGCGACCTCAGTGCCGGCGGCTCGCTGAGCTGGCAGCCCACCTATTGGAGTTCCAACATGGCATGGACGCTCTCAAAAGTCCGCGTGCGCCCCTGGGATGGCAGCACCGAGCCGGACGCCAAGGGGGATGAAACCGGAAAGGACCTGCTCGCAAACACCGCTGCATCCGGGCCGAAGGCGGATACATCGGCGTGGCCTCTGGTCAACGGCGAGCGCAACGCGACAACAGCGCCGGCACCCGTGCAGTTCCGACACGCCGGAAGCCTCGATGCGATCAGCGGGGACTCGGTGAGATTTTCCGGCAAGGACGTGCCCCGCATAGCGCCCATCTACATCCGACTCAATCCCGCCACCGTCGCCGATCCACAGGGGGGTGCGGTCGCCCGCGTGTGGCTTGCCCAGCGCGGAGAATTCGATGTCGCCGCGCTCGGGTTCCGCGACGGACAGATCAAAATGCGCACCTCCTTCGCCGGCGACATCTCGATGCCGCTCACCGCGGTGCGGGCGATTGAGTTCCCGCACCGGATCACCGCCGCCGACAAAGCGGTCGCGGAGGGTGGTGACACGCTCATTTTCCGCAACGGCGACGAACTGCGCGGCTCGCTGCTGAGCGCGAACCACGACCAGAGAGTGAAGTGGAAGCCCGTGAAGGGTGACCAGCCCGTCGAGTTTGCGGCGAACCGCCTCGCGGGAATCCTCCTCGCCAACCGTCCGAAACCCGCGGGCAAGGCCCCCACGACAGCGGTGCGATTCCGCAACGGCGACTGGCTTCCCGGTGAACTCCTCCTCCTCGACAAGACGCAGCTCCACCTCCAGACCGCCATTTCCAGCAACCTCCAGCTCGACCGCACGGGAATCCGCGCGATCTACTTCGGCCAGAACAGCGAGGTGCCTGTGTGGGACGGCGCGGGCGACCGGCAGTCGTGGATGAAGCTGAGCACCTCCGACATGTTCGGGGGCCGCCGCAGCAGGGACGAAGCCGTGAAGCCGCGCAACCCATGGCGCTACCTCGACGGCGCGTTCAATCTCCCGCGCAGCACGAGCCGCAGCGGATACGGCAGCGGGCCGAACATCGGCCGCACACTCGACACGCTGCCCGAGAAGGTCGAGGTGAGCTTCGAACTCTCCACCCCCAAGGGCCCCGCGGGATACTCCATCCAGCTCTTTCACGACGAGAACCGCCAGGGCCTGATGATTCAGGGCGGCTGGGACAGCGCCTACATTTACGACATGTCGCCGCGAAAAAATGGCGGCGTCATCTTCAACCAGCCCCAGCAGGTGGATTTCGGCGAAAGCATCGGCTCCGACGGAAACCGGCGCCAGTTCCGCTTCCTCGCCGATCGCCGCACCGGGCGCCTCGTGATGCTCGTGAACGGCGTGCCCGTCGCCAACTTCGGCCAGAAAGCCGGCAAGGAGTCGGCGAAGCCGGGCAAGGGCATCGCGATCATCCCCCAGCCGATGAACTCGAGCGTCACCGTCTCGAACCTCTGGGTTGGCCCATGGAGCGGCGATGCACCGGAGGTCGCGAAAGGTGCGGCGCGCCCGAACAACCGCCGCGGCGGTGCGGTCATCTTGAATGGCGGCGTCCTGAACCTCGGTGCCGCAAATCAAGGCGTCGTCGTTGCCGATCCAAAGGCCGCGCTCAATGCCAGGAAGGAGAGCGAGGAGGCGGACACGAAGGCTGGCGAGGAGAAAAAGGTGGTGCAGCCAGACAAGAAGACCACCGTGCCGGCCGACCTCCTCGCGCTCGCAAATGGCGATGAAACAGCCGGCATCCTCGAGAGCGCCACATCCACCGAGCTCCGGCTGCAGTGCGACGTGGGCAAACTCGACATCCCCGTCGGCCGCGCCCTCATGGCGGAATTTGGCGGCGCACCTCAGCCGCCCGCCGTCGGCATCCGGCTGCATCTCGCCGGGAAGGGCACCATCACGGTGGACTCGCTGCAGGTCGCGGACGGCAGGGTCACCTGCCACAGTTCAGCCGCAGGCGACCTCGTCTTTCCCGCCACTGCGCTCTCCGAAATCGTTTTCCAGCCGCGCAATGCGTCGCCTCCCGAGAAACCTGCGGACAAAAAGACCGGCGATGTCGGTGGGAACCACAACGGCGGATTCATCATTCAAAACGGCGGGGGAGTCATCCAGTTCCAAGGCAACATCATCATCAACGGCGGCAACATCATCCGCAAATAATCCCCGCACGCACGGGGCCGGTCACGGCGCGTGCGGCGCCAGCAGATGCGAAAACCTCGGCTCGCGCAGAACTGCAGGCATCGTCTCATCAAGTGGCCGGGCCGTTCCCATCGCCTGCCGGACAGCGTCGTCGGCTCCTTTGCTCGTGAGGTAGTCGTCTGAAAACACCTCGCCCCGGTGGATGACGAGCGCGGCACGCTTGCTCAGCACCGCATCCGCACCGCCGAGCCAGCTGAAATGATGCCCGCCTTCCTCGACAAAACGCACGCGGATGCCGCGGAGCGGGTAGCTGATCCGCGCTTTCATCTGCACCGAGATGCGCTTGCGCAGGCTCGGCTCTGGCACGGTGCGGAGCCGAGTGGGCACCTTCCGGAGAACATCTGCGAAGCGACCTTTCGCAAGCCGGTATTCGCTCATCCCGGTGCCGAGCCACCACCACTTGCCGGGGTGCGGCTCACAGTTGGCGAAATAGGCGAAGAACCGCATCTTGAAAATGCGCAGTCCCCCGCCCCGGCTTGCCGCCTCCACGACCTTGTCAGCGCGCGGAACCTCGTCGAGATCCGACATCATCACGACGTCGTCGTCCCGCGCGTCGCCCAGCGCGCGCTCGAGCACGGTGCGCTGGTGGATCTCGCGCACCCAGTTCGCGTCAAAGCCCTGCTCCTGCGTCACATCGTCGGCAACCACGTGCCGGATTTTCGGCAGGTATTTTTCAAAGCGCTGCCGGTTCTCCCGAAAGTGCAGCGGCTTCGGTTGCCCTCGGTGCGTGATGGGCATCTCGGACAGCACGAAGAAATCCACGACCGGATCCAGCGCGGCGAGCCGGACTTCGAGGAGGTCCAGCTCATTGAAAAACGGAAAGCAGTCAAAAATGCGGGGCATCGGGGCAGCGCGCTTCGTCCGGCACGCATGACAGGCCCACGCGAACGATTGCAAATCAAAACACCGTGCAGCACAGGCCCCTTCCCCACGCGCCTCGGCACCCCATTTCCCCCTCATCCGTCGTTGACTGCCCCCGCGGATTCGCACAATGACCGCCACCCATGGCGACCATTGTCATCGCTGACACCACCAAGCACTACGACGGACGGTATCTGGATACACACCCACTCGGCGGCACCGAATCGAGCGTGATCCGCTGCGCCCGGGAACTCGTGAAGCGCGGGCACAGCGTGACTGTTTACACAAATTGCGACGGCCCCATCGAGCACGAGGGGGTGTCCTGGCGGCCGCTCAGCAGCGAGCGTCCGGCGACCTGCGATGTGTATGTGGCCGTGGTGCACCCCAAGCTTCTCGGCTTTGTGCGCAAGCCGAAGCGGCGCGTCCTCTGGGTGCTGTGGCCCTCCACCCAGCTCCGGCATTACAAGAAGATCTGGCGCATGTGGTTCTACCGCCCGCTGCCGATTCTGATGAGTGATTACCAGGTGAAGACCTACTCGCCGTTTCTGCCGCGGCGGAATCCGCACACCGTCATCCACCTCGCTCTGCCAGACGATGTGCGCGGCCACAGCCCCCTGGCGCAGGCGCCGGGACGGCAGGCGATTTTTGCATCGAACCCCTTCCGCAATTTGAAGCAGCTCGTGGAAATCTGGGCGTCATCCATTCTCCCGCGCGTGCCGGATGCGGTGCTGAATGTCTATGGCGTCCACATGCTCCGCGAGGGCGAGGATGCATGGCACACTTGGGCCGGGGTCGTCCTTCCCACCGGCATGCCGGATCACGTGAAGGCATCCGTGCGCATTCATCCATCGGCGACACGGCGGCAGCTCATCGCCGCGATGCGCGAATCCCGCGTGATGCTCTACCTGGGCAACAAGGACGAGGCATTTTGCCTTTCGCTCGCGGAAGCTCAGGCGCTGGGCGTGCCCTGCGTGGTCGCGCCGGTCGCCTGCCTGCCCGAGCGCATCATCGACGGCGTCACTGGCTTCCAGCAGGCAGACCCCGGGGCGTTTGCAAATTCCGCGGTATCGCTGCTCACCGGCGACGCTCTGTGGCGCCGGCAGCATGAGGCTGCACTCGCACGCCAGCAGGGACTCGACTGGGCCGAGTATGCAGCCCGATTTGAAAAGGCGATCCTGAGCTAGCCTTCCGAGCAGTCGCGTGGGGTTGGCTCTTGCAAACCGCCGGAGAGCCAGCCTACAAGCCACGAAATCGTTCCGACCCCCGGGCGGAACTGGGAGTCACCCTTTCGAATGCCAGATTCACAGCCGCAGCCCGATCCCAAGCCGCAAAGCGCGGGCGGCGACGCGCTGTTGAGGAGGCAAAATCTCGACTTGGATGCCGAGGTGATGGCGATCTCGCGGCGCAATGAGGAACTCGAGTTTGAATGCGGCATGTGGAGGGAACGGCTCGAGCGCGCGCGCCTCAAGATCGAGGATCTGGAGAACGGAGGCACAGGGTCGTTGAAAGCGCCGAAAAAGTTCTTTCCCTGGCTTCTCTACGAAATTCGCCGAACGCAGGCGCGCTTCGGGCGAAGCGTGAAGAAAAGAATCTTCAAGCTGCGCAACGCCGCGCGGAAAATGGCCGGCAAGGAGCCCCTCACGCTGCCGCTGAACCCCTCCCCGCGCCCTCCGGCATTTTCCCGGTATCGTCATTCGATGGAGCGCGCCTCGGAGTTCACCGCGGAGAGCTTCCTGCGCGGCCCCTCTGAGAACGCGCGGGACCCGCAGCGCCCCGCTCCGAGCAACGATGTCGCGGTTTACTACAACACTTCCGGAAACTACTTCTTCCAGGAAATCGCGCTGCTCATTCATGCGGCACTGGTTCAGGCAGGGTTCCGTGCATCACTGCACACGGATGAGCACGGACGGGCCGCAGATGCGAACTTCCACCTCGTCGTCGCGCCGCATGAGTTCTTCCCGCTCGGCAGGGGCGCATGGTGCTTTGGAAAGGGAATCCGGGACCGCCTTCTGCTGCTGAACACCGAGCAGCCGCACACGCAGTGGTATAAGCTCGCGAGCACGATGTTTCCCCATGCCCGGCACATCTTTGACATGGATCAGGAGACGGCCGCCGCCATGAAGTCCTCGGGGCTTCCCGCGTCGCACCTACCTCTCGGCTTTGTGGAGAACTTCACCCCGTATGCTTCGGACCGCGATCTTCTGCCGGGTCCGGAAACCGAGGCGCTCGGAATCGACGTCCGCCGGTGGAGGGACACCGGCAGGCCGCTCGCCGAGCGCCCGATCGCGCTGAGTTTCGTCGGCGAGGCAACGCCGAGGCGCAGTGCGTTCTTCATGAAGGCGGCGCCGCTGCTCGAACGGCACGAGTGCCACCTGCGCCTCATGCCGCGCGGCTCGGGACCGTGGACTGCCGGGCGCTCGCGTGTCCACAGCCGCACGCTCACCACGGTCGGCCTCTCGCAGCGCTCGCGCATCGTCTTCAATGTCCATAGAGACAAGGAGCACTACTTTGAATGGCACCGCATCGTGCTCATGGGCATCTGGCAGCGCGCACTGGTCCTGACGGAGACTGCGACCCAGACCACGCCCTTCGTCCCGGGCGAGGATTACGTGCAAGCGCCGTTCGAAGACCTGCCCAAATTGATCGACTACTACCTCCGCGACCCGCAGGGCATCGCGGAAGCCGAACACATCCGCAACTCAGGCCATGAGCGCCTCCGCTCACATTGCAGCCTGCCGGGCCTCATGAAGGATTTCATAACTCCGCTGGTCGCGGAAAACCGATAATCGCAGAGATGGGAGAAGCTGCCGCCGACACCGAGACATTGTTCACGCACGAGTGTGCGGACTCAGCCGCACCGCCAATCACCGTGGTTGTCCCGCTCTACAACTACGCGGGCTTTGTCTTGGAAACACTCGACAGCGTGGCGCGGCAGACGATGAGCGGGCTCGACCTCGTCGTGGTGGATGATCGTTCGACGGATGACAGCGCCGCAGTCGCCTGCCGCTGGATGGAGAGCAACCAAGCCCGCTTCCGCCGGGCCACCGTGTTGCGCAATCTCGTCAACTCACGCCTCGCGAAGACGAGAAACACCGGCTTCGCGAATGCGGTCACGGATTTCGTCTTCCCGCTCGACGCGGACAACACCCTCTACCCGACGTGCCTCGAAAAGCTGCACCGCGCACTGACGGCCAGCCCCGCCGCATTTTCCTACTGCATGCTCGAGCGCTTCCTCACTCCCGACGGCGAGGAGCCCGAACCGCACGTGATGAACATCCACCCGTGGCGCCCCGAGACGCTCGCCAGCGGCAACAAGATCGACGCCATGGTCCTCCTGCGGAGGAGCATCTGGGAGAAAGTCGGCGGCTACACCCTCACCATGCCGTGCCAGGGCTGGGAGGACTACGACCTGTGGTTCAAGATCGCGCGCGCAGGAGGCTACGGCCTGCAAGTTCCTCAAATCCTCGCCCGTTACCGGGTGCACAGGAATTCGATGCTCCACACTGAGACGAACGCGACGAAGAATGTGCCGCAACTGCTCAGCTACCTGCGCACGAGTTATCCCGAATTCTACGAACCGCCGGACGCTGCCTGAGTTGCGCGCCGCATGAGTCTACGTGCAGTTCAGTGATTGAAGACGAACTCCGCCGAGTTCAGCAGAGACCAGAGCACATCCTCGGTCGCATTGCGGCGCGTCGCCCCTGCGCCTGCGAAAGCCGCCACAGCGGTTTTCAGTTCCTCCCCGGAAGGCGGACGCGAATAGCAGGCGAGATAAAGATCCATCACGATCTCCTCGGGCGCGAGCTTGCTCTCCACAACGCGCTGCACGCGGGCACCGCGTTCCTTGCTGATGAGTTTTGCGTGCAGTCCGCGGGAATTCATGAGGTGCAGCGCCTGCACGATGCTCGGCTTTGCGTCGCGCTCGCAGGGACAGTCGCTGCTCGAGTTTGGCCGGCTGAACGCGTCCATCGTCTGCGAGTCAATTTTGTAGGTCCAAGCCTGCATCGCGCGGCTGCCGGGCGGCATGCCGGGATAGCTGTCAGGCACGCCCGTGATGTCTGCGATCGCGTCGGCGAGCGTCTCGGCAGGCAGGCGACGTCGGTAGGCGCGGGAGAAATTGCGCGTGTCGGCGCGGTTCGTGTCATTCGGAACAGCGCTGAGCTGGTAGAGGTGGGAGCGGAGGATCGTGCGCATGAGCGCCTTGAGGTCGAATTTCTGCCGCACGAATTCCTGTGCGAGCGCGTCGAGCAGCGCGGGGTTCGACGGCGGATTCGAAATGCGCAGATCATCCACGGGGTCCACGATGCCGCGGCCGAAGAACGCGGCCCACACGCGGTTCACCGCAGCGCGCGCGAAGAACGGGTTTTTTCCATCGGTCATCCAGTCCGCCAGCGCGCGGCGCGGATCATTGGTGTCGTCGCCTTTCACCGCGGGGCCGTCGGGCGGCTGCGGCTGCATCATCTCGTTCGTCACGGGATGCTTCACGGTTTTGCCGGGTGAGAAATAGAACGTCTCGTTGCCTGCGGAGATCGGCGCGGAGATGCCGGCGCCCTTCTGCTTCACCGGGCCGAAGAACGCGGCGAACTTGTAGAAATCATCCTGCCCCCATTTTTCATTCGGGTGGTGATGACACTTCGCGCAGTCGAGCCGCACGCCGAGGAAAAGCTGGCTGAACATCGTCGTGAACTCCGCGGGTTCACGCTTGTCGCGATAGATCACCGCCGGGCCAAAGCGGTGCGAGTTGCCCTCGGCCGTGATGATTTCGCGCACGAACTGGTCATACGGACGATTTGCGCGGAAGGTCTCACGCAGCCACTGGTCGAGCACATACACGCTCTTGATGCCCGCGCGGTCGGGGTTCGGCCGCAGCAGGTCGGCCCACTTGTTCGCCCAGAAATCCGCCCATGCAGGATGGGCGAGCAGGCGGTCGATGAGTTTCTCGCGCTTCTTCGGATCCGTTTCGGCGAGAAAGGCCCGCGCCTCCTCCGCGGTCGGCAGCACACCGATCGTGTCGAGCGAGGCACGCCTCAGGAATTCCGAATCGCTGCACGGCTCGGAGGGGAAAAGGCCGAGCTGCTTGAAGTGCGCGTAAGCGTGCTGGTCGACGAGGTTGTTCACCGGCAGCGCGGCGTATTTCTCCGCGGGCAGCAGCTTGTCCGCAGGCACGCTCACGCGCGAATCAGCCACGAGCCCCATGTAGCGCGCGACGATCACGCCCTCGCCGCTGAGGTTGCCGGCACGCACGAGGCCATCCTCGGTCACACGCGCGATTTCCTTGTCGTTCGAGTCAAAGCTCGCGAGCGACGTCACGTCGCGCTCTGAGCCATCGGAGTATCGCGCCTTCACCGTGATCTGCTGTTTCTCGGATTTTTTGTAAGTGCGCGCGGGCGGTGTGATGGTGAGTCGATCGAGTGACGGTTCGTTGTCCGCCCGATACACCATGCCGCCCCGAATCCACTGCACGATCGTGCGGTAGGCGTCGGAGTTTTTCTCGATGCGTTCACCACCCTCGTGAGGCACGGCGAGCGTGGCCTTCAGCAGGAGCAGGCTCTCCTCCGGGGCCGCGGGAAAGATGCGGCGACCGCGCGCCTCCTGGGTGATCTCGCGGTGGTCGGACAAAGGATCGTAGGAGAAGACCGTGAGGCGGAATCCATTCTGACCGTCGGCTTTCGCGTGGCACGCGCCGGCGCTGCACCCGGCTTTGCTCAAGACCGGCAGCACATCGCGCACGAAACTCGGGGGCTCGTTCTTCGCGACAATTTGTTCCGCCGGCACCTCGATGAGACGCACCTGCTTGCCGTCCTTGTCCCACTCAATCACGCGCCCGTCCTGCGTGCCCGCAAAGGCGCGGGTGCCGTCCGCGCTCGCAGTGATGCAGTGGAGCGCGACATCCGCGCCGGACAGACGGCGTTCCTTTGCTGAGTCGGACCTCTGCTCGCCGGTATGTGCCTGCAAGTCCGTGTAGCGCGCCGCGTCGCCGCCATCGGTCGCCGCAAAAATCGTCGGGCCACCTGAAACCCAAGCGAGCGACGTCACCCCGGCGCTGCGCTTTCCGAGCGAATTGATGCGCTCCTTCGTCTTTACGTCCCACAGCTTCAGATCCTGATCCGCACCACCGCTGATGAGGCGCTCGGCCTTTTCGTCGAAGGCGACTGAGAGCACCTGCGCGGTGTGCCCCTCAAGTTTCGCGATTTCCTTCCGCGTCGCGAGATCCCAAATCTTTACCAGCCTGTCGCCGCCCGCCGTCGCGAGCAGCTTGCCGTCGCGGCTCGGAGCGAGATCGAAAATCGTGTCCGCGTGCGCTGTCCACGACGCGCTGATGACGCCCGTCTCGGCTTCGATGATTCGCACGCTTCCTTCCTCCGACACGCGACCATCGGCCACGAGAAGCTGCTTCCCCACCGGAAGGAAGCGCAGCGCCGCGATGCGATCACCGAGACGCTCGGAAACCTCCCGCTCCTTCGCCAGCGTCTCGCCATTCCAAAACACGATGCGCCGAAACGCGCCGCTCACGACTGTCTTCCCATCCGGGCTCCAGGCGAGCGACTGCACTGGATCGAGATGCGCGCTCGCACGCGCGAGCACCGCGGGCTGCTTGCCCGTCACGTCGTAAAGAACCACCTCGTTGCCACAGCCGACCGCGAGCCGCTTTGCATCCGGTGAAAGTGCTATCGCCAGCACCGGGCGATACGTCGCGGCCATCGGCGCAAGCGTGGCCGCGCGCGGCTTCGACGGCTGATTTTTCAACGCCGCCGCATCCCACGGCGCTCCCTCGGCGACCCATTTCCTGAGCAACTCGATCTGCGCAGGCGCGAGCTGCTTTTTCGGCGGCATGTGCGGATCCGCGTCGGCCGCGAGCGAGGAAATGAGAGTGCTCTTGTCCGGCTTCCCCGCCTCGATGACTGCACCGCTGTCGCCACCCTTCAGCAGCGCCTCGCGCGACGTCATCACGAGCCCGCCCTTTTTCTTCTGCTCCGTGTGGCAGGAGAAGCAGTTCGTCTTCAGCGCCTGCATCGCCTGCGCCGTTTCCTCGGGCTTCAGCACAGCACGCACAGGCATGCAGGAAGTCACCGCAATCCACGCACACAGCCCCCGGGAAAAAAGCGCCAGCGCCCGCGAGCGGACAGGCGCTTCGCGGCGAAGGGGGCGGAGAGAGAAAATCAAATCGGGGTTCACAAGCCTAGATGAACCCACAGGCCTCCGCGCCTTAGCGGACAAGTGGCGAACTCACGCCACCATAAATTCCATGATTGCCCGCGCAGAGGTGCTATCCGAGCGCGGCTTGGATCTCTGCCTCCCTCGCCTTGTGAGCGGCATCATCGAGCACGGGCGTGAAGGCGACCCCTTCCGGAGGTTCCGGGAGTTGAATCCACGAGCGGCAGCCGCCGAATTTCGGCGAATCCGGAAACACAAACGGCCCGCTGAGTTTTTCCACGCGGACGAATGCGACGCTCACTCCAGTCTTTCCCTTCTCCTCCTCATAGCGGAAGCGCTTCTCAAGCTCGGCATCCTGCCAGATGTGAAAAGGCGCGAGCCGCCGCACGACATCGAGGTCCGGCACATCGTGCGTCCATTCCACGCGCACCCGGAATGACACCTCGTGCGAGCCATCCGCGCGCGGGGCCGGCAGCGCCGTGTCCGGAGGGAGCTTCAGCTTCGCGACCTGCTCGTGGAAGAGCGTGGGAAAGAGAAAAAATTCCGGATGCTGAAAGCGGAACCCCGCCCGCCCCTCGGCGATGCCGCCCTTGCGGATGATGATGCTCTGCGAGCCGCGCCCGAGCGCGTCGCACACGAGGGTCCATTCTTTGAAACCGATGCTCATTTGCACCGGGATAGCCGAGGGGCCGCCAAGGATGCAAGGCCCGCTGCAAACAAGCCGGCACACGCCACTTGCATCCCGCGGCGGTCCCCCGCCATGCTGCGCGCGTGCCGCTTCAACTCGACCTCCACTGCCACTCGTGGTTTTCCGGCGATGGCGTGAGCAGCCCCGAAGCGCTCATCGCCAGCGCCAAGCGGAGGGGCCTGCACGGCTTTGCCATCACCGACCACAACACCTGCGAGGCCTACGACTACATGTTGGACCACGGCCTCGCGCGCGCGGACGGCACGCCGGTGGATGGCTTCCTCGTCCTGCCCGGCGTCGAGGTGTCCACCGCCGAGGGCCACTTGCTTTGCATCGGCGCCGTGCTCCCGCAGATGAAAGGCAGACCCGCGGCCGAGGTGGCCCGCTCAGTGCAGGGCGCAGGCGGCGTCGCGATTCCCGCGCATCCCTACGACCGCTTCCGCGCCGGCATCCGCGAACAGGTGCTCGACAAGTTGAAGGTGGATGCCATCGAGGTCTTCAACGCGGCGATTTCCTACCGCTCGTTCAACGAGAAGGCGCGCGCCTACGCCGAGCGGCGCGGCCTTCCAATGATCGCCGCCAGCGATGCGCACCACGAGGCGGCCATCGGCACGAGCCGCATGATTTTCGAAACGGGAGACTTCACCGTGCGCGGCATCCTCGCCGAGCTAGTGAAGGGCGCGCGCCGCCATGAACAGCTTCTCTCCTTCCGCGACAAGCTGCGCAAGAACCTGAACAACTGGTTCCGCTTCCGGCGGCGGCACACCTACAAGCGCAAGACCTGAGCCCGCTACGCGAGCCGCACTGCGCGGGTCTTGTCGAGCTTCAGCACATCGCCCGCATTCAGCGGCGGCGTCGCCTTGGCATCGCCCACCTTTTCTCCGCGGAGCTGGATGCTCCCCTGCTCCACGAGCCGCCGCGCATCACCGCGCGACTTCGTGATTTGAAAGCACTGAGCGTAGGCTGCGACGACGATGCTCACGATGTCCGGCTGCAATCCCGCGAATGCGAGCGACGGCAGCTCCGCATGATCGAGATCCTTCTTCGAGAAGCGCGTCTCAAACTCCGCGCGCGCCGCCTGCGCCGCAGCCTCGTCGTGGTAGCGCGCGACGATGCGCGCCGCGAGCTGCTTCTTCGCCTCCATCGGATGAACCTCCGGCACCGACTCGCAGAGCAGCAGCTCGTAGTAGCGCGCCATCAGCGTGTCCGTGATGCTCATCAGCTTTCCAAACATCATCTCCGGCGGCTCCGCGACGCCGACATAGTTGCCGAGGCTCTTCGACATCTTGTTCACGCCGTCCAGACCCTCGAGCAGCGGCAAAAGGAAAATCACCTGCTCATGCTGCCCCTCCTCGCGCTGGAGAGCCCGGCCCACGTGGCAGTTCAGAAGCTGATCCATTCCGCCGAGCTCGATGTCCGCCTTCACCATCACCGAATCCCACCCCTGCATGATCGGATACTGAATCTCGTGCAGATGCACCGGCTCGCCGTCCGCGAGGCGCTTCTTGAAATCCTCGCGCTGGAGCATCTGCTGCAGCGTCACGCGCGAGTTCAGCTTCATCACCGCGTCGAAGGTCATCATCTCAAACCACTCGCCGTTGAAGACCACCTTCGTCCGCGCGGGGTCGAGAATCTTGAACGCCTGCGCCTTGAAGGTCGTCGCGTTCGCCATCACCTCGTCGTGCGTGAGCTGGCGCCGCGTCTTCGAGCGGCCCGACGGGTCGCCAATCATCGCCGTGAAGTCGCCGATGATGAGAATCGCCTGGTGGCCGAGGTCTTGGAACTGCCGCAGCTTGGAAAGCCCGACCGTGAATCCGAGGTGGATGTCCGGCGCCGTCGGGTCCACACCGAGCTTCACGTTCAACGGGCGCCCGAGCCTCAGCTTCGCCAGCAGTTCCTCCTCGGATATGATCTGCGCGGCACCGCGCTTCAGAATGGCGAGTTGTTCTTCGGGCGATGTCATCAGCGGAAAATCGGCGCGCCTAGATAGTCGCATAACAGGCGACTGCAAGGATGGACTGCGGTGCGGCGCTCACGCCTCAGTTCTTGTTCAGCAGCGTCTTGATGTCCTGTATCGACAGCGGCTTGAGGTCTCCGTTCCAGCTCTGACCGCCCTCGCGGTCGCCGCCGAGCGGCAATTTCGGCGCACGGCCCTCCGCACGATCGGCGTCGAGTTCTGCCTGCCTGCGCCCCCGGGCCGCGAACTTCTGATCCGATCCCGGGAGCACGCTGCCCTGCAGCCCCTTTTTTGCATCGCGGCTCTCGCGCGTGTCATAGGTCTTCGTCTTCGCGGTGAGGCGGGAAAACCACGACTCCTTCGTCGGCGCGGCCTTCGTCTCATATTTCGACTGCATGCCCCACGCCTCCTTGGTCCCGATGCCCTTCGTCTCGAACGCCTTTGTCCGGGTCTTGTTCTCAAAGTAGAACTCGTTCGTGGCCGCGGCCTTGCCGGTCAGTGAGCGGCCGCTCCCGAAATTCGCCGCGCTGGGGTTGAACTCCTTCGTGATGTCCGGCCGGAGGATCTGCTCGTCGCGGGTGGTCGGCTTCGGAGCCATTGCCGCATCCAGCCGCGCCTGTTCCTTCGCACGGCTGTTCCCCACCCCGAACAATCGTCCGAACAAACCCTGCTTCGCGGGCTGCACGCTCTGCGGCTGCGCCATTTCAGGCTGCGCGGCCTGGACTTCCGCCCCCGCCGCGCGCTTGCTCCAGGGCCACTGGAACGGACGCGCCTCCACGCAGGCAGGGCACATGGCCGTTGCCAGCACGAGGAGCAGGGAGAGACGCATGGGGCACCGATGGCAGCGCAGGGGGCTGCTGGCAAGGTCAACTTCCCTCCATCCAATCGGCAGGACCGGCAAATCGTCCGCTAAGGCTTCCGCGCCGATTGGGCGCTGTTCGCCATCTCCCACAAATCCAATGCAGCCCCGCGTTCCGTCGGCGACTGAGACACCGAGAGGAACCTCCCGAGCGCGATCATCGCCTTCGCGGGCTCTCCGCGCCCGATGCGAATCTCCGCCAAGCGTCGCGCGAACTCCCACGATCCCGGGCGTAGTTCCGCCGCACGCTCGACGTGCCGCAGCGCCTCATCACGGGCGTTGCGGCGCTCCGCCTGATCCGCACGCAATGCCTCCAGCTCCGGCTCGGCATCCGGCATGCGCTTCGCGCTGAACACACCGAGCAATTCGGCAACCCGGTCAAACTCGCCCGTCCTCACCGCAAGCCGCCGCAGCCGGCCGCAGTCAACTGCGGGAAGCGCACCATCGCCGCGGGATTCACCGACCGGGCTCACGAGCTGCGGCTCCGCGTTCACCATCGCCAATGCGTCGCGCACACGGCCCCTCTTTTCATGCAGTGCAAAAATCGCGAGCTGCAGTTCGTGCCGCGCCCGCGCCGGGAGTCCGAAATCCTCCGCAACCTCCCTCCAGCAGGTCAATCCGTCGCTCGTATCGAGGTATGCGGCAAGCGCGGCGTATTCATGGCAGACGGGCTCCGCAAATGCCCTGCGAAGCAGCAGCCTCGCCGCGGCGAAATTGTTCAGCGCCACGTGCGTCTGCGCCATCGCGGCCAGCACCGGGACTGCCGGCGCCTCACCACCCTCGCTCATCGCCTGCGAGAGAAAACCCCGCGCCATCGCCGCATCACCGATTGAAAGCCACGCACGGCCGAGCGCCTCCGCGCCACCGCTGAACCCGGCAAGCCATGAATGCTGTTCAAGCACTTCCACCGCGCGCCCTCGCCGGCCGTTTGAGGCAAGCAGGCGGACATACTCCAGCATTCCACCCGCCGCAGGCCACGAGCGGCGCGCGATCCTTTCCGCGACAGCCAGCTCCAAATCCGTCCGCCCAAACTCATGCACCACGCCCATCAGTTCGCCGAGCAGCGCATCGGAGGCATCCGCGCGTTCTGAAATCATCTCGCAGGTGCGGCCGGCGGCTTCAGCGTCGCCGCGCGTGCATTCCCCGCGCAGGACGGCAATCCCCGAAGCGGCGGTGCCATTTCCACCGTCCCAAGCCCCGGCGACCTCGCGCTCCCACTCCTTCGCGATTCCAAACCGCTCCGCGTAGCGACCGAAGAACTGATGATATTCGCCGGCGAGCTCCGGATGCTCGCGTGCGGTCTCACGCATCCGTTCCTGCATTCTCGCGAGAAAAGTCCGCGACGGAGGAAGGCCGGGAATCGTCAGCAGCTTTGCCCGCACCTGCATCAGTGCGCGCGGTTCGTTTGTCTTGGCAGCGGCGGAAAGAAGGACGCGCCGCGCAAGCTGTCCCTCGCCCTTCAGCGCCAGCACCTCCGCCGCCGCCATCGCGGCCTGCACCGCGCTGCTGCCGGCGAGACGCTCGAGCGCCACCAGCGCCTCGTCAGTCTGCCCGCTCTTGCAAAACAGTTCCGGCAGCGCCGTGTCGCCCGAGGAGCCTGTGCGGTTCCGCACTTCAATCGCACCGGCAAAATCCCCGCGCTGCTCGAGCATGCTCGCCAGCGTGATGCGCATGTGCGCGGAGCCGCCGTCCATCGTGCCCATGCGCTTCCACAGCGCCGCGGCTTCATCCGGCTGGCCCGTCCGCTCCAGAAGCTGCGCCTTCCGCAGCAGCAGCCGCAGCTCCTCTGGATTCCGCAGCACCGCCTTCTCGATCACACCGAGCGCATCCCCCGCGGCACCGCGCGCCACGAGCAGGTCCGCCAGTTCGATGGCAAACTCGCGCGGCGTCGTGTCGTTTCCGGGATTGATGTGCTCCTCGAAGCAGCGCCGGCGCAGCGTTTCAGCGGCGGTCACATCGCCCGCGGCCTGCGCAGCCTCCACCAGCTTCCGCAGCACCGCAGGATTCTGCAAATCGCGATCCCAGGCCGCATTCCAAACTGCGACGGAATGCGCACCGCCGTGCGACGACTCGAGCGCCTCCGCAAACCGCGGCCAAACGCTCGCATCGAGCCGGCTGCCCAGCTTCGCAAGAATCGACCGCCTCTCGACCGGCCCGCCCGCGAGGAAATCCAGCGCGTCGCATTGCGCCTGCATGCGGCGGAGCGAGTCGCGGAACGACGACGACTCGCCCCACACGGCAGGCTGCGTTCCCTGCCGCACATCCTGCTGCGACTGCAGCACACGCAGCCCCTCGTCCGCGAGAATCCCCCCGACCGCATGGCGCGCAAGCCTCGGCAGATTCCACTCGATGAGCTGGCTCGCCACGCTCCTCGCGAAGCTGAGCTCACGCAGTGCTGAGTTCGCATCCTCCTGAGTGACCGGATTCACGGGCCGCATCTCCATCAGCCTGGACAACGCCTCGCGTGCTTCGTCCTCCCGGCCCTCGAGTGCGAAAAGCAGCACGCGCAGGCTGAGGCCATGGACCGTCGCTTCGTCCGTGCCACGCAGCCGCTCACGGGCGTGCTCCGCGCGCTGCCCTGCCGGCAGCAGGAAATACAGGTCGCGCACCGCGCCATACAGCGGCGCATCGAGCGATTCGCCCACACCCTCGCAGGCCAGCGCGAGCACCGAGCGCGCCTGCTCCGCTTCACCGAGTGCGAGGTGCCAGCGCGCCAGCTCGCGCCCCACCGAGGCGCGCTGCGACGCACGGTCATCAAAGACACGGCGGCCCAGCGCCGCCGCCTCGCGCGTGTGCTTCGCGCGGGCCAGTTCCTGCGCGCACTGCCAGAGCCGCGCGCGCGCGCCATCGGGGAAAAGTCCCCGCATCATCGCCGGCGTCACGGATGCCGGCTTCAGCCTCAGGAGTTCCGCAAACGCAGCCGAGAAAATCTCCATGTCCTCCGCGGAGCGGCCATCCGCATTCAGCCATGCTCCGAGCCGTGAATACATCCCGCTCTCCAGCGCCATCCAGATGAACGCCTGCCGGTGCAGGCCGGGCTCCACACCCTCCTCGCCACTCCGCTCGGCGACCGCCAGCACGGGCTCGCGCACACCGGAGAAATACAGCGCCCACATCGCCTCCGTCGCCGCTCCCGCGGCCTGCGGCTGCCATTCCGAAACCCACCGCTCCAGCGCACCGCCGCCATTCCGCCGCGCGATCTCCGCGAGCCTCCGAAGCGCGCCCAGCCTCATCTGCACCTCGCCGCCCGCACCAGTGTCGGCGGAGCCGGATGCCTTCGGCGCTCCGGCCGACGACATCGTTCCCGGCTTGGCCAAGCTCCGCCCCGCGCGCAGTTCACGCGCGGCATTCCTCCACCCCCAGGTGCCGGCGCTCACGTCCGCAGGGTAAAGCAGCGCAGTCACCGGCTGCGTGAACTTCATCACAGCCTCAAACGCCGTGCGCGCCTCCTCGAGCCTTCCCGCCGCAAACTGCAGCTCACCCAGCTCCGACGCGATGCGCACATCCGTCACGTCGAGCGCGCGGACTTTCCCCAGCAGCGCCACCGCCACGGTCCGGTCGCCCCACTGGAGGTGAAAATCCGCGGCCCGGCGCAGGATGTCGGCGTTGCGGGGAAACTTCGCGACCGCCTTCGCCCATGAACGCTCCGCGCCCTCGATGTCACCACTGTTCTCCTGCAGGGAGGCCAGCCGCAGCCAGCCATCCGACTGCTCGGTCTTCGCCGTCCTCAGGAACTGCTCCTGCAGCCGCACCGCCAGCGCCGGCTTGCGGAGCTCCTCCGCCTCGCGCACCAGCTCCGGCAGCACATCCGCGTCGTTCGGCGTCGAGAGCGCGGCGTCGGCAAACAGCTCGAATGCCGCCGCCTTCTCACCCATGAGCTTCAGCGTGCGGCCGAGGGCGATCGCCGACACATGATCATCCGCCTTCGCCTTTCTCCGCTTCTCGAAAACACCGCGCGCCCACGGCAGCAGCGCATGGCGCTGGCAGTAGAGCAGCAGCTCATCGAGGCGGGAAAAGCGGACGCGCTCATCGGTCGCCTCGTCCACTCCGCGGAGCAGGAGCGCGGTCGCCTCCTCATGCTGCCCGATGCGCTCCAGCACGCGCAACAGTGACGACGCCACCTCCCGCCGCCGCGGGGCGGATGCGAGCGAGAGCGCCTTCCTCCAAGTCGCCGCAGCCTCCTGGAACCTGCCTGCGCGCTCCTGCGCGGTGCCCAGATCCGAAAGCGCATCCAGGCCGCCGGGGTTCGACTTCACGAGCTCCTCAAAAATCCGCAGCGCCTCCCCATGCTCGCCGCGCTGCAGCTCGATCTGGGCGATCTCCCGCAGGTAGGCAGCGCGGTTCCGCGGGTTGATTTCGGTCAGCTCGCGGAGATGCGCGACCGCATAGGCGGCCTCGCCGTTTGTCGCCGCATGGCGCGCGAGAAATTCGCGCGCCGCCGGATTCGCCGGCTCCATGTCCGCCGCCTTCGCGCCAAACGTCACCGCGCTGGCCTTGTCGCCGTTCCAGGCCTTCCACCGCGCCACACGGAGCCAGCCCGCGGGCGACTTCGCATCATTCGCCTCCCGCATCAGCTCACGGATGAAACCCTCGACTTGCGCAGCAGGCAGGTTGCCACGGCCCCGCTCGCCCTCCGTCTGCGCCGAAGCGCGGATGCATTCGAACAATTTCCCATCCGCCTCCAGCCGCTCCGCGTCGCTGCGGCTCGCCGCGTGGGCGCGGATGAATGCCGCCTTCGCATCCGAATGCTGCGCGAGCAGCGAGCGCAGTTCCCCCAGAAGCAGCAGCGCCTCGCGCGACTCGGGAACGAGCCGCACGGCGGCCTCCACCTCCGCAATCGCCGCCGAGAGTTCACCGTGCCCCTTCAGGTGCTGCGCGGCGACCATGTGCCGGCGGGCGTCCTCGGCGGGAGCATCGCCCTTGCGCAGCAGGCGGCCCAGCACATCCCGCCCCTCCTCGGTCCTGCGCTGGGAGAAATAAAACTCCGCCAGCGCCACCACCGCATCCTCGGAGTCCTGCCCCGCATTTTCGCGCAACTGCTCCTCGACTGAGTCGAGCATCCGGTGCTCCTGGAAAAATCCGAGCGCCGCAGCCCGCAGGACGTCGTCGCCGCGATGCGCCTGCAGCATCGCCCCGATCCGCTGCCTTGCGGCGGCGCCATCCTCCCGGCGCAGATCCAGCCGGGCGCGCTCAAAGACCAGATCCGTGTTCCGCGGCTGCGCCGCGATGACCCGGTCGAACTGCGCCGCCGCCGCGTCCAGCTCATCCATCTGCACCAACAGGCGGGCAAGCCGCAGCGCGTGCTCGGAATTTCCCGGCACCAGCGCGGTGATCTTCCCGAGCCACGCGCGCTCCTGCTCCGGATTTCCGATTCGGTCATAAAACTCCACCAACTGGAGGTAGCAGCCGAGGTCGCGCGGATTCGCCTCCACCTGTGCCAGCCACTTCTTTTCCAGCGCGTCCTCGGAATGCGCGCGCTGCGCGAGGCGGATGATCTGTCCGAGCAGCTCCGCGCGCATCCAGTTTCCCGGCGCGGTTCCACGCACTGCGCGATCGAGCGCCTGCATCGCCTCGTCCGTCCGGCCCGCGGCCGAATGCAGCATCGCGATCTGCTGGAGCGCCTTCGCGCGTTCGGACAGCTCCGCGCGCTGCGAGAGAAATTCGAGATGCCTCAGCGCAATCTCCGGCTGGCCCGCGTCCACGCATGCCTGCGCGAGCCGGCGGCGCAGCTCGATGTCCTCAGGCGAGAGCGCGGCCACGCGCTCCCATGCCGCCGCAGCCTTTCCAGCGTCCCCGGCCGCGCTCCTCGCGGCGCCGAGCTGCATCAGCGCGTCGCGCGTGCGCGCGTCGTCCTTCGGGAGAATGGCGAGCGCCTTTTCGAGAACCTCCGCCGCTTCACGGGGCCGGACCCGATCCATCTCCATGCGCCCGAGCGCGAGCAGCGGCGCCGGATTCGCGGCGTCCGATTCCACCGCAGCCTCGAATGCCGCACGCGCCTCGTCATCGCGCCCCGCCTTCCGCAGCAGCAGGCCGAAGATCATCCGTCCGGAAAAGTTCCCGGCGTTCCGATATGCGGAGAGAAGCTCCTCAGTCGTGCCTCCCTCCAGCGCCCCCTGCCACAGCCGGTCGAGCACGATTCCCTCCGCCGGATTCGACGCGAGCATCTGCCGGTAGCGCTCCGCGACACGCGGCGAAAGCGGCTCCCCCCGCGCCATCGCGGAGGCAAGCAGTGCGGCGGCGAAAATGCGGCTGACTCGCATCGTGCGCGCACTATCCGCGGCGCCGCGGAAAACACAACACCGCCGCTCCCTTGCAATCCCCCAGCAGCGATTGACGCGCCGGACTCAGCCCTCGAACCGCTTCATGATGAGCGTGGCGTTGTGGCCGCCAAACCCGAAGCTGTTGTTGATCGCGACCCGCGGCTTCGCCTCGCGCGCGGTGTGCGGCACGTAGTCGAGGTCGCAGCCCTCGCCAGGGTTGTCGAGATTGATGGTCGGCGGGATCACGCCGGTCTCGAGCGCCTTGATGCACACGATGCTCTCGACGACTCCCGCCGCGCCGAGCAGATGGCCAGTCATGCTCTTGCTGGAGCTGACCTGGAGCTTCTTCGCGTGCTCGCCGAAGAGGAGCTTGAGGGCCTTCGTCTCGCAGACGTCGCCGATCGGCGTCGAAGTGCCGTGCGCGTTCACATAGTCCACATCGGTCGTGTTCAGCCCCGCCTTTTTCAGCGCCATCGCCATGCAGCGCGCGGCGCCCTCGCCCTCCGGCAGCGGCGCGCTCATGTGATACGCGTCCGCGCTGAGGCCATATCCCGCCACTTCACCGTAAATCTTCGCCCCGCGCTTCCTCGCGTGCTCCAGCTCCTCCATCACGAGGATGCCAGCGCCCTCGCCCATCACGAAGCCGTCGCGATCGCGGTCCCACGGGCGGCTCGCCTTCACTGGCTCGTCGTTGCGTGTGCTGAGCGCCTTCATCGCGGCAAAACCGCCGATGCCCATCGGCACGATCGCCGCCTCGCTTCCACCCGCGACAAACGCGTCCGCATCCCCCTCGCGGAGCATGCGCCAGGCTTCACCGATGGAATGCGCGCTCGTGGCGCAGGCGCTGATCGTCGCGTAGTTCGGCCCCTGCATGCCCCACTCCATGGAGACGGTGCCGCTGGCCATGTTGCTGATCATCATCGGAATCACGAACGGCGACATGCGGCCCGGGCCCTTCTGAAGGAGCACACTGTGCTGCGCCTCCAGCGTGGCGAGACCGCCGATGCCGCTGCCGATCATGCAGCCAAAGCGCTCGGGATTCGCGATCGGGGCGGTGAAACCGGCGTCCTGCATCGCGAGCCGCGCGGCGGCGACGGCAAACTGCGTGAAGCGGTCCGTGCGGCGCACGTCCTTGGGCACGTTGAAATACTTCACGGGATCGAAGTCGCGCACCTCCGCCGCGATTTTGCAGTCGAAACCCGCCACGTCGAAATGAGTCACCGGCCCGACGCCGCTGACTCCGTTCGTGAGGTTGCTCCAAAATGTGGCGAGGTCACTGCCAACGGGCGTGATCAGGCCCATTCCGGTGACGACTACTCGGCGTTGCTGGCTCATACAGTTTCGTTGTTCAAAAAAAAGCGGCGCATCCTTCGCAGACTCGCGCTTTGTGGCAAATGGAAATTGCCTCACAGCGCGACCCCGAGGGCCGCAACACGCAGCGGGCACCATGCGGTTTTCTTCCCTATGAAATGCGACCGGGCGTGGATTGAAACGCTGACCCCATGTCCACCATCCACACCAACTGTGCCGGCATTTCACGACGCGACTTCCTTCAGGTCGGCATCGGCGGCGCGCTGGGCGTCGGTTTCTGCGACCTGCTGCGCATGCGCGCGAATGCCACCACCGCGGCCCCGGCGGCGCGGAAGGACGTGAACTGCATCATGATCTGGCTGGATGGCGGACCGTCGCACTACGAGACATTCGATCCGAAGCCGGGTGCGCCCGAGGAAATCCGCGGGACTTTCAAAAGCATCCCGACCTGCGTGCCGGGCGTGCATTTTTCCGAGCCGGTGCCGCAGCTTGCGAAGTGCTTCGATAAATTCACGGTCGTGCGCTCGATCGCGCACAAGGATCCGAACCACGGCGGCGGCAATCACTACATGATGACCGGCGCGCCGACGCCGGTGCCGGTGGGCTGCGGCGCCTTCGTCACTTTCCATCCGTCGTTCGGCTCGATGGTGAGCCACGACCGCGGCGTGCGGAACGGGCTGCCGGCCTACATGGCCGCGCCGGCAAACACGCGCAGCGGCGGGCCGAATTTTCTCGGCGGTCAGCACGCACCGTTCGTCATCGGCGGTGATCCAAACTCACAGGGATTCCAAGTGCGCGACGTGGTCGTGCCTGCGGACATCGCCGAGGGCCGCGCGAAGACGCGCCGGGATTTGCGCGCGTCGCTCGACCGCATGGTTCGATTCAACGACAAGGTGACGGACGATCCGGCGGTGGTGTTCGACAAATTTTACCAGCAGGGCTTCGACCTCGTGTCCTCCACGAAGGCTCAGGCCGCATTCGACATCAGCCGCGAGGACGAGAAGATGCGCGACCGCTACGGGCGGAATGATTTCGCCCAGCGCCTGCTGCTTGCGCGCCGGCTCGTCGAGGTCGGCGTGTCGTGGGTCACGGTGAACTACGGTGGATGGGACGATCACCGGAAGCTCTTCGAGACCTACAAGGGCAAGAAGCTCGCGACTTTCGACCAAGCTGTCGCCGCCCTGCTCACCGACCTGAGCGAGCGCGGACTGCTCGATAACACCCTCGTGATCATGCTCGGCGAATTCGGCCGCACACCGAAGATCAACAAGGACGCGGGCCGCGACCATTGGCCGCATGCGATGTCGGTGCTCATGGCGGGTGCTGGAATCCCCGGCGGTCAGATCGTCGGGGCGACGGATGCGAAGGGCTATCACGCCGCGGAGAATGTGTATCGCCCGGAGGATTTCGCCGCGTCGCTCTACACGAAGATGGGCATCGATCCGAACCAGACGCTTCACACTGCGACCGGCAAGCCGGTGCACCTCGTGAACGAGGGGCGGCTGATCAAGGAGCTGTTCGTCTAGCGCGTGGCGACGATGCGCGTTGCCGTCTGCGGGTTTCTCGTCTGCGGTGCTTCCGCGATGGCTGCGGACCCTGTGTTGAATCACCTGCATCCCGTCGCCGGCCAGCAGGGCACGACGGTCGCCGTCACGGTCGCGGGCAAATGGGACTCATGGCCGCCGCAGGCTTGGGTGGACACGCCGGGCGTTGTCTTCAAGCCCGGCAAGAGCGCGGGAAAGTTTGACGTGGAGATCGCGAAAGACGCTGTGCCGGGACCGCATCTCATCCGGCTTTTCGATGCACGCGGCGCATCGGCCCCGCGCTACTTCATCGTCGCGCGCGAACCGCAGACGCTCGAGGCCGAGCCGAACGACGACTTTCACAGCCCTCAAAAAATCGCGGCGCTGCCCGCGACGATCAACGGCAAGCTCGACAAGGCGGGCGACGTGGACTCGTTCGCCGTCACGATGAAGCGCGGGCAGACGCTCGTCGCATGGATGCAGGCCTACGTGCTCGCGTCCACCTTCGACGGCATGCTGCGCGTCGTGGACGCAAACGGCAATCAGCACGCATTCGCCCACGACGGCCGCACGCTGGATCCGCTGCTCTCGTGGACTGCGCCAAGCGACGGCACGTTCATCGTGCAGACGATGGGCTTCGTGTATCCCGCGACCTCCGGCGTCGGCTTCACCGGCGGCGAAGGCTGCGTGTATCGGCTGCATCTCACGAGTGGCCCGTTCGTGCGGCACACGCTGCCGCTTGCGCTTCCCCGAGGAAAAACGACGCCGGTCGAACTCATCGGCTGGAACCTGACGTCGCCGCGCGCGGAAATTGACGGCGCAAAATTCCCAGCGAGCGCGGAGACGGCGGAACTCGGCCTGGCTGGAATCGCAACGGAATTGCCACCGGCGATCAGCGACGTGCCGGAGATTTTGGAGAAGGAGCCAAACGACACGGCGGCCAATGCGCTGAGTTTGCCGCCAGTGGAAATCCCGACTGGAGTCACCGGGCGCATCGCACGTGCGGGAGACGAGGATCGCTTTGCATTCACCGCTGCGAAGGGCCGCGCGTATTCCTTCAAGGCGACTGCCGCCCGCGTCGGTTCGCCACTCGATGCGTGGCTGAAAATCGAAAACAAGGACGGCAAGCAGCTCGCAACGAACGACGATGCAAACGGCTCGAAGGATCCGGAACTCACGTGGACCGCGCCCGCCGATGGCCTCTTCATCTGTGCCATTGGCGATGTCTCGCACCACGGCGGCGACGACTTCATCTACCTCCTCGCGATTTCGGAGGCCGCGCCGTCGTTTGAAGCCACTGTGTCGACAAGCGCATTCGCTGTGCAGCCGGGGAAAACCGCCGATGTGAAGGTGACCCTGAAACGCACAAGCGGCCACAAGGCGAAACTCCAGCTCACCGCCAGGAATCTACCGGACGGCGTGACCGCGCCAGCAGTCGAGGTTTCGGAGAAATCGAACGAAGCCACGCTGAAGCTCACCTCCGCCGCCGACGCCAGGGCGGCGAGCCAGCCAATCACGCTGGTGGTTCGTGAAACGGAAGGCGGCACCGAACGCACGGCACGATTCTTCATGACGACCGGTGGCGAAAACAATGGAGTGCCGCAGGGCTATGGTGAGCTTGTCATCGGCTCCACCGATCAACTCTGGCTCACCGCTGTGGCCGCGCCGGCGAAACCCGAGGAGAAAAAGCCTGAAGAAAAGAAGCCCGAAGAGAAGAAATAGAATCCACGACCAACGCCCCCATGCGCATTCTCCTATTTCTGATTTTCGTCGCGCTCAATGCGCCGTCCGGCCACGCAGCCGATGCGCCGCTGCGCGAACAGGCGCTCGCGGCGCTCGCAAAATCCACCGCCTACATGCGCTCCATCTCCACGGAGGGCGGATACCTTTGGAAATACTCGCTCGACCTCACCGAGCGCGCGGGCGAGGTGAAGGCCACGGCATCGCAGGTGTGGATTCAGCCGCCTGGCACGCCGACGATGGGCATGGCGTTTCTCCGCGCTTACGATGCGACGAATGACGTGCGTTACCTCGACGCCGCAAAGGCTGCCGCGGACGCTCTCGCCAAAGGCCAGCTCGAATCCGGCGGCTGGGATTACCTCATCGATTTCGATGTGGAAAAAATGCGGCTGTCTTACCTCCGGACCGATGCGGGCAAGCTGAAGCCGGAGGAGATTGCGAAGCGGAAGAACGTCACGACGTTCGACGACAACAACACGCAAAGCGCGATCCAGTTCCTGCTCGCAGTCGCGGACACAATGAAGGGTGCGGGCGCAGGCGACGCACGTGATGCGCGCATCCGCGAGGCGCTCGACTACGGGCTGCGGAGGATGATCGAGGCGCAGTATCCGAACGGCGCATGGCCCCAGCGCTGGCGCGGCGAACCGCACACGGAGAAGGACTTTCCCGTCACGAAGGCGCGCTACCCGGAAGCCTACCCGCGGGAGCACCCGAAGACGAACTACTACGCACACTACACCCTCAACGACAACACGCACGCCGACTGCATCGCCGTGATGCTTGATGCATTTCACCGCACGGGAAAGCGCGAGTGCCTCGAAGCTGCGAAGCGCGGCGGCGGCTTCCTCATCCTCGCACAGATGCCCGAGCCGCAGCCCGTGTGGGCGCAGCAATACAACGCGCAGATGGAGCCCGCATGGGCGCGCGCATTCGAGCCGCCGAGCGTCACCGGCGACGAGAGCGTCGGTGCAATGCAGGCGCTGATGGACCTCTACATCGAGACGGGCGAGGAAAAGTTTCTCAAGCCACTGCCCGCCGCGGCGGCGTGGTTCAAGCGGAGTGAAATCGCGCCGGGCATTTGGGCGCGCTACTACGAACTGAAGACGAACAGGCAGCTCTTCGGCGATCGCGACGGGAAAATTTACTATCGCCTGCAGGACATCAGCGAGGAGCGGCAGCACGGCTATTCGTGGCAGGGAGACTACCGCTGGCCGCGCGTCCTCGCCGCCTACGAAAAGCTGCAGAGCAAGGGACGCGAGGCCCTGCTCCGCGAACGTGGCGCGAAGCTCGCGAAGAAGAAGCCTGCATCGGCGCAATCGCTCGAACCGCGCGTGAGCGAGATCATTTCAGCCCTCGACGCGCAGGGCCGCTGGGTGGTGAAAGGCCACGCAAAGCACCGCAACTGGGAGTTCAACGGCCGCGTGGACACCGAGCTCTTCGTGAAAAACGCGGGCGTGCTTTGCGACTTCATCGAAGCCACGAAATAGGCGCCCTACTTGAGCAGGAAGGCGATGAGGTCGGCCATCTGCTGTGGCGGGATGGCAGCTTCGAGACCGTCGGGCATGAGGGAGACACCCATGCCTTCGATCTTGGTGATGCTGCTGCGCAGGACGGTTTCGCTCACGCCGTCGGGGCGCTTCATGATGAGGCCGGCGGCGTTCTCCTCGGCAATCATGCCGTAGATCGCTTTGCCGTCCCTGGTCTCGACGGTGTAGGCGAGGAAGTTTGGCACGACCTCGCGGTTGGGCTCGAGAATGTTGATGAGCACCTGCTCCGGGCTCCATCCGCGGATGCTGGCGAGGTTCGGGCCGACGTCCTGTTTGCCCAAGTCACCAGCGCGATGGCAGGCGATGCACACCGACTCGAAGACCTTCTGTCCGCGCGCGGCGTCACCTTTGAGTGAGAGCGCGGGCTTGTATCTCCCGATGACTTCCCTGCGCGGGCCGGGCGCGGAGGCGCTGAAGAACTTCTCGGCCAGCTTCTTCACCTTCGGGTCGCTGTTGAGCCCGAGCAGACGACGCTGCGCATGGGGAATCTGGCTCGCGGGAATGAGGCCGCTCTCGACGGCCTGCAGAAGCGGCAGAGCCCGCGTGAGCACGCTCGTCATGGCGGTGATGACATCGCCGCGAACCGCGGGCGTCTGCGTTTTCCAGTTCGCCAGCAGCAGCGGCGCGACCTCCGGCGCGGTGAAGCTGCCGAGCGTGGTGATGGCGGCGCGCTGGACATCCTGAGGCTGATTGCAGTCGAGGAGCACGGTGAGCGTGTCCTTGACAGCCCCGAGGTCATCGAAGGCGAGCAACGACACGGCGGCGCAGCGCGCCTCACTGGCCTGCATGGCGTCACCGGCGGTCTTCGCGGCGCGGGTCAAGACATCGCCCACGATGTTCGCAGCATCGCCGCTGAGACCCGCCTTGCGCAGGCTCTTGCCGGCGCGCTTCAGTCCTTCGCCGATGCCGGTGATGACTTCCCGCAGCACGGGGCCGCCGGGGTCGCTGCCGCTGAGGGCGGCGAGCACACGCTGCATCTCGGGCGCGCTGGCACGCGCGCCGATGATTTGGGCGAGTTCGCGGATGAGGTCGGTCGCAGCCGCGCTGGTCGAGAAGGTGCGGTCGCTGATCAAGCGGGTGAGCAATTGATCGCTCGTCTCCGCCGTGGAACTCAGAACCGCCGTGCGAATCCAAGGGTCGGCGGCGTCGCCCTTGGCGATGGTCGTCAGCGCATCGAGCACGGCGTCGCCTTTGCATTCGCCGAGCGTGAACGCGACCTGGATGCGCACGCGCGCGTCATTGTCCTTCGCGAGCGGGATGACCGCCTCGCCAAGCTGGCGCGGCTCCGCGAGTTTCACCGCGTGTTCGCGCACGCCGGCTGCGTTGTCCTTCAAGGCCGCGAGGATGTCTTCATTCCTCAGCGCACCGAGGCCTTCGAGCGACCAAAGTGCATGCAGTCGCGCCTGCGGGAGCCTGCTGTTTCTCACCAGCGATTGCAGCGCGGGCACCACGTCCTTTTCCTGGCGCTCGAAGAGCAGCCGCTGCGCTGTCTCGCGCCACCACGAGTTCGGATTCTCCAGCGCGGCGACCAGCTCCGCGCTGCTCGCACTGCCGAGGCGCGGGGCTTTCACCGGCTTGAAGTCCGGCGGTGTGAGGCGCCAGATGCGGCCCATGTCGCGGCCCGCCTCGAGGTCCACCGCAGCGTGGATGTCCTCGGGAATGCTCCACGGGTGCTCGATGTTCTCGCGATACATGTCCATGACGTGCAGCGTGCCATCGGGCGCATTCACGAAATTCACGGGGCGGAACCAGTTGTCGGTGGAGGCGACCATCTCCATTTTGCCATCGGCGCGCGCCGCCTTGAAAGTGACGCCATCGGGTGTGAGCGGCAGGCGGTAGAGCAGATTGCCCGCGCACTCGCAGACGAAGACATTGCCGCGATACTTCTCCGGATACGCGGTGCCGCGATAGCTGGTGACACCGCTCGCGGAGGTGACAACTCCCGCGCCGGTGAGTTCGCTGCGCGGCATGCTGATGTCGCGCTCGCCGGCCCAGCGTTTTGCGCGAATGACGCGCCACGGCTCGGGCGGAGAGATTTGATACACCGGCAGCTGGTCGCCGGACTCGGCCATGTCATTGATCGGGCTGCGGGCTGCGAGCGACTTGTTGCGCGCGAGGTAGCGTGCGGGGAGAACGATGTGCTGCGCGGGATTTCGGATGTTGCACAGGAAGCGGTTGCCCCAGTCATCGAACGAACCACCGAAACGAGCGCCGCCGGATTGCAGTTCGAATTCACGCGTGACCGGATCGATGCGGAAGTCGGCGCGCGACATCGTCACGGGCGCGACATCGGGTTTGCCCTCCAGCACGATCTTGCCGCCATTGCTGCCGCCCGCGCCGTGGATGTGGTTGTCGATGCCCCACACGAGATTGTTCATCACGGCCTGCACGTTGAGCTTCCTGAAACCGGAGAGCACCTTCTCGCGCACATCCGCCACGCCGTCGCCATTCGTGTCTTTGAGATACCAGATGTCGGGCGTGCACGCGACAAACACGCCGCCCTTCCAGCACGCGACGCCAGTGGGCCACGACAGTCCTTCCGCGAAGAAGGCCGCCTTGTCGAAAACGCCGTCGCCATCCGTGTCCTCCAGCAAGCGAATGCGGCCAATCGGCTGGTCGGTCGGGTTCTCCTGGCTCGGCTTGTGGTGCGCCTTGTCGGTGTAAGGATAGTCGCGCATCTCGCAGACGTAGGCACGGCCGTTTTCGTCATACGCCATCGCCACCGGGCTCGCTACGAGCGGCTCCGCGGCGAGCAGCTCCATGCGGAAGCCGTCGAGCACCTTGAACTTCTTCGCCGCCTCCTTCGCAGGTGTCGGCGGCACAGCCGGGAGCCTGCCCGTCACGCCGCCATCCGGAGGCGCAGCCATGATCTTGTTGTCAGCGCCCAGCGAGACTTGCGGCAGGAGCCCGGAAAAAAGGACGGCGCTGCAGACAGCGGCGGCGGATTTCCAACTGCGCCCGGCCCTCCGTCTTGCCGCGTGATGGCTACGCGATGAGCTTCCGTGCATTTTCGTGAGTGACGGCCGCTAGATGCGCGTCCGTGAGCACGGACTCGCGCAGTTTCAGTTTGGCGGATTCAAAGTAATAAAACGGCGCATGCGATCCGAAGCACAGCGAACTGGGAGGGATCTGCTCCAGCACCCTGCTGATCCCGGCCACCCCTTCGAGCGTGGCGAGTTCAAAGCTCACGCCTGCGGCAGCGAGTTCGGTGAGCGGCTTGCCACGCAGCGTGCGGAAGGCATTCAGAAGCTGCACGCGGGCCTTCGGGAATCGTTTCAGGACCGCGGGAAGCGCGGCCATCTCCGTGGGTGCGGCTTTCGCGAGTGCGAGCTGCGTGCGGTCGTCCTCCATCACGACCGCGATTTGCACGAGGAGGTTCCGCTCCACAGCAGCGGCGAGCACGCGCTCAAAGACAGCGTCCTCGATTTTGTATCCGTGGTAATTCGGCAGCAGGCGGATGCCCGGCATGCGGTGCCGCTCGGCGCACAGGCGGAGGTCGGCTTCCCAGTCGGGCAGTGACGGGTTAACCGCGCCGATTGGAACGAGCAGCCCGGCGCCATGGCGGCGGCACTCGTCGGCGAGCCGCGCGTTCGCGGTGGTGATGTCCTTGTGGAGCATCGCGTCGAAAGTGCCGGCCCACGCCTGCGTGACGCCTTGCGCGCGGAGCTTGGCGACGAGCGACGGCGTGTCGTCGAGCGGACACCGGCGGAAGGGCCAGCGCGAAAGGGAAACGTTCGTGTCAATGAGTGCGGCTGATTTTTCCCCGGCCGCTTCGACTGGAAGCACTGCCGCTGCCGTGACCGCAGTGGTCAATCGGACAAAATCGCGGC
>JBGAPU010000136.1:0-13102 GCA_044221035.1 Chthoniobacteraceae bacterium | reverse complement strand
GTGGTCGAGGGCCTCATCCTCTCCCCCACGCGCAACGTCAAGCTCACCGGCTCCTCCTACGTCTACGGCGAAGTCATCGCCAAGGGCGTCTCCCTCTCAGGCCACTCCCACGTCATCGTCAGCCCGTAAGCAACGCGGCGCTCACAATGCTGCGGGGAGCCGGGGTGACCACTGGCCAGGCAGGCCCGGTGGCAAATGCGCGGTGACGGGTGGAGTCCTGCCAGCGACGTGAGGCAGGCAGATCCGTCCGAGCGCAGTCCTTCTCCGGGATTGCCGCGGCCCTCTGTGTTGACGCAAATGATGTTGATTCCCGCCTCCTGCTTCGTCATCCAAGACACCCGCGATTTTCCCAAACAAAGGAAGCGCGGGCGAATCTTTACCCACTCACAAAACCGAACCTGATGAAACCGACGACTCCAGCCATCCTCTCGCTCACCTTCGCACTGCCGGCGCTCTCCGTGGCAGCGGTGGATTTCGTGAAGGATGTGCAGCCCATCCTCGAATACAACTGCGTGCGCTGCCACAACCCGAAGGCGACGGCGGTGGAGAACGGCGACACGAGCGTGGAACTCGACACGAAGGCGAAGGCGATCCGCGGCAAGACGATCGTTCCGGGCGATCCTTCCAAGAGCAAGGCCTACACGACGACCATCCTGCCCGACGACGACGACAAGCTGATGCCGCCGCTGGATGAGATCAAAAAGGGCGCGAGCGCGAAGCTGACGAAGGCCGAGGCGGACACGCTGAAGACGTGGATCGCCGAAGGGGCGAACTGGCCCGATGGCGTGAAGCTCCAGGCGCGCAAGAAGGAGGCGAAGGTGGATGCGGGCGCGGAGTCGCTCGTGGTCGCGGAGATTGCCAAGCGCATCAATGAGCCTGCAAACCAGTCCGTGGGCATGACGACTAACGGACCGATTGCTTACACCGCGGCCGTTCTCGGCACGGAGGTCACCTTCGACATGGTGCCGATCCCCGGCGGGAAGTTCAAGATGGGCAGCCCGGAGAATGAGAAGGGCCGCAACGCCGACGAGGGGCCGCAGCACGAGGTGGAAATCTCGCCGTTCTGGATGGGCGCGAAGGAGGTGACGTGGAATGAGTTCCAGATGTTCATGTATCCCGAGGAGGAGAAGAAGTCGCGCGCGACAAAGAACCTCCCCGCTGAACTGAACAAACTCACCGACGCGGTCACGCACCCCACGCAGCCCTACGTCGAGATGAGCTTCGGCATGGGCACCGACGGCTTCCCGGCCATTTCGATGACGCAGCACATGGCGAACAAATACTGCCAGTGGCTCAGCGCGAAGACCGGGCATTTTTACCGCCTGCCCACCGAGGCTGAGTGGGAATACGCGGCGCGTGCGGGAACGACCACGGCGTATTTCTGGGGCGATGACGCGTCGAAGATGACCGAATACTGCTGGTATGGGAAGAACAGCGACTTCAAGTATCAGAAGGTGGGCAAGAAGAAGCCGAACCCGTGGGGCCTCTACGACATCCTCGGCAACGTGTGCGAGTGGACGCTCGACCAATACGATCCCGGATTTTACAAGACGAGCCCGGCGTCGAGTGGACGCTCGACCAATACGATCCCGGATTTTACAAGACGAGCCCGGCGTCGAATCCTTGGAACAGGGCGACAAAGCCGTATCCGCACGTGGCCCGCGGCGGCTCGTGGGATGACGACGAGCCCGAGAAGCTCCGCGCTGCGGCGCGCCGCGCCTCCTCGGCGGAATGGAAGCGCCAGGATCCGCAGCTCCCGAAGAGCATCTGGTTCCACACGGACGCGCAGTTCCTCGGGTTCCGCATCGTGCGCCCGCTCAAAGTTCCGGCCGCCGCGGAGATGCAGGCTTACTGGAACAGCGGCGTGGAGAAGGACGACGCGCGCCTGAACAAGGCCGACTAGCACCGGAAAAATCCCGGGCAGCAAGAAGAGGGCGCACTCCGAGCCGACTCAGTTGGCGAGCCGGCACAAGCGATCCCGCTCCGCTGCATGTGGAGCCGCCATCCTGCGCGATGCCTGCGCCGCGACCGGCGCGGGGAAATTTACACCGTCGTGCGCGACGTCACCTCCGCCGCCCATGCGGCGCGGCCGGAATGAATCCACGCGGCGGCAAGCAGCCACTGGAGCTGGATGTCCATCGGAAAATCCGCAGTGGGCTCCGGGAACAGCGTGGCATCCGGCGAACTGCCGTGCGGGTCCGGCGCGGCGAGCGCGCGTGCGAGGGTGAGGCCGAATTTCAGCCGCAGTCCGATGAAGTAAAACTCCTGCGACTCGAGCAGCGGCCAGCTTCCCGACGTGGAGAAGGAATGCACGGCTGCGTCGACGTCCTCACCCTTGTAAAGCTCGCGCGCGACCAGATCCTGCGGCGTGATGGTGCCGGCCGGGGATGCCTTCCCCTCGGGGAACGTTGCGATTTCCTTTTCGATTGCCTTTGCGAGCGCGAGCCATTGGTTCATGCGACATGCATCGCCGAAAGCGGGCGTGCGGTGCAATAGCGATTTCCGCCGCTGCATCCCGCCGGGGGAAAAGCGCGCGCTTTGCGGAGTGGACGCGCACGGTCCGTTGCGTCAGCGTCCGTGCATGGAATGGAACCGCGACGACTACACGCTGGTGGACGATCCCGACCGCATCGACTTCGCCGAGCTGTGCTCGCTGCTGTGGGGCACCTACTGGGCGGAGACGCGCGGGCGCGAAATCATCGAGCGCAGCGTGCGCCGGTCGCTGTCCTTCGTGCTGCTGCGCGCTGGGAGACTCGCGGGCTTTGCGCGCGTGGTCACGGACACCGCGACCGTCGGCTATCTCTGCGACTTCGTCATTGGAAAGGAGCACCGCGGCCGCGGCATCGGGCAGTGGATGCTCACGTGCATCCTCGCGCACCCGGAACTCGCGGGCTGCCGCATCGATCTCTTCACGCGCGACGCGCAGGAGTTCTACAAGCCGTTCGGCTTCGGCCCGCACCGCTTCTCATCAATGGTGCGCTACCCGCCGAAGGAGCAGGAAGGGCGCGGCGGGCGGGAATAGCACCGCCGCTGCGGGGCGGTGAAGTGCGGGGTTTGCAATTTGGGCGGCTGCCGCTAGCGTGCCAGTCCACTTTAATCACCAATCCACCACACCATGGGTCTTCTCGACGGTCTCCTCGGCTCGCTGCTCGGCGGGCTCAACACCAACCAACAAAGCGGCCTGATGAGCGCAGTCTCCGGCCTGCTGACCAAGAGCGGCGGCATCGAGGGGCTGCTCCAGCAGTTCGGCGGACACGGCCTCGGCGATCTCGTGAAGGGATGGATCAGCACCGGCCCGAATCCGCCTGCGACCGCGCAGAACATCGAGCAGGTCTTCGGCCCCGAGCAGATCCAGCACATCGCGCAGCAGACCGGCATCGATCCCGGTCAGATCGCCGGACACATCGCGCAGATTCTTCCGCAGCTCGTGGACAAGCTCACCCCGCAGGGCCAGCCGGTCGGCGGCGGTTCGCTGCAGTCCGGCCTCGCATCACTGCTCCAGGGCGGGCTCGGGAAACTCTTCGGTCACTAGGACACTCGACGGCACGCGTGTCATGGTGCGTTCACACGAATTGCACCGCGCACAGTCGTCTCCAAATCTCATCTCGATGGCACTCAATCTCTCGACTCGTCAAAACGCGGCACTCCTCGAGGAGACCTACCAGCGCTGGCTGAACGATCCCGGCTCCGTCGAACCCTCGCTGCGCGCCTTCTGCGAGGGCTTCCACCTCGGCTACGAAAAGTTCGAGCAGCGCGCTCCCGGCACGAACGGCTCCGCCGCGGCGCCGGCGCAGCCCAGGGGCGACGCCTCGCTCCAGACGCGCATCGACGGCCTCGTGTATGCCTACCGCACGCTCGGCCACACGCTCGCGTGGACGAACCCGCTCGCGACGCAGCGCCCGCAGAACGACCTCCTGAGCCTCCGCGAGCTCGGCTTTTCCGACAAGGACCTCGACCTCAGCGTGGCGTCGAAATACTTCCTCGGCGGCGCGGCGATGACGCTGCGCGACCTGCGCGCGAAGCTGGAGGCCATCTACTGCGAGGACATCGGCTTCGAGTTCATGCACATTACGAACCCGCGCGTCCGCAACTGGCTGCGCGAGCGCATCGAGAACCGCTCGCAGTGGAGCGTGGACGCGGAGACGAAGGCGCGGATGCTGCGGCACATCCACGAAGTGGAATCATTCGAGCGGTTCCTGCACACCGTCGCCTACAAGGGCCAGAAGCGCTTCAGCATCGAGGGCGGCGAGTCGCTCATCTCGGCGCTCGACGCCGTGCTGGAAAACAGCCCACGCCTCGGCGCGGAGGAAATCTGCATGGGCATGGCGCACCGCGGCCGCCTCGCGATCATCGTGCAGTTCCTGCGGAAGCCCTACAGCCTAATGTTCCGCGAGTTCGACCCGAACTTCATCCCCGACTCCGTGTATGGCGACGGCGACGTGAAGTATCATCTTGGCTACGTGAACACGCGCGAGACCTACACGAGCGACCAGCAGGTGGAGGTGCGCCTCGCCGCGAACCCCAGCCATCTCGAGGCCGTGAACCCCGTCGTGATGGGCACCGCGCGCGCGCGCCAGCGCCACCGCGGCGACACGGAGGAGCGGAGCAAAGTCGTGAGCATCCTCGTGCACGGCGACGCCGCCATGGCCGGGCAGGGCATCGTCGCGGAAGTGCTGAACATGTCGCAGCTCCCCGGCTACCGCGTCGGCGGCACCATTCACATCGTCACGAACAACCAGATCGGCTTCACCACGCTGCCGAAGGACGCGCGCTCCTCCGAGTATTGCACCGACGTGGCGAAGATGGTCGAGGCGCCCGTCTTCCACGTGAACGGCGACAACCCGCTCGCCGTCCGCTTCTGCGCCGAGCTCGCGTTTGAGTTCCGCCAGCAGTTCAAGCGCGACGTCGTCGTGGACATCGTCTGCTACCGCCGGCACGGGCACAACGAGACCGACGAGCCCGCCTTCACTAGCCCCGACATGTATCGCGAAATCAGCTCGCACCCGTCGGTCGGGAAGATTTTCCAGGACCGCCTCGTCGCCGAGGGCTCCATCACCGAGGCCGACGCGGTCGCGGCGCAGAAGAAAATCTGGACGCTGCTCGAGCAGACGCTCGCCGAGGCGCAGGCCGCGCCGAAGGACAACAAGCAGGGCTTTGCCAAGAAGCTCGCGAAGCTCGAGGGCAGCAACTACGTCAACCAGCCGCCCTATTCGCACGACCCGGTGAACACCGCCGTGCCGAAGGACACGCTCGGCAAAATCATCACCGCCATCACCACCGTGCCCGCGGGCTTCGCCATCCACCCGCGCGTGAAGACCTTCGTCCTCGACAAGCGCAGGCACGCGTTCGACCGCGGCGAGGGCTTCGACTGGGCCACCGCCGAGGCGATGGCGTGGGGCTCGCTTTTGCTGGAGGGCAAGCATGTCCGCCTCAGCGGGCAGGATTGCCGCCGCGGCACCTTCAGCCAGCGCCACGCGTATTTCTACGACGTGAACACGCGCGACCGCTGGTGCCCGCTCAGCGGCATCGCGCCGGGCCAGCAGGGCAAAATCTGCATCTACAATTCCCTCCTCAGCGAGGCCGGCGTGCTCGGCTTCGACTACGGATACTCGCTGAGCTTCGAGGAGATGCTCTGCCAGTGGGAGGCGCAGTTCGGCGACTTCGTGAATGGCGCGCAGGTCGTCATCGACCAGTTCATCGTCAGCGCGGAGAGCAAATGGCAGCGCCCCAGCGGCATCGTGCTCCTGCTCCCGCACGGCTATGAGGGCCAGGGCCCCGAGCACAGCAGCGCGCGCCTCGAGCGCTTCCTCCAGCTCTGCGCCGAGGACAACATCCAGGTCGCGAACCTCACCACCTCCGCGCAGTATTTCCACATCCTGCGCCGGCAGATGATGCGCCCCTTCCGCAAGCCGCTCGTGCTCATGACGCCGAAGTCCATGCTCCGCCTCGAGGCCGCCGCATCGAAGCTCGGCGACTTCACCGAGGGCCGCTTCCGCGAAATCTTCGACGGCACCGAGTCGCTGAACTGCAAGCGCGAGGACGTGACGCGCATCGTCTTCTCCTCCGGCAAGGTCTTCCACGACCTCATCAAGTTCCGCGATGAAAACCAAATCAGCCGCACCGCCTTCATCCGCATCGAGCAGCTCTACCCGCTGCACGAGACCGCGCTGAAGGACGCCATCGCGAAATACCCGAAGGCGAAGAAATTCGTGTGGTGCCAGGAGGAGCCCGAAAACATGGGCGCGTGGCGCCACATCGTGCATTCCCTGCGCCGCCTCACCGAGACCAGCCCGCACTACGCCGGCCGCGACGAAGCCGCCAGCACCGCCACCGGCTCCAAGAAAGTCAGCGACATCGAGCAGGCCCAGCTCGTGCGCCGCGCCTTCGAGGTGTGAGATCTTCCGGCAATGATGCGCTTGTCACCGCTCTGGTGATGCTGCATTGCTCGCACTCCATTTTTCAAAACGACGTCCATGAGCCTTGAAGTCAAAATCCCGGCGGTAGGTGAATCAGTCACGAGCGGTCTCATCTCCGCGTGGCTGAAACAGGACGGTGACACGGTGGCGAAGGGCGATGCGCTGCTGTCGCTGGAGACGGACAAGGTCTCGACGGAGATCACGGCGGATGCCGCGGGCACGCTGCGCATCAAGGCGCAGGCCGGTGCCGAGGTGAAGGTGGGCGAGGTGGTGGCGGTGATTGAGGATTCGGCGGCCGGTGCTCCGGCTGCGGCGCCGGCGAAGCCCGCTGCGGAGAAACCCGCGGAGGAGAAGCCCGCGAAGAAGGGGGCGAAGGCGGAGAAGGCGGCCACGCCGGTTGCGCCGCCGCCCGCTCCAGCGCCGGTTTCCACGCCCGCGCCTGTGGTGGAGACTCCCGCGGCCGCGGTGGCGGCGGCGAACGAGTCGCTCTCGGTGATTTCCGAGAACGCCGCGCCGGATGCGGGCGAGCGTTTCACGCGGAAGAAGATGTCGCCGCTGCGCCGGAAGATCGCCGCGCAGCTCGTGATGGCGCAGCACACGGCGGCGATTCTGACGACGTTCAACGAGGCGGACATGTCGGCGGTGATGGCGCTGCGCAAGGCGATGGGGGAGGACTTCCAGAAGCAGCACGGCATCAAGCTCGGGTTCATGTCGTTCTTCATTAAGGCGGTGGTCGCCGCGCTGAAGGCGGTGCCGGAAGTGAACGTGCGCGTGGAGGGCGATGACCTCGTGCAAAATCATTTCTACGACATCGGCGTCGCCGTCGGCACAGAGCGCGGGCTCATGGTGCCCGTCGTGCGCGACGCGCACCGGAAGTCGTTCGCCGAGCTGGAGCGCGACCTCGCTGCCTACGCAGTGAAGGCGCGCGAGGGGCGCATCGGCCTCGATGACCTCTCGGGAGGCGTTTTCACCATCAGCAATGGCGGCATCTACGGCAGCCTGCTGAGCACGCCCATCTTGAACCCTCCGCAGAGCGGCATCCTCGGCATGCACAAAATCCAGGAGCGCCCGATGGCGGTGAACGGACAGGTCGTCATCCGCCCGATGATGTATCTCGCGATGAGCTACGACCACCGCGTGGTGGACGGGCGCGAGGCGGTGACGTTCCTCGTGCGAGTGAAGGAGGCCATCGAGCAGCCGTCGCGGCTGCTGCTGGAAGTGTGAGCGCCGGAGCAGGCGCAATGAACGACCCCGCCCGGCTCGCCGCCGCGCTGCAGCGCGCGACTTCCGCGCTGCTCGCGGAGATGAACGCAGCCGGCCACTGGACCGGCGAACTCTCCAGCAGCGCCCTCTCCACGGCGACCGCGGTCATCGCGCTCGCAAAGGTGGATGCGGCGCATCATGCCGCGCTCATCCGCGGCGGCCTGCGCTGGCTGGCGGAGAATGTGAACGCCGACGGAGGCTGGGGCGACACGACGCGCAGCAAGTCGAACATCTCGACGACCGCGCTTTGCTGGGCCGCGTTCGCGGCGGCGAATGCCGATGCGGGCTTTCCCGACATCGTGCGGAATGCCGAGGCATGGCTGCGTGCCCGCAGCGCCGCAGGCGCCGAGGGCGGCGACTCATGGCGCACTGCCGTGCTGCCCCGCGCCATCGCGCAGCGCTACGGGAAGGACCGCACGTTTTCCGTCCCAATCCTGATGACACTCGCGCTCTCAGGCCGGCTCGGCCCGCAGGGCTGGCGGCTCATTCCGAAGCTGCCATTCGAGCTTGCCGCGATGTCGCACAAATTCTGGGGCGCGCTGCGCCTGCCGGTCGTGAGCTACGCGCTGCCCGCGCTCATCGCCATCGGGCAGGCGATTCATCATCACGCGCCGACACGCAATCCGCTCACGCGCCTGCTCCGCGCGCTCACGCGCAAGAAGACACTGCGCGTGCTGGAGACGCTGCAGCCGCCGAACGGCGGCTTCCTCGAGGCGACGCCTCTCACGTCGTTTGTCACGATGGCGCTCGCCTCGATGGGCCTCGCGTCGCACGTCGTCGCGCAGAAGAGCGTCGCGTTTCTCATCGCCTCCGTGCGCGCCGACGGAAGCTGGCCCATCGACACGAATCTCGCGACGTGGACGACCACGCTCTCTATCAAGGCGCTCGCGCATCAGCCCGGCACGCTCACGCCGTCGCAAAATGAAAAGCTGCGCGCGTGGCTCGTGGGCCAGCAGTGGCGTGAGGAGCATCCCTACACGCACGCCGCGCCGGGTGGCTGGGCGTGGACGGATTTGCCGGGCGGCGTGCCTGATGCCGACGACACGCCCGGCGCGCTGCTTGCGCTGAGGCACCTCGGCGCGACCGATGCCGCCGCGCGCGACGCCGCATTCGTCGGCATCCGCTGGCTGATCGATTTGCAGAACGGCGACGGCGGCATCCCGACATTCTGCCGCGGCTGGGGCGCGCTGCCATTCGACCGCAGTTCGCAGGACCTCACCGCACACGCGCTCCGCGCATGGAATGCGTGGCGCACGGAAATCGATCCGCGCGATCGTCCGCGGCTTGTGAAGGCGATGTCGCGCGGCCTCGGCTATCTCAGCCGCACGCAGCGCGAGGACGGCGCATGGGTGCCGCTGTGGTTTGGCAACGAGCACGCGCCCGGCGACGAGAACCCGCTCTACGGCACCGCGCACGTCGTCATCGCCCTGCGCGAACTTTCTGAATCGGGAATGCTCCCCGCGCTCGGCCCCGCGACGCGTGGTGCGGATTGGATCGCTGCTGCGCAGAATCAGGACGGCGGCTGGGGTGGTGTCCGCGGCACGCCTTCGAGCGTCGAGGAGACCGCGCTGGCCGTCGAGGCGCTGGCCGGAACGTCGCATGGCGCGAGCGTGGAGCGCGGAGTCGCGTGGCTCATCGGACGCATCGAGTCCGGCACATGGCGCGAGCCGGCGCCGATCGGCTTTTACTTCGCCAAACTCTGGTATCACGAGCGGCTCTACCCGCTGGTTTGGACCGTCGGCGCGCTCGGAAAGGCGGCGGGCCAAAAGCGCGGCTGAACACCGCTCCGTGTCCGCTTTGAGCGGCACGCGACAGAATCTCCCTCGCTCCCGCGGAGCGCCGCACTGGGTTCCTCTTGCCAAGCAATCGCACGCAATCTCTAGTCCTCCCGCGCCGAGCCGCGTGCTGCATGCAGTCCGCATCCCTCCTGAACCGGGCCGAGAGTCCGCGGAGTCCCGGCCAGCCTTCATCTCATGTCCAGCCAGTTCGGTCACAGCTTCCGCATCTCCACCTTCGGCGAATCGCACGGAGGTGCCGTCGGCGTCGTCGTGGACGGCTGCCCGCCGCGCATCGGGATCTCCGAGGCGGACATCCAGCGCGATCTCGACCGGCGCCGGCCGGGGCAGAGTGAAATCGTCACGCCGCGCGCGGAGGAGGATCAGTGCAAAATCCTGAGCGGTTTCTTCGAAGGGAAGACGATCGGCACGCCGATCGCGGTCGTCGTTTACAACAAGGACGCGCGGCCCGAGGCGTATTCGGAAATGGAGACGATGTTCCGCCCGTCGCACGCGGACTACACGTATCAGGCGAAGTATGGCATCCGGAACTGGCAGGGCGGGGGACGCGCGTCGGCGCGGGAGACCATCGGGCGTGTGGCCGCGGCGGCGATTGCGAAGAAGGTGCTCGCGCAGTTTGCGCCCGCGCTGGAGATCGTCGCTTATGTGAAGTCCGTGCATTCGCTCGTCGCGGACGTGGATCCGGAGACCGTGAAGTTTGCCGACGTGGAGGCGAACATCGTGCGCTGCCCCGATGCGGCGATGGCGGCGAAGATGATCGATTTCATCAAGCAGATCCGCGGCGAGGGCGACAGCGTCGGCGGCGTGGTCGAATGCGCAATCCGCGGTGTTCCCGCTGGCTGGGGTGAGCCGGTGTTCGACAAGCTGGAGGCCGAGCTCGCGAAGGCGATGCTCTCGCTGCCGGCGTCGAAGGGATTCGAGATTGGCAGCGGCTTCGCAGGCACGCTGCAGAAGGGGAGCGAGCACAACGATGCATTCGAGATGCGCGCTGGCAGCGTGCGCACGCGCACGAATCGCAGCGGTGGCATCCAGGGCGGCATCAGCAACGGTGAGGCGATTTTCTTCCGCACCGCATTCAAGCCGACGGCGACGATTTTCCGCGAGCAGGAGACGGTGAACATGTCCGGCGAGAATGCGCTGCTCAAGGCGCGCGGCCGTCACGATCCGTGCGTGCTTCCGCGCGCGGTGCCGATGGTCGAGGCAATGGCGGCGCTGGTTCTCTGTGCGGCAGCGTCTGAGCAGCGATGGAAATGAGCGCAGACACCCTCAAGGCGGCCTACTATGGCGTGTGGCTGTTTTTCATCGCGGCGCTCGGCTGGAATGGCTGGCGGCAGGGCCTCGCGCGGCAGTTGATGACGCTCGTGGCCATCGCGTGCGCCTACGCCGCCGCGATCTACGGCGCATCGAGCGCGGCGCCGATCTTCGCATTTCTCAAATATCCGCCGCAGGTCACCACGCTCATCGGCGGTGCGGCGGTCGGGTGTGCGACCTTCCTCGCGGTGCATGGCATCCGACGGTGGCTGTTCAAGCGCACCTCGCAGCAGAAGACCGCGGGCGCGCGGCTGAGCTTCGGCATCCTCGGTGCGATTCTCGGCGTCGCGTTCGGGTCGCTCGTGTTTTTGATCACCACCGGACTCGTCCGCACGGTGGGCGTGGTCGCGCAGACGCGGCTCGACGACATCGAGAAGGAAAAGCACTCCGCGGTGCTGATGAAGCCCGAGGAGCCGGGCGCGCTTGTGCAGACGTTTGCAAAGCTCGGCGGCGCACTGGACGAAGGGGCGTCTGGGCGATTCCTGCACCGCTACGACAACACCTCGATGACGCGCGCCTTCGCGACGCTGGCGAAGCTCACGATCATGGTCTCGCGCCCCGATGCGGTGGATCGCTTCCTTTCCTTTCCGGGCGTCGCGAAGCTTGCGTCGCATCCAAAGCTCGTCGCTGTGAGGAACGATCCGGGCGTCGCGGAGCTGCTGGGAAACCACAGCTTCTTCAAGCTCCTGCGCCATGAGAAGGTGCTCGAGCTTGCAAACGACGGGGAGTTCAACGCGCTGATGAAGCAGATGGAGTTTGAGAAGGCGCTCGACTTCGCGCTTCAGCCTCCGAAGCCGAAGGAGCCCGCGCCGGCCCCCCAGCCGGAGTCCGCCCGGCCGGAGCCGCCGCGCGAGGCGCTCGTGGCGCCGGTGCCGCTCGCACCGCAGTGACGCGCAGATTTTTCCAGAAATGCCCCGCTACATTCCCACCATCGGCCTCGAGGTCCACGTCCAGCTCAAGACGCGCAGCAAGATGTTCTGCGGCTGCCCCGCGGAATACGGCGCGGAACCGAACACGCACACGTGCCCCGTCTGCCTCGGCTATCCCGGCGCGCTGCCGGTGATGAACGGCGAGGCGCTGAAGATGACCGCGCTTGCGGGCCTCATGCTCGGCTGCCGCATCGCGCCGCTGTGCAAGTTCGACCGCAAAAACTATTTCTACCCAGACATGCCGAAGAACTACCAGATCACGCAGTTCGACCTGCCGATCTGCATCGGCGGGGGCGTGCTGCTGCACGAGTTCGCGTATCCGAAGGACGCGCAGAAGAGCATCGCCTCGCCGGGAAAAGTGGTGAACCTCACGCGCATCCACCTCGAGGAGGACGTGGCGAAGTCGTCGCACTTCGAGGCGAACAGCGGCATTGACTTCAACCGCGCCGGCACCCCGCTGATGGAGATCGTCAGCGAGCCGGAAATCGCAACGCCGGAGGAGGCGTTCGCGTATCTCACGAGCCTCCAGCAAATCCTCGTCTATGGCGGCGTGAGCGACGCCGACATGGAGAAGGGGCAGCTCCGCTGCGACTGCAACGTCTCCGTGCGACCCGAGGGCCAGAAGGAGCTGGGCGTGAAGATCGAAATCAAGAACATGAACTCGATCTCCGCCGTGCGCCGCGCGCTCGCGTATGAAATCGAGCGCCAGATCGAGGCCTGCGAGAAGGGCGAGAAGCTCGTGCAGAGCACGCGCGGATGGGACGACGCCGCGGGCCAGACGCGCCACCAGCGCAACAAGGAAAGCTCCCACGACTACCGCTACTTTCCCGACCCAGACCTGCTGCCGGTGGATACGACGGCTTTCATTGACGAGGTGAGGGCAATATACGCGAGGATTCAGGCTCGAAAGCAGTTCGTTGCCGATTTCGTGGAGTTCAAAAACATCGCTGAACTTGAGCCCTTTAGCCTAAATGCAAGTGACGCAAGCCAGTTGGTAGCTCAAAAGGCACTTGAGGCGTATTTTACAGACGCGATCAAAGCGGCAATTCATGACGCAAACTCAGAATGGAGTTCATTAGCCGAGCACAGTGAATTAGTGCGGTGCTACCGTCTTGCGGCTGAACGAAAGATTCCGATTGTGCGTCCGAAATCGCTCGTGAATTGGATATTAAACGACTTTGTGAGTGTCCTTCAGTCACGGTCCTTGTTTCCATTTTTCCACCCACCATTCCCTGCGGATGCGCTCGTCAATCTAGTGAAAATGGTGGAGCAAAAAAAGATAAGTAAAGCGCAGGGTAAAGAGGTCTTGGTTGAGATGCTCGACAGCGGTAAAAGCGCTCGTGAGATTGTAGATGATCGGGGGTTTTCGCAGGTGAGCGATGCAGAC
>JBGAPU010000135.1:0-13344 GCA_044221035.1 Chthoniobacteraceae bacterium | reverse complement strand
CCCCAGATGGGGAAAATGTCGCCGTGCGTCGTGTGGCTCGCGGTGCTGCCGTAGCCGTTGTCGAGCACCTGCACCTCGATGCCGCGCGTGTAGCCGGTGCCCATCGCGGGGATGCCGTCGCCCCACACGAAGACGCCGCTGTTGCCGCCGCTCTTCATGTGCCGCCAGTCGCATTCGAGGATGAAGTTCTCCACCATCTTCTCGGTGCGCATGTAGCCGGTCGGGTTGCCGTTGATGATGATCATCCCGTCGCGCACCGTGTAAGTGTTCGGCGCGACATTCACCGGCACCCAGCCCTTGAGGTCCTTGCCATTGAAGAGCGCAGTGAAGCCCTCCGGCGGGGTGTTGTCGGCGGCATGGAGGACGGGAATGGCGGCGAGGAGGGCGACGGCAGGGGTGATTCTGAGGTTCATGGATTTTGGTGGTTGAAATGGCGTTTTGTCTGGATTCGCTACGATTCCAGGACAGTTGTCTGTCGATTTTTGGGCAGAATATTGGAAACCGCGGATGGAGAGGCACTAGACCGCGAAAAAGAGTTCTTTTTCGTCGTCCAAGAAGTCTTTTCCGCCGTCCAAGAGCCCTTTGCCAGCGGCAGAGAATTCTTTTCTGAGGACAAAGAGTTCTCGGCTGACGGCAAAAGGTCCTTTGGTGGCGAAAGAGCGGTCTTTACCGGTGGAATTGGTGGCAATTGCGCGGGAAATGGGACAAATGGTGTCAAAAGAGACGTTCTCGCTGGCATCCGAGAGACCCTCGCTGGCATCCGAGAGACCCTCGCTGGCACCCGAGAGACCCTCGCTGGCACCCGAGAGACCCTCGCTGGCACCCGAGAGACCCTCGCCGCAGCGAACGGGGCCAATTTCGACGAAAGTGAGGCCATCAGCAAAAGTTGCCATCTGGATTGCCAGGTTTTTGGGATGACTGCTCAGGACAACTTCCACCGCGCCTGCCGCAGCACGGCGTGCGGGGCGCCTTTCATGGACTCATACCACACGGTGAGCAGCGTGCCGTCGGCCAGCTCGACGGTGCTCGGGTAGCCGAGGTCGCCGCCCGCGCCGTCGCCGGAGAGGATCATCGCCCCGCCCCACGACTTGCCATTGTCCGTGCTGATGCGCGCCTGATTTCCGAATGGCGCGCGGCGGTGGCCGTAAGTCATCAGCAGCCAGCCATTGCGCAGCCGCAGCAGGTGCGAAGGCAGCCCCCACACGCCGATGCTGTGCGGCTCGCTCCACGTCTTGCCGCCGTCGCGCGACTCGGTCTGCAGCGTCTCGCCGGCGTTCGCCTTGTTGTGGTTGCGAATCTGCACGATGAGCGTGCCGTCCGCGGCCTCCGCGGCGTGAAGCTCGTGGTAGCCCTTCGGCACCTCGTCGCCGGGGCGCGTGGGAATCTCGGCGAGCCAGCGCCATGTCGCGCCGTCGTCGGTGGATTCGCAGACGCCGATTTTTTTGTCGTCGGTCCAGAGCCGCTTGCCTGCGTAGAGCAGGCGACCGTCCTTGAGCTGAATCGGCCCGTGCGGGCTGTTCACGATGGTCTTGATGCGCGTGCTCCATGAAAGGCCGCCGTCGGTCGAGCGGATGAGCCACTCGCCCAGCTCGGCCTTGCGCTCCTCGTCGCCGAGCCGCGCGTGCGCCGCCTTCCAGCGCGCGAGCTGTTCGGATTTCATCTGGCCCTTCTTCCAGCCCTCCGCGGTGTGCTCGGTCATTGCGGTCTGCTTTGCGAGCAGCGGCTCGTAGGCGAGCGAGGTGAAGGTGGTCGCGATGAGCGTGCCTTTCGCGGTCTCGATGCAGCCGCTGTCGCGGTCGTCGATGGCGCCGTCGAGCAGCACGCGGGGGAAAGTCCACGTGTCGCCGTTGTCGCGCGAGGTCATCGCGACGACCTGGCCGAAGGGGCACACGTGCGCCTCGCGTCCACCGGACCACGTGACCCACAGTTCGCCGTTCGCACGTCGCGCGACGGTAGGCCAGCCGCAGTAGTATTCCGGCTGCTGGCTGATCACCTTCGTGTCGAGGACGGTGAAGGCCGGGGCGGCGTGCGATTTCGTGATGCCGAATGTGGCGACGCCCGCCGCAAGCGCGAGGCTGTCGCGCACGAAGGCGCGGCGGGGTTGCGTGGGGCGGGGCGTGGAGGAGTTCGGGGTGTTCACTCGGGGAAATGGTTGGCGCCGGGCATCGCCGCGGCAAGGAACATCACCCCGCTCGCGGCAGGAAAGTTAGACGCGCCGCGCGCTCACTCGTGCAGCCGCTCGTCGGAATCCACGAAGAGCCAGCACGCCGCGGCGATGAAGCAGGCGAGCGCGAAAAGCATGATGTTCACATTCCAGTTGCCGCCCGCGGCCTTCAGCACCAGCGGGACGACCATCGGCGCGACGGCGCCGCCGGCATTGCCCATCATGTTCATGCTGCCGGAGAGCGCGCCCGTGTGCCGCCCGCCGACATCCATGCACACGCCCCACGCGCCTGGCAGCGTGAGGTCGCTGAAGAAGCTCGCCATCCCGACCGCGAGCACGGAGAGCACCGGCTGCCGGATTTGCACGGAGAGAAAGAGCATCGCCCCCGCCGCGCACATTCCCGCGATGCCGAGGATGCGCCGCCCTCGCGCCGTGCCGCCGCACATTTTCTCCAGCGGCGCCGAGAGCAGGCCCGATGCGATGCAGCCCAGCCCGCCGAAGAACAGCGGCACGCACGCGAGCAGCGCGCGCTGCATTTCCTCCAGCGCGGGGAAGTTCTCCTTCAAGTAAGTCGGGAACCACGTGATGTAGAAATACCACGCGTAGGAGAAGAAGAAGTATTGCCCCCAGAGCATCCAAACGGTGCGCGACGCCAGCATGCGCCTCCAAGGCATCGCGTGGGTCTCCGCATCGTCCGCGCGCTCGCCGATGTGCGCGAGTTCCGCGGCGTTCACCCCCGAGTGGTCGCGCGGCCGGTCGCGGAACCAGCGGAAGAAGAGCACCGCCCACGCGATCCCCGCGACGCCGAATATGAGGAAGATCCATTTGTAGTGGAGCCCCAGTCCGGCGCCGCCTTTCTCCCCGCCTGCGAGCATCCATCCCACGAGCAGCGGCGTGAATGCACCGCCCCACCGCGCGCTCAGCCACAGCACGCCCTGCGCGCGCACCCGCTCCGCCCGCGGGAACCATAGCGTGAAGGCTTTCGTGATGTTCGGGAAACACCCCGCCTCGCCCATGCCGAAGAGGAATCGGAACACCACGAGCGATGCGAGGCTCCACGCCCAGCCCGTCGCGACGGTGAAGAGGGACCAGAGCATGACCACGCGCATGAGCACGCGCCGCGGCCCGATGCGGTCGCCGAGCCAGCCGCCGGGGATTTCAAACAGCGCATACGCCCACCCGAATGCCGCGAACGCGTAGCCCATCTGCACTTTGTCCAGCCCCAGCGCCGCCTGGATCGCCGGTGCCGCCTGCGAGATGCACACGCGGTCGAGATACGTGATCACCGCCAGCGCGATCGCGAAGAGCAGCACGACATTGCGCGCGCGGGTCGGGGGAGGGACGGACATGCGGGAAGGCGCCGTTTGTTTCAGGAAGACCGGCGCGGCCGGCTCACTGGCGGAACTCGATCCAGTTCAGCCCGAGCACGGTCGCCGGGTCGGCGCAGCGCGCGACGATGCACACGTCGGTGAGGCCGCCCGCGTTCGCGAGATCCACGGGGATGTCGAGGAACGGCCCTTCGCCGGTCGCCTTCACCTCCGCGGTCCCGAGCAGCGCGCCGGTCGGCGAGCCCTTGCGAAGTTCGAGCGCGCCGCCCTTCGTGTCGAAGCTCCCCGCGCGCACCGTGACGCTGCGGATGCCGTCGAGGTTCAGCTCGCGGAAGACGATGCGCGCGCCGTCCTTGAAGTGGCCGATGAGCCCCTTCTCTCCGTCGATTTGCTCCACGTAGGTCATGCCGTGGTTCTCGTCGTAGAGCGCCGCCTTCTTCCTGCGCGAATGCAGCACCACGGAGCCCTCGCCGCGCAGCCGCGGCAGCGTGCCGGCCTTGCCGTCGTCCGTGTAGCTCGCGGTCAAAGTGAGCACGCCCTCGTTCGCCTGCGCATTTCCCGCGGGCTTCTTGGGCGCTGGGAACATTCCGCTCACACCCGGCCGAGGCTGGCTCGCGGGGTCGTCCTTCAGCGACAGCACCCACCCGATCATCTGCCGCGTCTGCGCGATGGTGTGCTGCGGATGCGGCGGCATCGGGAGCTGCCCCCACACGCCGCTGCCGCCGGTGAGCACCTTCGCTGCGAGCCGCTCTGCAGCGGCGGGGTCGTCCTTGTATTTCAGCGCGACGGTGCGGTAGGGCGGCCCGGCCGATGCGACATCCGCCATGTGGCAGGAAAAGCACGTGCTCCCGCGCATCAGCGCGAGGCCGGGGTCCACGACTTCCTTTTCGCCCGCGCCGGGGAAGCGCCGCGTGCGGAACTCGCCCACGACTGCCGCGAGCTTCTCGTCCACCTTGTCGCCGTCCGTCTCCTTCACCGACACGCGGTAGGGAATCTCCGCGCCCCAGTCGAAAAACGAACCGTGCGCCGGCACATCGAAACGCACAACAGGCCGCGCATTGCCCACGCACACCGTCTCCTTTGCCGTGCCCACGGTTCCGGAGAGGTCGTGCGCGGTCAGCGTCACCTCATAAGTGCCCGGCTGGGTGAACGTGTGCCGGAACTTCGTGCCTTCGCCGCCCCGCTCGCCAGCGATGCTCCATGTGAAGGTCAGCGCGTCGTCGTCCGGATCGAACGAGCGCGATGCGTCGAACTCCACCGTCAACGGCGGCATCCCCGCGGTCTCGCCTACGGAAATCTTCGCGACCGGCGCGCGGTTCCCGCGGCGATATACGATGCGCGCGATGCGGCTGTCCGCATTCTCCCACCACTTGTCGCCGTATTCGATCAGGTAGAGCGCGCCGTCCGGCCCGAGCTTCATGTCCACCGGCCTGCGCACGGTCATCGCTGGCACGAAGGGCTCCAGCTCCGGCCCCGGTGTGCCGAGCTTCACCGTCTGGATCCAGTTGCGCATCCACTCGTAGATGAAGAGGCGCCCGTCCATCGCGTCCGGCAGCTTGATGGGCGAGGGGTTCGTGTCATCGAAGTGATACACCGGCCCCGCCATGATCGACCGGCCGCCGCTTCCCATCGTCGGGAATTCCTTCGACGCCACGCTCGAATACCACACCAGCGCGGGTTTTGCCGGCGGCAGCTTCTTGACGCCAGTGTTCCGCGGCGACGGATTCTCCGGCGACTGCGGATCGTAGCGGCGCACCTCCTTCGTCGCGTCGAAGTCAAACAGCGGCAGCGCCTCGTTCGGCCCCACGAAGAGCGGCCAGCCGAAATTCCCCGCGGTCGTCGTCGCATTGATCTCCTCGTAGCCCTCCGGCTTCACGCCGAGCTTCGGCATCACGTTCGGCCCCACGTCGCCGAAGTAGAGCGTGCCCGTCGCGTCATCCACCGTCATGCGGAACGGATTGCGGATGCCCATCCCGTAAATCTCCGCGCGCCCGTCCTTCCCGTCCTCGAAGAGATTCCCCTTCGGAATCGAGTAGCCGCCCTCCGGCGTCGGGTGAATGCGCAGGATCTTCCCGCGTAGGTCGCGCGAGTTTGCAGCCGAGCGGAATGCGTCCCAGTTCTTCCGGTCCGGCCGGATGTCCACCGGCAGGCCGGGGTCGTAGTGGCAGTTGTCGCCGTTGCCGATGTAGAGGTCGCCCTTCCCATCCATGAACATCGCGCCGCCCATGTGGAAGACGTGCTCGGTGTCATACGGCCAGTCGAGCAGCATGCGCTCCGATTCCGCGGGCATCCTCCCGTCCTTCACCGTGAAGCGGCTCACGCGCATCGTGCCCTGCTTCTCGCGCGGGCAGAAGAGCGCGAAGACATGCCCGCTCTTTTCAAAGTCGCGCGCAACCGCCATGCCGAGCAGCCCCACCTCGCCCTTCGCGTGCGTCGGCACCTCGCCCAGCGTCGTCACCGTGCCGGTCTTCGCGTCCCAGCGCCTCATCGGCCCCCAGAACTCCGCGAACACGATGTCCCCGCCCGGCAGCACCTCGAACTGGATCGCATCATGCGCCGCCGCAACGAGGATCTCCTTTTCAAAGCGCGCCGGATCATACGGCTCGGCCGTCGCGGTGAATGGCGCGGCGCAGAGCAGCGCGGCGGCGATGCGGTTGAAGACGGGGAGCATTCTGGGGCGCATGGGATTCATGGGGTGGCGGACTTGGTGGCGCGGATTGATGCCCGCTTCACCCGGAGGGCGAAAGGAAAATGCCGCCCGCATTTCGAGGCCGGTGCTCGACCGCCTCCCGGGCTACGCCACGCCGTTCACCACATTCTCCAGCCGCTCTCCACGCACCGCCGCGAGCGCGATGCGCGCAGAGGTCGCCCGCATCTCCCGCTTCGACTCCACGCTGCAGAACGCCGCATGGCACGTCACAATCAGATTCGGTGCGCCCGCTTCGTCCGCCGACTTCAGCGGCTCATCCTCCACCACATCCAGCCCCGCGCCCGCGATGCGGCCCTCGCGCAGCGCGCCGAGGATCGCCTCCTTCGCGACCACCGCGCCCCGCGCCGTGTTCACCACGAACGCGCTCCGCTTCATCAGCCCCAGCTCGCGCGCGCCGATGAGATGCCGCGTCTCCTCCGTCAGCGGACAGTGCAGCGAAAGCACATCGGCCTGCGCGAGCAGTTCGTCGAGCGTGCGCACCCGCGACACGCCCACCGCCTTGTCCACGCCATTCGGCAGATACGGATCGTAAAACACCACGCGGAACCCGAGCGCCTTCGCCCGCAGCGCCGTCGCCGTCCCAATGCGCCCCAGCCCCACGATCCCGAAAGTCAGTTCCCGCAATCGCCGCAGCCGCGGCTCCACGCGGATCACCCAGCCGAGCCGCTTCGCTTCCTCATCCAGCGGGAAAAGCTGCCGGCACAGCGCCAACGCCAGCGCGATCGCATGGTCCGCGACTTCCTCCGTCCCATAGTCCGGCACATTGCACACCGCGATGCCGCGTTCGCGCGCCGCCGCGATGTCCACGGAGTCAAAGCCCACGCCATTCCGGATCAACGCCCGGCAATTCCGCAGCCGCCCGATGCCCGCCGCAGTGATCGGCGTGTTGTGCCACACGATCAGCGCCCGCGCCCCGCAAATCTCCTCCGTGAAATCCTGGTCCCCCGAGCAGAGGAACCGCTTCACATCCGCCGCATCACCGATCACACCGCGTTCCACCGCCGACTCCGGATCGCCCAGCGGCGACTCGGCCCAGTCAATGATTCCAACGAGAGGCTTCGGTGTGTTCATGGCGGGAGCAAAGCGCGGATTCGGAATGCGGGGCGCGTCTTTCCGCAATCCAAATCTCTGCTGCTCCCCCCGCGCAATCAGCACCGCCGCGTTATCGCACTCGGTTTCCAAACACGTTCCGTCGAACTTCATTTCCACCGCGAAATCCTCCGGTGCGACCACGCGGGTGTCCGCGCGCATCATTCTGGTGCGGGCTTCTGAGCGGGCTTTGCGGAGCGGGAAGCCTTGCCTCCCCGCTCCGCAGCTACCGACCAAATCGTCGCGGTGCGTGCTGCTACATCCCCCCGCTTCCGTGCTGCGTGCTGCCCTCCGTGTCCGGCGTGGTGCCGGTCATATAGGCCCTCACCGATTCCCAGAGGTATCTGCAGCGGTTCAGGCCCGTGCCGTCCCAGAATTCAAACTTTCGGATGCGAACCGCGATGAGCTCGAGGCTCGGGTCATCCTTGCCGCCAGGGAACCACACGCGGAACGGCTCCCGCCACAGGCTCCCGATTTTCTCACGGTCGCCGATAAGCGTTGCGTGACCGGACATCGCGAGGAAGAGGCTGTCGCCGCTCTGAGCGGTGAGATGCACGGTCGAGTCGAGTTCGATCTCGCGGATCTTCGCGGTGTCCTTTGCGCTGAAAAACCAGACGCGCTCACAGTCCTCCACATCAGCCAGCGCCATCGGCCTCGCGTGGAACCCGTGATCCGGCGCATGCGTGATGAGCATCGCTGTGTGGAATTTTTTGAGCAGCGAGAGGAAATGTCCGCGCTGTTCATCTGGTAGAGTCGTTTTCATGCCCATTCTTCGTTCCGCGCGGGTCCTGCGGATGCGTTGTGCGACTTTGGAACTCGGGCAGAGTCAGTCCCGGATCACGAGCAGGTCCGCCTCCGACCCCTCGTCGCTGACGAACATCCCCTCGACCTCCATGCCGAGCTTCAAGTCGCTCCAGACGGCATTTTTCTCCCCGCGGACGATCCGCGTGCGTGCGCCGACCAGCACCGTCTGCGGATCGCGCTCTGGATCGCCGAGCGTGATCTCCTTTCTCTTGGAATCGATCGCGCTGATGCGGCCGGAGAACATGAGCTGGACGACAATCACGGCCTCCTGCGCGGAGCCGCCCGCCGGCGGGGCCAGTGGAAGGACCGACAGCACGAGTGCTGAAATGAGAATGGACGTTTTCATGTCCAATGAATCGGCCCCGGCCCGCACACCGGATGCGTGCGGTGCCGGCGCTGCGGAACCGCTCTCCGGTGGGGCGGGACCACACCGAATCCCGCCCCACTCTTTCTGCGCGCGGCCCGCGCCAGACCGCGGGCACGCGCATCCCCGAGAAATCAATTTCGGATGTTCAGCGTCTCCGCCACGATCTCGAATTCACCGATGAACGTCCCGTCCACGCGCATGCCCACCGCGAGCTGCTCCCACGTCGCGGGCTTGTCGCCGCGCGTGATCACGGTGCGGGTGCCGATGCGCACCGTCCCGGAATCCTTAGGAGCGTTGTCGAGCGTCAGTGTCTTCGTGCCGGGATCGATCGCTGCGATCTTGCCCGAGAACTGCCGCACTAGGACCGATCCAGCGGTTGCAGGCGGCTCGGGCATCGGCCGCAGCTCGACGTCCGCGGCTCCGAGAACCGGGAATGCGAGCGCGCACGCCACCATTGAGGGTAACATTCTCGTTTTCATGCCCATGAATCGTTCCGTTCGGGGTGGCCGGATGCCTGTTCCGTGCGCCGGGCCTCCGCTTCAGGAAGGCTCCTGCTCAGTCTCCGTGCGCGAAGTCTCCACCGTGAACCGCGGTTCGACGAGCACCTCGTTTTCCGCGCGCAGCCAGTGGTCCAGCGAGCGCCCTTCGGGACGGCCCCCCTCCACGTAGTGCCGGTAGGCCCGCACTGCGACGTCGAACTCCTCGGGAGGATGATCGGAAATGGCAGACACGCAGGGGTGGTCGAGGAGTGCGAACCTCGTTGCGCTTTCCATGGCCTCGACAGTGGACGGTTTCATGTCTTCTCCAATGCCGCGCATGCCGCGGCCGGATGCATGGCCGGAAAATGCGCGCTTCGGCGGCGGATGCTCAGGCGTCCCGCATGCACACCGCCGGCTGGGCAGAATTTTTCCGCCGAGTGCATCCGCCCGGCAGTGCTCCTGCGAAAGGATCTACGCACGCCAGAACGCAGACAAAGCGAAAGACCGCAAGGTCCAAGAAGTCCGCGTCTGGCGTGCCTTCGTTTGTGCGCACCGGTCGCCCGCGGGAGTTGGAATACGCATCCATGGCGCAACCCAAAATCACACGGAGGTCCGCCCGCCGAGGCTTTCCTGCCGGGCGTGCCTGTGTCCAAAACAGCCCCCCCAGACGATTTCGGACCGCGGTGCCCCGGCTTTTTGTCGGAACGGAGCGCGTTTCGGGCCGTTTCCGGCAGGAAATGGGCACGCCAGCCGCTGATTTTTGGAGACCGTTTTCAGGTTTCCTCCGTCGTCGAACTGGCGTGCAACCAAATCATCGGGAGAGGACGGCTGGCCGGATGCTTCGGGGTGAGGAAATCTCGGAGTTCTTGGCGACGCCGCAAGGCGCATTCCGCTGGAATGCGTCCGCTCCATACGTGAAAAGCGGCTGCGAGAAGACATGATTCGATTTTCCCTGCCCGCCGACTACCTGCGCGTTCGCCGAGTGAAGACCTTCGAGGAACTGGTCTCCACGAGGTTCGCCGACGGCGTGAATGCGCTGTGCTGGGAGCGGGAAGTGCCGGACGGGGTTGCGGAAGTGGCGCAGCATTTTGCAGGGCGCTGTGGAATCAACACCCTCGAGGAGGAGGAACTCGCCGCGCTGCCATTGAGCGCCGGGGGCCGCGCGGCAGTCGAGTTTATGCTGGCGGACCAGCGGCGGCTGCGCGAATGCGGCATCGATCCGGTGCTCGACTACATCGACGGCTACCTGCGCGATGCGACCGACTGCCCGGTGCCGACGGATGTCCTTTCCTGGCACGCCGACAGCGCGAACACGGAGGCGGACACCTGGCTCTGCACTTATCTCGGCAGCCCGAGCGAAGGCCTGCGCAACGACGAGGCCGTGCGCCGCGTGGATGTGCCGGAGACGCGCGCCGCGCTGCTCGCGCTCCACGGAGGAAGGGACGATGAGGCATTCCGCGAGCACCTGAATGAGCACTGCTTCGACCTCCACTACGTGCCGGCGCCGGGGGCGCGTCCGTTTTCCTTTGGCATGGGGAATCTCTGGCGCATCGCGACGGAACATCCCGGTTGCCCCGTGCCGCCATGCATTCACCGCGCGCCCGAGACTCCACCGGGCGCGCCGCCGCGTCTGCTGCTGATCGGGTGAGATGTCCGGCTGTTGAAGCGATGGCGCTTTTCCAGGCGCGCACGAAACTGCGGGCGGGCCTTGCGTTGCCGCGCGGGACTCTGTGACATCGCGGGATGCAGATGAACCTCGCAGATCAAAGGGTCGCCGTCCTCGGTTCGGCGCGCGGCATCGGGCGCGCGATTGCGGAGGGCTTCGTGGCAGAGGGCTGCCGTGTGTGGGGATTCGACCGTGCCGCGGATGCGGCGCCGCTCGCGGGGCTCACGCACGTGACGGGCGACGTGACGCGCTACGACGAGGTGCGGGCCTTCGCGGATTCGATGGATGCGGCGGACCATGTCGTGTTCTGCGTCGGCGTGGGTTCGGGGAAATTCGGGTTCCCGTTTTGGAATCTCGAGCCGGCCGACTGGGCGCGCGTGCTGGAGATCAACCTCGTCGCGGCGGTGAACACGGCGCATGCGTTCGCGCCGAAGCTGATCGCGCGCGGCGGCGGCTCGATGCTTTTCCTCGTGTCCGTCGCCGGGCAGATAGGCTCGCAGACGGACCCGCCCTACAGCGCGGCAAAGGCGGGGCTGATCAATTTCACACAGTGCGCGGCGAAGGATTTCGCGCCGCACGGCGTGCGCGTGAACGCGCTCTCGCCCGGCATGGTGAAGACGGACCTGAATCAATCCGTGTGGGCAGCGGGGCAGGAGAAGCTGCCGCCCGCGGCGCGGCAGGACTACGAGGCGTGGGCGTCGGAAAAAATCCGCAAGGTGTCGCCGCTCGGCCGCTGGCAGACGCCGCCCGAGTTTGCCGCGATGGCCGTCTTTCTCGCATCGGACCACGCACGAAACATCACCGGGCAGACGATCAACATCGACGGCGGCCAGGTGATGCACGCATGACCGCCGCCGCATGAGCGAGACCGCACCCACCGCCAAACTGCCGTTCAAGGCGCTGCTGCTCGCGCTGATCAGCGTGGCGTTCGGCTACCTCGTTTCGGAAAAGGCCAAGATGGGCCCGGTGTCCGGGAGCATCGTCGGCGGCTCGATTTTCGGCATCGGGATCTTCGCGTTGGTGAAGCTGGCGGGCGTTCCGCGCGGGCTGTGGGTGACGTTTGGCCTGAAGATGGTGATCGTGACCGCCTACAAGCTGCTCACGATCGCGCTGGTGACTTGGGCGATGAAGGATCTCGGCCTCGGCAGCTCGCAGGCGCAGTGGGTTTTCTCGGCGTGGGGAATGTGCTTCACGCTCGCCACGCTCGTCTCGGGCTCGCTGACGGACGCGCTCGGGATGCGGCGCACGCTGCTGCTCGGGGTGTCGCTGGCGGTGGTGTGCCGGCTCGTGATGTTTGCGAGCACGAACGCATGGGTGGCGCTCGCGTTCGGCATGGTGCCGGCGGCGATCGCCGAGGCGTTCTGCACGCCGGTGCTCGTCGCGGCCACGCGGAAGTTCACCGCGCCCGCGCAGCGCTCCGTCGCGTTCTCCATCTTCTACGCGATCATGAACACGGGCTTCCTCGTGGGATATTTCTTCCGGGACGCCATTTTCTCCGCGCTGCCACCGAACAGCAGCGGCGCCATCTCGGTCGCGGGAATGTCGCTCAGCCAGGAGCGGATCCTGATTTTCGCGAGCCTGTCGGTGGAACTGCTCATGCTGCCGCTGCTGCTCCTCCTGCGCGGGGAAAAGGACGACGAAGGGACCGTGCAGACAGGCGAGGCCGGGCAGGGATTTTTTGTGCGGCTCGGGACGACGGTGCGCAGCGCGGCGCGTGACACGGGCAGGCAGCTTGCGGCGCTGGTGCGGCAGCCGCGGTTCGGCCGGCTCCTCATTTTTCTCGCGATGATCGGCCTGCTGAAAATCGTCTTCGGGACGATGGACAGCGTGCTGCCGACCTTCGCGGAGCGCGAAATCGGTCCCGAGGGAACGAAGTGCGTGGGGCGACTGAACGCGGTGAACGGTGTGCTCATCCTCGTGCTGGCGCCGCTCATCGGCGTGCTCACTCGCAAGCGTTCCGCTTACTCGATGGTCATCCTCGGCGGCTTCGTCACTGCGGCGTCGTTCGTCTTCATGGCGCTGCCGTCTCGCACGTTCACCGGTCTGGCGGACGGCTGGTTCGGCGATGCCGTGGGCCATGGTTACCTCGGCCTGCAGGGCGCGGTGCATCCCTACATCGTGATGATCGTGCTGTGGCAGGTGGTTTTTTCCGTGGGCGAGGCGATCTATTCGCCGCGCGTTTACGAGTATGCCGCTTCCATTGCACCAAAAGGACAGGAGGCATCCTTCGCGTCGCTCTCCTACGTTCCGCTGCTCATGGGCAAGCTCGCGACCGGCGCGCTTTTTGGCGGAATCATCGAGCGCTACTGCCCTGCCACAGGCCCGCGCGATCCGGGCGGCATGTGGATGATCGTCGGCGGTCTGGTGCTCGTCGCGCCGATTGCGCTGCTGCTGCTGCGCCGCTTCATCCGCGTGAAGGAGGAGGGCCGGGAGGATTAAAGCTCGCCGAGGAGGCTCGCGAGCTTTGCGGAGGTGAGCGCCGCCGAGTGGCCGCGCCAGAGCTGCTTTTGGTTCCCGTCGAGCACGACGAGGTCGGGGATGCCCTTCACTTTCCACGCGCCGAAGAACTCGTGTGACGGGTCCACGGCGACGGGATACGCCATCCGGTGATTGGCCATGAATGCCTTCACCGTGCCGGTGTCCTCGCCTGAGACGGCGACGAACTGGACGCGCGAGCCGAACTTCTCGTGCAGCTCGTTCAGGTGTGGAATGCTCGCGATGCAGGGTCCGCAGTAGG
>JBGAPU010000134.1:0-13346 GCA_044221035.1 Chthoniobacteraceae bacterium | reverse complement strand
GTTCTGCAGGAGGATGTCCAGAGCGCCGTCGTTGTTCATGTCCGCGAGCGCCGCGACCTTCCAGTCGCCGAGACCGCCGGAGAAAATCCAGCCCGACCCAGTGATCGTGCCGGCGCCGTCGGAATACCACGCCGCGATCTGCCCGAAGCCGTTCTGCAGCAGGACATCCGAGTTGCCGTCGCCGTTAATGTCCCGCGCCGTGACGACCACCTCAAAGGCGCCGAGATCGACGCTCGCGCCTGATCTGCGGGCAAAGCCGCGCTGATCCGTGGTGATGCCGGGGAGGATGGAGGCCAGCGGGACCGCATTGATTGCCGGGCTGCCGGCGAGGAGCTTCATGGTCTTCGTCGGGCCGCCGTTGCTGGCGAGGGAGCCGAGCAAAGGGTTCACCAGGGCGCCGTTCTGGCCTACAAGCGGGCCGAGGGGGAATTCGGTGTTCACCGTCGCGCGGGTGCCGATGAGGTTTGCGCCCACGGGGATGACGGTGCCGCCGTCGTTCCGGATGTCCGGGCCGGGAAGGCCGGTGTTGGTGGCGACGATGCAGTTGTTGAGCGTGAGCGTGCCGCTGTTGTAAATCCCGCCACCGCCACCGCTGCCGGTATTGGTATTGCCTGCGAAGGTGCAATGGGTCGCGACCATGGTGCCCCTGTTGCAAACCGCACCGCCGGACTTGCTGACAGCGCAGGTGTTCCCGGTGAGGGTGCAGTCCGTCATGGTCAGCATGCCGCCATTGTTGAAGATGGCGCCGCCGCCGTTGCTACCCAAGGTGCCCACGCTGTTGCCCGTGAGCGTGCAGCGGGTGAGCGTGAGCAGGCCGGTGCTGTAGATCGCGCCGTTGGCGATGGTGAGGCCGGCGAGGGAGACGGAATAGCCGGTGCCGATAGTCAGCGGCAGGACGGTGCCACCGCCGGAGATGGTGATCCCGGGATAGGGGATGTTGCTCGCATCAATGGTGACGTTTTTCGAGATGTTGATGCTGCTGCCCAGCGTGATGGTCCCACCGGCGGGGAAGAGCGAGGGATCGAAGATGATGCCCGCGCCATCCGGGGCGTCGCGCAGGGCCTCGCGCAGGGAGACGCCGGCACCGAGCGTGCCGACGGGGTCGTTTTCATCCGCGAGGGTGGTGACGACGACCATCTCGTTGCGGACGATCTGCACGGCATTGATGGGCGCGCGGCGCTGCGCACCGCTGCTCTCCTCGGCGTTGACGATAAAGCCGCCCTCGGTGCGGGCGTCGAAGCGGACGTAATTGCCGGAGGAGGTGGTCGCGCCCGTATCGCTGAGGGAAGTGGCGCGGAGATAGCCGGCGACGTCTCCGGAGTTGAAAGTGTCCTGCACAAAGATGGTCGGGGTGAGCAGGGGTTCGTTGGAAAGGTTGCCGGGATTTCGCCCTTCGTTCCCGGTCAGCCAGTAGGAGGCGATCCTGCCGTCACTCGCGCCGCCATCCGCATAGACGAGCACCTTGTAGCCGCCGAGGGCAAAGGAGGAGGGCAGGCCGGAGACGGCGAAGAAGGGCGCGTTCGCCGGGTCGTAAAGGTTGTTGCCGGTGGGGGCGGCGCCGTTGCTGTCGAGGTAGCCGTTCATCAGCTTGCCGTCGGGAGTGGCCTGGGCGGAGGCGTTGATGCTGTAGGTGTTCGGCGCATACCACCAGAGCTTGAGATTGGGGGAGATGGTGGCGCCGTTTGCATCCTTCAGCGCAGCGGGCCCGTTGGAGTAGCTGCCCGTGTGGGTGCCGTCGTCGTTGCTGGTGAGGTTGTTCCAGTTTGCCTGGGCCACCGAGGGGACGCCGGCCCGCTCCGCAGCTCCGAGGCTGCCACCGGGTCCGCCGCCGCCGCCGACAAAGTTGAAGCCGACGCTGTTCGGCGTGACCTGCGCCTCATACGCGCCGAGGTCGGGCAAAGCCGCCGCGCCGGTCCCGCTGCCATTGCCATCCCGGATGCGGGCGAAGCCGCGCTGATCCGTCGTGGGCCCCCCACCCCCGTTTCCGCCCGTATTGAGCGCGGGGCTGCCGGTCAGCAGCGCCATGGTCTTGGTGGGGCCTCCGTTGAAGGCCAAGGGTGCGAGGAGCGGATTGCACATCCGTGACCGGAGTGCCGCCGAGGTCGGTGGTCCCGGCGATGATGCAGTTGGTCATGGTGCAGTAGTTCAGGAAGTTGTTGCCACCGTTCACGACGACGCAGCCCCGCAGCGCGGTGCCGTCGCTGCCGGCATAGTTGCCGGAGAACGTGCAATGGGTCAGATACATGGCCGGCGGGTTGGTGGTGCTGGTCACAAAGACCGAGACGGCCGCCGCGCTGACGCCGCCACCGGTGATGGTGGTGGTGCCGTTTTGAAAGAAGGTGCAATTCGTCGCATTCAGATCGCCGGTGCAGACGATCGCTCCGGCCGCACCACCGCCGCCATTGTCGTTTTGGGTGAAATTATTGCTGAAGGTGCAGCGCGTGAGCGATATCCCGCCGGTGGCCGTGGCGCAGGAGATGGCCCCGCCGGTCCGGTCCGCCCTGTTGGAATCGAAGGTGCAATCGAACGCATCGAGGTGGCCGAAGCCTGTGATGCGGATGGCCCCGCCAGCCAGGGTGCTCAACAGCCCCACGCCGCCGCAGTTCTTCATCGTGATGCGCCGGAGCGTGAGCGTCCCCCCGTTCACCGCGAAGGGCCGGAGGTTGAATCCCGCGAGTCCGCCGTAGGCGCCGCTCGGGGCCCCGCCCGCGATGGTGATGCCGTTGGGCAGCGCGGTGGCGTCGATGGTGAGGGATTGCGTAAACGCGATTTCATTCCCGACGAGCGTGATGGTCCCACCGTCGAGCCCGGCGGCAAAGACGACGGTGTCGTTCGGGGCCGCCGCCGCGATCGCCGCGCGCAGCGAGCCCGCGCCGCTGTCGTTCGTGTTGGTGACGATGAAGGTCGTCGCGGTGGCGGTGGCGGCGAAGGCGAGCAGAAGCGCGCAGGCGGTGACGATGCGGGAGAGGAACATTTTCATGGTGGCGGTTTGGTTGATGGACATCGGGTGCTGCCATCCATGTCCCGGTTTCTTCCCCGGCATTACACGTCCGGCGAAAATAAGTCGAAGACTATCCGGCGCGCTGGCGGCGCGGCTTCGCAAACTCCGCATTGCCACCCCCTGCCCGCGTGCTGTTACCTCCACGGCGTGAATGCTGCACCCCGCCGCGCATTTCCAGCGCCCCGTCCCGCACGATGAGTTCCGCCGACCGCACGCGCAGTTCGCCCTTCCCCACCACGCACTGGACGCTCGTGCAGGCGGTGCAGGCGGGCACGCCGGAGGAGGCGGCGCAGGCGATGGAGTCGCTCTGCCGCGACTACTGGTATCCCATCTACGCCTTCCTGCGCCGCAGCGGGCACGGCGCGCACGATGCGGAGGATCTCACGCAGGCGTTCTTTGAGCGGCTCGTCTCCGAGGAATCGCTGCGCGATGCGCGGCGAGAGCAGGGCCGGCTGCGCTCCTTCCTGCTCGGCGTGCTGCGGCGCCTGCTCAGCGACCACGGCCGGCATCTCGCCACGCAGAAGCGCGGCGGCGGGCACGCGCATGTTTCGTTCGACGCGATGGAGGCCGAGGAGCGCTACGCCGCCGAGCCGCAGGACACACGCGATCCGGAGCTGCTGTTCTCGCAGGCGTGGGCGCGCAAGCTGTTCACCGGCGTGCAGGGGAAATTGCGCGATGCCTTCATGGCCACGGGACGCGCCGAGGCGTTTGAGGCGCTGCTGCCCTTTGTGACGTGCGACGCCGCGCCGCCTTCGCAGCAGGAACTCGCGCGGAAACTCGGCAAGAGCGAGACGGCGGCGGGCGTGATGGTCTTCCGCCTGCGCGAGAAATTCCGCTCCCTGCTCCGCGAGGAAGTCGCCGAGACCGTCCTCACGCCCGAGGAAATCCCGGCGGAGATGGCGTGGCTGCAGACGATGCTCGGCGCGAAGTAGCGGCCGGTTTGGATTTAACTACGAAGGGCACGAAGAAGAAGACGTGCGAGACAAGGCTGTCTCTCATCCGCCTTCGTGCCCTTTGTGCCCTTCGTAGTTTAAATCGAGCCTTTGCGCAGCAATGCCTCGGCCTTCTGTATCCGCTGCGCGTCCTGCGCGGCGGGCTTCGCCTTTTTCTTCAGCGCTTCGAGACCGCGCGTAAGCAGCGCGGTCGCCTCGTCGCGCTTCGCGGGATCGGCGCGCAGCACCATCCCGCGCAGGCAGTCGATCCAGCCGGCGGAGGATTTCACGTCCGCCTTGAAGTCGTCGGTGTTGCGGAGTTCGTCGAGAAAGGCGGTGGCGCGCGCCGCGGCGGCGGCCTGTGCGGGTCGCGCCTTGAGCTTGGAAGCCTCGTTGGCGCAGCGCTCCGCGTTGTCCATCAGCACGCGGGCAAGCTGCGCGGCGGCGGCGCGGACGTCGCGCGCATCGGGCTCGGCGGGACGTTTCACGGTGGCCAGGTGCCTGCGGGCGTAGCGGAGCTGCTGCTCCCAGTCCTTGCGCTGCGCGGCGATGGCCAGGAGCGAATCGTAGATGTGAGGGTGGAGCGGCTTGTGGCCGGGAAAGAACTTCTCCTCCAACCTCACCGCCTCGAGCAGCAGCGGCTCCGCCTCGTCGGGGCGTTTCAGCGCGGTGAGCTGGTAGCCGAGATTGTCGAGGATGCCGATGAGCTGCGGATGCTCGGGGCCGAAGCGCTTCTTCATGGCTTCGAGGTATTCATATCCGATCTGCGCCGACTCCTCGTCGCGATGCGTGCGGTGCAGGATCATGCCGAGCGCCGCGGGGGCCGAGCTCATGAGATAGGGATCCGGCGCGGTGCGGAACGCGTCCATCGCGAGGCGCGCCGATTTTTCCGCCTCCTCCGCGCGCCCGACCCTCATCAGGCACCACGCGAGGTGCCCGTGAATCCGCGCGGTCAGCTCATGCCCCGGGCCGAACACGCGCTGCCGGATCGCGAGCGCCGGCTCCATCACCTCGATCGCCTCCTGGTTGCGTCCCATGGATTCCAGGATCCTGCCGCGATCCATCAGGGCCACGGCCATCGCCACGTCGTCGCCGAGGGCGTGGAGCCGCCGAAGCCGCAGCACCTCATCCGCCTGCGCCAGCGCGCGCGGCAATTCCGACATCCGGTAGTAGGTGTCGCAAAGCACGCCGCGGAGTTCGACCTCCACCGCGGGCTGTCCGGCGAGTTCCGTGCCGATGCGCTCCGCGGTCTTGTCCATGATGTCGCGCAGCATCGTGCCGTCGCGGCCGAGCGCCTTGGACGGCCCGGCCTCCTCCAGCACGTGCGTGAGAAAGGCGGACACCTGCTGGCTCTGGATGAGCGCGCGCCGCTGCTGAAAATACATCCACGTCGAAACCGCCACGCCCGCGACGAGCACGAGCACGATCGCGGCGGCGGCGCCGACGGCCAGCTTGTTGCGCTGCGTGAAGCGGCGCAGCAGATACCCCGTGGTGGGCGGCCGCGCCTTCACCGGTTCGTGCGCGAGGAAAGCCGCGACATCATCCGCAAGCGCCGCCGCCGAATCGTAGCGGCGCGCGCGATCCTGCTCCAGCGCCTTCATCGCGATCCAGTCGAGATCGCCCTTCGCCGCAGGGCTGAGCTTCGACGGCCGCACGGGATCGCGTGAACGGTCCACTTTTCCATTCGGTCCGGCCACGTGCGGGAGATGCCCGGTGAGCAATTCGTAGAGCACGACGCCGAGGCTGTAGATGTCCGTGCGCGTATCAATGTCGAGGCTCGCGCCGTCCTGCTCCGGGCTCATGTAGGCCGGCGTGCCGATGCGCGTGCCGGCGCAGGTGAGCGTGTTGTCCGTCAGCCGCTCGTCGCCCGCGGCCTTCGCGATGCCGAAATCGATCACCTTCGGCACCGGCTTCCCGTCCATCTCCGTGACGAGCAGGTTCGACGGCTTGAGGTCGCGATGGATGATCCCCTTCTGATGCGCGTGCTGCACCGCGCGGCATACCTCAGCGAAAAGCTCCAGCCGCTGCGCGAGCGTGAGCCCGCGCTCCGCGCTGTAGCGCGTGATCGGCACGCCGCGCACCAGTTCCATCACGAAGAAGGGGCGCCCCGTGATCGTCGCGCCCGCGTCGAAGACCTTCGCAATGTGCGGATGATCGAGCACCGCGAGCACCTGCCGCTCCGCCTCGAAGCGCGCGACGACTTCGCGCGTGTCCATGCCGACCTTGATGATCTTCAGCGCCACCTCGCGCCGCACCGGCCTCGCCTGCTCCGCGCGCCACACGGTGCCGAAGCCTCCCGCGCCCAGCGGTTCCACGAGCTGGTAGCGACCCACCTGATCGCCCGCCCTTTCCACCGGCGCATCGGTGAGCGACAGCGGCCCCGGCCCGGTGCTGGAAGGAAGATCCATCGCCGTGGTCTCTCCCGGCTCGGCGAAAAGCGAACCGACGAATTGCTGAAGAGGGTCGTCCATCGCGGTCGCGGAGGATGGGGCTTTGCGCTCGACAATCAACCCTCCGTTCTCCTTCGTAGCCAAACTTCTTTCCGCGAAATGAACGCCGGAAAACGGGGACAGTAACGAACCCATGAATCCTCACGACCCCCCGCACCGCGATCCCTCGCTCCCGACGATCCTCGTCCCGGACGCGGGAGGGGCCGACGACGCGAACGGGCATTCCCCCGTCGCACCGGTGCCCGGCGCGGACAACTACCGGCTCGGCGCGGAGATCGCACGCGGCGGGATGGGCAGCATTCTCGAGGCGGAGGACGCGAAGCTGAAACGCACCGTCGCCGTGAAGGTGATGCTCTTCGACGCCCACGCCGACGAGTCCGTCCGCCAGCGTTTCGTGCGCGAGGCCGAGGTGCTCGCGCTGCTCGCGCATCCGAACATCGTCCCCATCCACGACATCGTGTGGGACGATGGCATGCCGCTCTTCTACACGATGAAGCGGGTCAACGGGCGCACGCTGCAAGCCATCCTCCACGGCCTGCGCAAGGAAGACGTCGCAGCGCGGCGCGACTACACGCTCGACCGCCTGCTTCTCGTCTTCCGCAAGGTCTGCGATGCGGTCGCCTTCGCGCACAGCAAGGGGATCATCCACCGCGACCTGAAGCCGGAGAACATCATGATCGGCGAGTTCGGCGAGGTGCTGGTCATGGACTGGGGACTGGCGAAGCGAGTGGGGAATGCGGAGTGCGGAGTGCGGAGCGAAGAGACCGCCGCGACCGTCCCGGAACACTCCGCACTCCGCACTCCGCACTCCGCATTCGACGCCACCCTCCAGGGCTCCGTCATGGGCACGCCGCAATACATGTCCCCCGAGCAGGCCATGGGGCAGATCGATCAGCTCGACGAACGCTCCGACATCTTCTCCCTCGGCGGCATCCTCTACGCCATCCTCACGCTACGCCCGCCGGTCGAGGGCGCCACGCTCGACGAGGTCCTGCGCAAAGTCACCGGCGCGCAGATCACCGCGCCCTCCGCGCTGCACTCGGGCTCGGGCACGAAGGGGCAGACGAAAAAGGGCGACGTGCTCGAGGCGAAGCTCATCAAGCCGCTGCCGCACATCGCGGGCGGACGCGTCCCGGCGGCGCTTTCCTCCGTGGTGATGAAGGCGCTCCGGCTCGACAAGGCGCAGCGTTACCAGTCGGTCGCGGAGTTCAGCGCGGATGTGGAAAAGTATCAGGCCGGCTTTGCCACGAGTGCGGAGGATGCGGGTGCATGGAAGCAGCTCACCCTCCTCATCCGGCGCCACAAGGCCGCATCCATCGGCCTCGCCGCCGTGCTCCTGGTCGGCGGCGTGCTCGGCACGAAGGCCATCATTGAGGGACGGCGCGCGGAGCGTGGGGAGGCGCTGGCCAAAAATGAAGCCACCCGCGCGAAGAACGAGGCGGCGCGCGCCGAGCGGGGCGAAGCCGCCGCGAAGGCCACGCTCGCCGACCTGCGCCGCACCGCGCCAATCTTCTTCGCGCAGGCGAAGATCGTGCTGGAGGAGGGCGACCTCGACGACGCCCTCGAAAAGATCGGCTACGCCATCGAGCTCGACGACGCGAATGCGGACTACCACCTCTTCCGCGCGCATCTGCGGCAATCCGCGCAGGAGCTCGCCCCGGCGGCGGAGGGCTACCGCCGCGTGCTCGCGCTGCGCCCAGAGGATGAGTCGGCAAAGCTGAACCTCGCCCTCTGCGAAAAGCTCCTGCGCGCAAACGGCGGCGCGCCCTTGCAGCTCGAGCAGCAGCGCGAGCTCCTGGCCTCCCTGCGCACGCAGAAGCGCCTCGTCGAAAGCGCCCCGCTCGCCGCGCTCATCGATCCGGAAATCGCCACCGCCCAGGCCGCCCTCCTCGCCCGCTTGCACGAATATCAGAAGCAGGTCGGATGGAGACGCGACCGGGTCGTCGCCCTGCCGGACGGCACGTTCAGGGTGCAGCTCGAAGGCCTGGCCATCGGCGATCTCTCCGTCCTCCGGGGCCAGCCGGTCTCGGAGCTTCGTTTGGCACAGACCAGTATCACCGACCTGAGCAGCCTGGCCGGGGTGGCGCTCAAGGATTTGAATCTGCTCGGCACCAAAGTGAGCGATCTCTCGCCCTTGCGCGGGATGCCCTTGGAGAGACTTGAGCTGAACAACACGCTGGTCACCGACCTCTCCCCGCTACGCGGCATGAAGCTGCGCAAACTGAGTATCGGCAAGACCGGCATCAGTGATCTCAGCCCGCTGGCCGGGATGCCGCTCACCGAGTTCCATTGCATCGATATCAAATTCATCGCCGACCTGACTCCCTTGCAAGGTGCGCCGCTGGTTTCGCTCCAGCTCCGCGGTGCTCCCCGGGTGTCCTCGCTCGCCCCGCTGGCCGGCGCGCCGTTGAAGGTCTTGAACCTCCAGGAAGTCCCCGTCAGCGACCTCAGCCCGCTCGCCCAATGCCCCGCATTGGAGGAACTCAGCCTTTCATCAATGCCGGTCGCCGATCTCACGCCCCTGGCCAGATTGCCGCTCACCCGGCTCACCTGTAGCCTCGGCAAGCTCACCGATCTCGGCCCCTTGCGCGGGATGCCCCTGCGCTACCTGCGCCTTTCCAGCACGGGCGTCACCGACCTCCGCCCGCTGGCCGACTGTCCCACGCTGGAGGAAGTCATCCTGCCCGCAGGCACGCCCGACCCGACGCCTCTGCGCCAACTCCCCAAGCTACGCCGCCTCTCGACCCGCACCGTCGGCAAGAATGACAGAAAGAACGCCGCCCAGACCGCCGAGGAATTCTGGAAGGAATACGACGCGCAGCCGAAGCCAAAGTAGTCCCACGCTTCAGCGTGCCATGCCGCGCGATGGGAGCTTGCCGGTGGAACGCGCCGCTCCGCGCGCGTTTCGCTGCGGACTGCAAGGTTTGCGCGCAGACCGAAGAAGCGCGCGCGGAGCGACGCGCTCCACCGTCCACCCGCAGCCGAATCTGGCATCCGCGCGCAGAGTCCCGGCGGCACGGTCTCGCACGCTGAAGCGTGGGACTACTTTGCGGCAGGAGCCGCTCTGACTCCGCGTGTTCCACCCGGGGGCGTCAGCAGAAAGTCCGGCGACTTTACTGGACCAGCCAGGGGTGCCGCAGGCAGCAGCGGCGCCTCACTTCTCCAACCGGTCCCATCGGGCGCTGGTGCTGGTGCCGTGGAGATAGGTGCCATCCTCGGAGATCCGGAAGGTCTGAATGTTGCCGGCTTTCCCGGTCTCCCACTGCACCTTGAACACGCCATTCTCGAGGAGTTCCCATTTTCCGTTCTGGTCGCCGGTCTTTCCGCCACTGCCGGTGAAGGTGTGATCGGGTTTGACGGTGTAGATGCCGCCGTTGGCCTTGGCCTGCCACTTTCCGAGGAAGGGTTTCGCATTCACGGACCCGGACTCCACGGTTGCCTTGGCCACCACCGGGGCGGGCTTTTCCGCCGGAGCCGCCGGCTTCACCGGCGCGGCGGGCGGCGGCTCGGTTTTCGGCTTCTGTGCCGCGGCCGCGGCCGCGGCGTTCGTTTCATCCAGCGCCTCGAGCTGCACCTGCCGGGTGTAGAGCGCCATCACGCTTTGGCGAAGGCGCGGCGCCTTGTCCGTCCATGAGCGGTAGGCGGCGGAATTCATGTAGGCCTGGTTCCGGCGCGCCACATCGTCCGCGTCCCTCCGCTCGTCCTTCTGCTTTTTGCGGATGGCCTCCGCGTTGGCGCCGGCGTCAAACCCGCGCATGGGGGAACTCTTGACGATGCCCGTGGCATCGGAGCGCATCGGCACCTTCGACGAAGCCACCGCGTCGGCCTTCGCCCGCGCCCGGTCGTCCATGGCCTTGCTCAGCGCGTCGCACACGGCCATCGCGTTCTGGTAGATCTGTTTCTGCGCGTCCGTCTTCGCCTTGATCTGTCCCCCGGCGAAGGACGCGCGTAGCTTCTCCACCTCCACGCGCGGCTGTTTCGGGTTCGCCTCCAGCGGGGCGAGGATCGCATCGAGGCACGGCTCCAGGAAAGGTTCGAGCTTCGAGGAGGGCAGCCCGTAGCTGCCGGCCGCCGGGGCGGGCGCTTCCGGTGCATTCTTTTTTTTCGCCGCGTGCACCGGCACGGGCAGGAAGGCGGCGATGGCGAGAAGGGCGAGGGCGGATCGGAGGTTCATGATGGATGCTGCCATGCTTGTCCCCATATCCGGCGCGGCATTACAGGGCAATCCATGGATTTCGCCGGCACCCGTCGGATGATGAATCCCGGCTCCATCGCGATCCTCGCACCATGCCACCGACGCTGGACGCTCAAGTTCCACCCCCGGCCCTGCTTTCACTCCGCCCATGCGAGGCACTGTCCCCTCCCGGCAAGAACGAACGCCCATGACCCCGCTCCAGACCATCCTCGCCACCACCTCCACCGGCCTCGCCATCCGCCTCTGGAATCTCGACACCGGCGAGCGGCTGGACGAATTGCGCGGCCCGCTCGGCGTCCCTAGGAACCTCGCCTTCAACCCCACCGGCCAGCGCCTCGCCCACTCCGCCGAGGATGGCCTCACCCGCATCTGGGAGCTGGAGTCGCTGAAAAGATAGGCTGCCGGGGGTGAAAACCGCTCCCGGCCCTAAAATCCAGAATGGTTTTTCCGGGTAGGAGAGTCGGGTGCCGTCCATCCGGAATCGCTTTTCCAGTTGGGAGTCTCAGACCCGCCGATTCCGGAATCGTTTATCCGGCATGGAGACTCCGGCGTTCCGTTTCCAGAATCATTCTTCCGTGTCAGAGTCTCCCCCACGGTGAATCCCGGACGGTTTTCCGGCATCGGGTGTGGTAGGCGATGAATCAAGAACAGTCTTTCCGGGTGGGAGTCTCCGACCCTCCGAATCGAGAATGGTTTTTCCGACTCTGAGCCTCGGTGACGAAAATTCCGGAGCCATATTTTCTGGTAGGAGACTGCTAGCCGGAAAAACAATTCTCCAATCGTCGTCCCAGACTCTCCGGCCCGCCAATTCCGGAATGGGATTTCCGGGTCCAAGTCTCCGACGGTGGAAAAACAAAACCCGTTTCCCGTCCCGGAGCCTCCAGTCTGGCTGCGAAAAATCTGGCGCATCCACCCGGAGCCCCCGCACCGGTTCACCGGAATCCGATGCACCGCCCCGGAGGCTTCATGGCGGCAATTCGGAATCCGACCCGCGCTCTCCGAGTCTCCAGACCCTCCAGCGGGATTTCTCCGCAGCACCCGGAAGCCACCGGACCTGCGCACGGCGATTGGATTGCATCCCCCGGAGCCTCCCGCCCGCGGAATGGAATTGCCGGATGGCATCAGGCAGCGAGTTGCCTATCACGCGCCCATATTCCCAGCCGGCCCGCCGCCGGTTTTCCACCTCTTCCTTCCTTTCCGGCTTCCTAGTTCCCAAATGAGGATACCAGCGGCCGCTTTCCCGGCTTGAGTGCGGCGCGGGTCTTCCGCAGAATCCGCCCCATGCCCGACACCCCCGAGCCTCCGTCCCCGGCACCTTCCTCCCCCGCGCCAGCGCGCCCGGTGCTCGATGCCGACAAAATCTATTTCGCCCTCGCACATCCGGGCCGCCGCCAACTGCTCGCATCCCTCGCGATGAAGCGGAGCTGCACCGCCGCCGAAGTCGTTCCCCAGCGCATCCTCAAGCGCGACGCGACCTCCAAGCAGCTTCAGGAGCTGGTGAAAGCCGGCCTCTGCACCATGGATGAGGATGCCGCCGACGCCCGCCGCATGCGCTACACCCTGCACCCCGGCCTCACCGCCACGAAATCCGCCACCGGCCAGTGGGAGATGGATCTCGGCTGCTGCGTGATGCGGTGGTGACCGCCAACAACCCGAATGCCGTAGGCTGAAGCGCGCCTCAACACCGCGCCCACCTCCGGCTACACCACAGCCATGCAAGCGGCATCGCCCCCATCGCGTCCCTCCAGCGTGGAAGATTGCCCCCAGCCGCAGACTCCCCGCGATTTCACGGCCTCACAACCTCTCCGGCGTGGACAAAGAAGCCGGGGGACCGATCGAACGAACAGGGTCGAGCCGGGGCTGAACACCCGCCGCGCCCTCAGGCGTCTGCGGCCTCCCGAAAGGCATCCCATGCCTTCGGCATCCCCACCACCGCCCCGCTATCCGACTGGACCCCACGGCGCGTGGGATTTCCCAGTCGCATAGCTGCGGTGCTTCAGGCGGCAGACATCAGAGAGCTTTTGGAGAACTTGGGGGATGTTCATGGCTTCCCAGTCGCATAGCGGGGGCGGCAGCTACGCGACCGGAACAATTTTCCGCCCTCCCGGAAACCATTCTTGACGGTCCGGCACCCTCCCGCTACGCGACTGGAATGCAAGCGGCCCTCCCTGCATCCCCTCCCGTCAACAGAGGCGGCACCCCCCTCAACCCCTTCCAGCTATGCGACTGGCGGAAATTTCCAGTCGCATAATCAGAAGTTAGGCCACTATGGAGCGCGTCCCGTTGCTTACAGTTGAGAGGACATCCTGCTTGCGCAGCGAGGCGCACCCGGAGCGCGGCATTTTGGTCGTCGAGCCTCGCCTCAAAGTTTCACGTGACGGCTGGAAGGAGCGAGCAGAGCCTGTATCGGTAATACGGCCTGACGGACGAGAGTTTGAGGCCACAGCCCAGATTTCGATGTCGCACCTCAACATCAGGATGAGCGAGCGTAGTGAGATTTCGATGGACGATATTTGGAGAGTGTCTGTTTGGTTTTACGGTTTGACCAGTGACGACGTTCCCGATGGTAGCAGGATTCTTGTTTCACATGAGACCAGAGATGCATTGTTGTAGAGAGCCGTGGCCTAACCATGCGCTGCAGCGCCTATGAAGGTTCGTCAAGGGTCGAAGTGAGCGGGCGAGCTTTTTTCGCGGGTTTGGAGATGGAGGTTGGGAGTTAGAAGTGCATCGTGGGAGTCAGTGCGGAATCCCCGGTGGCCGGAGGCCGC
>JBGAPU010000014.1:0-73885 GCA_044221035.1 Chthoniobacteraceae bacterium | reverse complement strand
CTGTGTCGCGTCGCGCGCAGTCATCCGTCGTTTCCACAGCCGCGCGCATCTCGCGCTCGCCGCCCTGGCCGGACTCTCGGCGTCCACCTTTGCGGACGTGAAGCTGCCGGCGATTTTTGGCGACAACATGGTGCTCCAGCGTGAGCAGGCCGTGCCCGTGTGGGGCTGGGCGGATGACGGCGAAAAAGTGACGGTCGAGTTTGCCGGACAGAAGGTGCAGGCCACGGCGAGCGGCGGGAAATGGTCCGCGAAGCTCGCGCCTCTGAAGGCGGACAGCAAAGGCGCGACATTCACCGTGAGCGGGAAGAACAAGGTCGAGTTCAAGGACGTGCTCGTGGGCGAGGTGTGGTTCTGCTCCGGGCAGTCGAACATGGAGTGGACCGTGTCCGCCTCGAAAAATGCGAAGGAGGAAATCGCCGCGGCGAACAATCCGCGCATCCGCCACTTCAAGGTGCCGCACGTCACGGCCGACAAGCCGCAGGATGAAGTGAAGACGCAGGGCGGCTGGCAGCTCACTTCGCCGGCGACCGTGGGCGGCTTCACCGCGGTCGGTTACTTCTTTGCCCGCGAGATTCAGAAGGAGCTCGACGTGCCCATCGGCCTCATCGGCGACAACTGGGGCGGCACGCGCATCGAACCATGGACGCCGCCTGTCGGCTTCCAGCAGGTGCCCGCATTGAAAAACATCGCCGACGACCTCGCAAAGTATCCGCAGAAGACGCCGGCGACCATCACCGAGATGCAGCCGGCCCTCGACAAGGACGGCAAGCCCGTGCTCGACAAGGCAGGCAAGCCGACGACGAAGCCCGTGCTCGGCCCCGACGGAAAGCCGAAGATTCGCCCGGTGCTCGACAAGGACGGCAAGCAGGTGATGAACATCAGCAACCAGTCGGCGCTCGCGATTTACAACGCGATGGTGCACCCGGTCATCCCCTACGCCATCCGCGGCGCGCTGTGGTATCAGGGCGAGTCGAACAACGGCGAGGGCATGCTTTACCACGAGAAGATGAAGGCGCTCATCGGCGGCTGGCGCGCACTCTGGAAGCAGGGCGACTTCCCGTTCTACTTCGTGCAACTCGCGCCCTACCGCTACAATCGGCCCGAGGCGCTGCCGGGCATCTGGGAGGCGCAGACCGCCACGCTCTCGGTGCCAAACACCGGCATGGCCGTGACGACGGACATCGCGACCGTCCCGAACATTCATCCGCCGGACAAACAGGAAGTCGGCCGCCGCCTCTCGCTCTGGGCGCTCGCGAAGACCTACGGCAAGAACGTCGGCGCGTATTCGAGTCCGCTCTTTGACTCGGTGAAAATCGAGGGCGGAAAGGCGCACGTGTCGTTCAAACACGCCGAGGGTGGCCTGAAGTCGCGCGACGGCAAGCCGCTCACGTGGTTCACCATCGCGGGCGAGGACAAGAAGTTCGTCCCTGCCACCGCCGAAATCGTCGGCGGCAGAGTGGTCGTGAGCGCACCCGAGGTGAGCAAGCCCGTCGCCGTCCGCTTCGGCTGGAACGAAACCGCCGAGCCGAACCTCTCCAGCGCCGCCGGTCTGCCCGCATCGCCCTTCCGCACCGATAACTGGACTGACGCCACGATGCCCGCACCCGCGCCTGCACCGGCAAAATAGCGCCGCGGGAATCCGCCCGCCGCCCCCGCCATGAGCACCCCCGCACCGCCGCGCACGGATCATTCCCGCGTTCCCGCTGCGCTGCGCGCGCTGCTTGCCCTCATGGTCGTCTCGGTCGCGATCAACTACATCGACCGCACGAGCCTCTCCACCGCCGCACCGCTGCTCCAACGCCCGAACGACCTTGCGATTCCGCCTGCAAAAATGGGCGTGCTCCTCTCGGCATTCTTCTGGACCTACGCGCTCCTGCAGCTTGCCTCCGGCTGGCTCGTGGACCGTCACGGCGTGCGATGGGTGATGGCAGCCGGATTTTTCATCTGGTCCGCCGCGACGGCGGCGACCGGCCTCGTGCAGGGATTCAGCGCGCTGCTCGCGATGCGGCTGCTCCTCGGCGCGGGCGAATCAGTCGCGTATCCGTGTTATTCAAAAATCATCGCCGGCAATTTCGCCGAGCATCAGCGCGGGCTCGCGAACTCGCTCATCGACGCGGGCACGAAGTTCGGCCCGGCCATCGGCATCCTCGCCGGCGGGATGCTGATGGAGCGCCACGGCTGGAGGCCCGTGTTCATCGTGCTCGGGCTCGCGAGCATGCTGTGGCTGCCCGCGTGGTTCCGCTGGATGCCGCGCGGGCACAGTGCCGCCAGCGCGACGAGCGACGAGGGCCCGGGCTTCCTCGAGATTTGCAAGCGGCCGCAGGCATGGGCGACTTTCGCCGGGCATTTCAGCGGGAACTACCTCTGGTATTTCCTCATCACGTGGCTGCCCGATTACCTCGTGAAGGAGCGCAGCTTCTCGATGGACAAAATGTCCTACGTCGGAAGCCTCGCGTTTTTCCTCACGGGAATCACGACGATCATCACCGGCGCCATTGCGGATCGTGCCATCGCCGCCGGATCCTCGCCGACCCGCGTGCGCAAGACGTGCGTGATTACCGGCCTCGCCCTCGCGACAAGCGTGGTGACCGTCGCAATCGTGCGCGATGAGACCGTCGCGATGGCGTGCCTGATGTTCGCGTGCGTCTCCTATGGCATCTTCGCGTCGAGCCACTGGGCGATTCCGCAGACCATCGCAGGCCCCCGCGCCGCGGGAAAATGGACCGGCCTGCAGAACTGCCTCGCCAACTTCGCCGGCGTCGTCGCGCCCGCCGTCACCGGCTTCGTCGTTCAGGAGACCGGCCAGTTCTTCTGGGCGTTTGTCGTGTGCTCGGTCGTCGTGCTGCTCGGTGCCGCCGCCTACGCGTTCCTCGTCGGGCCCGTGGAGGAGTTGCAGTGGCCGGAAAAACCGGCGCCACCCGCGGCGCGGCCGTCGGCTTAGCGTGCCATCGTCCTCGGCAGCATGCCGCTTGCATCGAATGGCAGCGCGCGCGGCTCGGTGAGAATCTCCAAGTCGCTCCGTCCGCGCGCGAGCGGCAGCCACGCTTCGCCGCACTCGACTTCCTCCACGTGCAGGGTGTTCCGAATCCACAGCAGCTTCGCCTGCTCCGGCTCGGTGAGTCCGATCGTGGAAAGCGACACTTCGAGCAGTTCGCGGTCGGTGTCATAGTGCGGCGGGATCATCGCGACCTGCGGGTGGCAGGCGGTGGCGACATTGATGTAAGTGATGCGCCGGTCCATCGCCTCGACCACGCGCGTGAGGCAGAACTCGCACTTGCCCAACCCCGTCGCGTTGCCGTGCGTCTGCTCGGTGAGGCTGCGCACGGCGATGCGCTTGATCCTCGGAAATTCCCCCTCTCCGGGCCCGTGCTCGTGGCGCTTGCGGCCGATCACATTCGTGTCCATGCCGCAGCCGGAAATCTCCTTTCCGATTTCATCCACTAGAAGGAGGTCCGCGTGGTCGAAGGGCAGCCGCGGCAGCCATTGCATGGATAGCGCGAGCATGTCCCTGTCCTGCGCCTCGAATTCCTGGGGCAGCACGGCACGGAGGAGTCCGGTCTCGTCGTAGGCATTCTCGACGATGCCGAGCCCGGCGAGGATGCGCCCCTTCTCGATCACGCGCCGGCCCACGCTGCGGACGATGTCGTCGAACGGATGATCCACGAATGCGCGGTGGTAAATCTTCGCGCCCTCGTGCTTGCCGAGGCCGATGAGCAGCATCTTCATCAGCCCGCTCTGGTGGTCGCCAAACAGCTCCGTGTGCGGCTTCACGCGCCCGACGACCACGACGTGGTCCGCCTCCATCGCGTCGCAGCCGAAATGCACGGGGATTCCCTCCGGCGTGCGGTCGATCACCGTCGTCTCCATGCGCGTGCGCACCGGGCATCCGCAGAATTCCTCGGTGATGCCGTAGCTGCGCAGGATGGCGCGCTGCCCGTCCGGCGTCCCGCCGCCGTGGCTCCCCATCGCCGCGACGATGAACGGCTGCGCTCCCGCGGCGCGGAAAAAATCGGCCGTTGCCCTCAAAATGGCCGCGATGTTTGCGATGCCGCGGCTGCCCGCGGTGATGGCCACGCTCTGCCCCCGTTTCACCTGCTGCACCACGCCGATGCGCGCGAATTCCTCCCTCACTGCCTTCGCCACATCCGCGACCAGCGGGCGCTCGAATTTCTGTCGGATTCGGAAGGTTCTCGGGAAACGGTTAGGCACAGCCGGAGGCTACCAGTGCTGCGGTCGGCAGGAAAACCAATCGTGTGACGGGCGTTGCAAAATCCGCGCACTGCGACGACATCGGGCGCATGGGCTTCTGGACCCCCAACATCGACCGCCATGGCCGCGTCATCCGCGCAGTGATGACACTCGTGCTCTGCGCCGGCGCATTCATCGCACACCGCAAAGGCGTCGAGTGGCTCGCAGCGATTCTCGCGATCTCGGCTCTTGTCGGTGTCATCGAGGTGATGCGCGGCTGGTGCGTGCTCCGTGCGTGCAAGATCAAGACACGGTTCTGATTTCCGCCTTCGCCGCGGCGCCCGCTTTTCCCCGCAGGCCGCGACCCATTTTGAAATGGCTAAGAACTGCGCCGGTGCGCGTCTAATGAAGTGTCCCGGCACATGAAGCCATCCCTCCCGTTCCGCTCTATCCTCGCAGGCTGCATCGCAGCAGTGCCTGCGGTTGCGTGTGCGGGTGAGATGAGTCCGGAGCAGCGTGCTTTTTTCGAGAGCAAGATCCGGCCGGTGATGGTGAAGCACTGCTACGAGTGCCATTCCGCCGGTGCGAAGAAAATCGGCGGCAAGCTGCTGCTCGACACGCCCGCGGAAATGTTCAGCGGCGGCGAGTCCGGGCCGTCGGTGATTCCCGGCAAGCCGGACGAAAGCCTCATCGTGCAGGCGCTGCGCTACGATGGCATCGAGATGCCGCCGAAGAAACGTCTGCCGGACATGGTCGTGAATGACTTCGTGACGTGGGTGAGAATGGGCGCGCCGGACCCGCGCGTGAATGCCCCGGTTGCGGCGAAAAAAGGCGCGGTCACCGCGGACAAGGCGGCGCTGTGGTCCTTTCGGCCCGTGGTAAATCCCACGCCGCCCGCAGTGAGGGCGAAGGATTGGCCGCGCGAACCGATGGATGCATTCGTGCTCGCTAAGATCGAAGCGGCCGGGCTTTTGCCAGCGAAGGACGCGTCGGCATCGGTGCTCGTGCGGCGGATTTATTTCGATCTCACCGGGCTGCCGCCGAACTTTGAAGAAGTGCGCGCCTTTGAAAATGCACACGCGGCGAACGCCCGGAGCGCGGTGGAAAAACTCACCGACATGCTGCTCGCGTCGCCACAATTCGGCGAGCGATGGGGACGCCACTGGCTCGACGTTGCACGCTACGGCGAGTCGAACGGCAACGATGGCCTGAGCCGCAATCCGAGTTTCCCGCACGCGTGGCGCTACCGCGACTACGTGATTCAGTCGTTCAACGACGACGTGCCGTATGACCGCTTCATCACGGAGCAAATCGCCGGCGACCTGCTGCCTGCCGAGTCGCCCGCGCAGCGCGACCGCCAGCTCGTCGCGACTGGATTTCTCGCGATCGGCTCGAAGCCCGCGAAGGCGATGAACGACAACTTCGACATGGATGTTGTCGCGGATCAAATCGGCGTCGTGGGCAGCGGCATCATGGGCCTGAGTGTCGGCTGCGCGCGCTGCCACGATCACAAGCACGACCCCATCCCGATGCGCGACTACTACGCGCTCGCTGGAATTTTCAAGAGCACCGAGACGCTGTGGGGCGCTGCGGCGTTCGAGGGGCTCACCGCGCCGCAGACACCGCTCCACGAATTGCAGGCCGCTGCGAAAAGCACGCCGCCACCCGCCTCCGAGCTGCCGAAGCCGGTGAAGGAATCGAAAAGAAAGCCGGCAAAACCCGCATTCCCGTATCCGCCCGGTGCGCCGCTCGCGATGGGCTTGCGCGAGGCGAAAACGATCGCGGACTGCAAGCTGAACATCGACGGCGAGTCGAAGAAAACCGGCCCTGCGATCCCGCGTGGATTTCTCACGGCATGCGGCACGGTGGATGAAGCACTCGCGGTAACTCCGCAGCAGAGCGGCCGCCTGCAACTCGCGCAGTGGCTCACGAGCAGCAATCATCCGCAGACCGCGCGCGTGATGGTGAACCGCGTCTGGCTGCATCTCTTCGGCCACGGCCTTGTGCGGACGCCGGACGACTTCGGCGTATATGGCGACCGGCCCTCGCACGCGGAGCTGCTCGATCATCTCGCGTCGCGTTTCGTCGCGGAGAAATGGTCCGTGAAACGACTCATCCGCACGATCGTCCTCAGCCGCACGTATCAGCTCGCGAGTGAATGCGACGAGCGCACGCGCGACGCGGACCCGGACAACACGCTGCTCGCACGACACGAACGCCGCCGTCTCGACGCCGAAGCGCTGCGCGACACGATGCTCGCCGCGAGCGGCGAACTCGATCTCCAGCCCGGGCAGGGTTCGCTGATTCAGCACCAGGAATTGCTCATCAACGAAATGGGCAATCTCCACCGGCCGAGCCGACACCGCAGCGTCTATCTATTGATGGTGCGCAACTCGATGCCGCCCGAACTCACCGCATTCAATCTCCCCGACGGCACTGCGGTCACCGGCCAGCGCGACATCACCACGCTGCCCACGCAGGCGCTCTACCTCCTGAACAGCGGCTTCCTCGTCGAACAGTCGCAGCGCTTTGCCGAGCGGCTGCTGGCGACTTCGTCGGGCGAGCAAGAGATCGTCCAGACTGCTTACCGCCGTGCATTTTCCCGCGAGCCGCAGCCGCCGGAAATCGTGAGCGCGCGCGAATTCCTCCGCGACACCAGCGCGATGCTGCCGCGCGAACTGAACGCCGAAGCGCGCCGCACGGCAACGTGGGCCGCGTTCTGCCAGGCATTGCTCGCGAGCAACGAACTCCGCTACATTGACTGACGCCTTCCCCATGCACACGCCATCCCGTCACCTCACCCGGCGCGAAATGCTCCGCCTCGCATCCTGCGGCTTCGGCTACCTCGCGATGGCCGGCATGGCAAATGCCGCGACGCCCGACCTCACGCCGCGTCCGCCGAGAATCGCCGCACGGGCGAAGCGCGTGATTTTTCTCTGCATGAGCGGCGGACCCGCGCAGCTCGACACGTTCGACTATAAGCCGCAGGTCGGCAGCAAGCCACACCCCGGCTCCGTCGTGTCGTTCGCGCAGCATGGCCAGAGCGGCGTGCACGTCTCCGAGCTGCTGCCCAACATGGCGCGCCACGCGGACAAGCTCTGCGTGCTGAACGCCATGTATGCCGACACCGGCAACCACGCGCAGTCATTCCTCCAGCTTCACACCGGCGATCGACTACGTCCGTGCCCGAGCATGGGCTCGTGGGTGAGCTACGGACTCGGCACGGAGAACCAAAACCTGCCCGGCTTCATCAGCCTGAACACCGCGAAGCCCTCCGTGTATTCGGGCGCGTGCCTGCCGCCGATTTACGAGGGCACGCCCATCGGCATCAATGGCGAGGACATGTCGAAGGCGACGATCAGCGACATCGGGGGCGCGCATCTTCCGCAGAATGTGAAGCGCCGTCAGCTCGACCTCATCCAGGCGATGAACCGATCGCATTTTGCGCAGCACCCCGACGACGAGCGGCTCGAAGGCGTCATCCAGACGATGGAACTCGGCTTCCGCATGCAGACCGCCGCACCCGGGCTGCTCGACCTCAGCAGCGAATCCAAGGCGACGCTCGAGCGCTATCAGGTCGGCAAGAACTACGATGTCGGCACCTGCAAAGGTTCCGACTTTGGCCGCCAGTGCCTGCTCGCGCGCCGCTTCGCCGAGGCGGGTGTCCGCTTCATCGAGTTGAACCAAGGAAGCTGGGACCAGCACACCGATCATCGCCGCGACTTGAAGGCGAACTGCGTCTCGACCGACGCCCCCATCGCTGCACTGCTCGACGATCTCGAATCACGCGGGATGCTCGAGGACACGCTCGTCGTGTGGGGCGGCGAATTCGGACGCCCCGGCCTCACGCCCGGAGACGGCAAGGACCAGACCGGCCACAACGCGCGCGCCTTCACTTTCTGGCTCGCGGGCGGCGGTGTGAAGCGCGGCTTCGTCCACGGCAAAACGAACGACACCGGTGCGGAATGCGTCGAGGGCAAGGTCCACTTCCGCGACCTGCACGCGACAATCCTCCACCTGCTCGGTCTCGATCACGAGCACCTCGCCTTCACGCAGGGCGGCCGCAGCATCCGCCTCACCGGCGTGCAGGGCGGCAAGGTGGTGAAGGAGATTCTTGCCTGAGCGCACGGCGCTTCTAGCGCGACGCGATCAGATTTTTCAGCACATCGCCGCTCACATCCGTGAGGCGGAAATCGCGCCCGGTGTGATGGAATGTCAGCTCCTCGTGATCGAGGCCGAGCTGGTGCAGCATCGTGGCGTGGAGGTCGGGCACCGAGACCTTGTCCTCCACGGCCTCGTAGCCAAACTCATCCGTCGCGCCGTGGACGATGCCGCCTTTGATGCCGCCGCCGGCCATCCACATCGTGAAGCCCTTCGGATGGTGATCGCGACCCTTGCCGTTCTCCGCGACGGGCGAGCGACCGAATTCGCCACCCCACACGACGAGCGTCGTGTCGAGCAGACCGCGAGACTGCAAATCGTCGAGCAGCGCTGCGATGGGACGGTCGGTCTCGGCGCAGTGCAGGTCGTGGTTCTTCTTCAGGTCGTCGTGCGCGTCCCATGCCTTCGGGCCTTCGTTGCCGCCGCTGTAAACCTGCACGAAGCGCACACCGCGCTCAACGAGCCGCCGCGCGAGCAGGCAGTTTTTTCCAAAGTGCGCAGTCACCTTTTCATCGAGGCCGTAGAGGCGGCGGACGGACTCCGGCTCGCGTGCGATGTCGGTGCATTCCGTCGCACTCATCTGCATGCGGAAAGCGAGTTCGTAGGCGTTGATGCGTGCGGCGAGGTCACTCTCCGCCGGATGCGCCGCGGCGTAGGCGGAGTTCCAGCGCCCGAGCAGGTCGAGCCGCGCGCGCTGGCGTTCCGTGGTCACGCTCTTCGGCGGCGTGAGATAGGCAATGGGCTCGCCGCTGCTGCGAAACGGCACGCCCTGAAACGCCGCGGGCATGAAGCCGTTCGACCAGTTCAGCGCGCCGTTCACTGGCGCACCCTGGTGGTCGAGCAGCACGACAAACGCGGGAAGGTTGTCGCTCTCGGAACCGAGCCCGTAAGTGACCCACGAGCCCATGCTCGGCCGGCCCGCGAGGATCGAGCCGGTGTTCATTTGGAAAATCGCCGGTCCGTGGTTGTTGCTCTCAGCGTGCATGGAGCGGATGACGCACAGCTTGTCCGCGTGCCGCGCGAGGTTTGGGAAAGTCTCCGCGATGTCGATGCCCGCCTGTCCGTGTTTGGCGAACGTGTATGGGCTCGCCATCGCGACGTTCTTCGTCTTGCCGCCCATGAACGCGTCCTCCTTTTTCCAAACGGGAATCGCCTGCCCGTGCCACTTCGCGAGCGCGGGCTTCGGGTCGAACAAATCCACATGGCTCGGCCCGCCATACATGAAGAGGAAGATCACCGAGCGGGCGCGCGGTGCGAAATGGGGGGCGCGCGGCGCGAGCGGATTGCGAGCGGCCTTCGATGAATCCGCCGCCAGAAGCCCGTCGCGGGAGAGAAGCGACTGCAGCGCGAGCGCGCCGAAGCCCGCGCCGGTGCGTTGGAGGAAGTGTCGGCGGCTCAGCATGTGGGGCGTCATTCGATATGGATGAATTCGCTGCTGTTCAACAGCACATGCGCGAGGTCGGTGAGCGCGCCGGTGCGTCCGCACTCCGACTCGCGCGATTGCACGAAGGCGAGCGCTTCCTTTATCCGCATCGCGTCCGGCATGCGCGAAGTGGTGAGCAGGAACATGCGCTCGATGGCGTGCTGGGGATCATTCCCGGACTCGCGCATCGCGCGCTCCGCGAGAAACGCGGCCTGTTCCTCGGCGAACTCGTCATTCATCAGCACGAGCGCCTGCGTGGGCACGACACTCGACAGGCGCGCAGCACAGCTGTCCGTGGTCGTCGGCGCGTCAAACAGCTCCATCATCGGCATGAGGAGCTGGCGCTTCGTGTAGATGTAAACGCTGCGCCGCCAGTGGCGCTCGTCCTCCTTTTGGAGCACGGGCCACTTGTTGCGCTGGCTCGCGTCGAGCAGCTCTGCGCGCAGCCGTGGCTTGATGCCCGGCCCGCCGGCCTGCGTGTTCAGCTTGCCGCTGGCGGCAAGGATGCTGTCGCGCACAACCTCGGCTTCCATGCGGCGGAGGTTCGCGCGCCATAGCAGACTGTTTGAGGGGTCTTTCACAGCCGCGTCCGCGCGGTCCTGTGACGCCTGCCGATACGTCGCCGAAGTGAGCAGCAGTTTGTGCAGCGGTTTGAGGTGCCCGCCATTCGCGATGAGCTGGCGTGCGAGGAAGTCGAGCAGCTCGGGATGCGTCGGTGCCGCGCCGGTGAAGCCGAAATTGCTCGGAGTCGCGACGATGCCTTTTCCGAAATGATGCTGCCACACGCGGTTCGCGAGCACGCGCCACGCGAGGGCATTCTCCGGCGATGCAATCCACTCCGCGAGCGTGCGGCGGCGCAGGGATGTTTTCGCGTCCGCGCCCGGCTCCGGGAATTTCATCGGCTGCATCGAAAGCACCGCGGGCACCGCGGGGCCGACTTCATCGCCCTTGTTTGCCGCGAGGCCGCGCCGCATCACGAATGTCGCGGGCACCTTCGCGCTGTTCTCGACGAGCGCCTGGATTTGCACCTTGGCATCCACCTTCACCTTTTTCCCCGCCGCGTCCTCCGTGCCGGGCACGAGTCCGTATTTCTGCGTGCCGTTGAAAACCGCGAGCAGCGAGTAGTAGTCCTTCGAGGTGAACGGGTCGGTTTTGTGGTTGTGGCAGCGCGCGCAGCCGATGGTCACGCCGAGGAAGACCGCGCCAGCCGTCGAGATGACGTCGTCGAGCTGGTCCGCACGATACTGCGCGAGCGCCTCGGGCGTCTTGCCCATGTTGTCGTCGTTGCTCGGGCCGTTGCGGCAGAAGCCCGTGGCGATGAGCGACCGCTCGTCCGCACCGTCCACCTCGTCGCCCGCGAGCTGCTCGGCGACGAAGCGCGCCCACGGCTTGTCCTCATTGAAGCTGCGGATGACGTAGTCCCGGTATTTCCACGCGTGCGGCCGGTCGAGGTCGTTGTGAAAGCCGCTGCTGTCCGCATAGCGCGCGAGATCGAGCCAGTGCCGGCCCCATCGTTCGCCATAGTGCGGCGACGCGAGAAGGCGATCGACCACGCGTTCCCACGCGCCCGGCGACTTGTCCGTGGCAAACGACGCGACTTCCTCCGGCGTCGGTGGCAGTCCGATTAAATCGAGCGTCACGCGCCGGATGAGCGTCACGCGGTCCGCCTCCGGCGAAGGCCTCAGCCCCGCAGCCTCCAGCTTTGCGAGGATGAAACGGTCCACGTCATTCCTCACCCACGCCGCCTCACTCACCACGGGCGGCAGCGCATCGTGCAACGGCTGAAACGCCCAGTGCTGCCGGCCTTCCTCGAGCGACGGCCCTGCCGCCGCCCGCGTGACGGCGAGCAACGACATGCAGGCTGCGGCTTTGGCGATGGAGGGCATTTGCACTCCCGCATGTTCGCCGGTCCGCGAATCTTCGCAAGCACCGCGCCCCGGCTCGACATCCCGCCCCGCTTCCGCCATCCCGCACGCCGCATGGACATCCTATCGCTAGACCTCCCCGGCATCCGCAAAGTCGCCAGCGGCAAAGTCCGCGAGATTTTCGACCTCGGCGAGCACCTGCTTTTCGTCGCGACCGACCGCATCTCGGCGTTCGACTGCATCCTGCCGAACGCGATCCCGCGCAAAGGCGAGGTGCTCACGCAGCTCTCGGATTTCTGGTTCCGGAGAATGACGTTCGTCGAGAATCACCTCGTCGCCGTGGACTTCGCGGACTTCCCCGCCGCGCTGAAGCCCTTCGAGCAGCAGCTCCGCGGACGCTCGATGATCGTGCGGAAAGCGAAGCCGCTCCCCGTCGAGTGCGTCGTGCGCGGATACCTCATCGGCTCCGGCTGGAAAGACTACCAGCACAACGGCGCCGTGTGCGGCATCACGCTCCCGCCCGGCCTGCGGCAGGCGGAAAAGCTCCCGCAGACCATCTTCACGCCAGCCACGAAGGCGGCGACCGGCCACGATGAAAACATCGCGTGGGACGAATGCGTGCGGCTTTGCGGTGAAGACGTCGCCAAACAGGCGCGCTCGCTCGCGATCCGCATCTACGAGGAGGGCCGCGCGCATGCCGCCGAGCGCGGGATCATTCTGGCCGACACCAAATTCGAGTTCGGCATCCTCGATGGCCGCGTGATCTTGATCGACGAAGTGATGACGCCCGACAGCTCGCGCTACTGGCCCGCTGCCGACTACCGCGTGGGCATCTCGCCTCCGAGCTTCGACAAGCAATTCGTCCGCGACTACCTCGAGACCCTCACATGGGACAAAACCCCGCCCGCCCCGCCGCTGCCGGAGGATGTGATCGCGAAGACGAGCGCGAAATACATCGAGGCCTACGAGCGACTCACGGGTCGCAAACTTTAGCGCGTTGTCTTGCGGGCTACTGACCAAGCGCCCGCAGGAGCTGCTGCGCGTCGGGATAGTTCGGCTGAATCGTGAGCGCGCTTTGAGCCGCTTCGCGCGCCTCGGGAATTTGCCGCAGCCGCAGATGAATCGTCGCGCGCGCAAACGGAATGCGCGGGTCGCGCGGGTCGGCCGCCTCGGCTTTGCGCAGTGCGGCAATGGCGGCGTCGGTCTCCCCGAGTGCGTTGCGCGCGAGGCCGAGGTTATACCATGCACGCGCGTGTTTTGCATCGATGCGCACGGCTTCCTCGAACTCCATCACAGCGTTCCGCAGGTTGCCGGCCTCGTGCCACGCGAGCGCGAGGTTGCAGCGGAACTCGGCCTGCTTCGGGTCGAGCCGGACAGCCTCCTGCATCTGCGTGAGCACATCCTGCGTGCGGCCCGCCTGTGCCAGCAGCCTCGCGTATTCATTGCGGATGCCGCCCGAGTTTGGATCCCACGAAACAGCGCGCTCAAAGTGTTTCAACGCGCCCGCCATGTCTCCGTGCGCCTGGGCCCATGCGCCCTTTTGCAACTGCCCCATCGGCTGGTCCGCGGTGAGTTCCAGCGCGTGCAGTGTCTCCCGCAGCGCGCGCGTGCCGGGATCAAGCGGAGCATGCAATGCGGATGCGGCGGCGACACGCACCGCACGCTCAGGGTCATCGAGGCGCTTAGTGAGCACCTGGCGCGCAGCCTCGGCCTCAGCACCGCCCACGGCTTCCAGCGCCTGCACCGCCACAGCGCGGACGAGCGGGTCGGCATGCTGCGCGTAGGCCAGGAAGCTCCGCGCGACGTCCGGCTCCGAGCTCCATGGCGCCAGCAGGCGGAGGAGCGACGCCTTCCAGTAGCCGTTCTTTTCGTCCTGCACGAGCTTCAGCAGTGGCGCGGAGGAGCCGCCTGGATTCGCGCGCGCCTCAGCCACACGCAGCGCTCGCTCGCGCGACGGGCGCCTCATTTTGTCGCCCCACCACTTCTCCGTCGCGGCAAGCGACCAGTCGGCGTCCTTGTCGGTGTGGCATTTGTTGCACGCATTCGGGATGCCGAGCTGCTTCGTGAGCAGGGGGTCGGGAATCGTGAAGCCGTGGTCGTGCCGAGGGTGGCGCTGCATGTAGGTCGTCACCGGCATGTGGCACGCGACGCACTGCGCGCCCGTGCTATCGGCCTTGTGGAAGCTGTGTGCGACGGGATCGATCACCGGCGCGACCGCGGTGCTGCCTGGAATCTGCCCCGGCGCCCCGGTGTGGCAGCGGAGGCACAGGGCGTTGCCGGTGATGCGCGGCTTCGCGGCGTGCGGGTCGTGGCAGTCGGCGCAGCGCACGCCCGCCGTGTGCATCTTGCTGCCGTGGAATGAACCGAACTCGTAAAGCTCATCGCGGATTTGGCCGTCGGGAAAATACAGGTCGGTCTCGTCCACCGTCGTGAGCTGGTAGTGCTGCGTGAACGAATCACCCGGCGCAAAGTCACCCGTGAGTTCGCGCCGCCGCGCATGGCACGAGCCGCAGGTGTCGAAAACCTGATCGCGAGAGAGCTTCCTCACCGTCGGGTCGGCCTCCTTGCTGTTCGGATACTGCTTCCGCCAATCGACGTGCGCCTTCATCGGCCCGTGGCACGACTCGCAGCCGACGCTCATCTCGGCCATCGCTGTGCGATACGTGTCGCTCGCCTCGTCGTAGTTTTTCCGCACGCGCACGTTGTGGCAGCCCGCGCACATCGAGTTCCAAGTCATGCCGCGCCCCGTCCAGTGGCCCCACTCGCCGGGCGTGCGGTCTTCGTCGCCATAAACATCGAACCAGTCCCCGCGCTTCGGATCAAACGCGACCTCGAGCGTCTGCATCCGCCCGCCAGGGCGCTCGACGAGAAACTGCCGCAGCGGATCATGCCCGATGACGCGCGCGACCGGATACGCCTCCACCTTGTTGTCAAAACCGAGCGTCTTCACCACGGGCTTGCCGTCGCTCATCGTCGCGACGGAGTCCTGCGTGCCGTGGTGAAACTTCCGTTCCGGTGAAAATGCCGCATGGTCCATCGCCGGATTCACGGCGCGCTCCGCGTTGCCGTGGTTCGACTTCGCCCAAGCCTCAAACTGCCCCGCATGGCACTCGCGGCAGCTCTGCGATCCCGCGTAGCGCGCGAAGACCTGTGCCTCGGGTTCGAACAGCGGCGGCAGCGCAGGCTCTGGTTTCGGCGCAGGCGCAGCGGGAGTGGTTGCCAAACTCGGGGCCGGTGTGGCTGTCGCTGTTGAAGCCGAAGGCGCCGGCTGCATGCCTTGCCGCGCGATTTTCCAGCCGACAAATCCACCCGCGGCCACGAGCAATCCAAATGCAAAGATGATCAGCGCAACAGGCGGCTTGCCCTTTGCGGTCGTCGGAGTCGGTTCTGGAGTCGGCGCGCTGCCGCGCTTTTTCGCCATGCGCCGATTCAAGCGGTGAGACGCGCGGTGTGTCGAGCCGCCGCCGTCGCGGAATCAATCCGCAGATTTCGCAGATTTCCGCAGAATGAGAAAGCGACCGGCTGCGAGGATGACATGCCGCTCTTGAACAGAATCTGCGCTCATCTGCCCAATCTGCGGATGCACGCCTCAGCTCGCCGCATCGAGCTTCCAGCCTTCACGGTAAGCCTTCGTGAGCAGCTTGGTCGCCGCCTCGGAATTTTTCACGCGGAGGTTTTCGGCATCCCATTCGAGGAGCTGGCCGGGGACACGCGTGGCGACGTTGCCGAGCTGCGCGGCCTCGGAAAGCGGGCCGGCGTAGCTGAAGGCATCAGTCGTCGCGGTCTTGCCGATCGCGCCGTCCACAAAGGCGTGGTAGTGGCTCGCGCCTGTCACCTTCTCGATCTCGAACTTCTCGAACTTTGACACCGGGTAGAGCTTCGGTGCGGCGACATGCGGCAGGATCATCGTGCCGCCTTCGCCGATGAACAGCGAGCCCGCGCCGGCGACCTTCGCGTCGTCGGGCACCTGCATGAGCGCGCGGTCGGGCATGCGGCCGCCGTCATACCACGTGACCGGCAGCGTCTTGTCGGCGGTCCATTTCGTGCCGGGGAAGACGTAGCTGATCGTCTCGGCGACGGGCCAGGTTTCCTCATGCACGCCCGTGTTTTCCGCGCGCACGCTGATGGGCGCGGTGAGTTCGAGCGCAGTGAAGACGGGATCAAAAATGTGGCAGCCGAAGTCGCCCATCGTGCCGCTGCCGAAATCAATCCAGTCGCGCCATTTGAATGGATGATAGATGTCCGGCTCGTAGGGGCGCATCGGTGCGGGGCCAACCCACAGGTCCCAGTTCAGCGATGGCGGCACTGGTGTGCCGCTCGGCGCGGGGCGCTTCGTCATCTTCGAGAGGCGGTTGCCCTCGCCGGGCTGCCACGAGTGCACGGCTTTGATTTTTCCGATCACGCCATCGCGGATCAGCTTCACGCCGGTGCGGTAAAATTCGTGGCTGTGGATCTGGTTTCCCATCTGCGTGATGACGCCGGAAATCTTCGCCTGCAGCCGCATCTGCCGGGCTTCCCACACTGTGTGCGCGAGCGGCTTCTGGCAGTAGACGTGTTTTCGCAGCTTCATCGCCGCCATCGCGACCGGCGCATGCCAGTGGTCGGGCGTCGAGACCGTCACCGCATCAAATGTGTCGCTCAGCTTGCCGAACATCTCGCGCCAGTCCTGATAGTGCGGCGTGCCGGGGAATTTCTTGTCCACCTCGCGGAAGCGGTCCGTGTCCACATCGCAGAACGCGACGAACTTCGCCTTCGGGTGCGAGGCCGTCTCCGAGATGTCGCTGAGCCCCTTGCCCATGCAGCCGACGCCGACGAGCTGCAGGTTCGAGTTCGGGTTTGCGCAGCGCACAACAGCGGGAAAGGACAGCGCCGCCGCGGCTGCGGAGGTGCGGCGGAGGAAGGAACGGCGGGAGAGGGCGGGGAGTTGCATGGTTTGAGGCAAAGTGACCCGCGCGGCGCACCCGTCTTAGCAGCGAGCGGAAAGCGCTACGGCTTTTTGAGCAGCGGACGCAGCGCCTCGGCCCACACTTGGTAGCCTTTCTCATTTGGATGCAATGAGTCGGGCATCAGCTCGGTGGAGACGGAACCGTCGGGCGCGAGCCACTTCGCGGTGATGTCGAGGAAGGCGATGCGCGGCTTCTGCCCGAGTGATGCGAGGAGCTTGTTGATCTCCGCGATCTTCTCCCGCTGCGGATTGGTCGCGCCCTTTCCGCGTGGGAAGATGGCCATCAAAATCACCTGCGCGCGCGGGCATTTCGCCTGTGCACGCTCCACGACAGCGGCGACGCCTTCCGCAATTTCCGCGGGAGTCCCCCCGCGGTAATGCGGCGTGGCAGCGAGATTGTTCGTGCCGATGTGGATCACGATGAACTTCGGATCGATGCCGTCGAGTTCGCCGAGTTCGATTCGCTTCAGCACGTTCTGCGTGCGGTCCCAGCCGAAGCCGATATTCATCACCCGCCGCTCGCCAAACAGTCCGGCCCATGATTCGCGCCCGCGGTTGCCCATGCGCCCGCCAGCCGGCTCGCCTCCCCAGAAATGCGTGATGCTGTCGCCGATGAGCACGATTTCCGGCTTCAGTGCGTCCTTCACTTTCATCACCGCCTCGTGACGATCCTCCCAGCCGTAGCCGTCGTTCTCCAGTTTACCCATCGGCACCGTGGCGGGGTTCACGCCCGGCGCGGGCGGCAGTGCCGTCTCGATCACACGAGCGACACGCTGCGCGAGCCGGTCGTAGCCCGGGCCGGTGAAATGCACATCCTTCGGATTTTGAAACTTCGCGAGGTCGGGCAGTATCCACGCAAAGAGATCATCGATGACCACGCCGTGCGTCTGCATAACCCGCGCGGCGATTTTGTTCCTCTCCGCGATTTGCGTCGGCGCCGTGTCGCCGTCCTTCGTGTCCGGCGGCACCGGCGTCGTGTTGGCCCACACCAGCTTCGCGCCCGTTGCCTTCAGCCGCGTCACGAGTTCCTCGAGGTTCTTCTCATAGACGTCCGGCGCCGTCTTCCGGTCGTGGATGCCGAAGTTGAAATGAATCACGTCCCACTTCTTCGCCGGGTCGCCCAGCCACACGTCGAGCTTCTTCAGCCCGTTTCCCGTCGGCCCGCAGTTTTCCGGAGCACGATGGACGTTCACCTTTCCCGCGAGTTCCCTCCGCACGGCCTGCGTATAGCCGCGCGAGACTGAGTCGCCGATGAGCAGCACGCGCGGCAGCTTTGGATCGTCGGCGACAAAGTCCCACGCGTTCGAGGTGCCGCGCACCTTCTCCCGCTTGTGGATCGGCAGATAGAAATTCCCGAGATTCGCCTCCAGCGTCCGCTCCCAAGCCTGCTGCTCCAGCGGCAGCTTCGCCACGAGCGCCTGATACTTCGCATTGATTTCCGCGTCTTCGGCCGCCTTCTTCGCCGCCGCCTCCGCAGCATTCGTCGGCTCGGCGACCTTCGGCTGCTGTGCGGCGCAAGGTAGCGCAGTGAGAAGAATGAGCGCGAGCTTTGTGGCGAACCGCGCGCGGACGGAGGGTGGAAAGGCTTTCAGCATGGCAGTCATCCAACCTCCGCATGCCGCCCGTCTTGGCTCCGTTCAATCCACTCCGCACACATCCACACACGGCCATGAAGTTGGCGTTAGCGGTGCAGACCGATGGTGACACTCGGCCTCCACCGTGGAAACTCCGCCACCCGCATCAACGCGCACTGCGACCATGCATTCCCACGATTTCCCATTTTCACTCGCCGGACAAAAGCTCACCGGTCGCAGCGGCATCCTCGAACTGATGGACGATCTCGGGCGCGCGATGACCGTCGAGCCGGACATGCGCATGCTCGGCGGCGGCAATCCCGCGGCAGTGCCGGAAATGCAGAAGCTTGTGCGCGAGCGGATGCGCGAACTCGTCGCGGATGGTCCTGCGCTCGACCGGATGCTCGGCAACTACGATCCGCCGCAGGGGAATCCGCGCTTCCTCGCTGCGCTCGCGTCGCTGCTTCGGCGCACGTTCGGCTGGGAAATCGGGCCGCGGAGTCTCGCCATCACTACCGGCGGGCAGAGCGCATTCTTCTATCTCTTCAACCTGCTCGCGGGTCGCTTCGAGGACGGGCGTCGGCGCAAAGTGCTGCTGCCGCTCGCGCCGGAATACATCGGCTATGCGGATCAGGGCATCGAGGACGGCCTCTTCGTCGCGTGCCGGCCGCACATCACGTGGCCGCAGGGCGAAGGCGCGCGCATTTTCAAATACACGATCAATTTCGCAGCGGTGGAGGAAGCGCTGCGCACTGAAGACGTCGCGTGCATCGCCGTGTCGCGCCCGACGAACCCAACCGGCAACGTGCTCACCGACGACGAGGTCGCGCATCTCTCCGCGCTCGCGGCGAAGCACGGCATCCCGCTCATCCTCGACAACGCCTACGGCGCGCCGTTCCCGAATGTCATCTTCACCGGCGCGCAGCCGCATTGGGCGCCGCACGTCATCCTCACGCTCAGCCTCTCAAAGCTCGGCCTGCCCGGCACGCGGACGGCCATCGTCGTTGCGCCGGAAAAAATCGCATCGGCCATGGCTGCGATGACCGCCATCGTCGGGCTCGCGAATGGGAACGTCGGCCAGCAGCTCGCACTGCCGTGGGTCGAGAGCGGCGAGATTCTCGAGTTCGGTCCGCGCATCCTTCGTCCGTTTTACGAGGAGAAGAGCCGCGCCGCAGCCGCGTGGACCCGCGAGTTCTTCGACGCTGCGCGAGTGGACTGGGCGCTGCACGCGAGCGAAGGCGCGTTCTTCCACTGGCTCTGGCTGCGCGGTCTCCGCATCCCGACGCGCGAACTCTACGAGCGGCTGAAGGCCCGCAAAGTCCTCGTAGTGCCGGGCGAATACTTCTTCTTCGGACTGCGCGAAGATTGGCCGCACGCCCACGAATGTCTGCGGCTCAATTTTTCGCAGCCCGCAAACGTCGTCCGCGAGGGCCTGCAGATCATCGCGGAGGAAGCGGCGAAAAGTAGTCACGCGCTTTAGCGCGCAAAGGCGTCGTAGAGAGTGCTGCGCGTGCAAAGTGGGGTCCGCTCACGGGAATCGTGCGCGTCATGTCGGAGTTGTAGTTCGCGTAGCTCGCGCCGACGTCGAGCAGCGGGAGCTGGCGCAGCAGCAGCAGCACGAGGCGTCGCTACTTTCCCTTCTGGCCCTCCCAGAAGTCCCGCAGCTTGCTCACGCTCGGACCGCCTTTGGTCTGATCGACCGGCGAAACGTGGTCGCCGTCCTTGACGAAGCCTGTCCGGCCAAATGCCTTCTCCGCCTCGCGGGCGATGCGCTGAACGTCGCTGCGGACATCCGCCTCGCTCCCCGTTCCCCATGCGGGGAACGCGTTGGCGGGCAGCAGCAGCCGCTCGCGGATTTCGTTCACATCAGCCGTCCTGCCGACGGCGCGGAAATAACGGAGCTGGTTGTATCGCTCCACCCACCCACCGCTTGCCTTGGCGACATTCCCCTTCCCGCCCGCCAGCCGATCCTTCCGGTTTCGCCACGCGGCTTGGATCGCCGTGGCCGCGTTTGCCTTGAGGGCGTTCATGGCGGCCACGCCGCCCTTCACCGCGCTGTCGTCGGGGAACTGCTCCTCCGCGGCGGCCATGTCCTCGATGCCGAGTGTGACGCCGGAGATCCATTTCGGGTTGCGGATGACGAGGTAGCCGTGCAGCAGCAGGTCGTGCAGCACACCGGGCAGCACGAGGCGCGGAATCATCACGGGGGGCATCTTGCCGGGGCAGAAGAGCGCGAGGTAGCGGTCCATCGCCTGCGTGAAGCTGACGTTCTGCGCCTCCGCCCCGTGGTTGAAAACCGGGGTCGCGCTCCTCCCGCACGCCGCGTTCAGCTTCCCGATGAGGGAGGACGTGAAGCCCGACGCCGCACTGCGGCCGTGCGAATCCTTGATGCTGTGGATCGCCGTCTTTCCAGCGACCTCGGAGATATGCGGGGCGACCATCCACATGTCGTAGTCACCCGTGACCGGCACGCCCTCGTATCCCCACACATACACGGGGACGAGCTGCGTCGGATCGTGCTGCCCGACCGCCTCACGCCAATACCAGAACACCTTCCCGGTCGCCCGCTCCAAGGCGAAGTTGACGGTGTTCTTCTTCGTCGCGCAGTGGAAGTGCCGGTATTTCTGCGTGCCGTGCCCGGCCACACCGGGACCGGACTGGATCTCCGCCATGTGCTCGAAGTGACTCTGCGAATGGAGCTGCTCGAATTTTCCACCGCCGAGCTCCAAGTGGACGACCTGCGCCTTTCCGTGCCCATGGTAATGGGGATGCGGGTTCGGGTCGCCTTTCAGCGCCTTGGAAAATGCCTGGTCGCACGGCACGAGCCCGGAGGTGAGGCCCCAGTCGGAGCTCTTGTCGTGGACGTCCATGCTCTTTGTCGCAAAGCCGGCAGCGATGAGCCGCATTGTCGGCACCGTGGACGGGCGGAGGAAGAGGAAGGTGTTCGCGCGCTGACAGGCTCGGTGGATTCCACCGATGTGGGATTCAACAACACCGCATGTCTGCGGCGTGGCTTGCATGAATTTCGAGGCGCTTACGGGCATGGCTGTCTCCTTTAATGTGGGTTTGTGCGGTCAGCTCCGGCCGAGGAGGTCGCAGGGCACCGGAGTTTGGGATTTGCAGTAAAAGAAGCCGGTCAGGACACAATTCAACCGCCGCGCCGGAGGCGAAAGCCGCTCCTCGAAAAACCGCGGTTGAGTGCTGGAGACGCACGGGTTCATGCCATGTGTTCGTCGGCGGCGAATGTATGCCCCGGGGCGCCCGCCGCGAGCCATTTCTTGGATGGGTCGACGCGCGCCGGACCGCGCCTACGCAGACTTCTCCGGCGGCTTGGAAGCCCACGCGTTCCCGGTGGGGTCCTTCGCCGTGAGGCGGTCGCTTTGCAGGATGCGATCGAGGTTCTCGATGTGCTGGCGGGCCCGGGTGACATAGGCGCCGTCAATCTCCTGCATGTGCGCCATGTCCCGCAGCGCCGCCTCATCGTGCTGCTTGAAGATGCGCGCCGCCCGCAGCGCCTCCGCCCCCCTCACTCCGAGCGCGCGGAGCGCATCGATGCTCAGGTCCACGGCGCTGCCGAGCGTCTCGCGATACACCTCCGCCACTCCCGCACGAATGAGCTCGTAGGCGTGCTGACGGCTCACGGCGCGGGCCAGGATTCGGAGGTGCGGAAACTCACGCCGCACCGTGCGGACGATGCCGAGCGAGCGCTCCTCGTCGTCGATCGCCAGCACAAAAAGACGCGCCTTCCCGGCACCTGCGGCGTGCAGCAGGTCAATCCGCGAGGCGTCACCGTAGAAACTCTGGAGGCCGAATTTCGCGAGGAGGTCCACCTGGTCCGCGTCGTTGTCGAGCACCGTCACACCGAAGCCATTTGCCCGCAGCAGGCGGCCGACAACGTGGCCGAAACGCCCGAAGCCCGCCAGGATGACGGGATGCTCGTGGTCCTCCACCGCATCGGGTTCCCGCGATTTTTTCCTGCGCACGAAGCGCGGCGCCACGGCCTTCTCATAGAGCACGAACAGCAGCGGCGTGAACGCCATGGAAAGCGCGACGGCGGCCGTGAGCGGCTTCGTCACGGAGACATCGAGCACACCGTGCGACTCGCAGAACGAAAACAGCACGAAGCAGAACTCGCCGCCCTGCGCCATCGCGAGCGCGAAGAGGAGGCTCTCTCCCCAGTCGCTGCGAAAGAGGCGCGCGACCGGAAGCAGCACCGCAAATTTCAGCGCGATCAACCCCGCCACGAGGAGCGCGATGCGACCCGGGTTTGCGGCGACCAGTGCAAAATCGATCCCGCTGCCGACCGAGAGGAAGAACAGACCGAGGAGCAGGCCCTTGAACGGTTCGATGTCGGCCTCCAGTTCATGGCGGTATTCGCTGTCCGCGAGCACCACGCCTGCGAGGAATGTGCCAAGCGCAGCCGAGAGGCCGACGAAATCCATCAGCAGCGCGATGCCCACGACGAGCAGCAGGGTGGCCGAAGTGAAGGCTTCGCGCAGCTTCGTGCCGGCGATGAAGCGGAACACTGGGCGCAGCAGGAACCGCCCGCCGACCACGATGAGCGCCACGGCGCCAAAGGTCGCCAGCGCCTGCGCCCAGCGAGGCAGGTGCGCGAGCGGCTTCTCGAAGTGTCCCGCATCCGCCGCCGACCCGCCGCTCAGCGCGAGGAGCGGGAGCAACGCGAGCAGGGGAATGACCGCGATGTCCTGGAAGAGCAGCACCGAGAAGCACGACTGCCCTCCGCGCGTCTTCAGCAGACCCTTCTCCGCGAGCGTCTGCAGGATGATCGCCGTTGACGACATCGCGATGATGAACCCCACGGCGAGAGCTTCGCGCCAATCGCGGCCAAGGAGCGCGGCGACCACCAGCACCGCGAGCGCCGTGCCGAGCATCTGCATTCCGCCCATGCCAAGAATCGGCCCGCGCATGCGCCAGAGCAGCGCGGGCTTCAGCTCGAGGCCGATGAGAAAGAGCATCATCACCACGCCGAATTCGCCGAAGTGCATCGCGTTGCCCGTCCCGCCGATGAGACCGAGGCCCGACGGCCCGATGGCCACGCCTGCCAGCAAGTAACCAAGCACCGAGCCGAGGCCGAGGCGCTTCGCAATCGGCACTGCGATCACCGCCGCGAGCAGATAGACAAAGGCTTGGAAAAGAAAGCTGTCCCTCATGCCGCGCCGCGCCCCGTGATGAGTTGCTCGATTTCCGAGTTCAGCCGGTCACTGCGCCGCGCCGCGTCGAGGTCGAGCGTTGCATCCCGCAGAGCTGAGATCAGCCGGGCGTATTCGGACGCGACCGCGGAAAGGCCCGCCTCATCGAGCGCATCTGTGCCGTGAAAGACGCACGGCGGCAGGTAGTCCATGCCGCACTGCCGCGCAGTCTGCTCAAACGGAGCGAGGAGCTGACGCACCGTGAAATGCTCGCGGGAATCCGCGCGGTAGGACTCCTCCGACCCACCGGTCGTCAGCACTGAGAACGTGACCTTTCCGCGCAGCGCATCGCCGCCGGCCCCGTAGGCGAAGCCGTGCTGCAGCACGTGGTCCTGCCACTCCTTCACGATCGCCGGCGCGGAATACCAGTAGAAGGGATGCTGGAAGACGATCACGTCGTGCGCCCGGAGCAGCCCCTGCTCGGCCTTCGCGTCGATGAAAAAGTCCGGGTAGCGCTCGTAGAGGTCATGGAACGTGACACCGGGGAGCGGCGAAACCGCCTCGGCGAGCACGCGGTGCGCACGCGATTTCTGCAGCGCCGGGTGGGCGAATAGGATGAGCACGCGCGACGACATCGGCGCACTCTGCGCACGGACGCCGTCGTTGTGGAGACGATTGTGCCGCTGAAATGCAAGCGTGGTGCAGCGAGTGCCAATTTCCGTGGAGGCGGCCCATGGGCGCCGTGCTTCGTTATGGCTGCGGGAGCGACCAGTTCCCGCGCTCAATCCCAAACCAACCGCTCCCATGACCAGCTACATCGCCCTCCTCAACTTCACCCAGCAGGGGCTGCAGAACGTCCACGAGTCGCCGCACCGCGCCGGCGCATTCAAGTCCGCCGCGAAGAAGTCGGGCGTGAAAGTCCGCGAGATCTACTGGACGCTCGGCGCATTCGACGGCGTGATCGTTTTTGAGGCGCACAACGACGAGGCCGCCGCGAGCGCGATGCTTGCCCTCTCCTCGCTCGGAAACGTCCACACGCAGATCCTCCGTGCGTTCGACTCCGCGCAGTTCGCCAGCATCCTCGAGAAGGCGCCTCGCCTTTAGCCCATCCGCAGCGGCCGACGGCCGCTACTTTCTCCCGCGCTTCAATTCCAGCCCCACCGGACAGTGGTCGGAGCCGGTGATGTGCGGGTAGATGTGCGCTGACTTCAGCCGCGGGCGCAGCGCGGCGGAGGCGAGGAAGTAGTCGATGCGCCAGCCGATGTTCCGCGCGCGTGCCGTGCCCATCTGGCTCCACCACGTGTAGTGCCCGCCGGCCTTCTCAAACTCGCGGAACGTGTCCACGAATCCGGCGTCCACAAACGCGCTGAAACCCGCACGCTCCTCAGGGGTGAAACCGTGGTTCTTCACGTTGTCCTTCGGCCGCGCGAGGTCGATCTCCGCGTGCGCCACATTCAGGTCGCCGCAGAAAACCACCGGCTTCGCGCGCTCGAGCGACTTCAGCCACGCGAGGAAATCGCGGTCCCACGTCTGGCGATAGGGCAGGCGCGTCAGCTCACGCTTTGAGTTCGGCACATAGACGTTCACGAGGAAGAAATCCGCGAACTCCGTCGCCAGCACGCGACCCTCGCGGTCGTGATCGAGCACACCCATGCCGCGCTGCACGGAGAGCGGCTTCTGGCGCGAAAGCGTAAGCACGCCGGAGTAGCCCTTCTTCTCGGCCCAGTTCCAGTGCGCCTCGTAGCCAGGCCATTCCGCCTCCACGTCGTCCGGGTGCGCCTTCGTCTCCTGCACGCACATGATGTCCGGCTTCTCCGCGGCGAGGAAATCGAGAAATCCTTTCTTCAGCACCGCGCGGATGCCGTTCACGTTCCAGGAAATGAGCTTCATGCGCGGCGAGCACAGCGCACGGCGGGGCTAAAATCAACAGCCTCCGTCCGGGACGCGCACACGCCGGCGACTCATGGCACCTTCAGCCCTCACTTCATTGGCTGCCGCAGAATCGTCTTCCATTTCGACGGGGCGGCTCGCCGGATGTCCGTCAGATAAATCTCGTGGTGTTTCCCGGCGAGGCTTCCGTGACTCAGGATATGCTCATGCAGCCTCTCGATCGTCGGACCCTCGGCTGAGAAGGGGCCGATGTGCAGAATCTGCGCGCATCGGCCCTCGGAAAACTCCTCCAGCCGCAGTTTGTCCAGCGCGGGAAGGCCCTTCTTCAGGCGGACATCCGCGATGGCCTTCGCGATGGTCGCATCGGCGACAAACGACGGCTGCAAAATCATCATGGTCCAATTCCAGTTCGCCTTGTCGCCCGCGACGAATGCGGACCAATCATCCGCCCACCACAGCCCTTCGAGCGGCATCACGGAGTAATCGATTTTCTGAGGCCCCCTCTTCACGGCAAACTTCACCGCGTAGGACACCGAGAAAAGAGCCGCAACGGCGTCGGCATATGCTTGCGACGAGTTCGGGTCGCCCCTGCCGTCAATCATCAGGTAACGGAGCGGCGGCACCGTCACTTGCACCACTTCTTTTGCAGAGGTTTTGTAGAGCGCCTTCAGCTCCTTCTTGAGGTCGATCTTCGACATCGGGGTCAATCCGCAGCCGCGCCCTTCTTCTTTTTCTTCCCCATGTTCGCGGTCCCTTCATCGAGCTTCTTCTTCAGCTCGGCAAGGGTCGTCGCCTCCTGCTCCTTCAGCCACGTCTCGTAGCCCTTCGTGCGGCCACCGACGTATTTGAGCGACTCGAAGTCGTCGCCCTTGCCGGCGGCGCGCGCATCGCCGTCCTCCTTCAGCAGGCGCATGAGGTTGTAGCGCATGTCGTCGAGCACAGAGGCGAAGGCGAGGTCGGCGGCGAGGTTGTTCACGCACTCGGGGTCGCGGCGGAGGTCGTAGAGTTCGTCGGCGGGGCGCTTGCCGAAGCACAGCTCGTAGAAATGACCGCCGAGGGCTTTCACGACTTCCTTCGTGGGGCTGGGATCGCAGTTGCCGAAATCGGTCTCGGGGTTGCCGACAGGCCAGCGCTCGGGGTGGAAGTTGTGGACGTAGAGGAAGTCCTTCGTGCGCAGGCAGCGCACCGGGTAGCCCATGTCGTTCGGACGGCCGATGTCGTGGCGCTCCTTGCCGGCGAGCATGGTGTCGCGGCCCTCGACGAAGCCGGATTTTTCCGAGCGCAGAATGGCGGCGAGCGACTTGCCGGTCATCTGCGCGTGAGGCTTGAGGCCGGCGAGTTCCATGTAGGTGGGCGCAAGGTCGCGCATGTTCACGAAGTCCTCGACGACGCGGCCGGGCTTGATGCCCTTGCCCCAGCGCATCGCGAGCGGGAGGTGAAAGGCGTCCTCGTGGATCTGGCCCTTCACAAAGGGGAACGGCATGCCGTGGTCGGACGTGACGACGATGAGCGTGTCATCGAGCACGCCGGCCTCCTCGAGGAGTTTCAGCGCGCGGCCGATTTGCGCGTCGCCCCATTCCACCTCGACGGAGTAGTCGAGCAGGTCGCGGCGGACGATTTCGGTGTCGGGCAGGAATTTCGGCACCACGACGTCCTCCAGCTTCTTGCCGAGGCGGACGCCCGAATTCCACTCGTATTGCCGGTGCGGCTCGTGGAAGCCCATCCAGAAGCAGAAGGGCTTCGACTTGTCACGCTGCGCGAGGAAGTCGCCGAAGTTTGCCGGGTAGTCGAGCTTGCCGATGCCCTTCGCGACGGGCTCCTGCGTCTTGGCGTCGAAGCTCGGGCCCGCGGGGTTGCGCGTGCGCTTGGCGAGCGTCTTGAAGTCGCCCGGCCCCCAGCCCTTGCCCGTGAGTCCCACCGCGTATCCGCCTTTCTCCAGCAGGTCGGGATACGTCTCGAAACCCGCCGGGAAATAGCCGCCGTGCGACACGGCCTCGTTGAGCTGCCACGTGTTGCGCCCGGTGAGGATGCTGGCGCGGCACGGGCTGCACTTGGGGTTCGAGGTGAAGGCGTTCTTGAACAGGATGCCCTCGCGCGCGATGCGGTCGAAGTTCGGAGTCTGGATCCACTTGCAGCCGTAGGCTCCGGCATGCGTGCTGCCGTTCCAGTCGTCGAAGATGATGAAGAGGATGTTCGGGCGCGCGGGCGCGGCGTCGGCCGCGAATGCCGAATGACGGATGACGAATGACGAAAGGAGGGCGATGAACGCGACGAGGGCGAGGGGAAGTTTCTTCATGGCGGGAGGGGAATAGCAGAAGCGGCGCGGTTTGTCCGCATCGTCCAATTTGTCCCGAGCATGACGATTGCGGAATTTTCGCATCTTGACGGCATCCTAACTTTCCACTCCCATCGCGCGCCAAGGAAGCGAAGGCATCGCTCGACGCGGTTCCATCGACTCCCGAAACAACAAACCCAAGAACAAACAACATGAAGAAACTCCTGTTCACCCTCACGCTCGCCGCTGCGCTCGCAGCCGGCAGCCAGTCCACCTTCGCCCAGGCGAAGAAGAAGAAGGAAGGTGCCGCGCCCGCTGAGGCCGGTGCAAAGCCCGCAGCCGAGAGCGGCAAGCCCGCCGCATCCGCCGAGGCCGCAAAGCCGAAGGCCGAGGGCGAGGCCAAGGCCAAGAAGGACACCATCCCGATGTATGTCCGCGCCGACGAGATCGACGCGAGCGCGAAGACGATCACCCAGATTACCAAGGACGGGAAGAAGTCCGTGAACACTGTGACCGCCACGACCGAAATCCACAACGGCGACAAGCCCGCGAAGTTCGAGGACATCAAGAAGGGCGACATGGTCTCCGGCCTCCGCAAGAAGACCGCCTCCGGCTATGAAGTCGTGAAGATCACGAAGTTCGGCGCAGCCGCCCCGAAGGAGGGCGGTGCCAAGAAGAAGGCTGCTGAAGGCGAGGGCAAGAAGCCCGCTGCCGAGGGCGAGAAGAAGAAGTAGCCCGCCCGCGGATTCAGCTCCGCATTTTCAAAAGGCCGGCATCTGCGAAAGCGGGTGCCGGCTTTTTTCTGCCGCGGGGCGGCGGCGCTCCACTCAGAGCCCGTTCACATTCGTCCGGCCGCGGAAGGCGACGGACGCGGGGCGCTTCGACTGCTCGGTGAGACGGCGGTCGAGGTAGTTCGCGGCCTGCGTGGCGGCTTTGCCGAGCTCGGTGGTGGCGCCAAGTTCGCCGGCGAGCGTGCGGAGAATCGGGAGCGCCTCGGGGCGCTGCGTGTCGGCGAGGGCCTGCACGGCGGAGAGGCGGTAGACGGGGTGCGTGCCCTCCTGGCGCGCCCATTTCGGGAGCATGTCCATCGCGACATCCGGGTAGAAACGTGCGATGCCGAAGAGCGCGTAGTGGCGCGTGCTCGGGCTGCCCTCGAGGAGCTCGTGCTTCCAGAAATCCCATTCGCGCTCCTCGGCGATGCCGTAGTAGCGCTTCGCGGCCTCGCGGCTGAGCGGCTCGATCATCGCCTCGATGCGGAGCTGCGGGTCCGTCGCGATGGCGAGGTTCTCGACACGGGCGCCGCAGTCGCGCAGGGCGTTCAGGGCGGCCATGAGGTCGCTCGTCTCCACGCGGAAGGCGTCGGTGTTGTATTCGCCGGGGTTTGCGGGCGCGAATTTCGCGACCGAGCGCAGCGGGAGATTCTCCGTGAGCGCCAGCACCACCGTCTGCATCGCAGGGGCGGAGAGGCCGCCATGCTCATCAGCCCATTTCAGGAATCCCTCGACGCGCTCGGCATTCTGATACGAGAGCTTGTAGGCGCCGTCGACGACGGTGTTTGAGGAATGCAGCGCTGCGGTGACGAGGTTCAGCTCGACAGTGCGCGCGGGCATGATCTCCGCGGCGGCCCCGCGCGTGACGACCACGCGGTTGCGCCCGCCTTCAAGCACCTGCCCGACGGAAACGGAGACGCGCATCGGCGTGGGGCTGTTGTTGCGGAGCTGCGCGACCATGCGGTCGCGGCCATTGCCGCGGAGCGTCGCCTGAATGGTCTGCTGCTCCACGGCAGCGAGGAGGTCCGCTTCTTCAAAGACGACATTTGCCGGCTCCTTCGGCACGGTGTCCGCAACTGCGTCGAGGGCGCGCAGCGCATCTGCGGGACCTTCGGCAATGGGCGGCAGCGGCTCGGCCTCGGCGGCTTCCACCGCCGGCGCCTCCGCGAGCATCACGGGCCGCGTGACCGCAAAAGTGTCGCGCTCCTTCGCCGCCGATGCGACGGCAACCACAGCCGCCTGCTGCGGGGTCGGCGCGCCGACGGGGAGATTCGTGTAGGCGAGCTCAGCGAGACGGAAGCCGCTCCAGCCAATGGCGGCGGCGAGAAAAACGTATCCCAGGGCTTTGGATGGTTTCATGCCGCAGAGCAAATGCACGCGTCGTGCCAGAGGCGGCACTTTCTCCGGACCCTGCCAACCGCTAATGTGGCGCTCCGCGTCAGGTCCCGGTGAAAAGCCCCCTCAGCCGCCGCCTTTCGCGCCAGCCGACAAATACCAGCAGCGCGGCCCCGCCGAAAAGCGTCGCGGGCTCGGGCACCGGGGTGAGCGGACCCAGTGGTCCGGCTTTCGGTGAAATCTCATAGAGCCCGCCGCCGAGCGAGATGGCGACTCCGCCGGACGCAAACCCATCGAAGGAGATATGATTCAGAAAATCCGAACTGACCGGCCCGGACGAGATGCGGAACTGGTCGGCGTTGCCCGAAGTCTCGGCGGTTCCGGTCCAGTTCAGGATGGACAGCGTGCCGCCAGCCCAAGTCGCGGAGGAAAACTGGAGCTGCACGTTGTTGCTCGATCCAAAATCCAGCACGGAATCCGACGAGAGGATCAGCGGGCCCATCGTGTCGCTGAAACCGCCGGTGTTCAGCGTGCCGCCGCCCATCGTCACGCCAGTCGTGTCGCCAATCTTGTTCGAGCCGCCGAGGAGCAGCGTGCCGCTCGTGAGGCGGAGGACGGCGGGGGCGAAGGTGTTTGCGGTGCCGGGATTGATCGTGGCGGACTTGGTGCTGTCCGAAAAACTCACCGCCAACGTGCCGGTGCCGCTCGCGGCACCAGTCAGCGTGAGGCTCTGCGACCCGCCGATGTGGTTCCCCGCGACGTTGTTCACAGACATCCCATTCGTGATCAGGCGCGAACCGCTGCTCGAACCGAGGCCGCCGCCGTTGAACGTGATCGAGCCGGTGCTGAACGCCGCATTGTTCCCCGCAATGAGCAGTCCGCCGCCGAGCGTCGTGCCGCCGGTGTAGGTGTTCGCACCCGAGAAGGTCTGCGAGCCGGTGCCTGTCTTCACGACCGCGCCAGTGCCGGAAATCACGCCGGCGAAGGTCGGCGACGTGCCATCATTGCCCGTCGTGAGCGTCGCCGAGCCGAGCGTCACCGAGCCATCGCCGGCGAGCGAACCGATGCTCTGGCTGTAGTTTCCGGCGACCATTCCGTTCTCCGTCACCGTCGGGTTCAAAATGAGAATACCATCCATGCCCACGGTCACGGCGCTCATCAACGGGATTGCATTCACCACGCCGAGATAAAGGCGGCCGCCGGTCACGTTCGTCACGCCGGTGTAGGTGTTCGCGGCATTCAGCGCGACCCAGTAGAGCGGGTTCGTGCCGTCCTTTGAAAATCCGCCCGGCCCGCTCACGACGCCGCTCAGCACCACGTCGTAGATCACCGAGCTGTAGTTCGCATTCGGGTTGCTCAGCGAATGGACCCCGGTGGAGAGCCAGAGGTTCGTGGTGATGAGGCTCGCCTGGAAGGTGTGCGCGGCCGTGCCGTTGTAGGCAATGTCGCCATTCAGCGTGACGCTCCCCTTCACCGTCGCTGAATCGCTCATCGAGTTCGCGCCCGTCGCAGTGCCATCGCCGAAGGTGATTGTCCCGACCGTCGGACTCTGGCCGGCGATGTCGAGCGCGGCGCCGAGGATCGTCACGTTTCCGCCCGCGGGAATCGCGCCCGACGCACGGAGCTGCAGCGTGCCTGCCGTGATCGTCGTCATGCCGGTGTAGGTGTTCGTCCCGCCCAGCGCGAGCGTGCCGCTGCCCCGCTTGATGAGACTGCCGCCAGCGCCTGTGATGGCACCGGAAAAGACTGTCGAAGTCGTGTTCCCCACCGTCAGCGTGCCCGAGCCAAGATTCACGCTGCTGCCGCCTGCAGTCACCGTGCCCGTGTCGGCGAGCGAACCGATGGTCTGCGTGAATCCATTGAGATCCAGCATGCCGGACGAGCCGTTCACCAGCACCGCCGCCGTCGCCGCGATTTGCCCGTTCGCCATCAGCCGCACGATGTCGCTGTTCGCACCGCCAGCGCCGTCGCCGATGGTCATGCCGCCCGCCACCGCCACCACGCCTGCGCTCTTGTTCAGCAGCAGCGTGCCGGCATTCACGGTGGTCATGCCCGTGTAGGTGTTCGCGGTCGTGCCGCTGAAGCGCATCGTGCCGGCGCCCGCCTTCACCACCGAGCCGCTCGCCGCCGTCGTGCTGCTCACCACGCCGTTCACATCGAAATCGTAGGCCCCCGGCGACGACCCGGCCGCGACAGCAAAAGTGCGCGCGGCGTTTCCGAGGTTCAGGCTTCCCGTGAAATCCGCGCCCGTCGCCCCGGTGCCGTTCGCGTTCACCGTCACATTGCCGCCGAGCGTAAGCGTGCCCGTGCCGGTGACCACCGTCGCGGCCTGCGCCGTATCGGTGTTGAGGATGAGGCCGCCGATGGTCTCGCTGAAGTTGTTCAGATTGAAGCGCCCGCTGCTCCCGACATCCACGATCACCGTGTCGGCGATCTGGTTGTTCGCGCCGAGCTGCACAATCGCGCTGTCGTTTCCGCCGGTGCCGTCACCGATCTGCAGCGTGCCGGTGCCGACGGCATTCATGCCCGCCGTCTTCGTGAGGATGAGCGTGCCCGCCGTCACCACCGTGCCACCGGAGTAGGTGTTCGCGCCGCTGCCGGAGAAAGTGAGGATGCCGGCGCCGCTCTTGATCACCGCGTTCGCCGTCGTGCCATTCGCGATCACACCGCCGAAGCGCAGCGTGCTGTTCGCCGCAGTGACCGTGATGGCCCGGCTCGTCCCTGCCGCCGTGCCGAGCGTGACGGCACCCGTGCCGAGGTTCAAATCGTGCGTGGTTCCCGTCCCGCCGCCCGCGAAGGTGAAGTCCCCGTTCAGCGTCACCGCGTAGTTGCTCGTCGTGATGGCCGCGCCGCTTGTGTTGTCGATGGTCGTCCCGCCGTTGATCACGAACGTGTTCGACGCGTTGCCGAGCGCCGCCGCCGCATTGATGTTCAGCGTCCCGCCCGAGAGCGTGAACGTCCTGCCCGACCCGCCAAACGTGTTCGTCCCGCTCACGGTCATCATTCCGCTGCCCGTCTTCGCGAGGTTGAAATTGCCCGAGATGACCGAGCTGATGATCAGCGACGAACCCGAGGCCGTGTCGAAATTCCCGCTCGACGCAAGCACCAGGCCCAGCGTCCGCGTGCCGTTCTGAATCGTCAGCCTGCCATTCGCAGCGAGGTAGATGAGGTCCGCAGCAGCGGCGCCCGGCACGACATTCGTCCCCCCATTCAGCGTCAGAGTCCGGTTCGCCGAGCCGTTGCTGGTAATGACGAGCGCCTGCGTGGAGTTCAGCACGTTCAGCGTGCCGATGCCGAGGTTCGAGTTCACTGTGAAAGTCGTCGCGCTGTAGGCGCCGTTCATGAACGTCACATCCCACGTCGCCCCCGGCGTGCCGCCGCCCACATAGCTCGCCCCCGCCGTCAGGTCCGTCGCCGTCGTCAGCACGTCCTTCTCGAGGTTCGCCATCGCCCGCCCCATCCACGGCGTCGCGTGGGAAAGGAAAAGCCAGAGCAGCGCACGCACGAGCAAAGGAGTCCGGCGGCGGCGAAGCATCGGCTGTGGCCTCGCCTCCCTCTGCGGATTGGCGGGCGGTGCTTCAGTGTCTGAGGGGTGGGCGCTCGCGAAAATCCTCCGCTGCTTCATAGGCCCCGGTCGCGATGACGCGATGACGCGGGGGCATTCATGTGGTGGCGGTGATTATGCATTTTGGGCGCGGGTAACTACCGATTTTGAGTCAGGGTAATTGCTGAGTTTGGGCGGGGGAAACTTAGCAGCCGCCATACCAGCCCGACACCCGGTTCAGACACCGACCCACATTGCCGGACCTCAAACGAGCCTCATGAGGAATTTCCGGCTTGAAAAACGCCCGTCTTCCATCACGCCGCATTCCCCTTGGAAGACGCGAGGCTCCCCTTGGAAGACGCGAGGCTCCCCTTGGAAGACGCGAGGCTCCCCTTGGAAGACGCGAGGCTCCCCTTGGAAGACGCGAGGCTCCCCTTGGAAGACGCGAGGCTCCCCTTGGAAGATTACGCCAGCAGCGGCTTCACGATTTCACCGTGGATGTCCGTGAGGCGGAAGTCGCGGCCCTGGTAGCGGTAGGTGAGCTTCGTGTGCTCGACGCCCATGAGGTGCAGGATCGTGGCGTTGAGGTCATGCACATGCACGGGATCGCGGACGATGTTGTAGCTGTAATCGTCGGTCTCGCCGTGCGTGTGTCCTTTCCGCACGCCGGCGCCGGCAAGCAGCACGGTGAAGCAGCGCGGGTGATGGTCGCGGCCGTAGTTCGTCTCGGTGAGCGTGCCCTGCGAGTAGATGGTGCGGCCGAATTCGCCGCCCCAGACGATGAGCGTGTCGTCGAGCAGGCCGCGCTGTTTTAGGTCGGTGAGGAGCGCCGCAGTGGGCTGGTCGGTGTCACGGCACTGGCCCTTGATGGCGTTTGGCAGGCCGCCGTGGTGATCCCAGCCCATGTGGAAGAGCTGCACAAAGCGCACGTCGCGCTCGGCGAGGCGACGCGCGAGGAGGCAGTTCGACGCGTAGGTGCCGGGCGTCTTCACCTCGGGGCCATACATGTCGAGGACATGCTGCGGCTCCTTCGAGATGTCGGTGAGGTCGGGCACGCTCGCCTGCATGCGGAAGGCCATCTCGTATTGCGCGATGCGCGTCTGGATTTCCGCATCGCCGATGGCGTCGAAGCGTTTGCCCTTGTTGCCGACGGTCATCGGGCGGCCGCTCGGGGTCATGACTTCCTGGTCGATGGGCAGGCCAGCGGCGTGGGCGATGGTCGCGTGGAAGCTGCCGACGCTCATCGGGTCCTTCGCGGGCTCGTAGCCTTTCTCGTCGCTGGCGCCGTGGACGTAGCCGCGCTTCACGCCGCCGCCGGCGAGGGCGGTGCTGAAGGCGACGGGGTGATGCCCGCGTCCGCTGCCGTCGAACTGCGGCTTACGGCCGAATTCGGTCGTCACGCAGACGAGCGTGGAATCGAGCAGGCCGCGCGAGTCGAGGTCGCTCACGAGTGCTGCGAAGGCCCGGTCGAAGTCGCCGCCGCGGTCTTCCATGCCGTCGGCGAGCTGCTTGTGCATGTCCCAGCCGCCGCTCGACACCTCGACGAAACGCACGCCGCTCTCGACGAGCCGGCGCGCGAGCAGGCAGCCCTGGCCGAACTTGTTGCGCCCGTATTTTTCGCGCATGGCGGCGGGCTCGTCGGCGATGCTGAAGGCCTTGAGGTCGCTGCTCTTCATGAGCTGCATCGTGGAGTCGTAGAAGTCGCCGTAGGCCTTCACGTTTTCATCGGCCATCTTTTTGCCGAAGGTCGCATCGAGCTGCCCGAGGAGGCCGAGGCGCTTCTGATGCACGTCGGCGGAGACCTGTGCGGCGGAGTTCACGAGGCCCTGGTCGGGGTCGAGAATCGGCAGAGGCGAATACGACGCGGGAAAGTAGCCGTTGCCGTGGTTGGCCGGGCGGTTCACGCAGACGGTCGATGGCAGCGTCTTGCTGCTCCCGCCGAGGTAATGCTGCGCCCACGCGCCGAGCATCGGATGCACGATCGTGCCGCGCTTTTCATAGCCGGTGCGCATGAGATACTGCGCGCTGGCGTGGACGCCGACCTTCGCGGTCATCGAGCGGATGACGGTGATTTTGTCGGCAATCTTCGCGGTCTCGGGGAGATACTCGGTGACTTGGAAGCCGGCCTTGGTGGAGAGCGGCGCGCCGGGACCCTTCGAGTCGCCGGTCTTCGGGTCGAACGAGTCGATGTGACTGAGGCCGCCCTGCAGCTCGAGGAAGATGACACGCTTCGCCTTGCCAAAGCCGGGGCCGTGCGAGACGGCGGACACAGCAGAGGCCGCGGCTTTTTCCGCGCCAAAAAGCTGCGCGCCCACGGCGGGCAGCACGGTGAGGCCGAAGGCGTAGCGGGCGCAGCGCTCGACAAAGGAGCGGCGCTGGATGGGATCGCGGAGGATGTCGTTGTTCATGGCGGAGGTGTCGTTGAATTTACTGGATGAAGAGGAACTCGCGCGTGTTCACGAGCGCCCACGCGACATCGCTGATGCCGAGGCCGGTGGTGAGTGCCTGCGTGGCCACGGGGCGCTCCTCGGCGGTCGGTTTGCGGGCGAGGAAGGAGAGGTAGAGACGGTCCACTTTTTCATCGGCGGAGCCCGCCTTCTCGGCGGCGGTGACGGCGGCGCAGTTGGTGTCCGTGATGAGCTGGCCGGCGCCGCCATTCATGAGCATGAGCGCCTGCGGCACGCTGCCGTCCGTCGTGGCGGAATCGGCGACGAGGCGGTCGCTCTGGCCGAAGAGGCGGAGGAAATGCGTCTCGGGCGCGGGCTGCGGCAGCTCGCTCGCGCGGGCGAGAATCATCCCGTGGCGCTGCTGCGGCTTGCCGCCCTGATACTCGGTGATGAGGTTCTTTGAAACAGCGGCGTTTTTCTTTCCGCCGCCGCGCATCTCCGCGCCGGAGGACTGCATGCGCTCGATGACGTATTTGAAGTTCTCCGCGGTCATCGCGTTGCCGGGAAGCGACATCAGCTTCTCGTCGTCGCCACGGCGCAGCGTGATGTTGTCCACGTCCGTCCCGGTGCTGAGCACCATGAGGCTGTCCCACACCTGCTCGGCAGTCATGCGGCGCACAAGCGGGCCGGGGAAAAGATACGGGCCTTTTTCAAGGTCGGGCGACGCGCTGGCCGCACGCTGGTAGGTCTGCGAATTGAACAGCACGCGCTGGAACTCGCGCAGGTCGAAGCGGCCCGCCTTGATGACCGTCGCGAGGTGCGCGAGCAGCGCGGGGTTGCTCGCCCTTGTCGGGTCGTCAAGGTCGGATACGGGCTCCTGCACCGCGAGGCCGAAGACTTTTTTCCACACGCGGTTCGCGATGTTCGCGGCGAAGCGAGGGTTCTCGGGAGCCGTCATCCATTTCGCAAACTCCACGCGGAGCTGCACGGGGTTCGACGTGTTCACACCGCGGTAGAGCGGGCTCTTCGCGTCGTTCTTCGACCACGAGATGAGCGTCGGCATCACGGGCGCACCCGCTTTCGCGTCGCTGTATTTGTAGTCCTTCGGAAAGGTGAGCGTCTGCTTTGTCGTGTCCTCCTGACGGTAGGCGTTCGCGCTCGCGATTTTCTGAACGAGTCCCTTGTTCAGGCCGGGTGTGCCTTTGCCACCGTTCTTCGCGAGCTTCTTGCCCGCGTTGAGCGCCTTTTCGTCGAGCCCGTCGCTCGCGCCGAAAAATGCGGCCATCTGGTAAAAGTCGCGCTGCTTCCAGTCCGCGAGCGGATGGTCGTGGCACTGCGCGCAGGCGACGTTCGCGCCGAGGAACGTCGTGAGCAGGTTCGACACGCCGTCGAGCGGCATCTGCGCGTCGTAGGCGAGGAAGCCCGTCGCGCCGTTGTCGCACAGCTTGCCATCCGCCGTGAGCATCGCGCGCACGAGTGAATCCCAGGGGCGGTCCGCGTGGAGCTGATCCTTCAGCCAGTCTTGGAAGGTGAACGCCGGCACGTTTTTGGCGAACGTGTCCTTCACGCGCAGCATGTCGCCCATCCAGTTATACATCTGCATCGTGTAGCCGGGCGAATAGAGCAGCCGGTCGATGAGCTTTGCGCGCTTGTCCGCCGCCTTGTCCGCGAGGAATTCCGACGCCTCGTCCGCCGTCGGGACGCGGCCCACGGCATCGAGGTAAATGCGCCGCACGAACTGCTCGTCCGTCGCCGGCGGGTTGAACTTCTGCCCCTTGCTCACGAGCGTGGACCCGATGAGGTAATCGATCTGATACGCCGCCTTCCTCACGTAGTCGTCGGCAAATGCCCGCGCGCGCAGCCTCTTCGCATAGTCCTGCGCAAACGCCCGGTCCGCGGGCACGAGATTCATCAGATACATCTGCGCCGTCTTCCCCTCGTGCGTCTGCACCGTGAGGATGTTCCCGTAGAGCGAGCAGAACTGCGCCTCCAGCTTGTTCCCCTGCGCATCGCTCCATGTGCGCCACGGCGACGGCAGTTCCGCCTGCAGCGGCTGCGTGTCCACAGCGGGCTTCACGGAGACGACCGCCGGTGCATCCGCCTGTTTCTTCCTGTCACCCTTCGCGCCAAAGGCGGTGGCGGTCCACGCGAGGACGGAGCAGGCTGCGATCGAGGTGGAAAGGACGAGTCGTTTCATGGCTGTGGGGATGTGATGCAGTGCCGCAAACGCGGCCTTGCAGGGGAATAGCGGAACCCAAGCCCTTTGCGACGGGAAATCAACGCCCGCCCGATGACGGACGGTTCAGAATTTCGCGCCCGCCTTCAGCACCGCCATCTCGTGGATGCTCCAGAAGTTCCCCTTCACCTCGCCGGTCTGCGTGATACGGATGAACTTCGCCTTTGCGGGCGCAAACTCGATTTCCGTCACGGAGCCGCGGCCCTTGCCCTGCGCGACGGGCTTGCCCCACTGCTGGCCGTCGGCGCTCAGCTCGACCTTGTAGCCGCGGGGGTAGTCGTTGGCAGATTTCGTCGTGTCGAGGCGCAGGCCGGTGATTTCCGTCTCGGCGGGCAGCTCGATCTGGAACCACTGGCCGGGCGTCTGTCCGCCGTGCGTGTCCCAGCGCGACTTCGCGTCGCCATCGATTGCGTTGCTGCACCCCTTGTCGTTCGCGCTCGCGGTGAGCTTCCAGTTTTTCAAATCGCCGACCGGCTGCGGCAGCACGCTGGCGAGCTCGCTCTGCGTCCACGGCTGCGTGCGGGTCTTCGTCGCCTCGCGCAGACGCTTCACCTCGGCGGCGGTCACGAGCGCGCCGGAATTGCCGAAGCTGTTCCGCACGTAGCTGGCGACGGCCGCGATCCAGTCGTCGGTGTTCGTGCCCAGCGGGACCATCTGCGCCTCGTAGGTCTTGCCGTTCACGGGGCCGGCAAGGCCGTGCAGCAGCGCGAGCACAGGGCCGTTGCGGTGACCGGTCACGGTCTTCGAGCCGGTGAGCGGCGGTGCCATCGTCACGCCCGCGGGCTGGCCCTGCATCGGCATGCCCTTCCCGTCGAAGCCGTGGCACGCGAAGCACAGCTCCTTGTAAATCGCCTCGCCCTTTTTCAGCACGGCGATCTCGTCCTTCGCGAACGCCTTCGCGTCCACGCCCTTCGACGAAGTCATGAGCGCCTTGCCGATTTCGAGCACGCCCTGCGACTTGCTCGATGCGATCACGATCTGCGCGTTGTGTTCCCATTCGGGAAAATTCAGCGCCTTCGACGTGCCAACCACCTGCAGGACGACGTTCGGATCCGCGTCCTTCGCCAGTGCGGTGATCTCCGCGATGAGCGACTTGTCGCCCGCCTTGATGAGCGACTCCGTCGCGCGGATCGCGTTCTCGCGCACGCGCGGGTTTTCGTCCTTCAGCTTCTCGCGCGCAAGTGCCGCGTCGAGGGCGCCGAGACCTTCGAGCGTCCACATCGCGTGGGCGCGGGCGAGCGGGCTCTTGCTCGTCCGCGTCATCGTGAGCAGCGCGGGCACGACCGACTTGTCCTGCCGCACGACGAGCAACTTCTGCGCGGTGTCGCGCCAGAAACCATTCGGATGTTCGAGGTGCGCGACGAGCTGCGCGGGCTTCTCGTCGAGCATTTTCGGCTGCGGGCCGGGCGTGAAATCCTTGTGCACGAGCCGCCACACGCGGCCGTGGCCGATGTTGTTTTGCAAGCCCCAGCGCTGCACCTGCGGGCGCAGATACGATCCCTCGCGCACCCAGTTGCCCTCCTGAATGATGCCGCGATACGCGTCCACGATGTAGAGGCAGCCATCCGGTCCGGTCTTCATGTCCACCGGGCGGAAATTCGGATCCGTGCTGCGCAGAAACTCCGACTCACCGTGCGGATTCTTCAGCGTCGTGATGCCGTCTTTCACTTCGACCACACCGCGCCGGATCAGACGCCCGACCGGCTCGGGCAAAAACACATTGCCGCGCAAATCCGCCGGCAGGCGGTCGCCGCGGAAAATCTCCTGCCCGCACGACGCCGTGAAATGATTCACCGTGCCGTCGTCGCGATGCCGCTTCGTCCCGCCCTGCACGTCGAACATCCCCACCGCCGGCCACACCGTCATCCAGCCATTTTCATCCCACTGGCTCGGCACATTGATCGCACCGTAGGCGACGTGCGTCTGGAAATTCCACACGCCCTTCTCGCCGCCCGCGTTCGAGAACCACGGCTTGCCGAAATCATCCTGCGTGAGCCCCCACTGCCCGCCGTTCGGTGCCGTGTTTTCCTTCAGCACTGCACCCTTCGGATTCCAGCGCAGGCGATACGCGTTGTAGGTCGTGTAAATCCAATTATCCATCGCCCACAGGAGCCCGCTCGGCTGGTGCTCCATGTTCCCGCCACGCGGCCCGCCCTCATACCACGGCTTCTTTTCATCCGAGACGCCGTCGCCGTTCTTGTCGCGGAATTCGTTGATGTCGTTCGTGTCCGTCTCGCCGATGAGCACCGAATCCTGCAGCGGCAGCACCATGCGCGGGATGAGCAGGTTGTCGGCAAACACCGTGTGCTTGTCGTATTTCCCATCGCCCTTCGTGCTCTCATGGCGCGACACGCGGCTCTTCGGGTCGTGCTCACCCGTGCCGTCGATGTCCTGCATGTAAGTGCGCATCTCCACGACATACATCCGCCCATTCCCGTCGAATGCGATCGCCATCGGCTCCTTGATGTCCGGCTCGCTCAGCACGAGCTCGAGCCGGTAGCCATCCGGAAGCTGAATCGTCTTCAGCTCGTCAGCCGGCGACAGCATCGGCGTCTGCTTCACGAGCCGAGTCGCCTCGCCTTTCGGCGGCATCGGTGCTGGCTCAGGGGCTGGCGGCTTTGCGGAAAATACGGGTGCCGCCGCGATGACAGTGGCGAGTGCGATGATGCGGGTGCGTCTCTGAATCATGGTGTGTTCGTTCGGAAATAATTTGCCTGCCTTTGTGCCGCCAACCGTCGCTCACTCGCGCGTCACGACCTCGTCGAGATTCAGCAGGACGTTGGCGGTGCCGGTGTAGGCGGCGAGTTCGATGGGGTCGAGTTTCGGGTCAGGTTTCGCTTCGCCGACTGCGAGGATTTTCGTGGCCTCGTCGGGCGACTGCTGCAAGCGCGCGGTGCGCTTCGCCAGTCCGGCGACGAGCACTTTCATCTCATCCGCCCGCGGTTCTCGGCACGTGGCACGGCGGAAGGCCCATGCAATGCGTTGCTCCGGCGTGCTGCCGCCTTCGGTGATCATTCGCTGCGCGAGGACGCGCGCGGCTTCGATGTAGGTCTTCTCATTCAGCAGCGCGAGCGCCTGGAGCGGTGTGTTGGTGCGCGAGCGCTTCACGGTGCAAATCTCGCGCGACGGCGAATCGAACATCGTCATCGTCGGCGGCGCGGCGGTGCGCTTCCAAATCGTGTAGAGCGTGCGGCGGTAGAGTCCCTCGCCGGTGTCCTCCTTGTAGTTGCGCATGTCGCCGTAAACGCTCGTCTCGTCCCACACGGCAGCGGGCATGTAGGGCTTCACGCTCGGGCCGCCGATTTTCTCCACGAGCAATCCGCTGATCGCGAGCGCTTGGTCGCGCAGCGCCTCGGCGCCGAGCCGGAAGCGCGGGCCGCGCGCGAGCAGACGATTCTCGGGATCCTTCGCGAGCACGTCGGGCGTGACGCGCGACGACTGCCGATACGTCGCACTCATCACGATGAGCTTCTGCATCGCCTTCATGTCCCACTTCAGCCGCACAAATTCCGTCGCGAGCCAGTCGAGCAGCTCGGGATGCGACGGCCACTCGGCCTGCGAGCCGAAATTCTCCGTCGTCTTCACGAGGCCGAGGCCGAAAAATCGCTCCCACTCGCGGTTCACCCACACGCGCGCGGTGAGCGGATGCTCGCCGCTCACGAGCCACCTCGCGAGTCCGAGCCGGTTGTTCGGCGCGTCCTTCGGCAGCGGCGGGAAAATCGCTGGAAGCGCGCGCGGCACCACGTCGCCGGGCTTGTCGTATTCGCCGCGCTTCAAAATGCGCGCCTCGCGCGGCTGCGCGATTTCCTCCATCACCATCGTGCTGGAGACATCGGCATACACGGCATCGAGCGCCTTCTTCGCGGCGGCGACGCCAGCCTCCGCGCGCTTCACGGGATTGTCGGCGTTCTCGCGGAAAAATTTCGCCAGCTCGGCCTTCTGCGCCGGTGTGCGCTTTGCTGCCTCCGTGTTGATCGCGGCGACGATGTTCGGCGCCACCTGCGCACCGTTCAGCTTCACCGTCGCGGGCGGCAGCGAAGTCATCGAAAGCCGGAAGCGCCCGATGTTGTGGTTTGCGATCGAATCGTGCCGCAGCGTCACGCTCAGGGTCGCATTCGGCGGCACGGTGATGGGCATGCCCGTGATGAACATCGCCTTGCGTGGCAGACGCTTTGCCGGGTCGTTGCCGTCAATCGCCCAGCCCTGGCTCTTCTTCCCGCCTTTGCCGCGCTTCTGCTTGCCCTGCGTGTCCTGCACGATCTGACCGACCTCGTAGCGCGACTGATTGTAGTCCGCCTCGGCGCGCGTGAAGGTCGCGCTCAGCGGCTTCGCGAGGCCGGGCGCATTGACGTCCACGATCACGTCGGTGAGCACAAAGTTTCCGTTTCCGTTTCGTCCGAGGCTCTTGTTCGGCAGTGACTCGTCGGGAAAAACCTCGAGTAGCAGCCCGCTGAACGTCCCCTCCGGAATCGGCGACACGATGAGGTATTGGTCGAACGGCGGATTGATCCCGCTCGCGAGATACGAGCCATCGGCCTGCCGGGTGAAAGTCGCGCCACCATCGCTGCGGACTTCCTTCGGCTGGAGCTGCGTCCACGGCTGCAGTCCACGCTCCATCTCCGCACGGAACTTCGGCTCCCAGGCGGCCTGCGCTGCGGCGAGCTCCTTGCTGGCTGTGGCCACTTTCGCCTCCGCGTCTTTCAATGCTGCGGTGAGCTTCGAGATTTGCACCTCCTGCTCGGGCGTCGGCAATGCGAGCACTGGACGCGAATTCCCCCCGCGCCGTGTGCGGCCGGCGCCGCCGAAATCGTCGAGCACACCGTTCTCGTTGATCGAATTGAAGTAGGCGAAGAGCTGGTAAAACTCCTTCTGCGAAATCGGATCGTATTTGTGATCGTGGCAGCGGCAGCAGTTCAGCGTGAGCGCCGTCCATGTGAGGCCGGTCGTCTCCACGCGATCGATCACGGTCTCCGCGAACCACTCCTCGACAATGCGCCCGCCTTCGCCGTTCAGCCGGTGGTTGCGGTTGAAACCCGTGGCGACGATCTGATCACGCTGCGCATTCGGAATGAGATCGCCGGCGAGTTGCTCGATGGTGAACTGGTCGAATGGCAGGTTGCGGTTGAACGCGCCGATGACCCAGTCGCGCCAGTGCCACATCTCGCGCTTCGTGTCGGATTGAAAGCCGTTGCTGTCCGCATACCGCGCCATGTCGAGCCAGCGCGCCGCCATGTGCTCGCCGTAGCGGGGCGAAGCGAGCACGCGATCCACGACTTTCTCGAAGGCGTTCGGCGATTTGTCCGCGAGGAAGGCGTCCACTTCCTCCGGCGTCGGCGGCAACCCCGTGAGGTCAAGCGTCACGCGGCGGATGAGCCTCTCCTTCGCCGCCTCCGGCTGCGGCGTCAGCTTTTCCTTCTCGAGCCGCGCGAGGATGAACGCGTCGATCGCGTTGGTGCTCAGTGCCCAGTTCTCAGTGCTCAGATTTCCACTCTGCGCGCCCAGCTTTGACTGAGCACTGAGGACTGAGGACTGAGCACTGCTTTTCGGCACCGCGGGCCGCTCCGGTTTCATAAACGCCCAGTGCCCCTGATACTCCGCGCCCTCCGCGATCCAGCGGCGCACGGTTTCGATTTGCTCCGCCGATAGCGTCTTGCCGAATTTTTTCGGCGGCATGATGTCCTCTGCGTCGTGCGTGGTGAGCCGCTTGAAGACCTCGCTCGCCTCCGGCTTGCCCGGCACAATCGCCGCGCCGGATTCGCCGCCCTTCATCGCCGCCTCCTTCGTGTCGAGCCGCAGCCCGCCCTTCATCTTCGACACATCCGGCCCGTGGCACGTGAAGCAGATGTCCGAAAAAATCGGCCGGATGTCGCGGTTGAACGAAATCTTCTCCGCGGCGCCCGCGAACTGCGGCAGCGCGGTTGCGATGGTGGCGGCGAGGGCAGATTTCAGTTTCGAATTCATGGACGGGTGCGGAAAGAGAAGCCCGCGCGGGACGACGGGCAACGCTCTATTTGAACGCCTTGTCGTTCGGGTTGCCGCCGCTCACGAGAAACGCGATCAGGTCGAGCAGCTCGTCCTTGTTCAGCGTGTTGATGAGGCCGGGCGGCATCATGGAGACATTGAACGGCTTGCGGCCCTTCACATCGGCGGAATTCACCGCGGTGAGGTCGTCGGGCGCGAGCGGGCTCGTCATCAGGAAGAGTTTTCCGTTCTCCTCCACGATGGCGCGGCCCACGACGCTCGTGCCGTCCTTCAGCTCGACCTCGTCGGTGCCGTATTGGTCGCTGATCACCTTGGAAGGATCGATGATGTTCTCGGCAAGGTCGCGCATGGTGTAGCGGTTGCCGGCGCCGGTGAGGTCCGGGCCGATGCTGCCGCCCTCGCCGTTGAAGCGGTGGCAGCGCGCGCAGAGCGTCGCGGCATACATCGACTTGCCCTGCTCGAAATTGCGGCCATGCAGCCCGCCCTGCGTGAGCGCGACGATCTCGTCTGTGGTCCACGCCTTGCCGGGGCCCTTCGGCATCACGACGTTTGCGGGCGCGGCGGGGAGCCTCTTTTTCGAAAGCTCGTCGAGTGCGGTGCGCTCGGCGGCGTCGGTGACGAAATTCGCGAGCGCCTCGGTGCGGATGTGATCGATGAATTTCGGGAAGCTGTTGCCCGCGCGCCAGTCGTAGGTGCGCTGGAACCACGCGAAGTAGGTCTTCCTCAGCGCGGGTGTCCATCCGGCGCGGGCGTTGCGCAGCCCGGCGATGAGCGCGATTTGCTGGAGGTTCGGGCGGCTCGAATGAGCGCTCTCGGCGGCCCTCGCGTAGCCGGGGTTGCGCGCGAGCAGCGCGTCCGAGGCGATGGCGGCCGCGTCGTCCTTCGCCGAGGCGACAAGCGCGAGCGTCTTGCCGACGACGCTCTTTGAGTCGAGGAAGATGAGGAGCTGCGACATCTCGCGGTTCACGAGCGCATTCGCGCTCGGGTAGTGCGGCTCGAAATGCGCGGCGGCCTTCGCGCACGCGGCGGCGTCCGGTTTTCCGAGGCGCGCAAAGACGACCTGATACGCGCGCAGAAGCTGGAGCTGGTGGTCGATGTCCAGCTTCGCGAAATCAATCGTGTCGAGACGCGCGAGGATCTGCGCCTCTAGCTTGCCGTCCTCCGCATTCGTCGGGCCGACGGGGCCGCTCGAAGTGCCCGGCGCGGGCTTGCCGTTTTCCTGCGGGTTGTGATTTTCCGTGCGACCCACGCGCGCGAGCGCCATGGATGCCTCGATGATCGCCTGCGGATCCTTCTCGGCGAGCGCGCGCTCCTTCCACTGGCTCACCGGCTGCCGCTCGATGGCGACGCGCGCAGCGAAGCGCAGGTAACGGTCCTTGCTCGCGAGGAAAGGCCACGCCTTTGCGATCGCGTCCGGGCCGGTGCCGTCCTCGTGCAGCTTCTCGAGTTCGCGGCGCTGCTTCATCTCCGGAGTGAGCGCGTAAGGCTGCGCGGGCGCGGTGGATTCCTTGCCTGCATACGTCACGCGATAGAGGGCGCTCTGCGCCTTGCGTCCGCCGATGGCGAAATACATCGCGCCGTCGTGCTGGTTGATCACCACATCGGTGAGCGGCAGCGGCTTCGCGGCGACGAACTCCTCCTTCACCGCCTTCATGCCCGCACCGTCGGGCTTAAAGTGCACCGCATACATCGTCCCGTAGGTCCAGTCGTTGCCGTAGAGCGCGTGCTGGTATTTCGCGGGGAATTTCGCGCCGGTGCCGAAGGCCACGCCCGTCGGCGAGCCGGGTCCGATGTCTACGGCCTCGGGCAGGCTGTCGGGATAATACGTCGGCCACTTGCCGCTGCCGGAGCGCCAGCCGTATTCGCCGCCGCTCACGCAGTGGTTGATGCGCGTGGGGCGATACCACGGCGAGCCGATGTCCCACTCCATGTCGGCGTCGTAGGCGAAGACCTCGCCGTTCGAGTCAAATGCGAAGTCGAACTCATTGCGGAAGCCCATGCAGAACAGCTCCACCTTTTTCCCCTCCGGGTCCGTCTTGCAGATGTAGCCGCCCGGCGCGGTGATGCCGCGGGCGTGGCCGTTGCCGTCCCACAGGCGCGGCAGCAGATGGTCCTCGTCCCACGAACCCATCTTTGCCCGCGAGAGCGAGAGGTTCACCGGCAGCTTCGTGTGGTTTCCGCAGTTGAAGAAGATGTTCTTCCCGTCCGGCGCGAGCTGGATGGAATGCGGGCCGTGCTCGCCGCCGCCCTGGCACTCGGCGAGGAGCACGGGCGATTCGAAATGGTCGTCGCCATCCTTGTCCTTCAGCCGGTAGAGGCCGGACGCGAGGCCCTTCGCCTCGGGCGCGCCCTTCTCGTTCAACATCACGTAGAGCGAATCGTGCGCGTAGAGCAGCCCGTGCGCGCCGCCGATGCTCACGTCGAGCTTCTCCACTTTCGCCGCCTCCTTGCTGCCGATGGCCGGCGGCGTCACGCGGTAGAGCGCGCCGTATTGGTCGCCGCAGAGCAGGCGGCCCTTCTTGTCCACCGTCATGGAAACCCACGAGCCCTGCTCGGCCTTCGGCACGGTGTAGAGCAGCTCCACCTTGAATCCCGGCAGCGTCTGGATGTCCGCGGGATTCGTCGCCTCCTGCACGCTCGTGTCCACGCCGCGCTTCACCTTGCCGCCGCCCTTGCCGCCACCCGTCTGCGCAAAGGCATTGCCCCAAGGCCCGGCGCCATATTTCGCGATGACGACCGCGGGCTTGAAATCGCTGCTGCCCGCGGGCGCGGCCTTCCACTCGGGGCCGGTCTCGATGGCCACCCTCTTCCCGTCTGCGAGCTCGATTTCGAGCAAGGCCACCGCGGCGGCGCTGCCGTCGTTGTTGTGCGCGTCGAGGCGGATTGTGTTTTTTCCCTTCGCGAGCAGCGCCTTCACGTCGGCCTTCACCACCGGCTGCATCCAGTCGCGGTTGTCCCCCGCGTGCTTGCCGTTGATGAACACCTTCGCGCCGTTGTCCACGGACACGGAGAGCACCGCCGACTTCACATCGCCCGCGAGCGTGAACTCATGCGCGAGCGTGACCTGCTCCTTCGGCTTCGAGCTTTTGGAAAGCCAGATCCACTGCGGCTCCGCGAGCGCGGTGAACGTCGTGAGCGATCCGCCGAGAAAAGCGGCGAGGGCGAGGAGGCGGGAGAATGCGGGGCGTTTCATGGGTTGGTGGGTGAAGTGTCTCGTTTCAATCTGTGAGGGGTGGAAAGCTTGCGGGGAAAATCGGCTGATTTGCTGCATCGCATGAGCACCCTCTGCGGTCGCCAAAACGCCCGGGCCGCTGCGCAGCGCCGGAGTTCATGCAGGTTTGCTCCGCCTCAAGCCGGCAAGTCATACACGGTGACACCGATGCCGAGGGAGGCGAGCTCCTGCTCCACGATGGGCCCGACCTCCTCCCACTTTCCGCCCGCAAGGCCGCAACCGATGCGCGGCATGTGAACGGTCGCAGACAGGCGCCTTGCCTCGCGGCCCACGGTCTGCAGCCCCGCGCGCAACGCATCGTAGCGGATCGGCGGCGAACCGCCGCGCTGCCGGATGTCCCGCTGGCCGATCAGGTTCGCGACCCAGATGTCGGATTCGACTTGGACGAACTGGACCTCTCCCAGCGCAAACGGCTGCGATGTCTCTCCACGGTGCCAGTTCCTGTATTCCCGCTCCGGTTCCGGCCAGCGCCGGGACAGCGCCATGACAAAGCCCCGCCCCCAACCGCCGATATCGTTGCAGACATGCACGATGATCTTTGGACCATCAACCACCGGGGAGGTGGCATCGCCAACAACGTAGTGGATCGGAATCGCTGAGGGCGTCACCGCTTGCGCTGAATCGAGAATGGGGCGCGCCAGTTATTTCTTCTTTTCGCTCCCCTTCTTCTCATCCGCCTTCTTTTCAGCGGGCTTGTCGCCAGCGGGCGCGGCCTTCTTCTGCCCGAGCGGGTGCTCCTTCAAGATTTCATCCACGGTGTAGAAGATGTTGCGGTCCTTCGTCTGTTCGCGGATGCGCTTCACGTCCTCGGCCTTGATGAAGTCGAGGTCGTTGCCGAACGACTGGCGCACGTAGCTGATCACGGCGGCGATTTCCTCGTCGTTCGCGAGCGGCGCGAAGCCGATCATCGGCGGGATGGCGGCGTTCTTGCCGTATTCCTTCCCCTGGAATTTCAGCGGGCCGTTGAGGCCCTTGAGCACGATCTTGATCATGCGCTCGTCGTCGTCGAGCCACTCGCTCTTCACGAGGGGCGGGTAGGTGTTGTCCACACCCTTGCCGTCGGCCTGGTGGCACGTCACGCAGTGCGCGTCGCGGTTGAAGACCTCCTTGCCGAGGTCATACGCCTTCTGCTCGGCGGAGGTGAGCTTCTTGCGCGTGGGGCCGAACTTCGCATCCGGCGCGGCGCGGAGGCGCGCGACGAGGACGGGATCCTTGCTGATGATGTCCTTCGCCTCGGGCAGCGAGCCGAGCTGCTTCATCGTCTCGCGGAAGCAGTAGTCGATGTAGTAGTCCTTCTCGAGCATCGCGGTCTTCGCAAACTCGATGGCCTGCGGCACGTCCTTGCCCTTCACGAAGCTGAGCGCGCGGATGGCTTCGAGGCGCACGCGCGGGGCCGAGTCGGTCACCGCGGCGCCGATGAGCGCGAGCGCGTTCGGCACGCGGTCCATCCAGTAGCAGAGGACGCGCACGGCCTGCGCGCGGGCCTTCGGCTCGGGCGACTTCAGCACGGCGTTCAGCAGGTCGAGGTTCACGATGTTGTGCCACTGGTGGACCCACAGCGCCTCGAGGCGGTTGTGCTCGTAGCTCGCGTCCTTCTTATCGAGCCCGCGCTCCCACTTCTGCACGGCGGCGATGACGTCCTTCGTCGGACGCGTGTCGAGTTCGATCTTCGCGCGCTGGCGGACGTTGTCCTCGTGCTCCTTCAGCAGGTCGAGGAGCTTCTCGATGGGCTCGCCGGCGATCTTCTTCGGCTGCAGCAGCGGGCGCGAGGGATACGTGATGCGGTAGATGCGCCCGTGGGCGTGGCCGCGGTTCGGGTCGCGCAGGTGGTGCTGGAGATGCCCGATGAGCATCTGCGACCAGTCCATGAAATACAGCGAGCCATCCGGCGCCACAGCGATGCCGCTCGGGCGGAAGTTCGGATTTCCCTCGTGCTGGTCGTCGCCGAGGATGCCCTCGACGAGCGGCTCGATCGTCTCGCCCTTCAGCCCCGAGCCGTCCTCGGAGATTTTCGCGCGGAAGATGCCCTGGAAGCCGATCACGTTCGTGTTCAGAAACTGCCCCTGCCAGTCGTCGGGGAAGTGGCGGCTCGAGAGGATGTTCGTGCCGGGGCACGGACGCGAGGGCCGGTTCCAGAACTGCTTCATGTTCGGATGCGCGCCGCTGTCGATGTGGCCGCTGAATGCCGGGCCGAAGTAGTTCGCGTTGCCCGTCGCGTCGGTGATGATGTCATTGCCCCAGTAGTCGAACACGCGCCCGTGCGGGTTGGCGAAGCCATAGGGCACGTAGCGGTCGAAGCGGAAGCTGCGCGGCTCGAAGCGGTAAATCGCGCCGTTCACATTGCGCACCGGGCCCTTCAGCGTCTCCACGCCCGTGCGGTGAAAGACACCGTCGCTGAAATACACCGCGCCGCCCGGCTCGTAGCAGATAGAGTTCGTCTCGTGGTGCGAGTCGGCGGCGTCGAGCCCGTGCACGATGCGCTCCTTCCAGTCGGCCTTTCCGTCGCCGTCCGTGTCGCGGAGGAAGACCATGTCCGGGTGCTGCATCACCATCACGCCGTCCTTGTAAAACTGGAACCCCGTCGGGCAGTTCAGCCCGTCGGCGAACGTCGTGCACTTAGTGAACTTCCCGGTCTTCGGGTCGATGTCGAACACCAGCAGCTTGTCGAACACCTTCGTCGTCGGCGTCGTCTCCGGGTAGTTCGGCCACGCGGCCACCCACAGCCGGCCGCGCGTGTCGAAGTTCATCTGCACCGGGTTGATCAGGTCGGGGAACTCCTTCTCCGACGCGATGAACTCCACCTTCGTCCCCGCGGGCGACTTGATGTATTTCAGCGTGTCCTCGCCCTTCTCAATGTAGGGGCGCAGGGGCGACTTCGGGTCCGGCTTCTTGTCCGTCGTGTTCACCGAGGCGGCGTCGGCCTTCGGGAATGGCAGCGGACCGAAGCGGTTCGCGGGCACCTTGCCCACGGGCGGCAGATTGTCGTCCTTCACAAAGAACGGATTCCCCTTCGCCACCGACCACACCGCCTTGTCGCGGTTCGCCGTCTTCACATCGCGCTGCGCCATCTCCTGGCCCATGATCGTCGCATTGTCCGGCGCGTTCTTCGGGTCGTTCGGGTCGGCGTATTTGATGCGCGAGCGCTGGCCGTAGATGTTGTATTGGTCCGGCGTGCGGTAGCGGTGGTGCCACTCCGTGTTCTTCACCACGACAGCCCTCCGGATTTTCTCCACCGCCGGCTCCGTCGTGCTCGGCGCGTCCTTGCCGAAGATCGCCTTGAACTGCGCCGGCGCGAGCTGCTTGTCGCCCTCCTCGGTGAGGTGGATGCCGTTGATCGTGAGCGGACGCGCCGCATGCGCGAAGAGATCCTGCGACGCCGTGAACAGATCCACGAACTGCACGTTGTTCGCCTTCGCCACCTCGGCCATCGCCTTCGTGTAGAGCGCGAGGTTCCTGTTGTTCGCCGAGCCGTCCGGGAAATTCACCGGGTCCTTCATGTTCTCGTGCGCGATCGGCGAGAGCAGCACCACGCGCGGCTTGCCCTTCCCGAAGTCCGACGACGTGAGCTTCTTCAGATACTCATCCAGCGCCTTCTTGAAATCCCCCACGCCCGCCTCGCCCTTGAACGACTCATTGAAGCCCCAATACGCGAGGATCACGTTCGCGTGGAAATCGGCGCCCCAGTGGTAGGTCACCTCCGTTTTCCCGACCGTGAGCGTCGTCGTCCCCGGCTTCATGTCGAGGAACTGCTCCACCGTCGGCACCTCGTCGCTGCGCGGATGCAGATTCACCTCATCCGCCACAAAGCCCAGATTCCGCACCGTCAGCTCATGCCCCGGATACGCCTTGTGAATGAGCGCCTCCAGCCAGCCGTGATGCTGCTGCCGGTCCGCCAGCCCGCTGCCGACGATCGCGATGTGGTCGCCCTTTTGCAGCGACAGCCGCTCCTGCGAATGCGCCGGCGCCACAAGGGCGGGCACCGACAGCGCGGCGAGGATGGTGGTGGCGAGGATCGGGAATTGTCTCATGGGATTTCGGGTAAGGAGAATTGCGCGGTGAAAACCCGCGCCGCCGCGCCAGCTTAGCCTCCGAGCACTCGGGCACTCATGCAGGGGAGACGCGTCCGCGCGCGACGCGGGGCGCGCTTGATGGCAGCTTTGCCCATCGCACGCAAATGCGAAGATGCCCGGGAGGCGAATGACGAATCACGACGGCCATGCACCGCCCCGTCATTCATCATCCGTCATTCCTTCTCCAGATGCCGCGTCAGCTTCAGCGACGAATCCAAAATCTTCCCCGCCCCATTCTTCCCGAAGCCAATCACCACCGTCCGCAGCGCCGTCGCCGTGTTGTCGTTGCCGTCCACCGTCGTGTTGATCTCCACCACCAGCGAGCCGTCCTTGCGCCAGCGCACGGGATCCTCCCAGTTGAGCGACGCCGTGTGCCAGAACCGCTTCGGGTCCGACGCATAGCCCTTCGGCAGCGACGCCTCGGGCAGCTTCGGCATCGCCGTCTTGCGGAAAGTCGCCCCGCTCCTCGTGTAAACACCCACCTCACTCGTGCGCTTGAAGACCGTCGAGATGCTGATCGCAAACCGCCGCGAATCCGGCGCCCACAGCACCTTCGTGCTCAGCCGGTTGCTGTCCTCCTCCGACTCCGCCACCCGCATCAGCACCTTCTTCGTCGCCTTCTCGATCAGGTCCAAGCTCCGCGCCTCTGGGCTGAAGCTCGCGATGAACGCGAACTTCCCGTCCGGCGAAGGCGACTCCTCCTCCCGCTCCATGTCGTCCTTCGCCCCGGCTTTCGCCGGTTCCTTCACCGGTTCCTTCCCCACCCCGCCCTTCTCCTCCGCGCGCAGAGGGTGAATGGAAACCGCAAGGGCAAGAAACAGCATCGGCAGGATTCGCGTGCGCATGCCCGCGAGTCTCACGCCGCCCGCGCTCCCGATGCGAGCCGCAAATGTCACCGAGCCGACCATCCGGAGCCGACCATCTTCACCTCGACGCCACCCCGCTCGCCCGGTATCCACCGCGCCCGATGCCACACGTCCTCATCATCCACGAAGTCGCGGACTACCCGGCTTGGAAGAAGATCTTCGACTCCGCCGCAGGCATCCGCCGGGACGCCGGCGAGCGCTCCTACCAAGTCCTCAAGTTTCAGCACGACCCGAACCGCATCGTCCACTTCTCCGCCTGGACCGCGCTCGAAAACGCACGCCGCTTCTTTGAATCCCCCGAACTCGTCCGCATCCGCGCCGAAGCCGGCGTGAAGGCCCCCGACTTCATCTACCTCGAGCAGCTCGAGGCCGGCACCCTCTGAGCCCGGCGCCGGGCGCAAGCCCCTGCGACCGATGCCATTCGACCCCGCATCCCTCCCCTTTCTGCTCCGGGCCGCCATCGCGTTTCACGCAGCCGTGCTCGCCGCCGTTCTGTTCTCGCGCACGGTCTGGCGACGCAAAGCCGTCTGGACACTTGTCGTCATCTCCGTCCCGCTGCTCGGCCCGCTCTACTGGCTGCTCTTCCGGCACGAGTGGGAAAAGAGCGCCGCGACCGCGGGCAGCAGCCCTCAAGCCCTTCCTCGACACCACTCCCCCATCGGCTACACCGAGCACACTCCCGCGCCCGCCGCGCGCTGCGATCCCACCAAACATCCCGCCAAAAAATGAACATCAAACGCATCGTTCCCGACATCACCTCCGCGCAGATGGACGAGAGCCGCCGGTTCTACGGCGAATTCCTCGGGATGAACCTCGCGATGGACATGGGCTGGATTCTCACGTTCGTCTCCCCGGGCAACCCCACGGCGCAAATCACCCTCATGCAGCCGGCCCCCGCGCCCGCGGCAAACCCGGACATCTCCATCGAGGTGGACGATGTGGACGCCGCCCACGCCCGCGCCGTCCAGCTCGGCGTCCCCATCGTTTACCCGCTCACCGATGAACCGTGGGGCGTCCGCCGCTTCTTCGTGGCCGATCCCAGCGGCACGGTGATCAATGTGATGTGCCACCGGGGACAGGGCGGCAGCTAGGCAGTTCCAGCCGCCGTCGAAGCTCCCGCCGCAGCCGCACGCTTGCCTCCTGCTTCCCGGCGCCCCAGCATTCCCGGCCATGGACTCCCCACGCCATGCATGACGAGACGGACCCGGTAAATCCGGACGCACCGAGCGGCGGACAGCCGGGGGACGCGACGCACCGGATCGGCGACGGCACGTTGCAACGGATGCTCGCGGCGGATGCGGCGCCGGGAGAGCAGGCGGGGGAACAGAGCGGAGAATCCATTGGCCGCTACCGGCTGATTGAAAAGCTCGGCGAGGGCGGCTTCGGCGCGGTGTGGCGTGCGGAGCAGAGCGAGCCGATCAAACGCGAGGTCGCGCTGAAATTGATCAAGGCCGGCATGGACAGCGCGGAGATCATCGCGCGCTTCGAGGCCGAGCGGCAGGCGCTCGCGCTCATGGAGCATCCGAACATCGCCGGCGTGCTCGACGCGGGCACCACGGAGAATGGCCGTCCGTTCTTCGTCATGGAGCTGGTGCGCGGCGAGCCGATCACCAAGTTCGCCGACGCGCGCAAGCTCACCATTCGCGAGCGGCTCGAACTCTTCATCCCCGTCTGCCACGCCGTGCAGCACGCGCACCAGAAGGCGATCCTCCACCGCGACCTGAAACCGGGAAACATCCTCATCGCCGAGGTGGACGGCCACCCAGTGCCGAAGGTGATCGACTTCGGCATCGCCAAGGCGCTGGGCACCGGTGGCACCGGCGGCGCGAGCGACGACGCCCTGCGCGAAAGCCTCCATCTCACCCACACCGGCACCTTCATCGGCACCCCGCGCTACATGAGCCCCGAGCAGGCGGGCGCGAAGGCGGACCTCGACACACGCAGCGACATCTACACCCTCGGCGTGATCCTCTACGAGTTGCTCACCGGCGACACCCCGCTCTCCGCCGAGACCCTCCGCAGCGCCGCGTTCGATGAAATGCTCCGAATGATCCGCGAGAGCGAGGCCCCGCGCCCGAGCAGCCGGGTCGGCACCGCTAGCGACGACACCCGCACCGCCGCCACCACACGCGGCACCGAGCCCGGCAAGCTCACCCGCACCCTGCGCGGCGACCTCGACTGGATCGCCCTTCGCGCCTTGGAGAAGGACCGCGAACGCCGCTACGGCAGCGCCGCCGCGCTTGCTGCCGACATCGCCCGGCACCTGGCCAGCGAGCCCGTCGAAGCCGGCCCGCCCAGCGCCCTCTACCGATTCCGCAAGCTCGTCCGCCGCAACCGCCTCGCCTTCGCCTCCGCCGCGGCCATCCTCCTCCTTCTCGTCGGCGGCATCGCAGTGAGCACGCTCCAGATGCTCCGCGCGCGACGTGCCGAGGATCTCGCGACGCTGCGGCTCACGCACGTGACGGCGGAGAAGAGGCGCGCGGACAACGAGGCGGCCGTGGCGAAGGCGGTGAGCGAATTTCTCCGCCGCGACGTCCTCGCCCAGGTGGACCCCGGCGCCCAGGCCGACAGCGGCGACGCACCCAATCCGGACCTCACCGTGCGCGAGGCCCTCGACCGCGCCGCGGAGAAAATCGGCGGGCGCTTCCGCGACCAGCCGCTCGTCGAGGCGGCGATCCGCGACACCATCGGCGTGAGCTACTCCCGGCTCGGCCTCGCCGACAGCGCCCTGCCGCAGCTTCTGCGGGCGCTTGAACTCAGCACGCAGTTTCAAGGCCCCGAGCACCCCGAGACGCTGGGCAGCCGCAACAACCGCGCGCTCGTCCTCGCCGCGCAGAGCAAGCTCGCCGAGGCCGAGGCCGAGCACCGCGCGCTCCTGGAAATCCGCACCCGCACCCAGGGGTCGGAGCACCCCGACACCCTCTCCGCGAGGAACAACCTCGCCATCGCGCTGCGCGCCCAGCACAAATACGCGGAGGCGGAGGCCGAGCACAGCCTCAACCTCGATCTGCGCTCCCGCGTCTTCGGCCCGGACGCGCCGGACACCCTCGCCACCCGCAACAGCCTCGCGCTGCTGCTCCTCGACCGCAACCGCCTCGCCGAGGCCGAGGCGGAGTTCCGCGCGATGCTCCCGCTCTGGGTGAAGGCCCGCGGCCCGGAGCATCCCGACACCCTCATGTGCCGGGGCAACCTCGCGCTGGCCCTCCACAGGCTCGGCAGGCACTCCGAAGCCGAGGCCGAGCACCGCGCCGGACTGGAAATCCGCCTGCGGGTTCTCGGCCCCGACCACCTCGACACCCTCAACAGCCGCAAGGGCCTCGCCGTTTCGCTCGCCGCCCAGGACCGCCCCGCCGAGGCAGTCGGTGAACTCCAGACCGTCATCGAGGCCGAGACCCGCCTCATCGGCCCCGAGCATCCCGACACCCTCGCCAGCCGGCAGGATCTCGCCGGACTGCTCACCGACAGCGGCAGCCACGCCGAGGCCGAGAAGGAGTTCCGCGCGCTCATTCCGGTCATGGAGCGCGTCCTCGGCCCGGCAGCCCGCACCACGCTCGGCGCCCGCATGAACCTCGCCAACTGCCTCGAGCGGCAGAAAAAGCTCCCCGAGGCGGAGGCCGAGCACCGCGCCGTGCTCGCGGAAGCCGAGCGCAGCCTCGGCCCCGACCACCCGCAGGTCCTCACGGAATGCTACAACCTCGCCCTCACCCTCGCCCGGCAGGGCAAGCGCGCGGAGGCGCTCACCCTCGCGCGCCGCGTGCTCAGCGGCCGGCAGAAGGTCCTCGGCGAAAACCACCCCGCCACCAGGGACGCACGCGAGTTCGTCGCCGAGCTTTCGGAAAAGTGACCCCGCACGGCCGCCGAAGCCGGCACGCCGGAGCCCGCGACAGGTCACGACACCCTGCTTGCCTCGCACCCTTCCGCGCCCCAGCATCCGCGCCGATGGAGTCCCAGCGCCATGTCTGACGAGACCACCGAGCCGGTGAGTGACGGCGACGGGGGCGGCGTGCAACCGGAGGACGCCACGCACCGGATGGGTGACGGGACCATGCAGCGCATGTTCGCGGCAAATGCGGAGAACCCCGCGGATTTCCCCACCGAAGGGACCGTGGCGCGCGTGGCCGCGGGCGGCGTGGAGCAGCCGGGCGTGGTCGTGGGGCGCTACCGGCTGATCGAGAAGCTCGGCGAGGGCGGCTTCGGCGCAGTGTGGCGCGCGGAGCAGAGCGAGCCCATTCGCCGCGAGGTCGCGCTGAAGCTCATCAAGGCCGGCATGGACAGCGCGGAGATCATCGCGCGGTTCGAGGCGGAGCGGCAGGCGCTCGCGCTCATGGAGCATCCGAACATCGCCGGCGTGCTCGACGCGGGCACCACGGAGAATGGCCGCCCCTTCTTCGTCATGGAGCTGGTCCGCGGCGAGCCGATCACGAAGTTCGCCGACGCCCGCAAGCTCACCATCCGCGAGCGGCTCGAACTCTTCATCCCCGTCTGCCACGCCGTGCAGCACGCGCACCAGAAGGCGATCCTCCACCGCGACTTGAAGCCGGGAAACATCCTCGTCAGCGAAGTGGACGGGAAGCCCGTGCCGAAGGTGATCGACTTCGGCATCGCCAAGGCGCTCGGCACCGAGAGCGAAGCCATCCGCGCGGGCCTCACCCTCACGCAGACCGGCGCATTCATCGGCACGCCGCGCTACATGAGCCCCGAGCAGGCCGGTGCCAAGGGGGACCTCGACACCCGCAGCGACATCTACACCCTCGGCGTGATCCTCTACGAGCTGCTCACCGGCGACACCCCGCTCAGCACGGAGACGCTGCGCAGCGCCGCCTTCGATGAAATGCTCCGCATGATCCGCGAGAGCGAGGCCCCGCGCCCGAGCAGCCGTGTCGGCAATGCGGGCGACATCACCCGCACCGCCGCGACCACGCGCGGCACCGAGCCCGGCAAACTCACCCGCACCCTCCGCGGCGACCTCGACTGGATTTCCCTCCGCGCCTTGGAAAAGGACCGCGAGCGCCGCTACGGCAGCGCCGCCGCACTCGCCGCCGACATCGCGCGCCACCTCGCCAGCGAGCCCGTGGAAGCCGGCCCGCCCAGCGCGCTCTACCGCTTCCGCAAGCTCGTCCGCCGCAACCGCCTCGCCTTCGCCTCCGCCGCGACCATCCTCCTCCTTCTCGTCGGCGGCATCGCGGCGAGCACGCTCCAGATGCTCCGCGCGCGGCGCGCCGAGTCGGAGGCGAATTCCCAAACTCAGAAGGTCGAGGCTGCGCGCGTGGAGATTGCGCGGAAAAACGGGGAGTCCCGGCGGATGCTGGCGGAGGCCGCGCTTTCCGACCGCGTCGCCGCCGAGGAGGAGCTGCAGGCGTGGCGGGACCGCGAGGCGTTCGCGCATCTCGCGCGCTCCTGCGAATACGATCCCCCGGGCTCCGCCGCCGCGGCGGAGAAGGCCTTCCTCGCCCTCAACCGCTGGTGCCACCCGCACCCGGCGCTCATCATGCGCGAGCCGCGCTCGAAACTCGAAAAGCCCGGCGACAGCGAGGTGTGGTGGGGCGTGCGGTTCAGCGCCGATGGCGCCCGCATCGTGACCTTCTTCGGCCGGACCGCGCAGGTGTGGGACGCGGCGACCGGCGCCCTCCTCGTGCGAATGGAGGGCCACACCGATGCCCTCACCTCCGCCGAGTTCAGCCCCGACGGCTCCCGCGTCGTCACCTCTGCGCGCGACAAGACGGCCCGCGTGTGGGATGCGGCCACCGGCGCCAGCAAGGCCATTCTCTCCGGCCATCTGGATTCCCTCGAAAGCGCGAGGTTCTCTCCCGACGGGGCGAAAGTGGTCACCGCCTCGGCGGACAAAACCGCGCGCCTCTGGGACGCCGCCAGCGGCAAGCTCCTCTTCACGCTCACCGGCCACACCGACAGACTCTCCCACGCCTCCTTCAGCCCGGACGGCACCCGCCTCCTCACCGCATCCGACGACAAGACCGCGCGGGTGTGGGACGCCGCGGACGGGCGCGAAATGGCCGCCCTCACCGGGCACAAGGAGGGACTCATCGCACGCTTCAGCCCCGATGGAGCCCGGATTGTCACCGCGTCATTCGACCACACGGCGCGCGTCTGGGAGACAGCGGGCGGGAAACTGCTCATGACCCTCGCCGGCCATCCAGACTGGGTGCTCGATGCACGGTTCAGCCCGGATGGCCGGCGCATCGTCACCGTCTCGGGCGACCACACGGCGCGCATCTGGAATGCGGCCACGGGCAAGACCACCGCCATCCTCCGCGGTCACCGCAGCACGATCTTCCGCGTCCAGTTCAGCCCGGATGGCCGCTCGCTCGCCACCGCCTCGCTGGACAACACCGCGCGCATCTGGGATGTGGCCCGGGGGAAGGAGCTCGTCACGCTCGGCGGCCACCTCGGCTGGGTGCTCGCCGCCGAGTTCAGCCCGGACGGCTCGCGCGTCGTCACCGCCTCGCAGGATCGCACCGCCCGGATCTGGACCGCGCTGAAACCCGCGGAGCCCGCCGCCTTCAACAACTTCCCCGGCGACGCCTACGCCACGGATGCGCAGTTCAGCCCGGACGGCACCCGCATCGTCACCGCCGGGCGGGCGCGCACCGCGCTGGTCTGGGATGCCGCCAGCGCCGAAGTCCTCGTGAACCTCGAGGGCCACACCGACGAAGTCTTCACCGCCCAGTTCAGCCGCGATGGCGGGCGCCTCGTCACCGCCTCGAAGGACAAGACCGCCCGCGTGTGGGACGCCGCCACCGGGGAGATGCTCACCGTCCTCTCCGGCTCCCCGGATGAAGTCGCCTCCGCGGAGTTCAGCCCGGATGGCAGGCGCATTGCCACCGCCTCCCGCGAGCCCATCGCCCGCGTGTGGGATGCCGCCACCGGAAAGCCGCTGCTCCTCCTCACCGGCCACGAGTCCAACGTGAGCCGCGCCTCCTTCAGCCCCGACGGCACCCGCATCGTCACCGCCTCCGACGACAACACCGCGCGCATCTGGGATGCCGCCACCGGCAGGCCCCTCCTCAGCCTCACCGGCCACCAGCGCCCCGTGCACGAGGCGGAGTTCAGCCCCGACGGCAGGCTCGTCGCCACCGCCTCCATCGACCGCAATGCGCGCCTCTGGGACGCCACCACCGGCAAGCCGCTCACGAATTTCTTCGACCAGACCTACTCCGAGCAGCAGCACCGCATCCATTTCAGCCCCGACGGCCGGCGGCTGGCGACCGTCAACTGGGGCAGCACCGCCGCGCTGTGGGACATCGCCGGCGAGCGCCTGCTGGGCACCATGGGACCGGGAAGAGGCGTGCCCGCCGGCACGGGCCGCGACCCGGTGGCCCTCAGTGCGCGCTTCAGTCCGGATGGCAGCTCCGTCGTGGTCGCCGGCCCCGATGTGCGCGCGCGCATCTGGAAAATCCTCCCTCCCGGCTCCGGCCTCCCGCCGGACTGGTTCCCCGACTTCCTCCGCTACATGGCGCAGATGAAGATCGGCCCCAGCGGCGGCATGGAGACCATCGAAGCCGACGAATGGCTCGCCCTGCGCGAAAAGCTGCGCGCCATCGCAAAGGCCACGCCCGCGGAAAAGCACGACGCCTACCTTCAGGTGCTCCAGCGCTGGGCAAAGCCGGACTGATTCATCCCCGGCAGACGGTGCCTTCCGGACCCCAAACGCTCCCCCCGTCATCCCGTCATTCCCGATGGATGGGCACCGAGGACCGAGCACCGAGCACCGAGCACTGAGCACTGAGCACTGAGCACCGGCCACTCCACCCCGCCCATTCGTCATCTCCCTCACCTCACCAGCGCCGCGCGCAGCGTCTCCACGTGCGCCGCAAACGCCACCAGCTCCGCCTGCGTCGGCGGGTCGCTGAACGTGCCAGCGAAAGGCCCGATGGCGCTCGGGTTCCGGGCCGTGGTCACGATGGCGTCGTCGAGGTTCTGCGGAGTCACGGCACCCATCGGGCCCTGCGGGCCTTGGGAACCATCGGCTCCATTCGTCCCGGCGGTGCCCTGCGGGATGGCAAAGCTGAGGTGCAGCACACCGGCGGCGACGCTGGCACCCACGGTGGCCGCCTCGCCGGGCGGCAGCGTGGTCACGCTGTCAATCACCACGGCGGTGATGCCGGGCACATTGTCTATGAGCGACTTCAGTCCATTAAGCTGGTCGCGGACGACTTGGGATTGGATACGGGAGCCGGAGGCGGGGAGATTGGGGTCGAAGGGCATGGAGTTTTGGGATTGTGGATTTGGGATTGCGGATTGCGGATTTGGCGCAGGCGTTTATATGAGCGGTTTCGTTCGTTTGAGTGTGCAAAGTGGGTGATGGAGAGCGGCTCTGGAGCGGGAACAGGGGTGGCGTGAGTCGCGGGACTCGGTCTTTCATGGCAGCGAGGATGAGGGATGGAGGTGGGCGCGGCGGTGAAAGACGGGGTCGTGAAGTTCGACGATGCGGCGTGGCTGGTTCGGTGAGGCACCGTTTGGGCAGGCAAAGACTGCCTTTCAGGCTTCCCGCGGCCACCCGCCGGGCATGTCGTCGCCGCCTCCCGGGGATTCCGGGAGCGCGTCGCGGGCATCCGGGCCGGAGCCTTCGGGCTCCCCATCGGCAGCCTCCGGGGTGGTGATCGCCACCCCGAGGGCTGCCGTTGACCACCCCTCGGGCACCCGATCGCCACCCCGAGGGGTCCCGGCAGCCACCCCTGAGGCCCCCGATGACCACCCCAAAGGGTGCCCACCGACCACCCCCGAGGCTGCCGATCACCACCCCGAGGGCACCCGGGAACCACCCCAAGGGGTCCCGATCGGGGGCTCCGGGGGTGGCGATCACCACCCCGGAGGGTCCCCACCGACCACCCCGAGGGGTGCCGATGACCACCCTCAGGGGTGGTGATGACCACCCCTAGGGGTCCCCCCTCGCGGGGTGAAAGGTGCCGTTTCGCCATGGTTTTGTGCGATATCGAGGCTTGGACCCGCATTTTACCCGCCAAACTGGTCGGATACCGCAGGTTCGGCGCATTCAGGGCCATCCCGGAACCCCGGCGGCACCGGTTTCCCGTCCGCCTCGGCGATTCACGGCATCTGCCCCACAGTGCCCAGCGAGGTGGGTGTTCATCCCTTTCATGCTCGGATGCCGGTGTTACGGCGTGGGGTTCGGATTCTCGGGATCCTCCGGCTCCTCCTCCGGGTCGCCATTCAGGCCGGGGAAACGTTCCTTCAGGTCGTCATACACGGTGTCCGCACCCACCACGTTGCGGCGGGCGGCCTGGCGCACCATCTGGTAAAAGGACAGGTCCGCCATCCAGATCTCGCTGCCGATGAGCAGCAGCGTGTCGTCGAGCTGCTCGCAGAGCTTCTTCACCTCGCGGAGGATGTCCGCGATCACGAGCCGCAGGGCGCGGTCCTTGCCGACCTCGGCCGGGTCCACATAGGGCGGCACGAGGGTGGGCGCGCTGGCCATGTAGCTCGCGCACTGCTCGTCAAAGAGCAGCGACGCGCCGCCGAGCTTCGGGAGCTGGATGCGCTCGTCCTTCGTCAGGTTCAGGAGGAAGGGCAGCAGGGCCTTGATCTCCGTGAGCTTGGTGATGATTGCCGCCTTGTCGGTCGGGGACACGGTGGCGCTGATTCGGTTGTCGTCTGGCATGGTGTTGTTCTGTTGGTTGTTGTTGTTGTCCGGCCGCAGGCCGTCCCACTCGAGCGGGAGCGGCGAATCCCACACGAGGGCGGGGTCGCTTTCGTCATCCCAGAAAAGTGGTTCGTTCTGTGGCACGGGCGCGATTGAAGCGGGCCGCGGGGTCAGGTGTGCTTCAAAGAAAAGAAGCTTTCAGCGCATCGAGGACCGCCGCGCGGATGGCCTCGGCCTTCACCGTCTCGATGAAATCGCGCGCGCGCGTCAGCAGTTCCTCCAGCATGAAGCCGAGGGCGTCGGCCACTTTCTCCGCGGTGCTCATCCACACGGTGTGCTTCGCATTCAGCAGGAGGCTCAGCGTGCTTTCCCGCATCATCGCGAGATTCGCCAGCCCGCGCTGGTTGTAGCCCTGCCACTCCATCTCCATGCGCACCACGAGCCCGAAGTATTTTCCAAGCTCGGAGGTGCCGTCGGCCGCGACCTTCCCCAGCGGCCCGCGCGCGTTCGCGTTGCCCCGGCCCTTCACGGGCCGCTTCGCGCTCCGGAACTCGCCGTTCGCGAGTCCCCGCGCACACCCGGTCGCCTTTCCGCGCCGGTTCCCGTCCTCGCTCTCCCCGCACGCCGGCACCGCCGGCTCTCCCGACCCACTGCCCGATTTCCTCGTGCTCATCGCTGCGTCCTCCCGGTGGTCTCGCTCAGTGCGCGCCGCCCGCGCGGTGAAGGCTGGCGGTGCCGCGCACCCATGCGGGCACGGGCACCGGCCCGGCGCCGGGATCGCCGGGCTGCCGCTGGGTGGGAATGATGGAAATGCGCCGGAGCGCGGCTGGGGTCTGCTTCATGGGGAGGCTGGGGTGAAGATTTCGGTGTTCACCCGCTGATACGCCTCCCGCGCCGTTTTGTTACACTTTCAGCCTCACTTTTTTGAAAAAAGTTGCGGCTGGCCCAGCCCAGCCCACCCGCCGAATCGGACCGGATGGTGCCGGTTGCCGCACCGCCGCGCAGGGGGCATCAGCCCTCGACGACGTTCAGGGCCGGACCGGCGGCACGCCGCTGCCAAAGGGATTCTCGATCACCAGACCGCGCACTGTGTGGCCATGCTGCATGTCTTCCGAATAGAGCCTGCGGCATCCCGCGCCCAGCGCGCCCGCCACGATCAGCGAGTCGTAGAAGCTGAAGCCCGTCTCTTCGCGCACCTCCAGCGCGAGCCCGTAGAGCGCGGCGTCTGGAAAAACCCGGCAGAGCGGCCACAGCACCGCATCGAGATACGCGCGCAGGTCTGCAGCCGAAAACGCGGTCGCAAACTTGCGCGTCGCCAAGTTCAGGAACTCCTGCACCACCTGTGTGCTGATGACCGCGCTGCCCTCGCGCAGCGCCGACTCCACGAGGCCGAGCGCGCGGCGCTGCTTCTCCGGCTCCGAGGGATCGAAGCCATAGACGAGGACGTTCGTGTCCAGAAACGCCTCAGCGCTCATTCGCCTCGTCGCGGCTGAACCGGCGCCCCGCCCGCACGTAGGCGAGCCGCTCCATCAGCGCGCGGAAATCCCCCGGCTTCGCCGCACCTTTCCGAATCGCGATCAGGCGGTCCGCCGCGGTGAGCACTTCAAACTCATCCCCTGCCCTCAGGCCCAGTTGCGAGCACACCTCCTCGGGGATGGGAAGTTCGCGGTTGGCGGTGAGCGTCACGGACATGGCGGGAGCATACCCGCCACCCCCCGGAACACAAGCGCGCCGGGGCGCGGCACGACTTGACTCATCGGCGCTATGAGCGCGCTTGAACATGGCTCCTCGTTCAGACCTTTCTGGAACCCATGCCAGTTCAATTCGACTCCATCCCGAAGGACTCCATCTGGGACCGCAACCACCTCGCCACGCTGTGGGGATACCGGGACTTTCACGCAATCGCCCGCGGCGTGTTCACTCCAGCCGGCCAGAATTACATCGTGCTATTCGTCACTGAGGAGAAACAGGAATCGCTCACGGCCTATGAAGACATGCTGAGCGGCGCGACGCTGCATTGGGAGGGAGAGAATGGGCATCGCACCGATTCACGCATCGCCATGGCGGACGAAAGAGGAGACGAGATTCACGTGTTCCATCGCAAGCGGCACCACTCGCCATTCACTTACCTTGGCAGAGTCCGGGTGAAATCGGCGAGGCTGCTCACCGAGAAGCCGAGCGAATTCGTTTTCGAGGTGCTATGACCGCTTGCGGAAGACTTGGGTGCGATGCGCCGCAAGAAATTCGATGTCGGGCAGCACGGCGTCATCCGGCACTTGCAGCGGTGTTCCCGCATACGCGCCGAAATTTTCGGCCACTGTTCGCTGGGAAATCTCGATCTTGAGTTGGGGGGAGAGCAGCAGCCTCAAGCCATCATCGAAGGCGATTAGGCCGCGATCGAACGCGGCATCGTGAAGGCGTGAGAGACAAAGCCCGTTGCGGATATTGAGGCGTTCCGCGGGGTGCAACCCCCACGGGAGGATGTGCGACGCGATCAGCAATTCGCGAACAGCGAGACCGGTGACGCCGCAGCGCCCGCCGAAGTTATTCAGCACCGCGTCACGGAAATATTCCTGCCCTCTGCGCAGCTTCACGCTGGCGACTGTTTCCGTCGGTCCTCGCGGAGGAGTCTTGCGCACACGCACACCCGCTTTGGGCAATACTTCCACTTCAGCGTTTGCGTCCGCCTCGAACAGCGCCCGGAACGCTTCCTCGCTCGCGGGAACGGATTCTTCGAGGTCTGCGTGAAACTCCTCCCATGCGGCGCGGTCCAAGGCGCTCGCGCCGGTCAGTCCTTTGATGCCCCGGAGCTTCAGCGCGGGATCGAGCGAAGCGAGGTTGCAGAGCTTCATTGCCACGCTGTTCGCTCCACGCCCGAGCTTTTCAGCGAGCGCCATGATGACGGGGTTCCGTGCATGGAGCCTCCCGAACGTGAGCTTGTGGTAGAGGTTGAGAACGACGAGCAGTTCGTCGCGGGTCCATTTTTTCCGGAGAGACATTCCAGGAAACTACCGGCCTGCCGCTTTGTGGAAAAGCGATGAGTGATGAAGCTGAACAGCCCGACCCCGCCGCAGTTTTTGGATGCGCTTTGTCACTTTGGCAGGAGTGCATGAAAGCGGCCAAAGGCTCTGAACGCGTGAACCTCACCGAGCGCTACAACGGCGGCGATGAATTCATGCGCGTCGTCATGCGGGTGGCGACGCGCTTTGAAACATGGGCCTCAGACACTATTGCGTTCGATGAGCTCGATGAGGTCTGGCCTTACCTGATGGAGGACAGATTTGGTGGTGCGTGCGTGGAGGTGGTGGGCTTCGAGAACCTTGCCGTCTTTGGCGACAATCACTGCCTGCGAGTGGCGCTTCGCATGGGGCTGCCGGTGAGGTCTTCCGCAGGTCTGCGCGTGCCTATCGATGTCATCGCGCCGAATCCCGTGCAGGGTTCCCCATTCAGGGCGTTTCGCATCCAGACTATGCGCAACTTACTCGGCGATGATTTCACAGAAGCGTTCACAGCGAGCGATGACCCTTTCGACGAGAACTACGACGAGCCGTTCTTCGGAATCTACGGCTTGGATGCGAATGACCACGTTGAACACATCGCCGACAGGCGCACGTATGCCGAAGCGCTCAGCCTGTTGCAGAAACTCGCCCCGGAGATTTGCCTTCCGGTCTCCGTGACTTCAACAAGCGGGCGATCCGCTTTGCAGTGAGTCACACCGCCGCCGGTGCGGGTGTGGCCGCGGGCTGGTGCGGGGCCTTTCCATTCTTCACGGCGAAATCGTGAAGGGCCTTGGCGATCCTCCGGGTGTCCGTGCCGGGGATGCGCTTGGCGGGCTTTGCCTCCTCGATGAGGTCGAAGAGCTTTTCCTCGGAGATGCAGAGGGCCTTTCCCGTGTCGCCCTTCCCGGCCTTGAGCAGCGCGGAGGTGAAGACGAAGACGGCCTGAAAGAAGTGCTCGCAGCCAGTGACTTCGCGGACGTGCTCACGGAGGTGCATGACGCGGGAGACGAACTTCCGCACCAAGGGCCGCTCGGTCGGGTATCCGTTGCGGAGGAGTTCGCCGTGGCCATCGGTGGTGACGTGGCCGCGCCAGTCCTTGGTCTCGATGACAAAGATGCCGGTGGGCCCGATGACGACATGGTCGTAGTCGCCGTAGGCGCCGTTCGAGGTGGGGAGGTTGTGGATGACGAAGTAGCTGTCGCTGAGCCTCGCGAGGATGTCTGCGACGACGGCCTCGCCGCGGGCGCCCTTGCGGAAGCTCTGGCGCTCCTTTTCCCACGCGAGGGCGCGGCGCCTGAACCAGAAGAACACCAGAGCCGTGACGATGCAGGCGAAGACGACGCTGGCGGAAATCTGCGCGTAATGGACTTCCGCCGCGTGCATCAGTCCGCCGACGGCGAGGCCGAGGGCGAAGACGGCGAGAAACCCGCCGAGCACAATCCGCATGCTCTTGTCCGATGCCTCTTTCAAAAGATATTCCGAAGGTTTTCCGTAGGTGCGTGCCATGGCGGGAGGGATTTAGCAGGATGCAGGCCTTCCCAAGCATGGGCCGGGGTGCTGCGTGTTTCCGAATCCGAACTGGTGAGCCACCCGCACGCCGCGTCCGGCATTAACCAAGGCGAGGTGACGCGAAGGGCTGGGGATGGCGAATGCGCTCGCCACGGGGCGGGCGGGGCGCTTTGCTGCGGGGGTTGCATCGAACCCCGCGGGGATTAACCTATGCCCGATGAAACTCCGAACCGACCTGCTGAAGCACCTCACGAAGGAGGACTTCATGGAGGAGGTGCTGGCGAACAATCCCCGCTACAAGCCCGAGCCGAATTTTTCCAAGACGGGAGTTGGGAGCTTGTCGTCAGCCTCAACCGAGGAGCGTGCGCAAGAGGAGGCGCGCAGCACGGCGCTAATCCAGAGACTCAAGAGGCGGTCGCAGCAGACTGGCGGAGAGGCTGCGGAGTAGAGTGCGCGCTGGGGGAGGCGCTTGATTTTCTGCGGAGCTGCCACCGGCGGGCGCCGTTCCTTTTCTTCAACGGGAACACGTTTGCGGATTTCGGGCGGCGCATCGCGACGGCTGTGTTTGCGGAGCTGCCGCCCAGCCGGCTCCGGCAGGTGACCTCTGCGGTGGCGCATTACATCGCCGGGGTGCTGGACCGGGAGGCGATGGTGCAGGTGGTGGAGGAGCTCTGCCGCGCGGCGGACCTCCGGCCCGGCCAGCGGGTGAGGACGCTGCGGGGCTCGGTGCGCGGGGTGATCACGCGCGTGCTCGAGGATGGCCGGGTGGCGGTGCGGCCCGACGGCTCGGCGGCGGAGATGATCGCGCTGCCGGAGACGCTGGTGCCGGAGTAGGGCGGGCGTGTGTCTCGGATTCCGGACTGGCGAGGTGCGCCGGGGGAGGCGGGGGTGGTGCGGGTGGCGCGGTTTTTTCGGGGTGAAGGGTGATGGGGAAAAAGGAAACGCCCCGGCTTTTGGCCGGGGCGTCCTGAGTTTCTGATTTCTGATGCGGGGTCTCCGGGCGGTGAGGCTCGGGGCTCCGCGGGCACGGGGCGCCGCTTAGTAGCGCTCGCCGCGGAAGCCACCGCCGCCGCCGCCACCGCCGAAGCGGCGGCCGCCGCCACCGGCGCCAGCGCGTTCCTCGCGGGGACGGGCTTCATTCACGGTGAGGGTGCGTCCGCCGAGTTCCTTGCCATGGAACATGTCCACGGCCTTGCGGGCCTCCTCGGGCGATCCCATGGTGACGAAGCCGAAGCCGCGGGGCTGGCCGGTGGCGCGGTCCTGCATGAGGACGGTCTCCGTGACCTTGCCGGCCTGCTGGAAGAGTTCGTCGAGTTCGAGTTCGAGCGTCTGAAACGAGAGGTTCCCGACGTAGAGTTTGGTGTTTGTCATATGTGTGTCTGTGCAACTTGCGGAGTCTTGTGCGGCTGTTTCCGACGATCGGATTTCAAACTGCCACTGGAAGAGCGCGACTTTCACCGCGGAACAAACACAACTAGCAATCTACCACGCCCCAAATGGGCTCTGAACTTTGCGAGGGCCACAGGAGCGGGTTTCCCGGGAAGCGCAAGGAACTTCTTCGGAAGAATGCGCGGCGCGGTGGGAAATGCGGGGCCGGGCGCACGCTGGGAACGGTGCGAATGCGGTGCGGCGGAGGGCGCGGAAATAGGATCAGGCCGCGGGCTTCAGGGCGGCGAGGAGGTCGTCGAGCGAGACGGTGGCGACTGCGGAGGCGGTGTCGCTCATGGCAAAGGGGAGGATGATGTCGCGCCCGTGGAGGAGGGAGCCGCAGCTATAGACGACATTGGGGACGTAGCCCTCGCGCTCGTGGCCCTCCGGGGCGAGGAGCGGCCGGGTGAGGCGGCCGAGGACTTTTGTCGGGTCGTCCAGGTCGAGGAGGGCGGCGCCGATGCAGTATTTGCGCATGGGGCCGACGCCGTGGGTGATGACGAGCCAGCCGGCCTCGGTCTCGATGGGGGAGCCGCAGTTGCCGATTTTCACGGACTCCCACATCTGGGAGGGGCGCAGGAGGAGCTGGGGGTCGCTCCAGTGGTGCGGGCTGCCGGAGAACATGATGAAGAGGTTTTCGTCGTCCTGCCGGGAGAGCATGGCGTAGCGGCCGCGGATGCGGCGGGGGAAGAGGGCCATGCCCTTGTTCTGCACGGCGCTGCCATTGAGGGTGAGGACGCGGAAGTGGAGGAAGTCCTGTGTCTCGATGAACTGGGGGAGGATGGCGCGGCCGTTGTAGGCGGTGTAGGTGGCGCAATAGACGACGCTGCCGTCGTCCTCGGTGAAGCGGACGAAGCGGGCGTCCTCGATGCCGTTGCTCTCATTCGGGGAGACGGGGAAGATGATGCGCTCGCTCATGGCGAGGGTGGAGGGGAAGTTCAGCTCGTAGTTCGAGTCGGCGAGCCAGCGGATGCACTCGAGGGCGCGGCGGAGGTCGCGGCCGGCGGGCTTGGTCTCGCGGCGCACGCGGCGGACGCTCTCATCGAGCTCGTGGAGCTTGAAGCGCTCCGCGAGGGGGGCCATGACGGCGGCGGCGTGGCGGCCCTCGAAGCCCATCTCCCGGAGTTTGATGATGAAGCGGCCCTTGTCGTAGGTGGGATTTGGCACCACCTCGGGCACGGTGACGAAGCGGGAGACGGGATCCACGGTGATGCCGCCGCCCGGCGCGATGACGCCGGTGCGGAACTCGATGGAGGAGATGTGGCCCTCGCCGGTGGCGCGGAGGCTCATGATGAAGCGGAGCGCGCCCGCGGGGATGCCGGACTGGTCGGGGTGCGGCACGATGGAGGGATTGAAGAGCGCCGCGGATTCGAGCGCGTATTCGCCGGAGAAGAGCGCGCCGATGAGGAGCTGCCGGACGCGGGAGAGCGGCGCGTGGGAGGCGATGTGGCCGCGCACCTTCTCATAGTGGGCGAGGAGGACGGACTCGATGTCGAAGTGCCGCGACTCGAACTCCGCGAGGATCGCCCGGAGCTGCGCATCGGCCCCGGCCTCGCCCAGCGCGAGGGCGCGGTCGAGGATGCCGGCGATGATGCGGGTGCTCGCGGGGATGAACGGGCGGATGATGACGCGCGCCTTCTCGGGATGGAATGCGACCTCGTGGCGGCAGATGCGGATGGTGTCGTTCATGCGTGCAGGGGCTCGGCGATGGGGTGCGCGGCGCGGTTCATCTCCGCGAGGGAGAGCTGGAAGGCGAGGGACGACTCGGCGCCCTGGTTCTCGCTGACGCGGTCGCAGTGCAGGCCGTCGCTGCATCCGCCGGTGCTGAAATCGTAGAGCGGGACGCCGAGGTCGTTGCGCCCGAGGAACCACTCGAACGCGCGCTTTGCCTCGCGCGACCAGGACGCGTCCTGCGTGGCGCGGAAGGCCTCGAGGCACGCGCCGACCATCGCCTGCGCCTCGACGGGCTGCTGGTCGAAGTCCGCGCGGGCGCCGTCGCGCTGGTAGAAGCCGTTGCTGCCGATGGGGCGGAAGTTCCCGGCCTGCGTCTTCTGGACCGAGACGAGCCAGCGGAGGGACTTCAGGCCGATGTCGAGCGCCTCCGGGTCCGGCATCCACTGGCCGCTGAGGATGAGCGCCTGGGAGAGGCGCGCGTTGTCATAGGTCGCGCCCGGCTCGAACCACGGCCACTTTTCCGTGGCGCAGCTTTTCCAGAGCCGCACGAGCTCGCCGGTGAGCCGCGCGCGGGCATCGAGGACGGCTGGCGCGGATTCGCAGCCGCGCAGGTATTCGTGGATGCCGAGCAACGCGAAGGCCCACGCGCGCGGCGACGAGAACGACGCCACAGTCGGCAGCCCGCGCTCGAAGAGCTGCGCGCACAGCCGGCGGTGGCCCTGATTCCGCGAGCGGCCCGCGCCCGTGCCCGCGGCCCACAGCGCCCGCGCATGGCTGTCCTCGCTGCCCGCCTCCTCCAGCCACTGGCGGCCGTGGCTCATGAAATTGCGGAAGCGCCCGGTGCCGAAGGTGAGCGCGGCGGAGAGGAACGCGAGGTAGCTCGTCGTCAGGCGGCTGAGATTCTCCGTGGGCGGCTCGACGGCGGTTTCATCCAGCAGGATGCACAGGATGAAGGCGCGCGCGTTGTCGTCCGTGCAGTAGCCCTCGTGGAAGTTCGGCACGTTGAAGATGGCGTGCTGGAAGATGCCCGTGCCATCCGACATGCGGATGATGTGGTCCAGCCGCAGCGGCGGCAGATCGTAGGGCCGGCTCGCGAGCGTCCACCCGGCGAAGGCTGCGCGCGGCGCGGCGCGGCGGTCGGCGCGGGCGTGCTGGAAGCATTCCAGATAGCGCCGCGCCACCGCGGGCCAGATCATCTCCCGGCCCATCGCGTAGGCCGCGCGGCGCGTGATTTCCATCTGCCCGGAGTCGTCGAGGAAATCGCGCACTGCACCCGCGATCGCCGCCGGGTCGCGGAACGGCACGAGTTTTCCGCGGCCATCCGCGAGCAGCTCCTGCGCGTGCCAGTAGGGCGTGGACACCACCGCCTTTCCCGCGCCGAAGACATACGCGAGCGTGCCCGAGGTGATCTGCTGCTCGTTCAGATACGGCGTCACATAGATGTCCGCGGCGCCGATGAACTCCTTGAGGTCGTCGAGCGTCACGAAGCGGTTGTAGAAGATGACGTGCTCCTTCACGCCGCGGTCCTCCGCGAGCCGCTCGAGCCCGAGCCGGTAGCTCTCGCCCTCGCGCTCCACAAGGTGCGGGTGCGTGGCCCCGAGCACGATGTAAACGGTGTCCGGGTGCCGCCGCACGATCTCCGGCAGCGCCTCGATCACGTGCTCGATCCCCTTCCCCGGCCCGAGCAGGCCGAAGGTGAGCAGCACCGTCTTTCCCTCACGTCCAGCTTCGCGTCCGGCACGGCGTAAACTTCGCGCAGGATCTCCGCGCCCTTGTGCGCCATCACCACGAGCCGGTCGCTGCGGCGCACGATCTCCTCCATCACCCGGCGCTGCGCGGGATTCGGAGCGCGCAGCACCGTGTGCAGCGTCGTCACCACCGGCATGCGCACTTCCTTCAGGAGCGCCAGCACGTGGCTCCCGGCCGCACCGCCGAAGATGCCGAACTCGTGCTGCACGCAGAGCACGTCCGCATTGTTGAAGTTCAGGAAGTCCGCCGCTCGCCGGTAGGAATCCAAGTCCTTCTCCAGAATCTCGAAGCGCACCCGCGGCGGATACGGGTAGCCGTCGATGCGGTCGTTCATCGCCCCCGCATGGCATTCCACGCCCGGCGCCTCCCCCGCCACCGCCTCGCAAAGGTCGCTCGTGAATGTGGCTATCCCGCAACGGCGTGGCTCGTATCCACCGAGGAAGGCGATCCGCTTCGGGCGGGCGGAATCTATGGCGAGGTTCCCTTCAAGGCCCCACCATCGCACCGCCCCACCCATGCACAACCCCTCATTCCCGCCGGGACGAATCCGCCCGCGCCGCTACTCGCCGAGACTGCCTGCAACCCAGCGCTGAAACTCGGCGAGGACCGCATCGGCCAGCTCCTCATTGCATTCCCGGGGATGCGCCGGGCCCAGCAGAGTGCTGCCGCCACCGTCGCACTCGGCGGCGAAATGGATGTTCTGGCCGGGGATGTCGAGGACGGCCATGAGGACGAAGGTGTGCCCGCGCGTGGTCCAGCTCAGACCGGCGCGCATCACAAAATTGTGGTCCTGCGGAAACGGCTCCTGCCGCCCATGCACCTCACCGTGGCCGGCGAGACCCTTCTCCCACCGGCTGCGGAGCTGCTGGAGCGCGTTGGTGGCGTTGGCGAGGAAAGGGTCGGGTTTCATGGAGTGCGAGGTGTGTGCCGTGTGGTGCTGCCACCGGGAAGATGGCGCGGGCGGCGGGAGATGACAGGCGTTTGTGCGGGAAGTTCGGGACGCGGCGGCTGGGTGACTCGGAGATGTGGCGCCGCGCGGCTCACTCGCCGCCCGCAGGCGCGCGCTTTGGCGCCTGCCACGGCACCTGGCCGCCGCGCTGGATGTGGCGGCGCAGCTCCGCGGTGAGGTCGCGCACGACGGCCTTCTCCTTTCCCGCGAGGTCGGTGCTCTCGGCGGGGTCGCGCTGGAGGTTGTAGAGCTCGAGCGGCGCGAACGGGCTGTCGAGCACGAGCTTCCACTCGCCGCGCGTGAAGGCCTCGATGGTCTTGCCGCAGTATTGCGGGCCGCCCTCGCGGCGGACGAAGTAGAGGTCGCGCTTCGCCTCGGGCTGAGGCTGGCCGAGCAGCGTCGGGAGGAAGCTCACGCCGTCGATGTCCGCGGGCGGCTTCACACCGGCGGCCTCGCAGGCGGTGGCAAAGATGTCCATCGAGAGCGCGATGCGGCCGGTGCCGCTGCCGGGCTGGATGCGGCCGGGCCAGCGCGCGAGGCCGGGGACGCGCAGACCGCCCTCATACATGTGCGTCTTGCCGCTGCGCCACGGGCCGTTGTTCGCGCCCTCGGCGAGCAGGCCGCCGTTGTCGGAGGAGAAAATCACGAGCGTGTTCTCCGCGAGCTTCAGCTCGTCGAGCGTAGCGAGGACCCTGCCGATGCCTGAGTCGAGATGCTCGATGAGCGCGACGAGTTTCGCGCGCTTCTCGGACATGCCGGGCTCGCGCTGGCGGACTTTTTCCAGCCAGTCGGGCGGCGGCTGCACAGGGCCGTGCGGGGCATTGTAGGCGAGGTAGAGGAGGAAGGGCGCGGTCTCCTTCGCGCGCCCGGCGAGGTAGTCGCAGGCCCATGCGGTGAAGATGTCCGTGGCGTGGCCCTCGGGCGTGACGGTCTCGAGGTTGCGGCGCATGAAGTTCTGCCCGTGGCGCAGGTGCGTCCAGTAGTCGTCCATCATGTCGCCGAGGAAGCCGTGGAAGAAATCGAAGCCGCGCCCGGTGGGCGTGTTCGGCGCGGTGATGCCGAGGTGCCACTTGCCGACGATGGCGCTGTGATAGCCCGCGCCCCGGAGCACCTGCGGGAGCAGCGTGGCGTGCGGCGCGAGGTGGCCCCACGAGTTGTCCGGCTCCTCCTCGCGGATGACGCCCGGCACGCCGACGCGGTCCGGATGGCAGCCGGTGAGCAGCGCCGCGCGCGTGGGCGAGCAGACACAGGAGTTCGCGTAGAAGTTCTGGAAGGTCATCCCCTCGCGGCCGATCCGGTCGATGTTCGGCGTGCGGATGTCCTTCGTGCCAAACGCCGAGTAGTCCCCGCGCCCGAGGTCGTCGCAGAGGATGACGAGGACGTTGGGCTTCCGCGACGGCGCTTCGGCGGCGCGCAGCGCGGGGAGCGCCGACAGAACGAGGACGAGCGCGGCAAGGAGGGTGAGGGTGCGTTTCATCCCGCCACCATCTCCGGCGTCCGGCGGGCGTCGAGCTTCGGGCGGAGGTCGGAGGCAGTTTCCGGAAGTCGGCGGACGGCGCTCGTGTCGCTCCACAAAGTCGGCGCGGAGGCCCCATTCTCCGCCGGCCGCCCCTCCGGGCGCGCCGGCTACAGCTTCCCGAAGAGCTCCGGGTAGAGCGTCGCCTCGCAGCCGGGGCAGATGCCGTGCGTGAACTCCGCCTCGCTGTGGGCGGTGACGTAGTTTTCGATCTCCTGCCACGCACCGTGCTCATCCCGGATTTTGCTGCAGCCTGCACAGATGGGAAGGAGGCCGCTGAGGAGCTTCACTTTCGCGAGCGCGGATTCGAGTTCCATGACGAGGCGGCGGGTCTCCACCTCCCTGGCGTGCTTGTAGAGCGCAACCTCGATGGTGACCTTCAGCTCGCGGGGCTGGAAGGGTTTCACGATGTAGCCGAAGGGCGCGGCGCCGAGCGCCCGCTCGAGGGTCGCCTGATCGGAATGCGCCGTGAGGAAGACGACGGGGATTTCCTCGTTGCCCCGGATGACGCTCGCCGCGGTGATGCCGTCCATCTCGCCGGCGAGGAGGATG
>JBGAPU010000133.1:0-14533 GCA_044221035.1 Chthoniobacteraceae bacterium | reverse complement strand
CGTGGCGCCCTGCAGGCCGCCCTGCATGTGGGCGCGTCCGAATGAAAGGCCGCGGTGGACGAGCCGGTCGAGCGCGGGGGTCTTGATGACGGGATTGCCGAGCGCCGCGATCGTGTCCGCACGCTGGTCGTCGGCGAAGAGGAAGAGGACGTTTGGGCGCGTGTCGGCGGCGCGGGATGCGGGGGAAAGCGCGCCGAGCAGCGCGCAAAGCAGGACTGCGAGGAGTCGGGAGGAATTTTTCATGTGCTATTTCTGTCTGGCTGTGAGTGCCGCGAGGATGGATTCGGTGGCGCGCTCGGCGAGGAGCTTGTAGGCCGGAGCTGTCCAGTGAAAGCGGTCGCCGCGGGCGAGGTCGCGCTTGTCCACGAGCAGCGCGTAGAAATCGTTCACGGGCACGCCGAGCTCGGACATGACCTTCGCCGCCATGCGGTTGTGCTCGATGATGACTGGGTTGATGTCTGCGTCGAGCTCGAGCGGCTGCTTCTCCTTCGTCACGGGTGTGCTGCTGGCCCAGATGATCTTCGCGTTTGGCAGCTTCGCGCGGATGGCTTCGACGTAACCTTTCGTGAGCGGCTCGAAGGTGCCCGCTTTGATGCGCCCCTCCTGCCAGCCGTGCAGGCCCATGTTGAAATGAACGACGTCATACGGGCCGTTTGCGAGCACTTCGGGCAGGATGGTTTTGTTGAGGTGCTCGCTCTGGTTATACGGGTTCACCCACGCGTCGACGTAGGCTTTGCCATCGAGCGCGGTGAGGACGCCCTTCATGTAGCCGTTCAAAATTGAATCGCCGATGAGCAGCACGCGCGGCCGCTTCGGGTCGGTGATTTTCGCGCGGTCGAGACGCCAGCCTTTGCCGTCGGAGTGAAGGCGCGCGTCGCTCTCCGTCGCGGCGGCGAGCTTGGGAGCATCGGCCGCGAAGCCGGGTGTGGAGAGAATGAAGGTGAGGAGGGTGAGGGCGGTTTTCATCGTGCGGAAATCGGAGGGGAGGCAGGGAGTTAGCGCGCGGTCCCTGCGCCGGCAGTCGTCACTTTCAAATTGCGGATGGTTCCCGTGAACTGCGTTTTGCCGTCGTATTGATCCACGGTGACTTTGTCGTCGTGGCCAACGCAGAAGTTCTCCGCGGGCTGGCGGTTCAGGGTGCCGCCCGCGTTGCCGCTGGCGACCGGTTTGCCGTCGAGCGAGAGTGTTATCGCGCCATCCGCAGCAAGGCGCGCCTCGATGACAACCTTGCCTTCAATCGCGGACGGCGAGGAGACCCGCACGATGGCCTTCGACGGCAGATGCACGCCGAACACGACGCGGCCTTCCTTCAAGTAGAGCGTGTAGCCCATCACGCCGCCGTGTGCGACGATGACGCCGTCGCGCGCCTTCGTCTCGATCTCGCAGGTGATCGTGATCGGTCTGCCGGAAACCTGCGGAGCCCGCGGACTCGCGACCGTGTCGCCCACTTTGAGGTTTTCGAGCGTGTCCGTGTTCGTTCCCGAATCGGCGGCTGCGCCCTTGCCCGTCTTCGGCCCCCTTTTCCCGTCGTCCGCAGTGGGATAGAGCGTCACCGGGTGTTCGACGTGACCCGCTTCGCGGACTTCCGGGCCGGGCTTTCCATCACCGAGTTCGGCGGCCATTTTCACCGCGAGAGCTTTCAGGCGCGCGACGACTTCGGGATTCTTTTCCGCGACGTCGTTTTGTTCGCCGATGTCGGCATTGAGATTGTAGAGGCGCGGCTTTTCCAGCGACGCAGGGACGCCGGGGCCGCCCTTTGCGGTGCCTTCAGGCTGCGGTGCGATGGCGAGTTTCCAAGGGCCGCTGCGCACCGCTTGGAGTTTGTAGCCCGCATAATAGTAGCGAGCCTCGTGCGGCGACGCCTTCGTTTGCCCCAGCAGCAGCGGCGAGATGTCCCGGCCGTCGATCTTGTTGTCCTGTGGCACTGCGCCGCCTGCGAGCTTCACGAAGGTCGGGAGAAAATCGATGTTGCCTGCGATCGCATCGCACACGGAGCCCGCCGTGACTTTTCCCGGCCACCATGCGAGCGTGGGTTCGCGCACACCGCCCTCCCACGTGCTGCCTTTGCCCCCGCGCAAAGGCCCGGCGCTGCCGCCGTCGGCGCCCTTGATGAGCCACGGGCCGTTGTCGCTGGAAAACATCACGAGCGTGCTTTCCGCGAGTTTTAGGTCTCGCAGCGTGTCGAGCACGCGGCCCACGCTCCAGTCCACCTCCTCGACCCAGTCGCCGAAGCGCCCGTTCGCCGACTTGCCGCGGAATTTTGCGCCGGGATGAATCGGCGTGTGCACTGCGTTGTGCGGCAGGTAGAGGAAGAATGGCCGCGATTTGCTTTCCGTGATGAATTTCACCGCCTCATCCGTGTAGCGCTCGGTGATGCCGTCCTGCTCGTCCTCGAGGAGAAGCTCCTGCACTCTTTCATCGCGCACGAGCGGCACCACGCGCTGGCCGTTCACCTTCGCGGGCTTCAGCATGTCGTTCGAATACGGGATGCCGAAGTAGTGGTCGAAACCGTGGCGCGTCGGCAGGAATTCCGGCTGGTCGCCGAGGTGCCACTTGCCGATGCACATCGTCGCGTAGCCTTGGGCCTTCATCAGTTCCGCGATCGTGTGCTCCTTGCTGCTGATGCCCGTCGGCGCGCCGGGAAAGAGCACGCCGGGCAGCGACACGCGCTGGCCGTAGCAACCGGTGATGACCTGCGCGCGCGACACTGAGCAGACCGGCGCCGCGTAGAACGACGTGAGCTTCATCCCCTCGCTCGCCATCCGGTCGAGGTTCGGCGTGCGGTTCACCTTCGAGCCAAACGGCCCGATGTCGCCGTAGCCCATGTCGTCGATGAAGATGAGGACGACATTCGGCTTTGGTGTCGCCGCGTGGAGCAGCGGCGAGAATGCGGATGCGAGGAGCGCGAGGAGCGCGGTGAGGCGTATCATGGCGGGGTGTTGAAGTTGGTGCGGACGATCGAGGAGGCGGTTGCGGGTGTGCGTCAAAGCGGTGAGACCTTCACGTCGTCGATGCGGACCTCGCCCGCAATACCGACGAGGAAAACGACGCGCGACTTCTTCACGTCGAGGACGGTGCCATTGCCGCTCAATGCCGGGAGTCCGTCCACTTGGGCTGTGACGCTGTTGCCGCGCACTTCGATCTTCACCGTGTGCCATTCCTCCCCGGCCTTCATCGGCGTCCGGGCAAGTGACTCGGTGCGGTAAAACTTTGCGTCGGCGAGCTGCTCCTTCGTCGGCTGCGGTGGCTTTGTGCCCGCTTTCGCTGCGGCGTCTTTTTCCTTCTTCTGCGCCATCTTCGACTCGAGGCTTCCGCGGTCCTGCGCGAGCTGCATGAAGTTTCCGTCGAGCGCGAAGCGCAGTAGATGAGCCTGCCCGCCGAACTGGCTGTCGCCGTCGATGAGGAAGAGGAAGTAGCCCTTGCGCGCAAATTTCACCCGAAACTTCACGCTGAGGTCGCGGCCCTCGATGGGCACTCCGATGGAAGGCCCGTGGGAGTTGTCTGGCTGCGCGACACCGCGCAGTGCGCCGTCCACGATAGTGAATGAAGCAGGACGTCCGCCGGGCTGCCAGTTTGCGGGGAGCGTGGGCGCAGAGAAGTTTTCGTCGATGAGTGGCTTGGCATTTTCGGCGGCGACTGCGGTGCCGAGGAGTGCGAGCAGGAGGAGGGAGCGATGCATGGAGTGGTGGATTAATTCTGTGGCTTCTTCTTGGCGCCTTTGCGCGCGGCATCGGCGGGCACGCGGGACGGGTAAGGTTTGTCGAGCAGGTGAGGTTTGTCGAAGACGGTGCGCAGATCGCCTTGTTCCTTCATCCAAGCGTCGAGCTGCGCGCGCATCTGCCGGAGACGCTCGGCGTGCTTCGGATCGGCGGCGAGGTTGTGCAGTTCGTCGGGGTCGGCTTGCAGATCGTAAAGCTCCTCGGCGTGACGCCGGTGATACGCGCGCACTGTCGCGGCGGCAGCCGCGTCGCCTTTTGCGGCGGCGATCCACTCGTCGAAATAGCGCCAGCCGTCGCCGCTGCCAGCGCCGCGGTCGATGTGCGTGGTGTGCGCCATGTCCGGCAGCAGGTTGAGGATGTATTTGAACGAGCCGGAGCGCAGCGCGCGGATGGGATAGACGTTTTTGTCGCCGTCACCGCTGTGAGTGGTGAAAATCTCCGCACGGTGCTCGGACGCGGTGCCGCGCAGCACGCCGGCGAAGGAGTGGCCGTCGATCCCAGCCGGCACGGTAGCTCCGGCGACGTCGATGAGCGTGGGCAGGAGATCGATCCACTGGATCATCGCATCGGAGCGGGTGCCGGGCTTGATGACGCCGGGCCACACGGCGAGGAAGGGCACGCGGATGCCCGTGTCGTAGAGGTTCCACTTTGCGAAGGGCCACTGGGCTCCGTGATCGCTCGTGTAAATGAACAGGGTGTCTGCGGGATCGAAGCGCCTTTTCGCGAGGTCGTAGATGGAGCCGAGGTCGGTGTCGGCCTGCGTGACGGCACTGAGATAGCGCGTGCGCTGCGCGCGTGTCTCCGGGGTGTCAACGAACTTCGCAGGCAGCGTGACCGTCGCAGGGTCGTAGCCGGCGTTTTCGGGCCACGGCACGTGCGGCGAGTGCGTGCCGACGAAAAGGCAGAGCGGCTTCTCTGAATCGCGACGCGTGAGGTATTCCTCCACGGTCGCGGCGTGATGATCGGGGTCGGTGTGGTCGAAGCCGTGGCGCGCGACATCCTTGTTGCCGTGGGCCACTTTTCCGAAGGCCGCAGTTTCATAACCCGCCGCGCGCAGCGACTCTGGCAGGGAGGTGATGCCGTCGCGCTTGTAGGTATGGTTGGCTTCCGCGCCATTGCGCGCGGGCATGAGGCCGGTGAGCAGCGCCGCACGGCTCGGCGCGCATGCGGGCGACGCCACAAAGGCGCGGGTGAAAACCATCCCCCCATCGGCGAGGCGCTGCATCTGCGGTGTGCGTGCGTCGCGCGAGCCGTAAGGCGTCGAGTCGAGCAGCCCGTGGTCGTCGGAGAGAAAGACCACGATCGTGGGCTTCGTGGCTGCGAAGCACGGCAATGCAACGAGCAGAGCGAGGCTGGTGGCGAATGTGAGCAGGAGATGGTGGATGAGCCGCTTCACGGCTTTGTCAGGAGCGATCATTTTTTGCCCTTCTTCGGCGCGTCCGTCAGCGGCCAGTTCGGATCGTCGATGCGCGCCGCCTTCATCAGCGACTCCGCTTTGGTGACGAGGTCGGGCTTGCCGGCGGCGAGGTCGTGGGACTCGGCGGCGTCAGCTTTGAGGTCGTAGAGTTCGATCGGTTTTGATGGCCCGTTGCGCACCGCTTTCCAATCGCCCCAGCGCACCGCCTGAAGCGATGTGCCCTCGTGCAGCTCCCAGTAGAAATATTCTCGCCTCGGGGCGGCGCCGCCTTTGAGAAACGGGACGAGCGAGAGGCCGTCGATGCGCGCGGTGGCCGGGATTTTGGCCCCGCTGAGATCCGCGCACGTCGGCAGAAAATCCCAAAACGCCCACGCTTCGTCGCTCACGCGACCGGCCGGCACGACGCCGGGCCAGCGCGCGATCGCGGCGTTGCGCAGGCCGCCTTCGTAGAGAGCGCGCTTGAAGCCGCGCAGACCGTTTGCCGCCTGCTCGAAGCGCTGGCCGAGCGGCGAGTTCGGAGGGAAGGATGAGCCGTTGTCGCCGGCGAGCATCACGAGTGTCTTCTCGTCGAGCTTCAGTTCCTTCAGCAGCGCGAGGATGCGGCCCACGTCGGTGTCGAGGCGCGTGACCATCGCGGCGTAGTTTTTCTCCTGCTCGGTCCACGGTTTGTCCTTGTAGATGCCCTGGTCGTTGATCTGAAACGCGCCATGCGGGAGCGTGATTGAGTGGTAGAGGAAGAACGGTCGGTCCTTGTTCGCCCCGATGAACTTGAGCGTCTCCGCCGAGATCAAATCCTGCGCGTAGATGGCGCCCTTGCCTTCCGCCTTGGTGTTGCCGTCGTTGCCCGCGAGTTCAAAGCGCTTGTCGTCGTTGTAGAGATACGTCGGGAAATACGAGTGGGCGTGGCGCTGGCAGTTGTAGCCGAAGAAGTGGTCGAACCCGAGCTTCAGCGGGCTGCCCGTAGTGTCGAACATGCCCATGCCCCACTTGCCGACGCACGCCGTCGCGTAGCCGGCGCTTTTCAAAAGCTGCGCGACCGTGAACGTGCCCGCTGGCAGCGGCATCTGGCCTTCCGGTTTGATCTCGCGGTTCGCCCGAACCGGCGAGTGCCCGGTGTGCTGGCCGATCATCAGCGACGTGCGCGACGGCGCGCACACGGTCGTCCCGCAATAGGCCTGAGTGTAGCGCGTGCCTTCGGCGGCCATGCGGTCAAGGTTTGGCGTTCGAATGAGCTTCTGACCGTAGCATCCGAGGTCGCCCTGCGCGAGGTCATCGCTGAGGATGAAGATGATGTTTGGTTTCTCAGCGGCTGGCGCGACTAGGGCGAGCGCGAGGAGGAGTAAGAGCGAGGCAGCTTTTCTCATGGAAGAACGGGGGAAATTCATTCGGGAATAATTCGATGGATTGGGTTCGGAAAACGGGAGGTCGGCGTCAACGCTTCGCCTCAATGCCTAGGCCGCGCTCGATTTGCCGGCGCAACTGTTTGTCGCTCGTCAATTCGAGTGCCGCGCGCAGATCGGCGTCAGCCCGGGCTTTGTCGCCGCTGGAGGCAAAGGCGGCGCTTCGTGCGAGATGGCCTTCCCCCGCTGCCCAGAAGGGCCAGCGCGCAAGATCCTCGCTGCCGAACTGCTGGATGACATCCGCGAATTTGCGCTCGGCATTCAAGTTGAGCATCACGGCAGTTTTCCGGACGGCTTCAATGGGGATGTCCGCCGCGAGTTTCGCTGCCAGCGCGGTGTCCTTCAGCGCACGCGCGATCGACGCGGCCTGTTTGAGCGCCTCGGCCTTCTGCAAATCCGTGGCCTTTCCCTGCTCGCCGCCGGCGAGCGCGGTCAGAGCCTTCAGCGCTTCGGGTTTTGGCAGCGCAGCGGCGGCCTTGAGTGCCCGGGTGAAATTCGGCGCTGTGGGATCGGATTCAAACTGATGCGAGCGTCCCGAGAAGAAGTGTGCGAACTGCATCGTGTCGTGGAAATTCGCCGTGCCGGTTGGCGAAATCGCGGAGGCTTCCATGCCGTTTTCACGCATGCGCTGGCGGCAGATGTTGATGTGCCAGGGGAGGCTCTGCGTCGGCCTGCGGCCGATGACTTGGTGCAGCGGATCGTTTTCATCCTGAGTGACAGGAATGCGAATCTCGACGTCCCAATGGTCATCCGCGATGTGCGTGGCGACCTCCGCCTTTGAGTTCCAGCCGAACCACTGTCCCTTCGGAGCGCCGCGGTCGAGGTCCACGATGCGCCCGTCCGGACTCACCGCGATTTGGTAATACGAGTGTGTCTCCGTCTCGAGTTCGATCTCGATGGCGTCGCCGTGCCAGAGTGCCGGGTCGTCGTTGCGGGTGGCCGTGCTCACCGGCTTTTCGCCAGGACGTTCCTCGCAGTGGATCGCGAGAATGACGCTGTTGCCGAGCCATCCGGCTTTGAACGAGGTGCCGAACGTCGGTGTGCGTCCGGTCTGCAATTCGCGCAGCCGGCCCGTCGATGCCGCTGGGCATGCCTGCCAGTATTCGTCGTCGAGCTTGCCGTCGATGACGATGGATTTGGCTTCTCCGACGAGCCGCACAACCGGGACGGGTCCGCGCTTCTGGCCGAGCTGCTGTGACTTCATGCGCAGCCCCTTCAAGTAGTCGTCGATGAGCGCGACGCGCCTGCCATGCACGCTCGCAGCGCCGGTCTTCGCCTTCGCCTTTTCAAAGAGCGCGAGCGCCTCGTCGGCCTTCGCCTTGTCGTCCTCCATCGCGCTCCAGTTGGCTTCGCAGTAGTTGAAGAATGCGAGCATCTCCGCTTCTGCCGGGCCGTAAAACAGGCGGCAGTATTCGCGCAGCGTGGCATCCGAATCGTAGCCTTTGCCGCCCCAGTAGGCGCGCGCGGTGAAATAGACGAGGAAGTGGTTGAATCCGATTCCGTTCGTCGCGAAATCCTGCGCGGCGCTGAGCCATATGTCCTCGCCCTGCGAGACGCCCTTGGTCGCGTTCACCGTATCGCCGAGCGCATGCGCGGAGAATGCCGGCAGATACCAGCCGCGCGCGGTGAACGGGTAGTTTTCAAAAAAGAGGATCGGGTTGTCGGTCTTCTTCACCCACGCGGCGCGCAGCGCTTCGGGCGCGGATTCGCCTTCGCCCTTCCTGCCCACCTTGTTGATCGGACGGCGTCCGCCCACGATGCAGACGACGACGTTCGGCTCCAGCTTCCCGATATTCGCCGGGGGCAGCGTGTAGGCGCCGTAGGCGCAGTTGAGCACCCTGGCCTTCGGATGGCTCTTCGCGATCTCCTTCGCCACGCGATTGGCGAAATCCCACACGTGGTCGCTCAGCAGCCCGCGTTCGCCGCGCTCGGGCATGTCCTTGCCCTTGCATTTCGCGCACTGGCAGATCGCCGTGTAGCCGTCCGGCGGCATGATGGACACCGTCTTTAGCGGATACGTGTCGAGCAGCGCGCGTGCATAGCGCACCGTCTCGCGGAACAGCTCCTCATTCGAATAGCAGAGCTGGCACTTCGAGTAGCCGGACTTGAAGTCGCTCCTGCCCCCGTAAACCGCGAACCAATCGGGGTGCAGCGCGTTCACGGCGTCGCGGTTCGTCATCGTCGCGAGGCCGTGCGCGATGAGGATGCTCTCGTCGTTGCGCGTGCCGAGACGCATCATCCAGCGAGCAACGTCGGGGCCCGCGGTGCCGAAGCGGAAATTGAACTGCCGCAGCGGGAAATCCGGCTGCACCGTCTCGTCCAGCCTCGCCAGCGGGATCGATTTCATCGAGGGCATCACCTCGCCGAGTTCGCCGGGCAGATACCAGCGCGCGCCGAGCTTGTGGAAGAAGGCTGCCACCGCGTTGAAGCTGCCGCGCTCGTCCAGCCCCCAGATTTCAAGAGACTCGTTCTTCTCCGTGGCAGCGCCGTCGGGTTTGCCGGTTTCGGCAGGGAGACGGAGCTTGTTCTTGTAGAGGCCGGTCCGCTGCATGCCGTAGGGAGCGCCCATTGTCTTCTCCCACTCGGCCTGCGCGCGGGCGATGTCCGCGTTGGACTTCGCCCACGGCGCGGTCGGCGCGAAGTCCGAGTCGTCGCCCACAAGCGCGATCCAATCGGCACCGGTCTGGATGCGATACGCGCCGTTTTTCAAATTCGCCGCCTTCACCGGATTCGACGCGCTTTCGCCGATGAAGACCTTCACCGCCTTGCCGCTCGGCTGAGTGACGATTGGCAAACGTGCTCCCGTGATCTTCTGCACGTTGCCCCGGAATTCATCCGCCGCGACGCGCTGCATGCGCGTGGGCTTTTCCGGAATGACGATCTCAGCGCGCGGCTCGCCGTTCTCGACGATGAACACGTCGGCAGCGCTCAAGGATGCGTGGAGCGCCAAGGATGCAATGAAGGCGAAGGCGGTTCTCATTCGGTTCTCTTTTTCTTCTTCGGTTGATCGGGTTCCACCCCGGTGCGCGGCGTCGGCATCAGTGCGCCGACTTGCCTTCGCCACGCGGCGAGTTTGGCGTGCAGCTCCTTCACTTTGTCGGGGTTTTCCATCGCGAGATTGTGCTCCTCGCTGAGATCGCGGGCGATGTTGTAAAGCTCGAGCGCGCCGTCTTCGAACCACTCGATGAGCTTCCAGTCGCCGTCGCGGATCGAGCCGTTCGGCGCGCAGCCAGCGCCGTGGTAGTGCGGGTAATGCCAGAAGAGCGGCTTGCCGCGCTGCATCGTTCCGCCCTTCAGCAGCGGGAGGAAGCTCACGCCATCGAGGTGCTGCTGTGGTTTCAGCTCCATGCCGGCGAGCTGCAGCAGGGTGGGGTAGAAGTCTGTGCTGATGACCGGCGAGTCGCAGGTGCTGCCGGGCTTCGTCACGCCGGGCGCGCAGACAATGAGCGGCTCGCGCACGCCGCCCTCGTAGGGCCAGCCCTTGCCCGCGCGCAGCGGGAAGTTGGACGTCGGCGGGTTGTTGACCGTGGCGAGTCCGCCGTTGTCGGACATGAAGACGATGATCGTTCTCTGCGTCAGGCCGTTCTTCTCCACGGCGGCGACTACGCGGCCGATGGCGGTGTCGAGCTGCTCGAGCATCGCCGCATACACCGGATTGTTCTGCACGAGCCGCACCTTGCGGTCGCGCTCCTGACCAAATCGGTCGGCTGGCGCGGACGCGGCCTTCCTTGTGTATTTCTCCACGAGGTCCGCGCGCGCGCCGATGGGCGTGTGCACGGCGAGGAATGGGAGGTAGGCGAAGAACGGTCCGTCCTTGTGCGAGTCGATGAACTTCACTGCCTCGTTCGCGATGCGGTCGGTCGTCTTCGGGTCGTCGCGATGATCGGGCACCGGCAGCTCGGACTTCGGATACCAAAACTGCACGTTGCCCTTCTTGCCCTCGCCGTTCGTGAGTTCTGCCGGGAATCCCTGCGCGCCGGGATGGAACTCGCCGCCGCCGAGGTGCCATTTTCCGGCGAAGAATGTCTGGTAGCCACCATCGCGCAGCGACTCCGCGATGGTCACCTCTTCCAGCGGCAGATGATTCGCATTCGGCGCGGAGTTCAGCTTCCCCGACGCCGCACCGGGAATGAAATCCGTGATGCCGAATCGCGGCGGGTATTTGCCCGTCATGATCGAGCCACGCGTGGGCGAGCACACGCAGCACGCCGCATACGCCTGCGTGAACTTCATCCCGCGCTTCGCGAGCGTGTCGATGTTCGGCGTCTCGTAAAAGGTCTTCGGGTTGAAGCAGCCCACGTCCATCTGTCCGAGGTCGTCGGCGAGGATGAAGATGATGTTCGGCTTGTCCGCGGAGCGCGCAGGCGCGAGGCAAAGAATCAGGGCGAGGAGAAAGGCGGTGATCTTCTTCATGGGAGGGTTTGAGCGGGGGTGGCTGCGCGATCGGTGGCAAGCTTCACGGCGCGATGCTGAGTCTGGAGATCGGGATGACTGCGACGCCGGCGCACTTGTGGGATCCGCCGGGGCCGGCGGGGAGGTCTTCATTTGCGATAGTCGGCGCCGGTCAGGCTCCTCAGCACGGAGGTCTGCCAGTCGCGAAGCTCCTTCTGAAGCTTCGCGGCGGCCTCAGGTTGCTGGTCGAGCAGGTTCGTCTTTTCGCCGGGATCCTTCTCAAGGTCGAAGAGCTCGCGCTTTGGCTCGCCGTTCTTCGGATCGTGGATCACGAGCTTGAACTTGCCGTCGATGAGCGCGCGCGGGCCGAGGTAGTCGGCCTCGGTGATCTCCCCGGGATGGCGCACGTTGTTGAAGTCGCGCGTCGCCTTGTTTCCCATGCGCTTCACGAGCGGAGTGGTGCCTTCCTGCAGCTTCGGGTCGATGTAGGGCTCGGTCTTGGCGCCCTTGAACCGCCCGGTGTTGTATTCCCAAAAGCCGATGGGCCCCGGGCGCTCGGCCATCTTGCCGTCGAGCACCGGCGTGAGGTCTATGCCGTCGAGCGGCCGGGCGGGGAGCGGCTGGCCGGTGATCGCGCAGAGCGTCGGAAGGAGGTCGCTGGTCGTCGCGACGAAGTTCGTCGTGCGCGGCTGCCTGATGCGGGCGGGCCACTCGATGAGTCCCGGCACCAGCGTCCCGCCCTCATACACCACGCCCTTCGCGCCGCGGTGCGGCGATGCGAGCGACGCATCAGGCGAAGTGCCGTTGTCGCCGCAGTAGAAGAGGAGCGTGTCATCGCGGAGGCCGTGCGAGGCGAGGTGCTTCCGCATCATCCCGATGGCGCGGTCCATCGCGGTGATCTCCGCGTAGCGCTCGCGCAGCACCTCGCCCTGCGGGCGCGTCACTGGTCCGCCGGTCTCGTTCGAGGTGAGCTTCACCTTCTTCGCCGAATATTTCGCCGGCAGGTCGTCGTAGAGCGCGAGGTCGGCGGGCAGTCCGCTGTAGGGCTCGTGCGGCGAGCCGAACCACACGACGGTGAAGAACGGCTTCTTCTCCGCGCGGGCGCGCTCAATGAAGTCAATCGCCGCGCGCACGACGATCTCGGAGCTCTCGCCCTTGATGACCTCGGGTGGTCCGCCATTCCTCGAGAGCGACGGATTCAGCTCGAAGAAGTTGTCGTGCGAAAGCCACTCGTGGAACCCCATCGCTCCCGGATTCACCGGCGAGCCGGCTTTCACCGCGCCCACGTGCCATTTGCCGAAATGACCGCACTGGTAGCCCGCCTTCCGCAGGACATGCGCGAGCGTGATCTCCTCGGGCCGGAAGGACCAGCCGGGTGCGAATGTGCCCATGCGGTTCGGGTGGCGCCCTGTGAGGAAGCTCGCGCGTGTCGGCGAGCAGCTCGGGTGCGCCGAATGGAACCGCTCGAACCGGAATCCGGTCGCCGCCATTTCATCGAGCACCGGCGTCTTCACGTGCGGATGCCCGTGGTAGCCGGTCTCCTCCCAGCCGTGGTCGTCGCCCATGAGCAGGACGATGTTTGGCGCGGCGGCGAATCCGCACGCGGCGAGGAGGTGGAGGACGAGGAGGACGGGGAGGTTTTTCATGATTCGATTGGGAGACTGTGTGCGCCGCGGTGCGCGGTGGCGGTGAAAATCCGCGTCGCCGGAGCAGGGCGGCGCCTTCACTTGCCGAACTGGCCCCTGAGGTTCGGCCAGCCGGGATTCGGCTTTGCGTTCCAGACCTTGAGGTTGCGGATGCGCAGGTCCTTTCCGCCGACGGCAAACCAGAACCGCTCCTTCGGCGTGGCGAGATACGGGTGCTGCGCCTTGAGCTGCACGCCAGCGACGAGCGCGGCCATCTCGTCACCGCGGATCTCCAGCGTGAGCGGATGCCATTCGTCCGCGCTCAGCTTTGTCGCGAAAGTGGAGAGCGGATGGCTCTTCGGCTTCTCGCCGGGTTTCAGGTTTGGCTCCGGGCTGTCGTCGTAGAGGCCGATGGAATTGCCGCGCACCAAGAGGCGGCCGACGTGGCGCTGGCCGTCGAAGCCCACGTAAAAGGCCCCCGCATTGCCGAGGCGGAACTCGCACTGGATGATGAGCGACTCCACCTTGCCCGGATGCCACAGCACGGCGGAATGCTTGTCCGCCGGCACCTCGTCGCCGCGCAGCTCGCCGTTCTCCGCAGTCCAGGTGCCCTTCACGATTTTCCATTCCGGCCCGAGCGGCTTCGTGAGGTCCGGTGCGAACGGTGCGCCGTCGGCGACATTCAGCACCGGCGCGGCCGCGGTCGCGAGCTTGGCGGGTGCTGCCAGCACGGTGGCGGCGAGCGCGGCGGCGAGCAGGAGAGGGGGGCGGAGGAGTTTCATGGGTGCGTGGTCAATCCGAAGCGGCGGGTTCAGTTAGAACCGCACGGACAGGGCGGAATGGGACACGTTTTGTGGCGGTTCACATTATGCGCGGCGCGAGGCGTGCGGCTCGTTGACACACCTATTGCGGACGCATAGCGTGCGCGACCCTCAAAGGCTTCATGCGTCCCAAGTCACCCATCCAATCCCCTCGGTTCGGACGCACGGCAGTGATCGCGGGCGGCATCCTCGCCGCAGTCGCGGTATTCCAGCTCGGCGCGGTGACGGTGGCGTTTTTCAAGAAGGGGCGTGTTCCCGCGGAAAGCGCCGAGGAACCGGCGCACACGCCGCCGATGAAGATCGATGTGACCAAGCTGGTCGCCGAGGCGCCGCCGCCGGAGGATCCGATGCCGCTGGGCAATGTGGACCCGCTGGCGAATGGCACGGAGGAACGGCCTCCGGGGCCGAAACCGGTCCTGCCCCACGCAGAGCCGCTGAAGCCGCCGGCGGAGGAGGGAACGGGGCTCGCGCAGGCTTCGCCGACTCCGCCGCCGCGCCCGACGCCGGTGCCGCTGAGCGCATTCACGCCGAAGACGGACGCGCGGTATCTGGATGTGATCGAGCAGGGGAAGCTGCTGCGCAGTTCCGGCGACACCGCGGGTGCGCTGGTGAAGCTGCGCGAGGCCGAGCGGCTCGAACCCACGAACCCGCTCGCGATTGCCGAGCAGGCGTTCACCTTTGAGAAGATGACCCTGCCGGACAAGGCCGCCGAGCAGTGGAAGCGCATCTTCGTGATGGGCGAGCGCGCGGGGCTTTATTTTTCGATGGCGAAGTCGAAGCTCGAGTCGGCGGTGCAGGACACGATGCGCTCGACGGGCAGCGCGCCGGGAGGGAATGCGGAGATTCCAAAGGGCAAGATGCTCGCGATCGGGAGCATCGAGATGTCCGAGGAGCGCGATTCGTCGTCGGCGAAGCGGTTCTCGCTCGCCGTGCCGGTGCGCGCACGGATGTCCGAGCCGGTGGCGGTGCGGGAGATGAAGGTCTTCGTCCTCTTCTACGACCGGGCGAATGGGAAGGAAATCACGCGCACCGTCGCCAACGTGAGCAACCACTGGACATCGCAGCCGGTGGACTGGCGCGACAGCGACACGGAGGTGCTGGAGGTGAGCTACGACCTGCCCGTGGCGCAGGCGCAGAACGAGCGCCGCGAATACTACGG